>NZ_KB906453.1:0-243226 GCF_000381385.1 Thioalkalivibrio sp. ALE10
CCTGGCGAAATGCTGAGAGAGGATTTCCTGCCGGACTATGGCTTGACAGTTGCGGGGTTGGCGGAGTCTCTGGGCGTTTCGCGCCAGTCAGTCAATGAATTGCTTCGTGAGCGCCGTGCTGTCAGTCCCGAAATGGCGCTTCGGCTTGCTCGTTTGTTTGGTAACTCTCCGGAATTCTGGCTGAATGCACAGCGATCTGTTGATCTTTGGGCTGCAGGCCAGTCGGTCAAGGAAGAAGTGAAACGCATCAAGCCGCTAGATGCTGCATAACAAGGCCATGGAGCGCGACGCGGGTGCTGTCGCACCCGCGCGGCTCATGGCTGGCGTTATACAAAATAGGGGAATACCATGAAATTTGAGGGGCAGAACTGCCAAGTCATCAGGCAAGCGGTTCAGAGCAAGCAAGACATCGAATTTAAAGCTGATATATCCAACACTATTTTCGCTGATAATGAGGCTCCCGAAGATTGGACTGAGTACCCTCCCTCTATTTTGAGCGATACCGATTTCGCAAAAGTCAAAGCAGTACTGGCCATAGATGGTAGTGTCCGAGCAGCACTACATAGACTAGAGCAGACTGCACATGAGCAAGGTGCGAAGGTCTATTACAAAGCTCTTGATGGTGACACGGTATCGATCAAGGTCGAGTGGTAATTTTGTATAACAAGTCGCATCAGTTCGCGGCCGATGGCCGCCGGACGTCCTTTACGTGGCTCCTTCGTCGCCACTCCAAGGTCGCCGCTGTACTTCGGCGTTATGCGAGTAACCAGAGAGTTGGGATGTGGATAACCTTTATCTGAAAATGACAGGCAACGCCTTCGATCAAGGATATAGGATCGATAAAATGATCGCGGGGCTGTCGGGGACCCAGCGCGGGACGGATCACATATTATCGATATCTTGCTAACCTTTGGCACCGGCATCGAGAAATAAATTGATAGGCGTTTTACATTCAATCTCTCGAATTACAGAGGGTTTTTGCTTCAGTCCTTCAGGGCTCGATGATTAAGGTTGGCTCTAACAATACCGTCAACGCGGACCGGCGTTTCGGCTGGCGCTCCAGCGCGAGATGGTTGCGCTAGGCGTTACAGTCACATTTTGGCGGTAGGGGGTGAATATTGAAGCAATGGCGTGATAGGCAAGCTGCTAAGCTTAAAGAAATCGATTGGAATCCAAAGTGGAGGTGGCGGGAGCTGCTTGTGCCTTTCGCAGCATGGGCCCTCAGCTCAGCGGCTTTCGTAGCTTTGGTTCGCTTCGCCGAAATTACCGGACTGAGATCGGTTGACTATTACAATAAGGCAATCGAGCAAGCAATAGGGCCGGTTCTTTGGAATGTTGTGGGCGTCATTGCCTTATCGTTTTTTGCATTGACCCTGATTTTCCCTAAGTCAAAATCCTTAGCTGTCATCTCCCATCATCTTCTAATGGCAACGTATCTGATGGGGGCAATGACCATCGGAATCCTGGTCGCTCAATATTTCTTCGTTGTGGGGCAGCTCCGAGACTATTTGCACGACTGGAGAACCTATTTCTACTTGCCGCTAACGTTTTTGCTGTTATTGATAGTGGTGGCGATAAACACTGTGGTTGGCTATTTGGCCTACTTGGTGTTTTGGTCAAGAAGCTTCTTGACGATAATGGCTGAGTTTGGCTTTTTAATTAGAGCCGTGGTCGGTATTGGTCTGGCATCACTAGTGGTTTGGCGGCTTTGGGTGGAACCTTGAATGTCGTAAGAAATCGTGAAAGGGGAAGGCAGAGGGACGCGCGCGGGACTCCCCTTGTGTCCCCGATACCCTGCGTTAGGGAGACGCTTAATTAATTCGCTGCCGTTCCCGTCTGGTGCGCGGCTCTGGGATAATGACAGCCGGTTCTCTGACCGAGATGAGAATCGATGTCGCAGCGCAGTTTCTCCGATCTCGAGTACTCTGCCAAGCGCAAGCAGACGCGGAGCGACCAGTTTCTGGGCGAGATGGATGCGATCACGCCCAGGGCCGCGCTGGTGGAAACGATCGAGCCGCATTACCCGAGCGGGTCACTTCACGGAGGCGCACGCGATGTTCATTCAGTACATCCAGCCCGGCAAGCCGAACCAGAACGCCTTCATCGAGCGTTTCAACCGCACCTACCGCAACGAGGTCCTGGATCTCTACCTGTTCAACCACCTCGAGGAGGTCCGCGAGATCACGACGCAAGTGGGTGCTGGACTACAACGAGGAGCGGGGGCATGACGCCGTCGGCGATCTACCGCCGGTGGTCTACGGCGAGCTCAATTCAACCGTCGAAGGCTCTTGGACGAATGGACCTCTTGACGGGAGGGCGTCCTAGCTTCGTGTAGGGGCATTAGGCGCTAGACCTCGTTAAATCGACCTACGTCTGGCTGTTAATCGCCGGTCGCATGACGCACAATCTGCGCGTATCACACTAGGAGAGTGCGCATGCCCTTTTACAGCCCCCTTCGATATCCCGGTGGAAAGGGGCGGCTCGGCGCCTGGATGGGTGAGCTCATGCGAGCCAATGGGATCAGCGGCGGTTGGTACGCGGAGCCATATGCCGGGGGCGCTGGAGTGGCCCTGCACCTGCTCCTGGAAGGATACGTGCGACGTGTGTACATCAACGATATCGACCCGGCGATACACGCTTTTTGGCGCGCCGTGTTGGAGAATCCCAACGCGATGATGGAACGTGTTTGCGCCACGCCGGTGACCCTTGATGAGCGAGCACGGCAACGCGAGGTGCTTCAGTCTTCCGAAGAACACACCACGCTGGACGTAGGTTTCGCCACGCTTTTTATGAACCGTACCAGCCGCTCGGGAATTCTTGGTGGCGGGCCGATCGGCGGAAAAAAACAGGCTGGAACTTGGGGCATTGATGCGCGTTTCAATCGCGAGAATTTAGCGAACAGGATTCGGCTGATTGGTCTTCACCGTAACCGCATATTCCTCACTTCACTGGACGCAATGGACTTCCTAGACACGCTACCCGACCCTACGGCAGGCTCCGGCTTGATCTACCTCGATCCACCCTATTTCCACCAAGGTGGCGAACTCTACCGTAATGCCTACAACGGTGACGATCATGGCGCTGTGGCTGGCGCCGTGCGCCGCTTGAAGCACCCTTGGGTGGTTACCTACGACGATACCAAAGAGGTCGAGGACCTCTATGCTTGGGCCGAGGGAGGGCGCTTTGAGGTCTATTATACTGCCAACAACTTGAGTCGGCGCCATGCGACTGAACTGGTCTACCATGGTCGGTTGCATTTGGAGCCTGCGCCGTACTCGCGGCGTTAGGAGTGCCAGCAGTGCCGGAGAAAGGGCAGCATATTATCCCAGAGGGTATTTACGATCTGCTGTTCTGCTATGAACTCGTGATGTACGAAGCCATGTAGCGTCTGGGTTGAGATCCACTCGTTGGACGTGTGCTGCTTGTAGCCGGCCGCTTCGCGTGGATCCGATATGATACTCCGATTTTTCATGTCATCAACCGCTATTTTTACTCGGTCCCGTAATTCAGTGGTTTTACAGGTGACGTTTTGACGCTCCAAGTAGGTGGTAACGCTGAGCTCTACGAACATCCGCACGAGCACCGCTGCGGCGTTCGGGAAATTGGCGACGTTCAAGCGTGTAAGTTCAGCATGAACTGACTTCGCTTTTTTAGCTTGGGCTGGCAACTTGGTCACACCATTATGTTTAACAGGGGATGCGACATGGGTGCGCTTCCATGAGGGCGGCTGAGTGCGCGCGCCGCTCGGCTCCACTCCTCTGCCCTTCGCAGCCCCCTTATCGTCTTCGGCCTCTGAAATCACGCTCCCACCACCGTGATCGACACCGGCGAATTGTTCTTCTTCAGAAGTGTCGGTCCCGGTGTCTCGTGCCGCCGTACCCTGGGGAGCTTTTACGTCGAGAAGCTCAGCGAGGTAGGTCTTCTGGTCGTCGGGGTCCATCATGGATAGTTTCCCCGGCCCAGGGTTTCGGCTTACGCTGATGTGTTTAGTCTTCAGGTCTTCGATTATTTTGCAAACGCGCTTCACGACCACGCGCTCATCCTGATTCAGCTGTGGCGGGCGAACTTGGGCGCTCAGGCCGTCGAAACCGATTTGCTGAATGCGTTGGTTATTTAGAAATCGAGTAAGCGTGGTGATAGGGAGATCCGGAGCGATGGCGGCTATGTCCTTATCTTCCGCATAGCGCATAAGGCACGCGGCAGTTTCGTCATCGCAAGGGAAGCCGTTGTCGATCTCCCAACGCGCCTGTTCTACGGTTTTCCAGTCACGATGGCCTTCGCCCTGCCCTTCACCGGTGTGCTTGCGGTGCATGTGTTCGCGGATGGCGTATTCGTCTTCGGAGACGTGGCATTCCACGTTCTCGGGCACGATCGCGGCGTCTGCGGCGCGCTGGATCCGACGCCGAATCCGCTCTGGAGCGAGCTGGGGGTTGAGAAGCATTTGCAGACACGACACCCGACGGTTGCCGTCACGGACAATCAGCATGCCATCGCGGGGTTCGACCACGATCGGGTCAAGGCCGAGTCCTTTTGCACTGATATCTTTCGCCAGTGCTACCAAGTGGTCACCGTCCTCTGCGATCTGTTCGATGCAGTCGCGACGATCCGCGTTGGCGCGAAGCCGGATTCTCGGGTTGGTCGGATCCAGCTCGAGGTCCATCAGCGGCAGCAACTCGCGTCGGAAGTCATTTTTAGCCATTTACATTACTCTAAATGTTTTGTCAATCACGCACAGGTAGGGCTCGAACGAATGGTGAACCCATACCGCTGATCAGATACTCTCAAATCATTCTACAGAGCGAAACTGGGCACCCCTAGAGCCGCCTAGGGCCGGAACAAAGCGTTCTTTGGCCACGAGGTGTAGAGCCACATTTTCTTCAAGCCGGCAAACGGCTGATGGGGTTAAGGAGACGCTGATTTAAACCGCCGCTGCTCCCGCCCGGCGAGCGGGTTTGGGATAATGGCAGCAGGTTTCCTGCCCGAGGTGATGGTCGATGTCGCAGCGCAGCTTTTCCGATCTCGAGTACTCCGCCAAGCGCAAGCAGACGCGGCGCGACCGGTTTCTGGGCGAGATCGACGCCATCACCCCCTGGAGAGCGCTGGTGGAGGCGATCGAGCCGCACTACCCGAAGGAAACGCGGCCGCCCGCCAATCGGTCTGGAACGGATGCTGCGGATGTACGTGGCGCAGCAGTGCTTCAACCTGTCGGATGAAGGGATCGAGGACGCGGTGTACGACAGCCAGGCGATCCGGCGCTTTGTCGGGATCGACCTGAGCCGCGAAGACGCCCCGGATGCCACCACCCTGCTGCAGTTCCGTCGGTTGCTGGAGCGCCACGACCTGACCCGGGTGATCTTCGAGCGGATCAACGCCCATCTGCAGGAACGGGGCCTGCTGCTGCGTGAGGGAACGGTCGTGGATGCCACGCTGATCGCCGCCCCGCCATCGACGAAGAACGAGAACAAGGCGCGTGACCCGGAGATGCACCAAACGAAGAAGGGCAATCAGTGGTACTTCGGGATGAAGGCGCATGTCGGCGCGGACGCGGTCACGGGCCTGGTCCACACCGTGAAGGGGACGGCGGCGAACGTCTCGGACGTGTCGCAGGTGCCGGACCTGCTGCACAGCGAGGAAGACAGCCTGCATGGCGATGCCGGCTACATCGGTGCGGAGAAGCGGCTGGACGCGCATCGTCCCGAGACCCACATTGCTCGCAAGCGCGGCACCGTGCGCGCGATGCCGGAAGGCCCGGCGCGCGAGCGGGTGCGCGCCGCCGAACGGCAGAAGGCGCAGTTGCGTTCGATCGTCGAGCATCCGTTCCATGTGGTGAAGAACCTCTTCGGCTACCGCAAGGTCCGCTACCGCGGCCTCAATAAGAACACCGCGCAGCTCCACAGTCTGTTCGCCCTGGCGAACCTGTACCGCGCGCGACGATGGGGACTCCTGCCGCAGGGGTAGTGTGTCCGCAGGACCGGAAATCACCCCTGTAACCGCCAAAAACGGCGGTTACAGGGGGTACAGCAGGCCGCCCTGGCCCAAATGTCCTTCCAGAAACACGTTGGCGGGATATGGAGTCGGGTGGAGGGCCATTGATCAGCGCTTCCTTAGTTCGGCCCGTCGTCTTGTGGAGTGGTCTCTTCTTCTTGTTGGGTCTCGGACGCCGTGTTGACGGGGTCTGATTTCATTTTCGGCGGCGGTGGCACCCAGGCGCGGAGCCGCTGGCCGACTTGCTCGTAAAAGTGGGGCACGGCCCGCTCGAGTTCCTCGATGAAGACCTTGTTCCCGGAGAAGCGGGAGGCTTGATCGGTCACATAGCGCACTTCGAAGCCGGTTGGGACGGCGTCGGTATTCTCGGACTCGAGGTGTTCAGGGTCTTCCAGTACGAGGCCGAGAGGGGCCTGCGTGGATTCGGCCTTGCCCGGACGGATCGCCTTCACGAAGAAGCCCTCCGATTCGACGTTGTCGAGCTGGCGGCGTAGCCAGTTGACTCGGGCGCTGGTCTTCTTTTTGTCCTTCGGTGCGTCGAGCCGCATGCTCGTGACGATCACGCGCTTCTCCAGGTTGGCTTCCACGTGGAGCTCTGCCGCGGCGTGCGGGATGTCCAGTTCGCAGCGCAGTACGTGTTCGCAGGCGAGGAGCTCGCAATCACTTTTCAGCCGGGCCTGAGGGTCGGTCCGGTGCGTACGGCTCAGGCGCAGTTTGACGGCCTGTCCGAGCTTCCGCGAAAGCACCAGGCTCAGGTCGCGTTGTTCCTGGTGCCAGCTGGATACGGTGTTCTCGACCTCTTCGGAGTTCTTGTTCAGCTTCGCGCCGTTCTTGACCTTGCCGACGACGTCCTTCCACTCCCGGTTCATGCTGTCGAAGCGGCTGACGCCGCTCGAGTCATGATTCAGATAACGGGTCACTTCCTCGAGGATGAAGCGCTGGTCGGGTGAGCTGATCCCGTCCGCCTCCAGGAGGAGGGTGGCCTGCGTGAGGATGTACATCCAGGACCAGTGATAGAGCTCGACGTTGCGCGTCTGGTTCTTCGGCAGCTTGATCGGATGGTGGGTAGGCTGGGCCACGAACTGGTTGGTGATGGTGATCACCGCGTCGATCTTGTGAGCGCGGGCCTGCTGGACGTAGGACTGGAGCTGTTCCTCGTCCACTTCGGCATTGCCGATCTTGGCTTCGATCAGGGCGGTCCAGCGCTTCTTCCCTGTGTCGAGGACGAGAAGGCCGTCGGGGCGGTCGTTCTTTTTGGAGCTCGATTTCGCGCTCTTCTCTTCCTTGAACGTGACTTCGGTCCAGGCGCCAAGCCTTGCACGGTTGCCGACGCGGACGTTGAGGGAGCCCAGCATGGCTTGGCGGAGCTCGTAGATGCTTCGCATGGCCGCCAGGACGATGGAGGCCGCTCGTTGTTCTTTGTTGGAGTCGGCGGTGACGGGGATCAGCCGGGCAGGTTCGCCTGACTCGATGAACTCGGGTAGCTCGGCCATGGTTGGTTCCTCCTGGCTCCGGGCGAATCGGTTTCGCGGCATCCTTGCGTGTCAGCTTGTGGAAACCATAGCCTATGTGTGGTTCAGCGTCGATCTCGGTAGTTGCGCTTTGCCGGCGGGCCGGTCAGTGGGATCTTTCGGGCCGTAGCGAGGGATAGAGATCGATTGCGGTGGCGGGGCTTTCGCGACGGGCGCGGGGGCCATTCCGCGCAACTTTGGGAGAGCCCCGGAAGTGACAACACTCATACCTTCGCTGAACAGCTGCCTGCCGCGGATGACGTCGGGCGAGAAGCGCTTTGCGCGGCGCCTGGAGCAGTTCCTGGAGGATGACTACCTGTGCTGGTACGACGTGCCGGTGGGCGGGCGGTCGGAGCATCCGGATTTCATCGTGCTGCATCCGCAGCGTGGGCTGCTGATCCTGGAGGTGAAGGACTGGCGGCTGGAGACCATCCGGCAGATCGATCGCCAGGAGGCGACCATCCTGACGGACCGGGGCCTGAAGGTGGTGCCCAACCCGCTGGAGCAGGCGCGCCAGTATGCCTATCAGGTGATCAAGCCACTGGAGCGCGATGCGCAGCTGGTGCATCCGCCGGGGTCTTCGCTGCAGGGGCGGTTGATGCTGCCGTTCGGGCACGGGGTGGTGCTGGCCAATATTACCCGCGCGCAGTTCGAGCAGCAGGAGCTGGGCGAGGTGATTCCGGCCAATCGGGTCATCTGTCGCGACGAGATGACGGAGTCCCAGGATCCGGAGGATTTCCAGAAGCGGCTGTGGGACATGTTCACCGTGCAGTTCCCGCACCGGTTGTCGCTGCCGCAGATCGACCGCATCCGCGGCCATCTGTTCCCCGAGATCCGCATCCGCCAGGGCAGCCTGTTCGACGATGCGCCCGACGCGGACGAGACCGAATCCCCGGCCGAAGTGCTCCCGGACCTGATGCGGGTGATGGACCTGCAGCAGGAGCAGCTGGCGCGCAGCCTGGGAACCGGGCACCGGGTGATCCATGGCGCGGCCGGGGCGGGCAAGACGCTGATCCTGGTCTACCGCTGCCTGCATCTGGCGCGGGCGCTGCGCAAGCCGATCCTGGTGCTGTGCTACAACCGCACCCTGGCCGACCGCCTGCAGGCCATCCTGGCGGAGAAGGGCGCGGGCGATCAGGTGGTGGTGTACAACTTCCACCGCTGGTGCCACGCGCAGCTGCGCACCTACAACGTGCCGCCACCGCCGAATAACACGGACAAGCGGGCCTTCTTCGACCAGCTGGTGCAGCAGGTGATCGACGGCGTCGACCAGGGGCAGATCCCCGGCGGGCAGTACGGCGCGGTGATGATCGACGAGGGCCACGACTTCGAGCCGCGCTGGTTCCGGCTGGCCACGCAGATGGTCGACCCGGACACCAACTCGGTGCTCGTGCTGTACGACGACGCCCAGTCGATCTACGGCCGCAGCCAGAGCCGGTTCAGCTTCTCGAGCGTGGGCGTGGAGGCCCGCGGGCGCACCACCATCCTGCGGGTGAATTACCGCAACACCCGCCAGGTGCTGGACCTGGCCACCCGCTTCGCCCGCGAACTGCTGGACCCGCAGGAGGCCGAGGAAGACGGCATCCCGCTCGTGCCGCCGGAAAGCGCGGGCCGCGAAGGCCCGGAGCCCGCGATCATCCCCATGCCCGCCCAGCCGCAGGAGATCGAATACATCGCCGGGCATTTCAAGCGGCTGCACGAACAGGGCCGCCCCTGGAGCGAGATGGCCGTGCTGCACCGCCGCGTGCCCGCCGCCGGCAGGATCCGCGCGGTGTTCGAGCGCGCGGGCATCCCGCTGGAAAACCTCGGGGACCGCAATCGCCAGAAGTCGGCCACCCCGGCCGACACGGTCAAGATGGTGACCATGCACTCCAGCAAGGGCCTGGAGTTTCCCGTGGTGGCCCTGACCGGCCTGGGCGAGATGGACACCGCCGGGGAGCGCGAGGCCGAAGAGGCCCGCCTGCTCTACGTGGCCATGACCCGGGCCATGGACGAACTGATCGTCACCGGCCCGTCACAGTCTCCCTTCCTCCGTCGCATCGGCGAGGCCGCGCAGGCCTGAACCCGCGGGCCCGGGCGGGCGCTGGCGGTTACCCTCTATGCTGCGACGGGTTTAAAGGGGCGAGCATCCTCCACGACGAGACCATGACCCAGACTGGCGATCGCGGCGTGGACCGCCTCGATCCTGGAGCGGTGATCCACGTCGATTAGCCGCCGGATCGCACCCTCATGGCTGCCCATTCGGCGTGCCAGTTCCGAGTTGCTGACCCCTTCCGCCCGCATGGCGACCCGGAGCGCGAGTTTGGCGGCGATCAGGGGCGACACCGGCGCGATGGCCTCGCCCGGTTCCGCGTCGGTGGGGGAGGGGATGGGGCGCCCCTCCATGACGTAGCCAGCGAGCGCCGCGCCCAGGGCCTCGCCCATTTCGCGCAGCGCCTCCTCTTGAGATTCCCCGTCCGTCAGGGCCTCGGGCACGTCCCGGCACGTGGCCAGGTAGTGGCCGCCTTCGTCGCGTTCGAGTTGTACGGGGTATGCGTAGCGCATGGCTCTGTCCTCAAATGTCGTTCGGGCCGGTTTTCTTTCCCGGCTTCTGCAGCCGCTTCAGGTACTCGTTTCCATTCATGTTGCGGCCCACTAATCCCTTGCCCATAGACTCGTACATTTGTGTACGAGTCGTCAAGCTGTTGTGTGGCTGATGCTCGGTCCGGGCTCCAGTTTTTCACCGTAGTCAGGGACCTACGGCTCTCCATGCGCGTGGGCGGGCCCTTGAACCGACGTCCTGGACCGCCAAATAGCTTGATGGGGAGCGAGAACTTCGGGGGCAATTGCCGCTTGCCCTGCGGTGTGCCACCTGTTGAAGGAGTCCACCAAACGGTAATGGACGACACGAATCCTTCCCCATCGCCGCCGGGGTCACCTTTGACCGCCTCGTGGACGGCGTCTAGCGTCAAAGGAGAGGGGCAGGGAACGGCTCCGCGAAACCCGTTGCAACCTCGCGGAATCGCGAAGGAGGCACACCATGCGCAGCGTAGACAACATGCCGGCCCTGGACTGGGAAAACGGCAGGAACGCCATGCGGGCGAAGTTCCAGGTGATGCACGAAGAACCGGTGGTGCTGAAGATGCCTGCCGACATGGACTGGTCGGTGAACGGGGGCGAGTTCGGCTGCACGCTGGACGACGGCGGCATGCCGCGTGACTGTGAGGGCGGCAGCCTGCTGCATCGTCTGGCGGAGCTCAATGACATGCCGGCGCTGGAGGACATCGCGAAGGCCTGCGACTACTCCAGTTCCCGCGTGGACATCGACGCCGCCGGCTCCCGCATCATCGTGCACGACTGACCGGCCCTGCACCGGGCGTGAGCCCTATGCTTCTGCGTGGAACTCGCGGTATTCCTCGAGGAAGGCGAGGCGGGTGGTGTCGGTCACCCGGTCGATGAACAGGGTGCCGTCGAGGTGGTCGATCTCGTGCTGGAACACGGTGGCGAGGAAGCCTTCGGGTTCCAGGCGGCGGGGCGTGCCATCGGGCTCGTGGTAGTCGACGGCGATGTGGCGCGGCCGGGCGACTTCGCCGCGCAGGCCGGGCACGGACAGGCAGCCTTCCCAGTAGCGTTGCGGGGTCGGGTCCAGCACGGTGATTACCGGGTTCACCAGCACCAGGCGGCCGGTGGGTACGGCATCGGGGTAGCGCGTGTTGCCGGGCCGGATCTCGATCACGGCCACGCGTCGGGTATCACCGATCTGGGCGGCGGCGAGGCCGAGCCCTTCGCTGGCGTGCATGGTCTCCACCAGGTCGTCCACCAGGGCGTGCAGCCCGGGGCTGCCGAAGTCGCTATCGGCCACCGGGTCGCAGACGCGACGCAGGTCGGGGTGCCCCATACGCAGAATACGACGAACGCTCATGGCATCGATGGTGCCACAGCGTAGAAGAACGTTCGCAGCCCGCCGGGTTCGTAGCCGGCCAAAGGAGACCGCATGGGGCAGTGGATCGTCGGAGTGGATCTGTCCGGGCCCGGGAGTGCCGGGCAGACGTCCGTGGCCGTGTTCGCTGAACGGGACGGGGCGCTCCGGCTGCGGGAGCTGCTTGCGGGGGCGGACGATCAGGCGATCCTGGACCGTGTGCCGGCTGAGGCGGTGGTGGGTCTGGATGCCCCCCTGTCGTATTCGCCCGCCGGGGGCAGTCGCACGTCCGATCAGTCCCTGCGCCGCCTGGCGGTGGAGTGCGGCCTGCCGGCCGGCACCGTGATGGCGCCTTCCGCGCCGAGGATGAGCTACCTGACGCTGCGCGGTGTCGCGGTCAGCCGCATGCTCGCCTCCGAGCGCCCGGATGCACGCGTGGCGGAGGTGCACCCCACGGTGGCCATGGCGCTGGGCGGCGCTTCGGTCGAGAGCCTGAAGGCGATGAAGCACGCGGCGGACGCGCGACGGGACCTGCTGGCCTGGCTGGATCGGCAGGGTCTGGACGGGGTGCTCGATCTCGCCGATGCCAGCGACCATTCGGTGGCCGCCTGCGCCGCGGCATGGGCCGCCTGGCAGTGGAGCCGGGGCCGCTCCGCATGGATTCACCCGGCCGAGCCGCCGCAACACCCGTACGATTTCGCCTGTTGAGTTTGTGACTCAGCGCATTGTGGACGGAGGTGGGCTGGTCAAGGCGCCGGCGATCTGAATGCGCGCCTCGGACGGTTTGCCCCCGCTGCCAACGGCGGTGGCCTTGAGCCTGAAGGGTGGCGTGGGACGGTCAACCACGCTGGCGGCCCGGGCCCATCGTCTACACAAGTGCAAACGGAGCTTCCCGGCGAGCCGATGCCGTGGCCTGTCCCGTAAATTGTACATGTAGGCTGCACGCTCTATACTTGTACGGGTGACTGTACAGGAGGGCTCCATGAAGATTGTGTCATTCACTGAGGCTCGCAACGGCCTCAAAGCCGTACTCGATGGCGTGGTTGATGATGCCGACACCACGGTGATTACGCGCCGCGATTCGGAAGACGCCGTGGTAATGTCGCTGGATTACTACAACAGCCTGATGGAGACCGTGCATCTTCTGCGTTCCCCGGCGAATGCCGAGCATCTCAACAAGTCCATTGCGCAATACAAGGCAGGAAAGGCCACCGAGCGTGAGCTGGTAGACGGGGATGAGTAGTCGGCTCCTTTGCTGGACGGACGAAGCATGGAACGACTACATCTACTGGCAAGCCCAGGACCGGAAGACCCTCAGGCGGATCAACAAGTTGATCGCGGAGGTGAAGCGGTCACCGCTGGAAGGCATTGGCAAGCCGGAACCTCTCAAGGAGAACCTGGCGGGTTTCTGGTCGCGCCGTATTGATGACACCCATCGCCTGGTCTATGCCGTGGACGGTTCGTCCATCACCGTCATCTCCTGCAGATACCACTATTGAGCGCGATAGATGCGACCGCTGGCCCTCGCCGAACGGGGCATGCGGACGCGAGAAGACGATTGCGGAAAGGAAATGGTGGCCGGGGACGCCACCGCATCTGATGCTCAGGCGCCTGTATTTGCGGAGAAAAACGAACATCCAAACCGATCGATACCCCCAGAGCTACCCCCAGAGGGAGCCCGCTACAGAGGCCACCGCGCTCCTCGGTCTGGTACTGTCTTCGCCACTTGACGGCTGGGGACAGCAGCCATCCAGAACATCACTGAACCGCGCTGCTGCCAGGAACCACTACCAGGGCTGCTGCCGTAAAACCGGCACGCACCAGACCGCTTGCGGATTCCGGCACCGAATCACGGTTTTGCCTGGAGTACCAGCGTCATGCCAGAGAGGTCCGGCTGCGCGTCTGCGGCAGATCGACAATGAGTTCGGACAGCTGCCGAAGGGTCAACACGCGGCCACCGCGCAGATGTCTAGCGGAAGCAGGGCTGCAGGATCCCGGCCGTCCTGAGGGAGGAGATGGTGCTTTCGCCGCGTTTCTGAGCGCACTCGGCAACCCCGGAATTCGCTGGGGTTTTCGAGTGGCTGCAGCCCTCATCCAGGCCATGGCCTGATCTTACGCGGCTAAACGTCGATCCGGCTGTTCAAGGCGCTGTTGCTTTTCTGCGGCCATCACGGAGAGAAAGCTGACTTGCATGCGTTCTTCCCGCGTCATGGAAATCAGTGTCTTACCGATTGCTTGCCGCAAAGCCTCGACGCGGATTTGCCTACGAGCCCCACGTTCTGAATGCGCCATGATTCTTCCCTCTAACGTACTCCCGTGCTGCCACACGGGCGAAATATGCCGAAAAATCGGCTTAGCTTTTACGCACTGTTATAGCTGACTGCTACAAATAGCGCACTTAACCGTCACCATTCAATGGCTACTGCAGCCGTAGTTCTACCCATCGACCGTGCCGTGAGACATCAAGTGATACCCCGTTTTCGGCTTGATTGAGGTTGATCGCGACCATCTCGAAGAACCCCGCGTCAGCGTCCCGTTCACTGAAGATCTTGATTATATCGGCCGGGGTTTGTTGTTCCGTCATGCCGAGAATGCCCTCGAAGAGGGTCGTCAACGCGTCTCGGACACGCAATAGTGATGCCGAAGAAGCATCTCCAGCACTGTCCAGCTCTGGTGAGAGCCGTAAGTTGAGCATCTTGAGGCGTGCCTGAGGGTCAGCTTTCGCGGTGCGGGCAAACGAGATCTCTACTAGAGCGCAGGCGGCCATGCCATTACCCTCTGGCACTACCGCGCGCCAATGCACGCTGCCCAATCCGGCTACGTCTACTGGTCCGTTAAGCCATTTCTGTGCGCTGTCCAGCTGCTGGAGGAACCGCCACGGAGGAAAGTCGAAGTCGGATTGCTCTATCTGGCGCTCCCAGTCAGATCGCGTTGCGTCGACAACGTCCTGATCTACCTCGATAAATCTGTACCCCATGATTATAGTCCTTATTCGCAGGGGGCTGCAAAGCCCTTCTTGCTCCACGCGGGTGCTGACCGGAGCGGTTGAAGTCTTCGCTCCATAGTCACGCTCGTCCGTGCCCCCAAGAGAGGTGTCCCACAGGGCGGCCAGACGCTACCAGCACGATTGTCCACGGTCAACGTGGGTACATTAGCGCCTTCGGGTTGCCGAGATGAGTTACTGTCGAAAGTGGTGTACGGGGGGATTGAGGAAGGCGGCGTATCCGGCTGGAATGGAAGTGCGAGCAACCAGCCAGCCAGAGGAGATACGCCACCATGGCTCACGATACGACAGACATCCCGAACGGACCAGAGGACCCGTTGACCGATCTGCTGCGCCGCGGGGCGCGGGATCTGATCAAGCAAGCGGTGGAGGCCGAGTTGCAGACGTTCATGGAGCGCTACGCGGAGGACCGCTTGCCGGACGGGCGCCGGGCAGTGGTGCGCAATGGCTATCAGCCGGAGCGCCGGGTCCAGACCGGCATCGGCGATGTGCCGGTGCAGGTGCCGAAGACCCGGGATCGGTCCGGCGGCGGTCGGCACTTCGCCTCCAGCCTGTTGCCCCCGTACCTGCGCCGGGCGCGCTCGGTCGAGGAGCTGCTGCCCTGGCTCTATCTCAAGGGGGGTGTCCTCGGGCGACTTCCAGGAGGCGCTGAGCGCGCTGCTGGGCGAACAGGCCCAGGGGCTGTCGGCCTCGACGCTGGTCCGTCTCAAGCAGCAGTGGCTGACCGAGCACGCCGACTTGCGCGAGCGCGACCTCAGCGCCCACCGCTACAGTTACTGGTGGGTGGACGGTATCCACTTCAACCTGCGCGGGGAGGACGATGAACGCGCCTGCGTACTGGTCATCATCGGTGTCCTGCCGGATGGCACCAAGGAGTTCGTCGCCCTCGACGACGGGATGCGCGAGTCCGAGCAGAGCTGGTACGAACTGCTGGTGCGCCTGCGGGACCAGCAGGGCCTGCCGCAGGGGCCCAGGCTCGCCATCGGCGACGGCGCGCTGGGCTTCTGGAAGGCCCTGGCCAAGGTCTACCCGGACACCCGCCGCCAACGCTGCTGGGTCCACAAGACCGCCAATGTGCTGAACCGGCTCCCCAAACGCAGCCAGCCGAAGGCGAAATCATCCCTGCAGGCAATCTGGATGGCCGAAACCCGCGCCGACGCCGAACAGGCCTTCGATGCCTTCCTGACCGCCTACGGCGACAAGTACCCGAAAGCCGCCGAGACGCTGCGCAAGGACCGCGAGGCCCTGCTGGCGTTCTACGACTTCCCGGCCGCGCACTGGCAGTCGATCCGGACCACCAACCCGATCGAATCGACCTTCGCCACCGTGCGGCTGCGCACTGCCAAGACCCGGGGTTGCGTGACCCGCAACACCGTCCTGAGCCTGACGTTCAAGCTCGGCCAGAGCGCGCAGAAGCGCTGGCGCCGGCTCCGGGGTTACGAATGGCTCGACAAGCTCGAACGCGGGGTGACGTTCATCGACGGCATCGAGCAGACCGAACCGACCAACGACGAGGCATCCTCCATCACCGACCGGAGCGCCGCCTGAACCAGCCATCGCTCATACACCAGACTTGACCATAACTCTTGACGATGCGCGCGTAGGGGGTGCGAACTTCGGCGCGCACCGCGAAGGAACCCGCGCCCGGCGGTGTCCGGGCCGGGTGCTCTACAGGGCCGGCACGCGACGATCCCCGCCAGCGCGCCGATCCCGGCAGGGTGTTGCTGAAGTGACTGTTTTTGCGGAGAAAGTCGGGAGCACCGGGCTCGGCGTCCCCCCGGAGGGGGTGGCCCCGTGTCTCTGGGTCCCCCGAAAAACAAAGCGCCAGGCATCACAGGATCGGTCGAAGCTCAGGCCTCTGCGAACCCGCCCGGCATGCCTGCCCCGCCAGGGACCCGCACCCCGGCGGCTCAATCAAGATTGATCCCGACGATCAGCCGGGGCGCAGGCCTCCGCGAACCCGCCCGGCACCATGTGCGCCTCGGGGTCCCGCGCGTCATCGTCCGGTGGCTTTCCGAAGCGACGCATTCGCCGCCCGTCGCGCCGCGTTGTCCCGCCGGATCTCTGACCCCTCGGCATCCGCTGCCGCCAGCCACTGCCGCCGATACTCGGTCAGCAGGTCATGCCGATCCGAACGCCCGACCACGCAGCGCTCGATAAACATCCGGTCTTCGCGCAGCAGGGGCAGATCCACCAGTGGGTCGTGACGCACCCGCTCAGCAGCCGCCAGCTCGGTTTCGTCGTCCAGCACCCGGCCAGCCCGCCAGCGGTCGGCTACGCTGCGTGCGTGAGCCGTGACAGCCTCCGGGGGAAGGGTGCCGTCGGCAAGGTCCGCAAGATCAGCATCGTTCAGCATCCGCCGCAGGGTCTCCGGCAGCAGGCCAGCCGACCGGGCGGCCTCGGTAATGATGCTGGCGGCGTCGACGGGTGCCGGAATTGAATCCGAACCTCCCCGAACAATATCCACACAATCCACAAAACCCCCGGTCGACCCCCCTTTTTGTGGATACTGTGGATTTTGTTCTGGGGGTTCAGGTTTGGAAGGGGCGGCCTCAGCCACCCCCAGCACCTCCCGCCAGCTCATGACCACGCACCCGTGACAGCGGGGTTCACCTCCAACCACGTCGAAGGCCTGCCGGGTCCGTCGGGCTCGGTCTCCACCTCCCGGACATACCCCCTTTCCTCCAGCACGTCGACGGCTTCGCGCAGATCCTTCACCCGGGAGAACCGTCCCTTCAGGGCAGCATGCGCATCGCGCAGCTTGAACCGCTCATGCCGGCCCGCTTCGATCCAGCGCCAGACCCTGCGGGCTCCGTCTATCGTCGGGTCCGCGCCCATCAGGTTCATCGCCTCCAGGCTGTGGCGAGTCAGGGCAGTCATCAACTCCAGGGCGGCCTCCATCGTCTCGCCGCTGATAGCCGACTCCCACGGGCGGCTGTGCGCGTGCTCCACGGCATGTAGGACACCGGCCAGCCGGGCGGCTGCCCCGGGGGCCTTGGCAGCCCAGTCGGTCGCGTGCTCCGCATCGCCACCGGGGCGCATCATCGCCTCCATGGCCCGCTGGTATTCCTTCCATGCCGTCGTGGCCTCCGGACTCATGCGCACCACGTGCGGACGCTCATCCTCGGCTGGCGGCCAGTCCAGCATGGCCCGCACGCCGGCATCGTAGGCGGTGCGGGTGCCTTCCGGCATGGCAACATCCTCCAACTGGCGGAACCCCAGCGGATCGGGCGGCAGCAGATACAGGAACCGCCCCAGCAGCCCGCGCCCCCGGAACCCGGGCTTGGTCGCCAGCCCGCGCAGAACCGACGGCTGCGGGCTCAGCCCGACCGTCAGCAGCGGATGATGCAGATACACCGGCGGGCGGTTGCCCCGGTCCACGCGCTCGGAATCGCCGCTGTGGGCCTTCAGGACAAGATCCAGGTTCGGCACGCCACCGGAGTACCGGCCCGCCAGCAGATCGAAAACGCCGCCCTCACTGGACATCCAGGCCATCCGCTCGCCGTGGTCCGCCAGGATCGACCCCAGGCGCTCCGGGGTCGCGTCGCTGGTCCATAGCTGCGGCACCACGGGCACCTCCGGCATGCCCGCCTCAATCTGCGCGACTTGCTGCGTCAGATCCTCCCGGGCGCTGGGGTCATCCAGCTTCGCCGCTTTCTTGCGCAGCTCACCCGCCCGCGTCTTCATCGTCTCCCGCAGGGATTGGGCCTGCGTGATCTCCGGGCCGATCACGGCGGCCTGGTCGCGTTCCCAGGCCAGCAGCGGCGCGGTGGCTGCGGACTGGACAGCGCTTTTCCGGTTGCCGGGGTTCAGGGCAGCGACAAACCAGAGGTTCGTGGGCTCGAAATAGTCCGGCCCGACCCGTACCCGCAGGCGGCGCGCAGCGGCAGCCGAACAGACCGCCAGCACCAGGGCCGCCGGCAGCTCCGGGGGTGTCTCCGTGCTGGCGGACAGCGCGCGGACAAACTCGCCGGCGAACCCGGGCAGCCATTCGGGATTCAGGCGCGGCAGCTCCGGCGCGTCCAGGGGCGTGACCGGCGGCCACTCCGGAACCGGGTCCTGCAAGGGTGCGACCACTACGTCAGCCATGGTCCACCCCCTCCGCTAGATAACGGTCCCCGGTGTCGGTCAGGACCCGTTGCACGCCGTCCCGCAGCAGCGCCCGCACCAGGCGCTCCACGCGCTCGCCGTCGACGTGACCGACACGCTGCAAAAGCACGGGGTCATGACCCCGGCAGCAGCGCCAGTCGAGTTCAGCCGGGTCGGTATCCTCCGGCGCGACCAGGACGCGGTGGTTCGGACGGCTGCGCGCCCACCGCCAGGCATCCGAGCCCACCGCCACCCAGACGGTACAGACGGGCCTCCGCAGGGCGTCCGCGTGCTGGCGGGCGTAGGGCGGCCAGCGCCGCCCGGTGTTACGATGGACGGGCGCACCAAGCCCCGCCCCGTTGCCGGTCTCCCCCCGGCGCGGGGTGTTCTGCGTCTGCATGGTTCACCCCCTCAGCTTTCGACCTGGCGGCGAATCCAGGCATCCACGGCGGATTCCGGCCACCGGGCAGCCGCGCCCACCTTGACCGGCGCGGGGGCCTCGCCTCGCTGGATCAGGGCATACCATGCGCTGCGGGACATGCTGGTGCGGTCCAGAACGTCGCGCAGGCGCAGCAGGCGCTCGGGGTTGGTTACAGCGGTTTCGTCCTTCATGGTCACCTCAATAGTTATGAGTGACCGGCGGGCAGGCAAAAGGCAAAGGGGGTACTTGAGCGTTTATAGCTTCTGCGATAATTTAACCATCGGTATCACGTTGAGTTATCCGATCCATCTTCAAACCGTGGTGCCGATAGGGGAATCAACGCAACCTCTACCGTTCTCTGGACCCGCTCGGTCTGGTTGAACTCGGGGCGGCCCTGGCCGGGGCCGTCCCTTTTCGTTTGCGCCCTTCTGTCAGAGCACACGCGTATCCTACCGGCACCGCAAAAGTTCACGCCAACCGCTACATGTTGTGCCCCGGTGCGCACCCGTGCCGTTCGTGAACATCCTGAAACGTCCTGACACGTCCTGAAACCGTCCCGGTTGTGTCTCCGGGCGGCTCCCGTGTCATGTGATCCAGTTCACAAAAATGACAATCGCTGGCGGTCAGGCGCGCCGGATCGGCAGCACGTTGTCCTGGTCGCCTTCGCGCAGCCCGTCCAGGTAGTCCGCCCACTCTTGGAGCATCCGACGGCGTTCCGAGTGAAACGACGCGCGGTTGTAGGCGCGACCAAGCGGGTCCCGTACCTCATGCGCCAGCGCGTGTTCGATGATCTCCACCCGCCAGCCCAGCACTTCATCCAGGATCGTACGGGCGGTGGCGCGGAATCCGTGGACGCTTTGCCGCCCCTGCAGACCCATCCGGCGCATCGCCGCGATCATCGCGTTCTCGCTCAACGGCTTCTCCGCGCTCCGGCCCCCGGGGAAAACGTACCGGCTGTGCTGTGACCACGGGCGCAATCCCTCGATGATCTCCACCGCCTGACGCGGTAGCGGCACCAGGTGGTCGCGCCCGGCCTTCATCTTTGCCGCCGGGATCAGCCACGCCGCCGCGTCCAGGTCGAGCTCGGACCACTCCATGCGTCGCAGCTCTCCGGGACGCACCAGCAGCATGGTCGCCAGCTTCAGCGCGGCCATGGTAGTAGGGGTGCCCTGATACCCCCAGATCGTCCGAAGTACCCCCGCCAGCTCGCCGGGATCCGTGACGGCGGGGAAATGGTTGCGGCGGCTTTGCGAGCGTAGGGCGGGGGATAGATCGCCTGCGGGGTTGGAGTCCAGCATGCCGGCGGCGATCCCGTAGCGGTATGCCTGCCCGACGTGGATCCGGCAGCGGCGGGCGGTCTCCACTGCGCCGGTGTCTTCGACAGCGCGCAGCAACGTCAGCAGCTCGGAAGGCGTGATCTCGCTGGCGGGCCGCGTACCCAACTGCGGCAGGATATGCCGGCGCAGGCGGCCTTCGACCTTCTCCGCGTAGCTGCGCGACCAGTCCTGGCGGCTCAGCCAATCGGTCAGAAGATCCTTGAGGGTCAGGGTCTCGGCTTCGCTTGCCTGCTGGCGGCGGTGCTCCACCGGGTCGATGCCGTCGGCAATCAGGGCCCGGGCTTCGGCGCGACGCTCGCGTGCGGCGGCAAGCGAGGTATCCGGGTACGTGCCCAGGGACATCAAGCGCTCTTTGCCCTGAAGGCGGAACTTCAGCCGCCAATACCGTCCGGCCTTGGTGACGTGCAGGAACATCCCCTCGCCGTCGGACAGCTTGTAGTCCTTGCCCTGGTGCTTTGCCGCGCGCACGGCTTTGTCCGTCAGTCGGTTCGTGCCCCTCGCCATATTGCCCCCCTTGGGGGTAGCTACCCCCAGCCCTTGGTCGCGCACCCCCAAAGTTACCCCCAACGTGCTAAGCTTCACAAGGACAGCGCCGGAAAGGGACGGACAAGGGGTAGGCTGTAAGTGCCTGTTTCTGCGGGGTTTGCGGATCGCGAGGGAAGACTGCGGAAAGGGAAATGGTGGCCGGGGACGGAATCGAACCGCCGACACGGGGATTTTCAATCCCCTGCTCTACCGACTGAGCTACCCGGCCAGTGCTGACTTGTTGCGGGGTTCGCCGCGAGGCGAAGGGCAGTATTAAAGCGGTCCGGGGCGCTCACGTCAAGGGCGCGCCCCGGGGCCGGCTTCAGGACTGGTTGGGGTCGACGAAGCCTTCGGGCTTTTCGGAACCGTCGCCGAACAGGAACTTCTCCATTTCCTCTTCCAGGAACTTGCGCGCCTTGGGGTCCACCGGGGTCAGGCGATACTCGTTGATGAGCATGGTCTGGTGGCTCAGCCAGGCGTTCCAGGCTTCCTTGGAGACGTTGAGGTAGATCTTCTTGCCCATCTCGCCCGGGTAGGGCGGGAAGTCCAGGCCTTCGGCCTCTTTGCCGAGTTTTACGCAGTTAACGGTTCGTGCCATGGCCGGAATCCTTTTCGCTTTGGAGTAAGCCTTGTATGGGGGCCGGGATGCCTGCCGGCCGCGACTGGCCCGGTTTATACCAGATCACCCCGGGGGCATCCATGATCCCGCACTCACCCGCCGGGAGCCGGTAGCGCTGCACGCGCAGGTCGAGCTGGTAGTGGCTGAAGCCGTGGCTCAGTGCGTCGCCTTCCAGCGCCTCGGCGTGCGGCCAGTGGGTGCGCACCCAGGCTTCCAGATGCTCCGGGTCTTCGGCCTCGGGCAGGGTGTACAGCCCGCCCCAGATGCCGCTGGGCGGGCGCTGTTCCAGGTAGATGCCCTCGGGAGCGTGCAGCAGGGCGGCCCAGCGCGTGCGTGTCGGGCGTTCGCGCTTCGGCCGCGGGTGCGGCAGCTCGGTGGTGCGTTCCTGCAGGCGGGCGCCGCAGTCTTCGGCCACCGGGCAGGCGGGGCAGTCGGGGCGGCTGCGGGTACATACCAGCGCGCCCAGATCCATGATCGCCTGGGTGTAGTCGGCGCAGCGGCTGGCGGGGGTGCGGGCCTCGGCCTCGCGCCACAGGGTTTTCTGGCTGGCGGTGCTGCCGGGCCAGCCGTCCACCGCGGCGTGGCGGGCGAGTACGCGCTTGGCGTTGCCGTCGAGGATGGCCTCGGGGGCGTCGTGTGCCTGGGCGAGGATGGCGGCGGCGGTGGAGCGGCCGATGCCGGGCAGGGCCTCCAGCGCCACGCGTTCGCGCGGGAAATGGCCGTCGTGGTCTTCCACGATGGTCCGGGCGCAGCGGTGCAGGTTGCGGGCACGGGCGTAATAGCCCAGGCCCGCCCACAGGGCGAGGACGTCGTCCACGGGGGCGGCGGCCAGGCTCTGCACGTCCGGGAAGCGCGCGGTGAAACGCTCGAAATACGGGATGACGGTCTCGACCCGGGTCTGCTGCAGCATGATCTCGGAGACCCATACGCGGTAGGGCGTGCGCGGGTGCTGCCAGGGGAGGTCGTGACGGCCGTGGTGGTCGAACCAGTCCAGCAGGCGTTGGGCGAAGGGTTGCATGATGGCGGGGAGGAGGCACCGACGCCCGGGGCGATGTGCCCGGGCGTCGGTGTTCGTGGTCAGATTGAACGAGTGCGGGTGCCCCGGGTTCCCCGGTTTACTCGAGGAGTTCCCGCAGGCGGTCTTCCGCTTCCTGCTCGAGGCTGCGTTCGGCCTCTTCGTCTTCCTCGTCTGCCTCGTCTTCGTCAGCTTCTTCGGCGTGTTCGTCGTTTGCTTCTTCCTCGTCCGCTTCGTCGCGCGAGACGCCGAGGCGCTCCATCAGGCGGCGGGTGGCCTCGTCGCGCAGTTCGTCCTCGTCCACGCCCAGCTCCTGGGCGGCGCGTTCACGCAGGATGGATTCGAGGTCGAGGCGGAAGCTGGGGTCGTCGAACGTGCCGCTGATCCGGATCGGCAGGCGGACGCCGCGCAGGTCTTCCAGCGAACGTCCGCCCTGGCCTTCCAGGGTGCCGACGAGCGTCGTGTCCACGCGGTAGTCCAGCGACTCGTCGTTGAGGTCGGCCGAGCCCTCCCCGCGGACGCGCAGCAGCGGGGAGTTGCCTTCCAGGTCGTTGTTGGAGACCACGCCGTTCTCGATGTCGAAACTGCCGGAGATCTCGCTGAAGTCCGTCTGCCGCGGCTCGTCCGACTCGTATTCACGGCCGCGGATGCGGGCCTCCGCGCGGCGGATGATGTCGGCGACATTGATGCCGCGCACCGCGCCGTCCTCGAAGCGCATGTCGCCGTCGCCGTTGAGGTTGGCTCGCAGGTCGGACAGCGCCTCGCCGTGCGTGGTGATATCGAGTGTGAGGTTGCCGGTGCCCAGCAGCATCGCGTCGTCACCCTGCAGGTCGCCCAGCAGGGCGCCGATGTCCAGACCGGTCAGGTCGGTGGTGAGGCCGTAGCGCGGCTGGCTGCCCGAGGCGTCCAGCTGGATGCGGCTGGTCAGTTCGCCGTCGTAGCCGGTGGCGGACAGCGGGTCGATCACCCAGTCGCCGCCGCGCGCCCGGATGTCCAGCGCGATGTCGCGCAGTTCCAGGCCCATCAGGGTCAGGCGACCATCGAGGGCCAGGCTGCCGTCCACGTCGACGGAACGCAGGGCTTCCATCGGCAGTTCGACCCGCAGCTCCTCGGCTTCTTCCTCGTCTGGGGCGCCGTTGGCTTCGCCGGTGCGCGCCTCTTCGACCTCCGGCGGGAGGTAGCGGTCGACGTTGAGCTCGTTGCCGCGCAGGTCGAAACCGAAATGCGGCCGCTCGCCGGTGGTGTCCAGCGTGGCGTCACCGCTGAGGGTCGTGTCGTCGAGGGTGAACAGGAACGGCGACAGTTCCAGGTTGCCCGGCGTACCGGCCGCGGAAAGGTCGAACGCGACCCGCTGCAGGGCATCCGGATCCGCGGTGGCCGGGGCTTCCAGCCCCAGATCGTCCATGACCGAGCGCAGGTTGAAGGTGTTGGAGCGCAGTTCGCCACGCATCTGTGGCTGGTCGCCCTGCAGGTTGCCCAGTTCGGCAAACCCGGTGAGGGTGACTTCGGAGGCCTCCAGGGTCAGGCGCTCCATGCGCAGGCGGGTGTCGTCTTCGTCCACCTCCAGCGCCACGTCGCTGCGGAAGATGACGGTCATCGGCTGCGGCACCGGGCCGCCTTCCACGTCGAGGTTCAGGTCCAGACGACGCACTGCATAGCGATTGTTCAGCAGGTCGAGGTTGACCAGTCCGGTCAGGTCCATGGTGGTGCTGAGCGGCTGCTCCAGCGCGCCGCCCTCGGCCTCCAGCGCGGCGGACATTTCCAGCCGGGTCTCCACGCCGGGCTGGAAGCGGCCCACCTGCAGGCTGAACGGGTCCAGCACGGCACGCATCCCGGTCTCGCGGTCGTCCCACACCACGCGGGCGTTGGTCAGGCTGACGCCGGCGATATCGATCCGTTCCATGGCCAGGCGCGATTCGGTGGCGGTGCGTTCTTCTTCTTCGTTGCCGGTCACGGCCTCGTCACGGGCCTCGTCGGCGCGGGCAGCGAGGTCGTCCCAGTTGTTGCGGCCGTCCTCGTCGCGCGCCAGGTTCAGGCGCACGCCGTCGCCTTCAACCCGTTGCACTTCCAGCTCGCGGCGCAGCAGCGGCATGACCGCGACAGCCACGTCGACCACGTCGACCTCGGCGAAGGATTCGTCACCGAAGCCCTCCGCGTTGCCCAGGCGCACCTCTTCCAGGCGCAGGCCGAGGCTGGGGAACAGCGTCAGGCTGACATCGCCGGCCAATACCAGCTCGCGCCCGGTGTGTTCGTACACCTCGGCCTCGATGCGCTCCTTGTAATCGTTGGCGTCGAACGTCACCAGCAGATACGCGGCGACGACGATCACCACGAGGATCAGGATGCCGATCAGGCCAAACAGGCGCTTGATCCATTTCATGTTCGGGAATCTCCTTGCGGGTCGGGGGCCTTCCAGCTGCCGCTGCGACCGCCGTGTTTTTCCAGAAGCCGGACCGTTTCCAGCACCATGCCCCGGTCCACGGCCTTGCACATATCGTAGATGGTCAGAAGGGTGGCGGAGACCGCAGTCAGGGCCTCCATCTCCACGCCGGTGACTGCATGTACTTCGCAGGTTGCCCGGGCCACGACCGCGTCATCTTCCAGATCGAATTCGACCGCCACGCGGCTGAGTCCGATGGGATGGCACAGCGGGATCAGGTCCCCGGTACGCTTGGCCCCCATGATACCGGCGATGCGGGCAATGCCCAGAACATCCCCTTTGGAATGATTGCCTTCGCGGACCTTCTGCAGGGTCTCCGGCTGCATGCGAATGCGGCCCTCGGCGATGGCCACGCGGTGGGAGACGGCCTTGTCGCCGACATCGACCATGTGGGCATGGCCGTGGGCGTCAAAATGAGTGAAGTCGGTCATCCGGCTATAATGCTTGTTTGAAAGCCACACGTGTAGGGGCTGCATGGCGGTAAAAGTGCTGTATTTCGCGCGTTTGCGCGAAGAACTGGGCCGTGAGGGCGACCGGGCCGAACTCCCGGCCGAGGGTTTTACCGTGGCCGGCCTGTGGGAGCACCTGCATGGCGAACCCCCGCCGCAGCGGCTGATGAGCGCGGTCAATCAGACCCGCGCCGATCTCGAAACCCCGGTGCGTGATGGCGACGAGGTGGCCTTCTTCCCGCCGGTGACCGGGGGCTGAGCATGACCGTGACCATCCACTCCGAGGATTTCGACCCCTGGGACGTGCTGCGCGCGGCGGAGCAGGACATCCCCGCCGAGGCCCGCGGGGCGGCCAGCGTGTTCGTCGGCCGCATGCGCGATTTCAACGAGGACGATGCCGTGACCGGGCTGTTCCTGGAGCATTATCCGGGCATGACCGAGCAGGAGCTGGAGCGCATCGTGGAGGCCGCGCAGCAGCGCTGGCCCCTGCTGGGCGTGCATGTTGCGCACCGCGTGGGCGAGGTGCGGCCGGGCGATGCGCTGGTGCTGGTGGCGACCTGGTCGGCCCATCGTGCGGCCGCCCGCGATGCCTGCAGCGACATCCTGGAGCGGCTCAAGCACGAGGCCCCGTTCTGGAAGCGCGAGCGCCTGGCCGACGGCAGCAGCCGCTGGGTGGAGCGCAACACGCCCGGCTGAATCCCGCGCGTCGCGCGCGAGGGGGATCAGCCGTCCAGCAGCTCGCGCGGGTTGAAGCTGGATGACTCCGCCATCTTTTCATACCAGTCGCCGGCTTCGTCTTCCGGCGGCACGTGGATCATCAGCCGCAGATACAGATCGCCCGGGGTCTTGCCGGGCAGACCCTTACCCTTCAGGCGCACCTGCTTGCCCGACTGCGAGCCCTTCGGCACCTTCAGGTTGACCGGTCCGTGCGGGGTGGGCGCCTCGATCGTGGCGCCCAGCGCGGCCTCCCACGGGGTGATCGGGATGTCGCGGTACAGGTCGCGCCCTTCCACCCGGTAGTTGGGGTCCGGCTTGATGCGGATCTCCAGCAGCAGGTCGCCCGGGGCGCCGTTGCCCACGCCGGGGTCGCCCTGGCCGCGTACCCGGACCCGCGAGCCGTCCTTGGCGCCGGCGGGGATGCGCACGCGCTGCGGGCGCCCGCGCGGGTCGGTCACCGACAGCTCGGCGCCGTGCATGGCCTGTTCGAGGGTCACTTCCACCGCGCCTTCGCGGTCGGCACCACGCACGTCGAAGCCGCGCCGGCGACCGCCGCCGCCCATGCCGCCGCCGCCAAAGATCGACTCGAAGAAGTCGGAGAAGCCGCCGAAATCGGCCCCGCCGGCGCCCGGTCCGGCGCCCCGTGCGCGGCCGCCGGCACCCGCACCGGTCCAGCCGTCCCAGCCCGGCGGCGGACGGAAGTCCTGCCCCTGGCGCCAGTTGGCGCCCAGCTGGTCGTAGGCCTTGCGCTTTTCCGGATCCCCGAGGGCCTCGTAGGCCTCGTTGACTTCCTTGATGCGCGTCTCGGCCTGCGGGTCGTCACTGACGTCGGGGTGGTACTTGCGCGCCAGCTTGCGGTAGGCCTTCTTGATGTCGTCCTGGCTGGCGTTGCGGTCCACGCCCAGGATCTTGTAGTAATCCTTGTATTCCATCTCCTGCCTCGAGTCGGAACCCTTTCGGCGACCGGCAAAGCCGGTGTGTATGCGTTCGCGTTCGGGTACCACCCGAATCCCGGGCCATCATACCCGGGATTCGGGTGCTACCGGCACCAATCAAAAGGCGCTGCCCGCTCGCGCCGGCAGCGCCCGTTGGGAGGCCCGTCCCGGCCGGGTCCGGGAACGTCGCCGGATGCGGATCAGCTCTCGATCTCGATCCGGCGCGGTTGCACCCTAGCCTGCTTGGGAATGCGAACCTCCAGCACGCCGTTCTGGCTGCGCGCGGAGATGTTCTCCGCATCGGCGGTGTCCGGCAGCGAGAAGCGGCGGAAGAAGGTGCCACGCATGCGCTCCACGCGCTTGTAGCCTTCCTTCTCTTCTGCGTTTTCGTACTTGCGTTCGCCACGCAGGGTCAGCACGCCGTTCTCCATGTGCAGCTCGATGTCCTTGGGATCCACGCCCGGGACGTCGGCATGCAGCACGTAGGCATCGGTCTCCTCGCGGATGTCCACCGCAGGGCTCCAGTCGGCCGCGCTCACCGAGTCCTCGTCGCCGGGTACGTCGGGCAGGCGGCCGAGTTCACGCGAGAGCTGGTCAAGGAAACACTGATCAATGTACACGTTCGCGCTCGAGTCGCTTTTGCGTGCGAACAAGGCGCGGCGACCGCCGTGCAGTCATTCTGCACAAGGGAGTCGCAACGCCGTGCGCGCGCAAAAGCGGCCGAGCCCCTTCGGGGTTGGCACCCCAGGTTCCCCGATCCTGCGTTGCGGCCCTTGCCGGTAGAACCACTACCGGCTGCGCATCGCGCCTTGTCTCGGAAAACCTGGGGTGCCAACGCGAACGTGTACATTGATCAGTGTTTCCTTAAGCAGGCTCCAGGGTTTGTAACGCATCATGTTCATGGCTATCCCCTCCTTCATCGGGTGTCTTGTTGACTCAGTAATCGAAGTAGGGGCGTTCCGGGGAGATTTCAAGCCAGGCGGCGAAAATCGCGCAGGCGGTAGTCATTTTCGGTAACCAGTTCGAAAAGGCCGTGGATTCCGTCGTGGGTCATGTACGGGCGCAGCAGCCGCGCCGGGAACTGCACGCTGACCCCGGCCTCGGAAATCGCGAATACGGTGGTGGAGCGCCCGGAATAGTACTGCTCCATCATGTCCGGGGAGATGTCGAGGCGGATGCGGAAACGCTGCATGGCGGGTCAGTCCGATGGGGCGGAGCGCGCGGGGCAGGATCGGCCGGGTGGGGGTGGCCCCGCGACCCCCGGTCTACCGTATACTGCGCGGCTGAATAATCTAGCAAGGAATCGCCATGCGCCCCAGCGGCCGACAGCCCGACGAGATGCGTCCGGTCAGTTTTACCCGGCACTTCACCCGCCACGCCGAAGGTTCGGTGCTGGTGGAGTTCGGTGACACCCGGGTGCTGTGCAATGCCACCATCGAGCCGCGTGTGCCCCCGTGGCTGAAGGGCAAGGGCAAGGGCTGGGTGACGGCGGAATACAGCATGCTCCCGCGTTCCACCCACGACCGCATGGCGCGCGAGGCGGCCCGTGGCAAGCTGGGCGGACGGACCATGGAGATCCAGCGCCTGGTGGGGCGCGCGCTGCGTGCGGTGGTCGACATGGAGGCGCTGGGCGAGCGCCAGATCATTGTCGACTGCGACGTGATCCAGGCCGACGGCGGCACGCGCACGGCCTCGATCAGTGGTGCCTTCGTGGCCCTGCGCGACGCGGTGGCGCACGGGCGCGAGATCGGCCTGCTGAAGAAGGATCCGCTGCACGGACATCTCGCGGCGGTGTCCGTGGGGATCTTCCAGGGAACGCCGGTGCTGGACCTCGACTACGACGAGGACTCCGCGGCCGAGACCGACCTGAACCTGGTGATGAACGAGGCCGGCGGGGTGATCGAGATCCAGGGCACGGCCGAGGGCCATGCCTTCCGCCGCGACGAACTGGACAGCATGCTGGATCTGGGCGAGAAGGGTGTGAGTAACATCATCGACGCGCAACGCGCGGTCCTGGGCGAGGGCTGAGCGGAATGGCGGCGCAGCGCGTGGTCCTGGCCACCGGCAACCCGGGCAAGCGGAGCGAGCTGGCGGCGCTGCTGGAGCCGCTGGGCATGGAGGTCGTGACGCAGACCGGGCTGGGCGTGCCGGAGGCCGAGGAGACCGGCCTGACCTTCGTCGAGAACGCGCTGCTGAAGGCACGCAACGCGGCCCGGCACACCGGGCTGGCGGCGGTGGCCGACGACTCGGGGCTGGAGGTGGATGCCCTGGGCGGCGAGCCGGGTATCTATTCCTCGCGCTATGCCGGGGAGAGCGGTGACGGCGCCGATGCCGCCAACAACGCGAAGCTGCTGGACGCGCTGGCGGATGTGCCGCAGGAACGCCGCGGCGCCGGCTTCCGCGCGGTGGTGGTGTTCCTGCGCCATGCCGACGATCCCGCCCCGCTGATCGCCGAGGGCGTGTGGCGCGGGCGCATCGCCACGGCACCGTCCGGCGATGGCGGGTTCGGCTACGATCCGCTGTTCGAGCTGCCGGAGCACGGCTGCACCTCGGCCGAGCTGGAGCCGAGCGAGAAGAATCGTCTGAGTCATCGCGGCCGGGCGCTGGCGAAACTGGCCCGGGCCCTGCGGGAACGTGCCGGGAGCTGAGCCGGGGGCTATGCTCCCGGCATGACCCCGAGCTTCGATACCCCGATCCCGCTGGCGCTGTACGTCCACCTGCCGTGGTGCGTGCGCAAGTGCCCGTACTGCGATTTCAACTCCCACGAACCCCGTAGCGGCGAGCCCCCGTTCGCCGACTACGTGGCCGCGCTGCTGCGCGATCTGGAGGCGCAGCTGCCCGAGGTCTGGGGGCGGCGTATCGAGAGCGTGTTCATCGGTGGCGGGACCCCCAGCATGTTCCCGCCCGAGGCGATGGCGGAGCTGATGTCCGGGTTGCGGGCGCTGCTGCCGCTGCGCCCGGACGTGGAGATCACGCTGGAGGCGAATCCCGGCACCGCCGACCGCGATTTCTTCCGTGGCTACCGCGAGGCCGGGATCAACCGGCTGTCGCTGGGGGTGCAGAGCTTCGACGGCGCGATGCTGCAGCGTCTCGGTCGCATCCACGGGCCGGAGGAGGCGGCCGCGGCGGTGGAACATGCCCGGGCGGCGGGTTTCGAGCGGATCAACCTGGATCTGATGTTCGGTCTGCCGGGGCAGACGGTGGCGCAGGGCATGGCGGATCTGGAGGCGGCGATCGCGCAGCAGCCGGAGCACATTTCCTGGTATCAGCTCACCCTGGAGCCCAATACGCTGTTCGCCGCGCGCCCGCCGGAGCTGCCGGAGGATGACACCGTGGCCGAACTTTTTGCCGCCGGAAGCTTGCGTCTCGCGGAGGCGGACTATACTCGCTACGAAGTGTCCGCTTACGCGAGGGCGGGTGAAGCGTGCCGGCACAACCTGAACTACTGGACCTTCGGGGACTACCTCGGCATCGGTGCCGGTGCCCACGGCAAGCTGACGCAGGTCCACGACGGCTCCATCATCCGCCGCGTGCGACCGCGCCAGCCGCAGGCCTACCTCGCCGATCCGACCGGCGGGCGGGATACGCCGGTCGCAGCCGGCGAGCGGCCGTTCGAGTTCATGCTGAACGTCCTGCGGCTGGTCGATGGCGTGCCCGAGGCGCGGTTCCGCGAGCGGACCGGGCTGCCCCTGGAGGCACTGGAGCCCGGGCTGGAGCGTGCGCGTCAGCGCGGCCTGATGGATCCCGCCGGAAGCGGCGTCCTGCGAACCACCACGGAGGGCCTGCAGTTTCTCAATGATGTCCTGGAAGGGTTTCTGCCGGAGGCTGCCAACGATGTCGAGGAGGTGTCGCGATGACCCGACCGATCGAATTCGTGGCGTTTGCTTGTCCCTGGTGCGGAGAACCGGGCGAGACGACGGTGGATGTGATGAGTGACGAGGATGAATGGGTGGAGGACTGTGGCGTGTGCTGCTCGCCCATCGTGTTCCGTCACCTGACGACCACCGAGGATGATATCCCCGTGGTCGACGCTCAGAGGGAAGGTGGCTGATGGCCGCGGATTACGTCCCCATCCCCTGCGCGCGCTACTCCGAGCTGGAGCTTTGCATCATGCACGGGGAGGCGCTGCGGATCCGCTGGCGCCACCGGGGCCTCGACGAGGTGGCGCGGGTGTGGCCGCTGGATCTGCGCACCCGCCGGGGCGCGGAGTATCTGATCCTGCGCGATGCCGAGGGCCGGCGCCAGTGGCGCCGGCTGGACCGTCTGCTGGAGTTCGCGCCGCTGGCGGCCGGCGCCTGAGCCCGGGCCGGGGCGTCAGGGCGTCGCCTCAGGAGCGCTTCATCTGGTCGAAGAACTCGCTGTTGGTCTTCGACGACTGCATGCGGCCGAGCAGGAATTCCATCGCCTCGATGTCGTCCATGCCGTGCAGGAACTTCCGCAGGATCCACAGTTTCTGCAGCTCTTCCGGGTCGGTCAGCAGTTCCTCGCGGCGGGTGCCGGAACGGTTGACGTTGATCGCCGGGTAGATGCGCTTCTCGGCGATGCGCCGCTCCAGGTGCACCTCCATGTTGCCGGTACCCTTGAATTCCTCGTAGATCACCTCGTCCATCTTGGAGCCGGTGTCCACCAGGGCCGTGGCGAGGATGGTGAGGCTGCCGCCTTCCTCGACATTGCGCGCGGCGCCGAAGAAACGCTTGGGCCGGTGCAGGGCGTTGGCATCGACGCCGCCGGTGAGCACCTTGCCGGAGCTGGGGGCAACGGTGTTGTAGGCACGGGCGAGTCGGGTGATCGAGTCCAGGAGGATGACCACGTCGCGGCGGTGCTCCACCAGGCGCTTGGCCTTCTCGATGACCATCTCGGCCACCTGCACGTGGCGCTGGGCCGGTTCGTCAAAGGTGGAGGAGACGACCTCGCCCTGCACCATGCGGTCCATCTCGGTCACTTCCTCGGGCCGTTCGTCGACCAGCAGGACGATGAGATAGCACTCCGGGTAATTGGTCGCGATGCTCTGGGCGATGTTCTGCAGGATCAGGGTCTTGCCGGCCTTGGGCGGCGAGACGATCAGGCCGCGCTGGCCCTTGCCGAACGGCGCGACGATGTCGATGACGCGGGCGGTGATGTCCTCGGTGGAGCCGTTGCCCCGCTCCATGCGCATGCGATGGTTGGCATGCAGCGGCGTGAGGTTCTCGAACAGGACCTTGTGTCTGGCATTTTCCGGCGGCTCGAAGTTGATCTCCGAGACCTTCAGCAGCGCGAAGTAGCGTTCGTTGTCCTTCGGCGGGCGGATCTTGCCGGCCACCGTGTCGCCGGTGCGCAGGCCGAAGCGGCGGATCTGGCTGGGGGAGACGTAGACGTCGTCGGGGCCGGCCTGATAGGAGGCGTCCGGGCTGCGCAAAAAGCCGAAGCCGTCGGAGAGGATCTCCAGTACGCCGTCGCCGTAAATCGCCTCGCCGCTTTTCGCGTGGGCCTTCAGCAGGGCAAAGATGATGTCCTGCTTGCGGGCACGGGACATGTTCTCGATGCCCTGGTTTTCGGCGAGGCCAACGAGGTCGGCGGCGGTCATCCGCTTCAGTTCGGTCAGATTCATGCGTGGGGCGCTGTGCTCAACGTGGATGAACGGCGGCCGGGGATGGCCGCAGGATTGCAATGATGACGGGGCAGGGGACGACCCCGGGAGAGGCCCGGCGCCGACGAAACGCTCGAATATTAAGCGGGGCGGGCGGCTGTTGCAAGCCCGCCCCGCAACGGAAGGTGACCGCGATTCCGCTCAGGTGTGCTGATCGAGGAAGGCGGTCAGCTGCGACTTGGACAGGGCGCCGACCTTGGTGGCCTCCACGTCCCCGTTCTTGAACAGCATGAGCGTCGGGATGCCGCGGATACCGAACTTGGGCGGCGTCGACGGGTTCTCGTCGATGTTCAGTTTGGCAACCTTGACCTTGCCGGCGTATTCTTCGGCGATTTCGTCCAGAATCGGCGCGATCATCTTGCAGGGACCGCACCACTCCGCCCAGTAGTCCACCAGGACCGGCTGGTCGGACTTCAGGACGTCCTCGTCGAAACTCGCGTCCGATGTATAAATGATCTTGTCGCTCACTCCGCGTCCTCATGACGTTGGTATGGCACGGTCGACCGGGGCAGGGGAAAACCGCGTGTCCCGGGACCACGTACGCCGTACTATCGACGAAGATGACGGGAAAGTTCAAGTAAAACAGCGAAGCCCGCCCGGGAGCCCCATGACAGACGCCGCGCACGAACCCGCCCAGCCCGCATTCGACCGTTTCGATCTGCCCGAGGCGGTGCGCGCGGGGGTGCGCCGTGCCGGATTCGATACCTGTACTCCCATCCAGGCGCAGGCGCTGCCGGTGGCCCTGGCGGGGCGCGATGTGGCCGGGCAGGCGCAGACCGGAACCGGCAAGACCGCCGCGTTCCTCATCGCGACGTTCAACCGGCTGCTGCGCCAGGCCGCGGCGGAACACCGTCGCGCCACCGACGTGCGCGCCCTGATCCTCGCCCCGACGCGCGAGCTGGCGGTGCAGATCCACCGCGACGCCGAACTGCTGGGCGCCGATACCGGCCTGAAGCTGGCACTGGCCTACGGCGGCACCGACTACGATCGCCAGCGGGAAGCGCTGGCCGCCGGCGCCGACGTGCTGATCGGCACCCCGGGGCGCATCATCGACTACTTCAAGCAGAAGGTCTTCGGCCTGAAGCACACCGAGGTGGTGGTGCTGGACGAGGCCGACCGGATGTTCGATCTGGGCTTCATCAAGGACGTGCGCTTCCTGATGCGCCGCTGCGCCCCGCCGCAGGAACGGCTGTCCATGCTGCTCTCGGCGACGCTGTCGTTCCGGGTGATGGAGCTGGCCTACGAGCACATGAACAACCCGGAGAAGGTGCAGATCGAGGCGGAGACCCTGACTGCCGACCGGGTGCGCCAGACCGTCTACTATCCGGCCAACGACGAGAAGATCCCGCTGCTGCTGGCGCTGGCGCGGGATCTGGCGCCGGAACGGGCGATCGTGTTCTCCAATACCAAACACGGAGCGGAGAAGGTGGCCGACTGGCTCAATGCCAACGGCCACGCCGCCGCGCTGCTCTCGGGCGACGTGCCGCAGAAGAAGCGTTCGAAGCTGCTGGAGGGCTTCGCCGCGGGTGAATACACCTTCCTGGTGGCGACCGACGTGGCGGCCCGCGGCCTGCACATCCCCGAGGTGACGCATGTGTTCAACTTCGACCTGCCGCAGTCGGGCGAGGACTACGTGCACCGCATCGGGCGTACCGCGCGCGCCGGTGCCGAGGGCGACGCGATCAGCTTCGGCTGCGAGGACTCGGCGTTCTACCTGCCCGATATCGAGTCCTACCTGGGCGAGCGCATCCCCACCGAGAACATCGACCGCGCCGCCCTGCCGCAGGACCTGACCCGGCCGCAACCGCGCGAGCGCAAGCCGCGCGGCGGGCCCGGCGGCGGCCGTGGCGGGCCCCGGCGCGGCGGCTCCTCGGGGCGTTCCCGCGGCAACGGCCGCGGCCGCTGAGTCCGGCGCGCCGCCCGCGATGGAGACCCTGGACCTGCAGGTCGGCGATTCCTTTCGCCTGGGTGCGGATATCGAGGTCGTCGTGGTGCAGGCCGGGTGCGACGGGCAGATACGCCTGGTTGCGAATGCCCCGGGTCACCGCGTGCAGTGGGTCGACAACGAACTGCTGATCGACCGCCACATCCGCGTGCGCTTCGACGAGAGCCACCCCGGCCGGGTCCTGGTCGAGTCCGCCACGCCCGTCACCGTGATCCGCGGCGACGCCCGCTGAGCGACCCTTCCCTCGCCTGTCGTTTCCTCTTCGGCGCGGCGGTTCCATCAGGGATTCCGGTCCGATGTCCGCCCGCTTGTTGACAATGATTCAATAATCGTTGAACCATTGAAAAATGGACAAGCTGACCGCCACCTCCATGTTCGAGTCGCTGGCCTCCGGTGTCCGTCTGGACATCGTGCGTCTGCTGGTTGGTCACGGACGCGAGGGGCTGGTCGCCGGCGAGATCGCCCGGAAACTGGAGCTGCCACGTAGCAACCTTTCGTTCCACCTCAAGACTCTGACCCGGGCCGGCCTCGTCACCGTGACCCAGGAGGGGCGTTACCAGCGCTACCGGGCGGATCTGGCCGCGATGCAGGATCTGGTGGCCTACCTGACCGCGCACTGCTGCGCGGCCGAGGAGGGCGAGTGCGAGCTTTCCGGGGTGGAGACCTCCTGCTGACATGAACGATCGCAACCAGTCCGCCGAGGAGATCTCGGCGACAGAAGGCATGGGTCTCTTCGAGCGCTATCTGAGCGTATGGGTGGCGCTGTGCATCGTGGCGGGCGTCGCGCTGGGGCAGTTCTTCCCCGCGGTGCCGGAGACGCTGTCGCAATGGGAGTACGCGCAGGTCTCGATCCCGGTGGCCATCCTGATCTGGGCGATGATCTACCCGATGATGGTGCAGATCGATTTCTCCGCCATCCTCGGCGTGCGCCGCGAGCCGAAGGGCCTGACCGTCACCACCTCGGTGAACTGGCTGATCAAGCCGTTCACCATGTTCGCGATCGCCTGGTTCTTCTTCATGGTGGTCTACGCCGCCTGGATCCCGGAGGATCTGGGCCGCGAGTACCTGGCCGGGGCGATCCTGCTGGGGGCCGCGCCGTGTACCGCGATGGTGTTCGTCTGGAGCTATCTCACGCGTGGCGATGCGGCCTACACCCTGGTGTAGGTGGCGGTGAACGACATCATCCTGCTGTTTGCCTTCGCGCCCATCGTGGTCCTGCTGCTGGGGATCTCCGATATCTACGTGCCGTGGGACACGGTCGCGCTGTCGGTGCTGCTGTACATCGTGATCCCGTTCGCGGCCGGCTACCTGTCACGTATCTGGCTGATCCGCAGAAAGGGCATCGAGTGGTTCGACAACGTCTTCATGAAACGCATCGGCCCGGTCACGCCCATCGGGTTGCTGGTGACGCTGGTCCTGCTGTTCGCCTTTCAGGGCGAGCGCATCCTGGCGAATCCGGGGCATATCGCCCTGATCGCCGTTCCGCTGATCATCCAGACCTTCCTGGTGTTCTACATTGCGTATTACTGGGCGAAGGCGTGGCGTGTGCGCCACGCGGTGGCGGCCCCCGGTGCGATGATCGGCGCCAGTAACTTCTTCGAGCTGGCCGTGGCGGCCGCGATCGCGATGTTCGGCCTGCAGTCCGGTGCGGCGCTGGTGACGGTGGTTGGCGTGCTGGTGGAGGTGCCGCTGATGCTGGCGCTGGTGCGCATCGCGAATCGCACGCGCCACTGGTTCCCGACCAACAACGAGGCGCCGGGCACGTGACCACCGTGTCCCTCAGTGACGCGGCGCGCGACTGGCTCGCCGGCCGGAGTGCCGAGATGACGCTGCGGCTGTCCGCCCGCCAGGGCTGCTGCGGTGGCCAGGCGGGCGTGCCGGTGGCCGAGCCGGGCGCACCGCGCTCGACGGACGGGTACGCAAGGACGCAGATCGAGGGCATCCACGTGTACGTGGCCGAAGACATGGGCCCGGGTCCGTACCGGGTCGACCTCGAGGGCTTCTTCCGCTGGCGGCGTCTGGTGGTGGAAGGCGAGATGGGCCAGGCGCAGGAGTAGACGATGCTGGAGTGAGCCATGAGTGAAGTACAGCGCAGCCTGAAGGTCCCGGAGCTGGAGCAGGCCTTCATGAACGACGATCACCACGAAGCCGCCCGGTTGCTGGAAGCCGTGGGCCGGGCCCGCGAGGAGGGCGACGACCACGCCGCGCGGGAGGCGTTCGCGGCCTTCGTCGAGTTCAATCGCGAGCACTTCGCGCGCGAGGACGAGCTGATGGAGCGGGTCGGTTTTCCGCAGAAGGACTACCACCGGCAGGAACATGCGGCCCATCTGGCGCGCTGGGAAGCCCTGCTGGCGGGGCTGGAGGACGGGTCGCTGCAGGGCGCGGATCTGGTCTCGGCACTGGATGACGAGATCATCCCCTGGTACCAGCGCCATTTCACCACCATGGATGCCCTGCTGGCGCGGTTCGCCGAACGTGCCGCGGGGGAGTAGTCCCTCCCGGCGGGAATCCGCTGAACGAAGCTGGAACGAAAAAGGGCCGGCACACGCAGTGCCGGCCCTTTTCTCTGGTCTGGTGCCGACGGAGGGAATTGAACCCCCGACCTATCGATTACGAGTCGATTGCTCTACCTGCTGAGCTACGTCGGCCGAGCGGGACATCATAGCGAAGCGGGGCTTCGCCAACAATGCCCCGGGCCGGGGTGCCGCCGGCAGGGGGTCGAACAGGCCCAGCAGGGCGCGCCAGCGCGGGTCCTCCGGGTGACCGGCGGGGCTGGCGTCGGTGATGCGGATGATGGTTTCGCCGTCCGGGGCGAACAGCGCCAGGCCATGGCGGGCGCCGGACGAGGCGGGCCGACGGAAGACCCAGGTTCCGGCGATGGACTCGCGGCGGATGTTCAGACTGAAATCGGGGTCGAGAATGTTGAAGGAGGTGCGTGTGGGCGCCAGCCGTGTGACCGGGCCACTGTACTGCTGCCGCACGCCTTGATTGGCGAGTTCGATCCGGAGGCCCAGCGCGTCCTCGGCGGCGTACATCAGGACGGTGTCGAGGGCCTCCTGTCCGACCGGCCAGGCGCGTTCCGGTCCGGCAAGGCGCAGGGTCTGTTCGGGCGTGCACTGAAAGCACGCGGACAGTTCGTGGATGGTGTCCGGATGGCGGGAAAGGTCCCATGCATCGCGCAGGTCTTCGCAATCGACGGCGGTATCCGGGCGCGTTCCCGGAGCGGTGGAGATGGTGACGGTCATTCCGGGCCGCTGGTCCACTGCGGCGAGGCGGCGCAACACGCGCTCCCATGCCGCTGCGTCCCCGTGGGGAGTGCGTTCCAGGGTCAGTACCGGCGTGCCGTCGGGGGCGAAGATGCACACGCGTGATTGTGGCCGGCCGGGATCGTTGTCCTCTTCCCGGATGACAAGCGCCTCGTGCCATTGTCCGAGGTCGGCGTACAGGTCCCGGAGGGTCGGCAAGGTGGTTACGCGCCGGGCAAGGCCCGCGTGGCGGTTGCGTGTGCGCAGGCGCAGGGGAGCCGCTGCGTTCAGTTCTGTCAGGAGGCTGTTCCAGTCCCGGCGCAGACGGAAGACCGGGCCGCCGGGACCGGTGCAGCGTGCGGCGACGATTTCGCCTTCGGAGCTGCCGAGCTGCGATGCGGCTTCCCGGAGCCCGGTGCGCGGGTTGCGGTCGCGCAGTTCATTCCAGGCGCGGGCAAGCTGGGGCGGTGTGGGTCGCATGGCAAAACGGCGTTGCGGTTCGGATGCCGGATTCAGTGTCTGCATGGTGTTCTCCAGTGCCCTGGCACGGGCCGGGGCGGATGCGCGGTTCCGAAAAAGGCAGCCTGGCTGGCAACCGGGAACACCGGGCTGGCTGGGCAGCAATAATGCGAAGAAGAAGGTCTTTCCAGTCGAGCACAGCCTTTCTGCGTCCGACGTGAGGAAAGTTAAATGAAAAGCATTCCCATTTCAAGGGCGAGATCAGGAACCGCCGGATTCGGGATTCCGGAACCCGATGGTGTTCACGAAAATTCGGAGAGGTGGGGCGTGCGTCGCCCCGGGGATCAGCTGTCGCCGGACTTCTGTCCGGACCCGACCCGGACGATGACGTCCACGCTCAGCACGTCGGTACCTTCGGGCAGCGGCGGCAGGTCGTTCACCTGTACCTGGGCCGGTTCCACGTCCTCGAGCTGGCCGCTGTCCACGTGGAACAGGTGGTGGTGCGGGGCGCGGTTGGAGTCGTAGAAGACCCGCGACGGGTCGACGATCACTTCGCGCACGAGGCCCTTCTCGGCAAACAGCTTGAGAGCGTTGTACACCGTGGCCTTGGACACGCGTGACTCCTGGCGCGTGAGCTGCGCGAGGATGTGGTCGGCGCTGAGGTGCTGGTTGCGGGCGAACAGCACTCGGACGATCTCGATTCGCTGTTCGGTCGGCGAGATGCGGTAATCGCGCAGCAGGGCGCGCGCGTCATCGATTCCCAGCAGATCGGGTTGGGGGGTTCGGGTGCTCATGTTTCCAACATATAACAGCGAATTGGACAGAGTCCAGTTCTGTTTTGGGAAGAAGGCATACGCCGACTCGGCGCGGCAAGCTGATAGAATGCCGCCGACAGAACGAAGCCGGGAACGAGCAAGGGATGGAGCGGGTGATGGGAATCGAACCCACGTTCTCAGCTTGGGAAGCTGATGTTCTACCATTGAACTACACCCGCCTGGCCACGAATTGTATGCGCGTACGCGCCCCGGCTCAATGCCCGAATCACCAACGGTATGACCCATGCAGATCAAGTTGAACGGAGAAACCTGCGAAATTCCTGCGGATCAGGAGCCGCCGACGGTGGCGGACCTGATTCAACAGCGCGGCTTTGGCGGTCGGCGACTGGCCGTGGAGGTCAACGAGATGCTCGTGCCCCGCAGCGAGCACGCCGAGCGGCGGTTGCAGGAGGGTGATCGTGTCGAGGTCGTTCAGGCCATCGGCGGTGGCTGATATTCTTGCCCGCAGTTGTATCCGCATCCGCACCCGCAATCGATAACCGAGGAGCATGCATGAGCCAGATGGCCGCCGGATCCGCCGACGATCCGTTTCACGTCGGCGAGCGCCGTTTCCAGTCCCGTCTGCTGGTGGGCACGGGCAAGTACCGCGATCTGGAGCAGACCCGCGAGGCGATCGAGGGCAGCGGTGCCGAGATCGTGACCGTGGCCATCCGCCGCACGAACATCGGCCAGAACCCCGACGAGCCGAACCTGCTCGACGTGGTCCCGCCGGATCGCTACACCCTGCTGCCGAACACCGCGGGCTGCTATTCCGCGGAAGACGCGGTGCGCACCTGCCGGCTGGCGCGCGAGCTGCTCGACGGGCACAACCTGGTCAAGCTGGAGGTGCTGGGCGACGAGAAGACCCTGTACCCGGACGTGTTCGAGACGGTGAAGGCCGCCGAGACCCTGGTGAACGAGGGCTTCGAGGTGATGGTGTACACCACCGACGATCCGCTGCTGGCGAAGCGTCTGGAGGACATCGGTTGCCGGGCGATCATGCCGCTGGCCGCGCCGATCGGCTCGGGTCTGGGGATCCAGAACCGCTACAACATACGCGAGATCGTGGAAAACGCGTCGGTACCGGTGCTGGTCGACGCGGGTGTGGGTACGGCGTCGGATGCGGCCATCGCGATGGAGCTGGGCTGCGACGGAGTGCTGATGAACACCGCCATCGCCGCGGCCGACGATCCGGTGCGCATGGCCCGTGCGATGCGTCACGCGATCGTGGCGGGCCGCGAGGCCTGGCGCGCCGGACGCATGCCGGCACGGCGCTATGCCTCGGCCTCCTCGCCCGAGACCGGGCTGTTCTTCGCCGGCTCATGACGGTCCCGCACGAATCGCACGACAACCGGCCCGCTGACGGGGACGGGGGGCGCCCGGCGCACCATCGCCGGGTTCGCTCGTTCGTGCGCCGCGAGGGGCGTCTGACCACCGGCCAGCAGCGCGCGCTGGATGAGCTCTGGCCGCGCTTCGGCCTGGATCCGGCGCCCGACGCCGGGGTGCTGGATCTGGCGGCGGTCTTCGGCCGCGAGGCGCCGGTGACCCTGGAGATCGGTTTCGGCGACGGCGACAGCCTGGCCGAACAGGCCGCGGCGGCGCCGGAGCGCGATTTCATCGGCACCGAGGTGCATCGCCCCGGGGTCGGGCACCTGCTCGGCGAGATCGAGCGTCGGGGGGCTGACCAACCTGCGGGTCTCCGATCGCGATGCGGTGGAGCTGCTGGAGGCGCATTTCGCGCCGGCCAGCCTGGACACCGTGCAGGTGTATTTCCCCGACCCCTGGCACAAGAAGCGCCATCACAAGCGCCGCCTGATCCAGCCGGGGTTCGTGCGCGCGCTGGCGGGCTGGATGCGGCCGGGCGGCTGGCTGCATCTGGCCACCGACTGGGCGGACTACGCCGAACACATGCAGGAGGTGATGGCCGGGGCGACCGAGTGGTTCGCGCCGGACGGCCCGGTGCCGCGCCCGGAACGCCCGGCCTGGCGCCCCGAGACCAAATTCGAGCGCCGCGGGCTGCAGCGCGGGCATGCAGTGGCGGATCTGGTGTACCGGCGCACCGAGGCCCCCGCCCCGGCGGAGTGAAGCGGCGGCTCAGCCCTTCTTCTTGACCACCAGGACCGGGCAGCGCGCCTGACCGACGACGCGTTCGGAGACCGAGCCCATCAGCAGCCGCTTGAGCCCGGTGCGGCCATGGCTGCCCAGCACGATCAGGTCGCGATGCTGGCGCTCCGCGATCTCGATCAGGGTGACCTCCGGGCGGCCTTCCTCGAACAGCGCATCGGTTTCCACGCCCGCTTCGCGGGCCTCGCCCTGCAGCCGCTGGATCGCGTCCACGCCCTCCTGGCGCCGGGCCTCGCTCTGTCCGGGCACGGCGACCGAGGCCACGGTCAGCGGCAGGCTGCAGTGCTGCGCGAGCTCCACGGCCGCACGCGCGGCCTTGTCGCCCAGTTCGGAACCGTCGGTCCCTACCAGCAGGCCCTGGCGCGGGGCTTCGGTGTCGCGCGGGACGACCATCACGTTACACGGCGCGAGTCCGATCACCTTGGCGGTGGCGTCGCCCACCATGAGGCGGGCCATCTCGCCGCGGGTGCGCCGGCCAATCACGATCAGGTCGGCTTCGTGCTCTTCCGCCACGCTGACGATCTCCTGATGCCGGTCGACCCCGTGGCGCAGGATGGCGGAGACTTCCAGGCCTGCCTCGCGGGCGCGTTTCTCCAGCGTATCCAGGTCACCCTGGGCCGCGACGCTGGCGTCGTGGCTGCGCCGCGGCGAGAGGGCGTCGTGCTGGGTGTCGGTCGGGATGATGCGCACGATCCGCAGACGTGCCCCGCAGCGGCCGGCCAGCTCCAGGGCCACGTTCTCCGCGGCGGTGCTGTATTCCGAGCCGTCGGTGGCGACGACGATGGTGCGAAACTGGGGCTGGTTGCCGGTGGACGCCGCTTCGGCCATGGCGGTTTCTCCTTCTCGATCGATTTCCCCAGCATACCGGAGGGGACACGGCCTGCGCACGCCTTCCGCTCGGGCGCATTTTTGCGTCCGGCCCGTCGGGATGGAATAATCCTGCGCTTTCAATGGGTGTTGTCTGCGGAGTTCCGCCCGGCCAGCGTGGCCCGGTGCTCCGCGCGGTGTCGTGACCGGACGACGCGCCCGTGCTTCCCGTGCCGGCGGACTGATTCCGCCGGCCTTGCTCCTTCAGGACTGGCGGTTCATGGAAAATCTGACGCTGACCACCGAAATGATCGTGGTGCTGGGCCTGCTCGCCTTCACCATCTTCCTGTTCGTCTCCGAGATCGTGCGGGTCGATCTGGCCGCGATCCTGGTGATGGTCCTGATCGGGCTGATCCCGCTGGTGTTCGGCGTGGTGCCGCTGCTGCCCGAGCTCGGCGAGCTGGTGGCGCAGGACGAGCTGTTCAGCGGGTTTGCCTCCAATGCGGTGATCTCGATCATCGCGGTGATGATCATCGGTGCCGGGCTGGACAAGACCGGGGTGATGCACAAGGTCGCCAGTTTCATCATGCGCGTGGGCGGCACCGGGGAGAAGCGCATCATTCCCACGGTGTCGGGCACGGTCGGCGTGATCTCCAGTTTCATGCAGAACATCGGTGCGGCGGCGCTGTTCATGCCGGTGATGAGCCGCATCTCCAGCCGTCTGGGTATCCCGCTGTCGCGCCTGCTGATGCCGATGGGCTTCGCCGCGATCGTGGGTGGAACCATCACCCTGGTCGGTTCCAGTCCGCTGATCCTGCTGAACGACCTGCTGCCGGATGACATGGAGCGTTTCGAGCTGTTCGATGTCACGCCCATCGGCCTGGCGCTGCTGGCCACGGTGATCGTCTATTTCGTGCTGCTGGGGCGCTACGTCCTGCCGTCGGTGGGCGCGCAGCCGACCGCGACCGAAGGCACGCGGGACTATTTCCAGCGGGTCTACGGCCTGTCCTACGGGATCCACGAAGTGCGCATCGCCGAGAGCGATCCGCTGGTGGGCCGGACGGTCGCCGATGTCGAACGCGAGACCGGTGTGGCGATCGTCGGTTCGCATGCGCGTGACGAGCTGCGCATGGCGCCCTGGACCGGCTACGAGATTCAGCCCAATTCGCGCCTGGCGGTGCTGGCCAGCCCGCGGCGCATGGAGGAGCTGGGCCGGAACCTGAAACACGCGCCGTCCAGCGACCTGGACGTGTTCGCCAGCGCCCTGGACTCCTCCCAGTCCGGGATCGCCGAGGTCGCGATCTCGCCGGGGTCCAACCTCGCCGGCAAGACGGTGACCGAGGTCGCCATGCGTCAGACCTACGGGCTCTCGGTGATGCGCATGCAGCGCGGTGGCGAGGTCTACCGCGAGGGCCTGCGCGACATCCCGCTGGAGCCGGGCGACATCCTGGTGGTGCACACCACCTGGACCTCGCTGGCGCGTCTGGAGAAGGACCGCGACTTCGTCGTGATCACCTCGGACTACCCGCGCGAGGAGCTGCGCCCGAGCAAGGTCCCGCACGCGCTGGGCTTCCTCGCGGTGGCAGTGTCGCTGATCCTGTTCACCGACCTGCAGCTGTCGATCGCGTTGCTGACTGGGGCCATGGGCATGATCCTGACCGGCGTGCTGAGCCTGGACGACGCCTACAATTCCATCAGCTGGAAGACCGTGTTCCTGCTGGCCTCGCTGATCCCTCTGGGCATGGCGGTGGAGAATACCGGCACCGCGGCCTGGATCGCGCAGAACACCCTGGACATGCTGGGCACCGTGCCACCCTGGGTGCTGCAGGCCACGATCTTCGCGCTGGCCACATTCTTTACCCTGGTCATGTCCAACGTGGGCGCGACCGTGTTGCTGGTGCCTCTGGCCATCAGTTTCGCGACCGCGGCCCAGGCCGCGGGCATGGACGCCGACCCGCGCGTGTTCGCGATCACCGTGGCCATCGCCACCTCCAACTCGTTCCTGATCCCGACCCACCAGGTGAACGCCCTGATCATGGGCCCCGGCGGCTACCGGGTGAAGGACTACATGAAGGCCGGCAGCATCATGACGATCCTGTTCGGCGTGGTGGCCATGTTCATGATCAATCTGGTCTTCTGACCCCGATTTGCTGACGTTTGTAACGCTTGATTGCGTAAGGAGAGACTCTCATGTCCCAGAAACATCCCGTGATCGCCGTCACCGGTTCTTCGGGTGCCGGCACCTCCACCGTGAAGCGCTCGTTCGAGTCGATCTTCCGCCGTGAGCAGATCAACCCCGTGGTGATCGAGGGCGACAGCTTCCATCGCTATGACCGCAAGGCGATGAAGGAAGCCATGCAGAAGGCGGCCGACGAGGGGAACCCGCATTTCTCCCACTTCGGCCCCGAGGCCAACCTGTTCGACCGCATCGAGGATCTGTTCAAGACCTACGGCGAGACCGGCCAGGGCGAGAAGCGCTACTACCTGCATTCCGACGAGGAAGCCGAGCAACACAACCAGCGTCTCGGCACCAACCTCGGTCCGGGCGAGTTCACCCCGTGGGAAGAGATCGAGCCGGGTTCCGACCTGATGTTCTACGAAGGCCTGCACGGGCTGGTGGCGGACGGCAACATCGATGCCTCGCAGCATGTCGATCTGGGTATCGGCGTGGTGCCGATCGTGAACCTCGAGTGGATCCAGAAGATCTTCCGTGACAACCTCGAGCGCGGTTACTCTGCCGAGGCGACCGTGGACACGATCCTGCGGCGCATGCCGGATTACGTGAACTACATTACCCCGCAGTTCTCGCGTACCGACATCAACTTCCAGCGCGTGCCGACGGTGGATACCTCCAACCCGTTCATCGCCCGCGACATCCCCACCCCGGACGAGAGCATGGTGGTGATCCGCTTCAGCGATCCCAAGAAGTTCGGCGTGGACTTCCCCTACCTGCTGAACATGATCCCGGACTCGTTCATGTCCCGGCGCAACACCATCGTGGTGCCCGGCGGCAAGATGGCTCTGGCCATGGAAGTCATCCTTGCCCCGATCATCCACGACATGCTGGCGCGTCGCGGCTGATCGCGAGTGCATGGCGCGGGCTGCGGGCCCGTTGCAGGGGCCGCGACCTTCGGGTCGCGGCCCTTTTTGTTGCTGCGGATCGCACGGCGCCGGGGCGCTCTTTTTCAACGCGCCGCCGCTTTCGGATAGGATTGCCTGCCTGTTCCCGAGATTACGGAGTTGCCGTGTTCGGATTGTTCGGCCCGCGTCCGGCGCGCCAGATGGAGCGTTTCCGCGCCCGCTACACCGGGCGTTCGCTGATCGTGCACCGGGGATTTTCCGGCGACTGGCTGGAGGAGCTGCTCAAGCAGCCCGGAGGAGGCGGACATTTCCGCATCGACAGCCGTCGTCTGCCGGCCGGTCGGGGCGCGACCCCGGTGGAATGGCTGGTGCAAACCCATGTTCTGCCGCTGGAGCTGCCGCAGCCGCTGTTCCTCGACATCCGCGAGGACGCGGTGCTGGCGCGGCATCTGGTGCGCGGCGAGCACGTGGTGCACCCCTCGGAGATCGCCTGGTTCCAGGAAGAGCTGGACACGCGGCATCACGCCCGTCTGGAGTTTGTCGGGAACGAACACATGCGGGCGGAGGTCGGTATCCCGGTCGAGGACAACGAGGCCCTCAGCATGCTGGAGCATCTCGGACTATGAACGCGAGCCAACCTTTCCTGTGTGCCAGCGCCACCGGCGAGGAGCCACGGGCGCTGGCCGCCGAGCTGGCCGATCAGCTGGGCGAGCTGGCCCCGGCGGCCGACGGGCAGGTGCGCGTGGGCTTCATCTACGTCTCCGATGACATCGCCCGCAACGCCCGGCTGCTGCTGCGCGAGCTGGGCCGCCGGCGGCCGATCGACCATTTCGTCGGCGGCATGGGGATCGCGGTCATGGGCCGCGAGCACGAGTATTACGACGATCCCGCCGTCACCCTGATGGTCGGGGAGTTGCCGGCGGACTCCGTGCGCCTGATCCGGCATCCGGTGCGCTCCTTCGATGAACTGACCCGGGCCCTTGAGGGCTTTGTCGATCCGGCCACGCCGGCGCGACTGATTCTCAACGCCGATCCGCGCCTGGAAGACGTCGAGGGGATCCTGACCCGTATCGGCGAAGAGACCGCATGGTTCGCGACCGGCGGGATCAACTCCGGCGCGGACGACGCGGTCCAGATCGCCGATGGCGTGATGAGCTCGGGCATCACCGGCCTCGTGCTGCGCGACGACGTGCCGCTGGTGGCCCGCCACACCCAGGGCTGCACGCCGCTGCCCGGGCAGCACGAACTGACCGAGACCTGGCGCAACATCATCGTCCGTCTTAATGGCGAACCGGCACTGCCGGCGTTCCGGCGGATCATCGGCGACGTGCTTTCGCGCGATCTGAAGCGGGCCCTGGGGTACATCCAGATCGGGTTCCCCATCCCCGCATCGGATACCGGGGACTATCGCGTGCGCAATATCACCGGCGTCGATATGGACCAGGAGCTACTGGCCGTGGGCGAGACCCTGGAGCAGGGGTCACGGGTGCTGTTCGTGCGCCGCGACGGCCAGTCGGCGCACGAGGACCTGGAGCGCATGCTGCAGCAGATCCGTGAGCAGTGCCCGGAAGGGATCCGCGGGGCGATCTACGTGTCCTGTCTGGGGCGCGGACGGCATCAGTTCGTGCACGCGGACGTGGAGCTGGGCACCGTGCAGCGGGTCCTGGGGGACGTGCCGCTGGTGGGCTTCTTCGCCAACGGTGAAATCTTTTCCAACCGTCTGTACTCCTACACCGGCGTGCTGACGCTGTTCACCTGACAACGCCCCGCCGGGGCAGGGGAGAGGCATGGAGTATCGCAAGCTGGGACGCACCGGCATCGACGTGAGCCTGATCGGCCTGGGCACCATGACCTGGGGCGAACAGAACACCGAGGACGAGGCCTTCGAGCAGCTGGACTATGCGCTGGAGCGCGGCATCAACCTGATCGATGCCGCGGAGATGTACCCGGTGCCGCCGCGGGCCGAGACCCAGGGGCTGACCGAGCGCTACATCGGCAACTGGCTGCGCTCGCGCGGCTGCCGCGACCGCGTGGTGCTGGCCTCCAAGGTCGCCGGGCCGGGCATGGACTATCTGCGCGGCGGCACGCAGCTGACCCGCGAGCACGTCGAACAGGCCGTCGATGCCAGCCTGGAACGCCTGCAGACCGACTGCATCGACCTCTATCAGGTGCACTGGCCGGCGCGCTCGACCAACTTCTTCGGCAAGCTGGGCTACGTCCACGATCCGGACGACCGGGCCACGCCGATCGAGGAGACCGCCGCCGCGCTGAAGGACGTGGTCGCCAGCGGGCGGGTGCGCTACATCGGCATCTCCAACGAGACGCCCTGGGGTTTCATGGAATGGCTGCGCCAGCACGAGCGCGGGCTGGCCGAGCGCATCGTTTCCATCCAGAACCCCTACAGCCTGCTGAACCGCAGCTTCGAGGCCGGTCTCGCCGAGATGGCGATCCGCGAGGATGCGGGCCTGCTGGCCTACTCCCCGCTGGCCTTCGGCATGCTCTCCGGCAAGTACCGCGAGGGGCGCAAGCCCGAGGGGGCGCGCCTCACGCTGTACGAGCGCTTCCAGCGCTACAGCAACCCGCAGGCGCTGGCGTCCACCGAGGAATACGCCCGGCTGGCCGAGAGCCATGGCCTGACGACGACCCAGCTGGCGCTGGCCTTCGTCAACCGGCAGCCGTTCGTGACCAGCAACCTGATCGGTGCGACCACCATGGAACAGCTGCGCGAGAACATCGACTCGGTGAACGTGGCCCTGTCCGACGAGATCCTGCAGGCCATCGAGGACATCCACGCCCGCTACACCTACCCCAGCCCATAGTCCGGGGGCGGCGGCGTGGAACTGTTCGACACCCACGTCCATCTCGATCTGGATCCGTTCGATCCGGACCGCCCGGCGGTGCTGGATCGCGCCCGCGCCGCCGGGGTCACGCAGATGGTCCTGCCCGGCGTGACCCGTGACCGCTGGGCGGACATGGATGCCCTGGCTCGCCGCGAGCCGGGGCTGTATGTGGCCCGCGGCCTGCATCCGGTGTTTCTCGAACAGCACGCCGACGCGGATCTGGACGCCCTGGACGCCGCCCTGGATGCCGATCCGCAGGCGGTGGCGGTGGGCGAGACCGGGCTCGACGGCTTCGTGGCGGGGCTCGACTTCGACACCCAGTGGCGGTTCTACACCGCGCAGCTGGCCATCGCGCATAACCACGACCTGCCGGTGATCCTGCACTGCCGGCGCGCGGTGGATGCGATCCTCAAGGGGCTGCGCCAGCACCCGGGCGTGACCGCCATCCTGCACAGCTTCTCCGGCAGCGAACAGCAGGCGCGACAGGCGGTGGATCTGGGCTGCGTGCTGGGGTTCGGCGGGCCGGTGACCTTCGATCGTGCGCGGCGCCTGCAGCGGATCGTGCGCGACCTGCCGGAGGAGGCCCTGGTGCTGGAGACCGACGCGCCGGACCAGCCGCTGGCCGGGCATCGCGGCGAGCGCAACGAACCGGCGATGATCGCCGGGGTCAACGCGGCCGTGGCGCGTTTGCGCAACACGGACCCCGTCAGTACCGCTATACTCACAACCCGGAATGCACGCCGGGTTTTCCGGCTGGATACGGTCCGGACCAATGAGCGGCACTGACGAACTGCCACACGACGCCTATACCGAACGCACCGATCTCCTGCTGGGGGCGGATGTCACTGCCGGCCTGCGCGACCGGCATGTCTTCATTGCCGGGCTGGGCGGGGTTGGCAGCTATGCCGCGGAGGCCGTCGCCCGTGCCGGGGTCGGCCGCATGACCCTGGTCGACCACGATGTGGTCGCGCCGTCCAATCTCAATCGCCAGCTGGTGGCCCTGCGCTCCACGGTGCAGCATCCCAAGACCGACGTGATGGCCGAACGCATCCGCGACATCGATCCGGCGATCGCGGTGACCGTCCGGCGCGAGTTCCTCAACCCGGACACGGTCGCGGAGCTGATCCCGGAGGATGCCGATTACGTGCTGGACGCAATCGATTCCATCGCCTGCAAGGCCGCCCTGGTGGCCGGCGCGCAGGCTCGCGGGGTGCGGGTCATCTCGGCCATGGGGGCCGGCGGCCGCATCGACCCGCGCGCGGTGCGCGTGGGGCCGCTGGACGGCACCCGGGTATGCCCGCTGGCGCGGCAGATGCGCAAGCGCCTGCGGCGGCTGGATGCGCGCCTGGACTATCCGGTGGTGTTCTCCATCGAGAACCCGAGCAAGGGCACCGAGCACCGGCCGGTGGACGGGCCGCTGGGCGGGCGGCCGCGCTCGGTCAACGGCACCATCTCCTATCTGCCGGCGCTGTTCGGCCTGACCGCCGCCGGCGAGGTGATCCGCAGTCTGATCGACCGCTGAGGCTGGCTCTTTCGCCTGCAAGCAGGCTCCTGCATTATCTGGTTGCATCGCCCCGTCTGCGGGAGCGCGCTCGCACGCCTGGTTCGCCTGCAAGCAGGCTCCCACCTTTCCGGTTGCATCGCCCCGTCGCCCCATCAATCCATCTGTGGGAGCGTGCTCGCACGCGAACCGGCAGGGCCCCGGGGTACTCAGCCCTTGCGCCGCTTGCGGCTTTCCTCGGCGTGCTTGAGCACCAGGGCGAGGTTCTGTTTTTCCACCTCGGTCACCTGCGGGTCCTGGTTCACGGCCTGGCGCAGGTGCCCGATCAGCTGATCCAGTTCCTCGCGGCTGATCTGCTGGAAGTTGAAGCCGCCGCCGTAACGGGATTCCAGTTCGTCCCAGTAGTCGGCCAGCGGCGGGCGGTATTCGTCGGTCATGCGTGTCTCCCGGTGGGCCCGGCGTGTGTGTGCGCCGCAGTGTAGCGGCTAGAGGCGCGCCTGTCGGCCTGCCGGCGACCCGCGAGTTTCCCTCCGGCGGCGGGTTGCGGTGTAATGGCGCCCCCGAACCGTACTGTCTGCGAGCCGCATGCCGATTACCGCCATCTATCCCGGGACCTTCGATCCCGTTACTCACGGGCACACCGACATCGTGCGTCGCGGCGCCTGCCTGTTCGACCGGGTGGTGGTGGCGGTGGCCGCGAACCCCGGCAAGAGCCCGGCGTTCCCGCTGGAGACCCGCGTGGAACAGACCCGCGAGGCGCTGAAGGACGTTCCGCGGGTGGAGGTGATCGGGTTCGACTCCCTGCTGGCCCATTTCGTGCGCGAACAGCAGGCCACGGTGATCCTGCGCGGCCTGCGTGCGGTTTCCGACTTCGAGCACGAATTCCAGCTGGCGGCCATGAACCGTCAGCTCGCGCCCGAGGTCGAAACCCTGTTCCTGACACCCGCCGAGGAATACAGCTTTGTCTCGTCCAGTCTGGTACGGGAAATCGCGCGCCTGGGCGGCGATGTCTCAAAATTCGTGAGCCCCGGGGTGGCGCGCATGCTGGCCCGGGATCCCGGGGTGGCCGACTGACCGCTCGCACCCCTTCCTGGCCCGAGGAGGAAAAGCCATGGCCCTGATGATCACCGACGAATGCATCAATTGTGACGTCTGCGAACCCGAGTGCCCGAACGAGGCCATCTACCCGGGCGACGAGATCTACGAGATCGATCCCAATCTGTGCACCGAGTGCGTGGGGCATTACGACGAGCCGCAGTGCCAGCAGGTCTGCCCGGTGGACTGCATCCCCCTGGATCCGGATCACAAGGAGACCCGCGAGCAGCTGATGACGAAATACGAAGCCCTGATGGCGGCGAAATAGCCGGGGCGGCCTGTCATGCGGCGCCACCTCCTGACCGTCACGCTGTTCGGGCTGCTTGCGGCCCCGCTGGCCTCCCCGGTTGTTGCCGGGCCCGCCGACACGTCTGCCGATACGCCCGGCGAACACGCCGTCGCCACCGCCCACCCCGAGGCCACCGCGGCCGGCGAGGCGATCCTCGCCGACGGCGGCAATGCGTTCGACGCGGCGGTGGCGATCACTGCGGCGCTGGGCGTGGCGGAGCCCTATGGCTCCGGGCTGGGCGGCGGGGGCTTCTTTTTGCTGCACGAGGCGGACAGCGACCGCACGCTGATGCTCGATGCGCGCGAGACCGCGCCCGCCGCGGCCGATCGCGACATGTACCTGGACGAGGACGGCGAGGTTGTCGACGGGCTGTCGCTGGACGGGGTGCTGGCCGCGGGTATCCCGGGGATGCCGGCGGGCATGGATCATCTGGCGACGGAGTACGGTGCGCTGTCGCTGGAACGCAGCCTGGCCCCGGCGATTCGCCTGGCGGAGGAAGGCGTGACCGTCGGGCCGCGTTATCAGCAGATGGCCGAGTTCCGGCTTCAGGCGCTGCGCGACGGCGCCGATGCCGCAGGGATCTTCCTGCGCGACGGCGGGCCGCCGGAGGCCGGCACGGAGCTGGTGCAGCCGGATCTGGCCGATACCCTGCGGCGCCTCGCCGCCGAGGGCCGTGACGGCTTTTACACCGGCGAGCTGGCACAGACCCTGGTGGAGGGCGTGCGCGAGGCCGGAGGGATCTGGAGCACCGAGGACCTCGCGGGTTACGAGGTGGTGGAGCGCGATCCGGTGCGCCTGGAGTGGAACGGCGCCGAGATCGTGACCGCCGCGCCGCCGTCTTCCGGGGGCGTGGCCATCGGCCAGATCCTCAACATCCTGTCCTTCCACGATCTGGACGCGATGGAGGAGGACGCCCGCATTCATCTGATCCTGGAGGCGATGCGCCGGGCCTACCGTGACCGCGCCGAGTACCTGGGCGACCCCGATCATGTCGACATGCCGCTGCAGCGGCTGCTGTCACGCGATTACGCGGCCGGCCTGCGCGCCGGGATCCACCCCGGTCAGGCGACACCCAGCGACGGCCTGCCGCCGGTGGTGGAGCCAGGGAATCGTCCGGGGATCGATGGCGCGGCGGAGAGCCCGCAGACCACGCATTTCTCGGTGATGGACGCCGACGGCAACCGCGTGGCCGCGACCCTGACGCTGAACTACCCGTTCGGCTCCGGCTACGTGGTCCCGGGCACCGGCGTCCTGCTGAACAACGAGATGGACGACTTCTCCGCCAAACCGGGCGAGCCCAACGCCTACGGCCTGATCGGCTTCGAGGCCAATGCCATCGCCCCGCAGCGGCGGCCGCTGTCGTCCATGAGCCCCACCTTCGTGGACACCGGCGATCGCGTGGCCATCCTCGGCACCCCGGGGGGCAGCCGCATCATCACCATGGTGCTGCACGGCATCCTCGGCGTGGTCGACGGTCAGCCGATCGACGAGGTGGTGGAGGCCCCGCGCTGGCACCACCAGTACCTGCCCGACCGGGTCGAATTCGAGACCGGGGCCTTCGACACCGAGCTGCGCGGCAAGCTGGTGCAGCGTGGCCATCGTCTGACCCCGCAGGTGCGCCCGTTCGGCGACATGCAGGCGGTGCTGTGGGAGCGCGAGGCCGGACGGCTGGAGGCGGCCTCGGATCCGCGCGGCGAGGGCGAGGCGCGCGTCTTCGAACGCTGAGCCCCGGGTCAGCGCTGGCAGCTCGGGCAGTAGGCGCTGGCCCGCTGACCCACGCTGCGGGTGCGGATCGGCGTGCCACACACCCGGCAGGGCTCCCCGGCGCGCCCGTAGACCTGCAGTTCCTGACGGAAGTAGCCATGGCTGCCGTCCTCGCGCAGGAAATCGCGCAGGGTCGTGCCGCCGCGTTCGATGGCGGCGGCCAGCACGGCCTTCACGTGGCCGGCCAGATGGCGGTATTCGGCGCGGGTCACGCGGCCCGCCGCGCGGCCGGGGCGCACACCCGCCAGAAACAGTGCCTCGGTGGCGTAGATGTTGCCAACGCCGACCACCGTGGCCTGATCCATCAGAAAGGCCTTGACCGGACCGCGGCGGCCGCGGCTGCGCCGGAACAGGTAGTCGCCGTCCATGTCCGCGTCCAGCGGTTCCGGCCCCAGGCCCTCCAGCAGCGGATGGGTGGCGGGGCCGCCGTCCGGCGCGGGATCCAGTGGCAGGCAGCAGCCGAAGCGTCGCGGATCGTGCAGACGGATCTCGCTGCCGCTGTCGAGGACCAGACTCAGGTGATCGTGGCGCCGCAGCGGCGTATCAGGGGCGCAGTGGCGCAGGCTGCCCGACATCCCCAGATGCAGCAGCAGTCCGGTAGCATCGGTATCCAGCAGCAGGTACTTCGCCCGCCGCCGCAGGCTGCGCACGGTGGCGCTGGCGATCCGTGCCGGGAGATCCGCCGGGACCGGCCAGCGCAGGCGCGCGTCGCGAACTTCGAGTTGCAGGATGCGCCGTTCGCGAAGCAGGGGTTCGAGGCCGCGCCGGGTGGTCTCCACCTCCGGCAGCTCAGGCATGCACGCCCTCGATCTCGATCAGCAGCTCCTGGCGGCAGACATCGCCGCGTACCCATTGCACCGGCGGAGTCCGTTCACCGTAGTGCTCGCGCAGGATCGCCTCCACGGTGTCGCGATGCTCCGGGTGGCGCAGGTAGACCCGCAGCCAGCGCAGCCCGGGCAGATCGGTTCCGCCCTCGGCATGCAGGGTGTCCAGGTTGGCCAGGGTCTCGCGGGTCTGCGCGGCGATATCACCCGGGTGCCGGCTCTCGTGCCCGGTGATGCTGGCGGTGCCGGAGATCAGCAGCATCGGGCCGCGCGGCGTCTCGATACGGGTGGCGCGGGCGAAGCTGGGGCTCTTCGGGCTGTAGCGTTCGGGGTAGTGGTACGCGCTGACCTGGCGCGGGTTTTCCACCGGGGTTCCGGGTTCGCGCGCGGCGATGGCGTGCACGAACAGGCCGGCGTGGTCGGATCCGATCGCGGTGGCGGCGGGCATGCCGCCCAGCGGGATTTCCAGGGCCTCCAGGGCCTCGGCGCGCCCGGTGCAGAAGGCCTGATAGCGTTCCAGCCCCTGCTCCGGCTCGTGGATGCGGCCGAAGAAGTTCCACATGCGCAGCAGGTACGGATAACCTGCCTCGCGGCAGGCCGCGACCAGGTCCCGGTATACGTCCCGGGTGCGTTCGCGCAGGTCGTCGTCGGGGCCTTCCCGCGCAAGGAACAGGACGTCGCCGCAGACCATCCGATAGAGGCCCCCTTCTCCGGACGGGGCGCTGCTCGCCGGCCCGGCGAACCAGCGTTCCTCCGGCGGGTCGGGGTCCAGCGAGGCCAGCCCCGGATCGATCGCCAGGGTCGTGCCGTTCGCTCCCGCGCAGCGGATACCCGGATCGTTCGCGGGCCGCAGGCTCAGGCCCGCGGGCTCCGCGGATGCGGTATCCGCGGGCGTCAGGCGTGTGTCCAGATCAATGGTCATGCGCTGCTCGCTCCCTGCATCTCCACCAGCATGCTCTCCGTCCAGCGTACCGCTTCCATGTACAGTCGCCCGGCGACCTGGGGTGACACCGGCGAAACCTCGAACGGGAACCGGCGATCCGGGTCCTCGAAGGTCTCGATGATCCGGGGTACGGCGCCCAGCTCCCCGCTGTGCTCCAGCAGGGCATCCTCCATTGCCGGGCTCAGGTTGAGCTCGCCCAGTACCCGGTGCAGAGGAATGCCCAGCACGCGGTCCAGCCCCGACAGCAGGCCGAGGGTGAAGTAGCGCTCGGACTCGTTCGGCACGCCCGAAGGCGCGGCGAGCAGCGCGGCCATGCGTGCCCGGATCATCACCTGTTCCAGGCCCTGGCGCTGCGGGGTGCTGGTGCGCAGGGCGGCAACCATCGCCAGCGAGCGCACGCGGTCGGTCCCCAGCAGCACGATCGCCTCGCGCAGGGTCTCGATCGGGCGGCGGTGTCGCAGCAACGGGCTGTTGGCCTGGCGCAGCACATGGATGGCCAGATCGGGGTGGGCATTGATCTGTGCGGCCAGCTGCTCGGCCGACATCTCCGGATCCTGCAGTTTCTCGATCAGCTGCAGCAGGCCGACTTCCAGCTGCTCCAGGCGCTGGCCCTCCACCACGTTGGGGTAGGACAGGAAAAAGCCCTGGTAGTACAGGAAGCCCAGCTCGCGGCAGGTCGCGTAGGTAGCGGCGTCCTCGACCTTTTCCGCCAGCAGCTCCACGTTGAAGGGTCGCAGGCGCTCGATCTCGGCGCGCAGGCTGTCGCCATCGAACGCCAGCAGGTCCAGTTTCACGATGTCCGCCAGCTCGATCAGGGGCGAGTCCTGTTCGCGGAACTGGTAATCGTCGAGGGCGATGCGGAAGCCGTGTTCCTTCAGCCGGCGCACGGCGGCGATGACCTCGTCGTCCACCACGATGTCCTCGAGGATCTCGAGCACTACCTGTTCGGGCGGCAGGCTTTGCAGGACCTCGTGATCGAGGAAGCCGCGCGGCAGGTTCACGAACGCGAGGTGTTCCCCGACGAGGTTCTCCATGCCGATGTCGATGAAGGCGCTGTGCAGCAGGTCGGAGGTCGCGAGATCGCCGTCCACCACGTTGGCCTCGCTGGCATTGGCCCCGGCCCGGAACAACAGTTCGAACCCGATGGTGCGTTCCTCGCCATCGAAAATGGGTTGCCGTCCGACAAAAATTGGCTGCATGCTTATTGTCTGCAAACGATGTGGATGGGTCCTTCCTGCGGGACACGGGCCGCAACAAGAGGAAACGCGACATGGATTCCATCAACGCGCCGTTCGGGGAGATCGTGGAGCTGCGCCAGATCCTGCACGACTCCGGGATGCCCCTGCTGCGGGTCATTATCCGCGATGGTGAACGTTACACCAAGATCGAGCTGGATCCGGCCACGGCCCATCGCTGGGGCAGGCTGATGACCCGCTGGGCCGAGGACGTGGTGGAGGCGCAGGGCGGCGACAGCTGACCCCGCCCCGCTCGAAGTCCGGCCACAAAAAAGCCCGGCATGGCCGGGCTTTTTCATGCGCGCGACGGGCCGCGCTTACTTGATCTTGGCTTCCTTGTACATCACGTGCTGGCGGATGACGGGATCGAACTTCTTGATCTCCATCTTTTCGGGCATGTTCCGCTTGTTCTTGGACGTGGTGTAGAAGTGACCCGTGCCGGCGCTGGAGACCAGCCGGATCTTTTCGCGCCCCTGATTCTTGGCTGCCATCGTGCTGCCTCCTTAGACCTTTTCGCCGCGGGCCCGGCAGTCGGCCAGGACTGCCTCGATGCCGCGCTTGTCGATGATGCGCATGCCCTTGCTGCTCAGGCGCAGCTTCACGAACCGCTTTTCGCTTTCCACCCAGAAACGATGGGTGTGCAGGTTCGGCAGGAAGCGACGCCGCGTCTTCCGCTGGGAATGCGAGACATTGTTACCGGTAGCCGGGCGCTTGCCCGTCACCTGACATACTCGGGACATCGGGGCTACTCCAGATGTTCGGGTCGGGACGAAAGATCGCGGATACTAGCGGATACCGGGCCCGGGCGCAAGGGCCGGGCGCCATGGACGGCGAAGGCGGTCCGTTGCGTCTATCTTTTGATGCGAAGTGAACCATGAGCTGCAACCAGCGGGGGAAGAGCATGAAGGGAGCAATGGTACGGGGTATCGCGGGCGCGTTTCTGGCCGGCATGATGGCAGGGCCGCTGGCAGCCAACGAGGCGCAGACCGGCGACGGCCAGTGGTGGTGGGACGATGGCTGGTGGCAGGAAGGCCAGCTGAATCCCGACATCGAGAACCACGAGGTCGAGATCGAGCGCCTGGAATACGAGCGTGACGGCGTGATCGTTCCGGCGATGGTCGCGCGCCCGGCCGACGGCGAGGACTATCCGGCCATCCTGTGGTCGCACGGGCGGCGCGGGCTGGACCATCTGGCCGAGCTGCACGTGAAACGCCTGGCCGCGCGCGGATTCGTGGTGCTGGCGCCGGACCTCTATACCGGTCGTTTCATCGAGACCCACCCGCTGGACCACGACTACGAACTGGAAGGGGATCTGGACCGCGGTCTGGATGAGCTGCTCGCGCGGGAAGACATCCTCGGCGACCGCGCCTGCCTGGTGTCGATCACCCGGGGCGGGTACAAGACCCTCAAGGTCGCGGTGACCCATGAACGCCAGGTGGACGACGTGGCCTGCTGGGCGGGCTATTACCCGCATGTGCAGGACCCCAACCTGGGCGAACCCCACCAGGTGTATCGCTATGCCAGCGAATTCAATCAGCTGGAGATCCCGGTGATGATCCTGATCGGGGACGAGGAGCAGTACCAGCGCCACCGGACCGCAAAGATGGCCGCCGACGGGCTCGAGGATCGTGGTGGCGACGTTACGTGGATCGAATATCCGGGCGTGGGTCGTGGCTTCGACTTCCGCAACGGCGACAACCGCACTTTTGCCGATGACCTGGCCGCGCGCGATGCCATGGTCCGCGTGACCCGCTTCGTCAACGAGCACCTGCGCAAAGAGTGAGCGCAGCGGGGAATGTCCTGCTCCGTGAGAGGCGTTCCGGGTCGGTGTGGCTGACGCGTGATTCTGGAGGCGCGGCGATGACGGAGAGCAGGGTGCGGGGCCTCGCCGAAGTCATGGGGGCCGGCCCGATGGCGCGTTTGTTTTTTCTGATGTTGCCGGCCCTGGGTGTGTCCGGTCTGGCGGTCCCGGCGGCCGCGGCCGGCGACGATGTGCCGGTGCTGGATCCGGTGGAGGTGTCGGCGCCGCGGCTGACGACGCCGCTGGCGGAGCTGCCGGCATCGGTCAGCCGGGTGGACGGGCGTCAGGCCACCGAGGCGCGTCAGGGGCTGCAGCTGGACGAGGCGCTCAACCGGGTGCCCGGGCTGTATGCGCAGAACCGCCACAACTTCGCTCAGGATGTGCGCATCTCCATACGCGGTTTCGGCTCGCGGGCGCCGTTCGGCGTGCGCGGGCTGCGCATCCTGCAGGACGGGATCCCCGAGACCACGCCGGACGGGCAGTCGCAGGTGGATGCGATCGACCTGCTGAACATCCGCGACATCGAGGTGCTGCGCGGGCCCAGCGCGGCGCTGTACGGCAACGCCTCGGGCGGGGTGATCTCGATTCGCACCCGGGACGGCAGCGAGCCCCGCGGGCATGGCGGCGGGGTGCTGGCAGGCTCGCACGGGTTTCGTCGGCTGGAGGCGACCAGCGAGGCGGACCTCGGCGAGCACCGCTACTCGCTGACCGCGCATGATTTCCGCATGGATGGCTACCGCGACCAGTCGCGGGCGGAAAAGCGCTATCTGCGCCTGCATACGGCGAGCGAACTGGGCGCGGGCACGCTGCGCACCCACTTGCGCTACCTCGATGCTCCGCGCACCGACGACCCGGGCGGGCTGACCCGTGACGAGCTGCGCGAGGATCGGCGCCAGGCGGCTCCGAACGCCGAGTTGCTGGACTCGACTCAGGAGGCCGAACAGCTGACCGCCGGGCTGCGCTGGGAACAGCCGGTGGGTGAGCTGGATCTGCGCGTCGGCGGATTCTGGACGCAGCGCGACTACGCCCAGCAGCTGCCGTTCCCGGGGTCGAGCCGGGTGGCCTACGAGCGCGACTTCTACGGGCTGAACGCCCAGCTGGAGGGCGATCTCGGACCGACGCGCTGGCTGGCGGGCGTGGATCTGGAGGAACAGCGGGACGAGCGGACGCGACGCTGTTCCGCCGGACAGCTGTTCGACCGTGATCCCGAGGAAGACGACGAGGCTCCCGGTTGTTCCGCGGACCCGAATGATCCCGTCACCAATCTTGCCCTGGAACAGACCGAACGCGCCCGCACCCGTGGCGCCTTCCTGCATACCGATACCCTGCTGGGCGAGGACTGGAACCTGGTGCTGGGGGCGCGCCACGATCGTATTCGTTTCAGCATCGATGATGACTTTTCCGAGGAGGTCGGCGAGCCGGATCGTTCGGATGGGCGCACCTTCCGCGAGGAGAGCCTGATGGCGGGGCTGGTGTGGCATTTCCGCCCGGGGCAGCGGGCGTGGGTGAACGTGGCCACCAATTTCGAGACCCCGACCTTCACCGAATTCGCCAATCCCGGGGGCGGAGGCGGCTTCAACCCGGACCTCGAGCCGCAGAAGGCTCGCAGCCTGGAACTGGGCTGGCGCGGCGAACAGGGTGCGTTCGGCTGGGAGGCGGTGCTCTGGAGCACACGGGTGCGCGACGAGATCACGCCCTTCCAGATCGAGGGCGAGGGGGACCGGGACTTCTACACCAATGCCGGTCGCACCGCGCGCGACGGGCTGGAACTGGCACTGGACTGGCAGGCGACGCCGCAATGGACCCTGAGCAGCGCCTTCACCCTCAATGATTTCCGCTTCCGTGAATACGAAGACGTCGACGGCGTGCGCCACGACGGCAATCGGCTGCCCGGACTGCCGCGCGAACAACTGTTCCTGGAGGCCGACTGGCGCGACGGTCCCTGGTTCGTCACCGTGGATGCCCTGCACGCCGGGGCGCGCTACGCCGACGACGCCAACGACGAGCGCGTCGGCTCGCAGACCACGGTCAACCTGCGGGCCGGGCGCGAGTGGACGCGCAACGGCGCGAACATTGAGACCTTCGTTGGCGCGAACAATCTTCTGGATGCCGACAACATCGACAACGTTCGCATCAACGCAAACTTCGGACGGCATTACGAGCCCGCCCCGGGGCTGACCCTGCGCGCGGGTCTGCGGGTGACCTTCGGGGATTAATCCCGGCGGTCGGGCGGATCGTCGGGGCCGTCAGGGCCGCCGGGGCCGTGCTGGTCGCGGTGGCGGGGCGGTTCGATCTCGTCCAGGCGGCCCTGCTCGATCTTGCGCAGGGTCTCGGCGTCGGTGGGATCGTCCGGGTCTTCTTCCCAGGCGTAGCGCTGTGCCACCGGGAAGGGGTCGCGGCGGTACAGGAACCAGCCGCAGACCGCGCCCACGGTCGCACCGAACAGGTGCGCCTCGAACGACACGCCGGGGGTGGTCGGAAACACGCCCCAGAACATGCTGCCGTAGAGGAACAGCACGATGATCGTCAGCGCGATGGACAGCGCATCGCGGCGGCGGATGCCGATGACCACGGCAAAGAACATCAGGCCGTGGGTCAGGCCGCTGGCGCCGATGTGCAGGCCCTCGCGGGCGAACAGCCAGACCCCCAGCCCGCCCATGATCCAGATCAGCGGGACCGCGGTGCGCGTGGCCTGCGGGAAGCCGTAGAGCGTGAGGATGCCCAGCACCCACAGGGTGGGGGCGTTGGCCATCAGGTGCCCCCAGGATCCGTGGATCAGGGGCGAGGTGAAGATCCCCAGCGCGCCGACGCCGTCGCGCGGCAGGATGCCCAGACGCGAGAAATCCGCGCCCAGCATTTCCTGCAGGGCGTGGATCAGGACCAGGGCCATCACCCCGAAGAAGGGCCACAGCAACGCTCGCCGGAAGCGTTCGCGATCGGCCGCGGGGTCCGTCGGGGGTGCCGGGCGTCGCAGGTTCAGCATCGAACAAGACTGCCACGGGGGCGTGACGGGGAACAATGCACCGCCCGGGGCAGCGGTTTCGGGTCCGCGCGGGCAGCCCCGGCGGCGGACCCGGCTACCCCCGGGGCCGGCGTTCAGAGGCGGAACTGGGCCAGGGCGCGCTGGATTTCGCTTTCCACCTGCTTGAGCTCGTCCGAGGCCGCACTGACGCGGTCGGCGGTCTCGGCCGACTGGTCGGCCCCGTCGGAGATCTGCACGATGGTGCGGTTGATGTCCTCGACCACGGTGGTCTGCTGGCGCGCCGCGACGGCGATCTGATCCGTCATCTCGGAGATGGTGTCCACCGACTGGCGGATCTGCTGCAGCGCGCCGTTCACTTCGGCGGTGTGTTCCATGGTGGTCTCCGCCTCTTCCTGGCCCTTCTTCATCACCGAGACCGCGTTGTTGGTGGCGCTCTGCAGCCGCGAGATCATGCCCTCGATCTCGTCGGTGGACTCCTGGGTACGGGTGGCGAGCTTGCGCACCTCGTCGGCGACCACCGCGAAGCCGCGGCCATGTTCGCCGGCGCGGGCCGCCTCGATCGCGGCATTCAGCGCCAGCAGGTTGGTCTGCTCGGCCACCCCGCGGATCACCTCGAGGATGGTGCCGATCTGGCGCGAATCCTCGCCCAGGGTCGAGACCGTGTCGGCGGCCTGTTCCACCGTGCCCAGCAGGGAGGACATCGAGGTCACGTTGCGTTCCATCACCTCCATGCCCTGGTGCACGGCGTCTCCGGCCTCCTGGCCCGTCTGCGAGGTGGCGTCGGTGTTGCGCGCGATCTCCTCGGCGCTGCTCTGCAGCTCGTTGATGGCGGTGGCCACGCGTTCGGTCTCGTCGCGCTGGCGCGAAACCGCCTCGCGCGCCCCGTAGGCCTCCTGGTTCAGGTTGTCGGTGGCCTGACGCAGGGTCTCGGTGCTGCCACGGGCCTTGCCCACGGCACTGGCGATCTTGTCGGTGAAGCGGTTGAAGGCGCGCCCCAGCGCGGCAGTCTCCTTCAGTCCGTGCTCCTCCAGCCGGCGGGTCAGGTCGCCGTCGCCGTCGGCGATCTCCTCCAGCGCGGTGGACGAGCGGTTCATGGCCCGGCGGATGGTGATGATGATGGTGGCCGCGCCGGCCAGTCCGAGGATGATGCCCGCGATGGCCAGCACCATCTGCGCCACCTGGGTGTTGCGCATGGTGGTGGTCAGTTCACCGGCCCGGGTCTCCGCACGCCGGGTGATGGCCTCGCTGAGCCCATCCAGTTCCGCGCGGGCTTCCATCAGCAGCGGGCCGATTTCGGTGCGGATCATGTCGGCATCCTGGAATGCCTCGGGCGAGCCGTGGACCTCGAAGATGTCGTCCAGCGCACCCCGCAGGGTTTCCAGTGATCCGGCGAAATCTTCCAGCGCGATTTCCTGTTCGAAGTCCAGGGTGGCGGATTGCCCTTCGAGATCCTCCACGATGCCTTCCAGCTGGCCGCGATAGAGATTCACGTTCTGGACGAAGGCGTCGTCGCGGAAGGCGAGAAAGCCGCGCAGGTTCGAGGTGACCTGCAGTGCGCTCATGCGCAGGTTATGGAACTGCTGCAGACGTTCCAGGGAACGCTGGAACTCCGGCAGGTTGGTCTCGGCGTCGATCATCGTGGACGCCTGCTGCGCCATGGCGCGGGTGGCGGGATTGGCCCGCTGGTTGGCGATCTCCAGCGCGGGCATGTTGGCGGCGTCGTCGGTGGCCAGTTCGGTCAGACGGTCGACGTGGCCGTGGAAGCGGTCGACGTGTTCGCGGACCGCTTCGGCCGAGCGGGCCATGTCGCGGTCGGCCGCCACCACCGGGTCGTTGTTGAGCTCCCGTGCCGCGGCCTTCAGGGCGTCCATGGATTCCAGCCAGGCGTCATGGTGGCCCTGCTCGTCGCTCATCAGGTAAAAGCCCAGGAAGGCCGCGCTTTCCTGCAGCCGCTGCTGGACTTCGTTGACCCGGGCGACGGCCGGGTAATCTTCTCCGGTCAGGTTCTGTACGTCCCGGGCGCCGGTCTGCAGCGCATGCAGGGCCATGACCGAATTGATGACGAGGATCAGGACCACCAGACCGAAACCGGCCGTCAGCAGTCCGCGGATCGAAAACTTGTCCAGCATGAGTTGCTCCTCCGCCGGCGCCTCTGCGGGCGCTTGCTACCACCGCGTACGGGCGTACACGGAAAGGGTGACCCGCGGGTCGTGTCGTTTCTCCTGCTTTTACGGCAAAGATGCCCCGGAGTTGAGTGTTTTGTTGGCGGGCATCGGTTGCCGGGCCCGGGCAGCGGATGACTCGGCCCGGCGCTCGGAGAGGAGAGACGCGGGCGAGAGCTTCAGGATTCCAGTTCTTCCCAGCGCTGGTAGGCTTCTTCCAGCTCCTGTTCCACTTCGGCCAGGCGTGCCTGCAGTTCGCGCACGCGCTCGCCGTCGCGCTGGGTTTCGGGGTCGCAGAGGGATTGACTGATCGACTCCTGTTCCGTCTCCAGCGCCTCGATGCGGCCCGGGAGGGCCTCCAGTTCGCGCGCGTCCTTGTAGGAGAGCTTGCGCGGACGTTCCGAGTGGCCCGAGGCCGTCGACGGGCTTGAGGGCTCGGTTGCCGGGGCCGCGGGTCGCGCGGCGGCCCCGGAATCCGGCTCCGGATCGCCTTCGATCAGGCGCCGGGTCACGCGCTCGGGCAGATCCGACCAGCCGCCGACGAACTCCTCGATGCTGCCATCGCCGGGGACCACCAGGGTGCTGGTGGCCACGTTGTCGAGAAACGCGCGGTCGTGGGTGACCACGATGGCGCTGCCCTTGTATTCGATCAGCAGCGACTCCAGCAGCTCCAGGGTCTCCACGTCGAGGTCGTTGGTGGGTTCGTCGAGCACCAGCAGGTTGGCCGGACGCAGGAACAGCTTCGCCAGCAACAGGCGGTTGCGTTCGCCGCCGGACAGCGCGGAGACGGGCTGGCGGGCGCGCGCCGGCGGGAACAGGAAATCGCCCAGATAGCTCAGCACATGGCGCGTCTCGCCGTTGACCGTCACCTGTTCGCGGCCCTCGCCCACGGCATCCTGCACCGTGGTCTGTTCGTCCAGGTGCGCCCGGGTCTGGTCGAAATACGCGATGGTCAGCTGGGTGCCCAGCTTGACGGTGCCGGCCAGCGGCGGCAGATCGCCCAGCAGGCCGCGCAGCAGGGTGGTCTTGCCGGCGCCGTTGGGGCCGATCACGCCCAGGGTGTCGCCGCGCTGGAGCAGCAGGTTCACGTCGCGCAGCACCGGCTTGCCGGAGTGCCCGAAACTGGCGTGTTCGGCCTCGATCACCCGCTTGCCGGAGCGCTGTTCGGGGCTCAGCTGCATGCGCACCTGCCCCGCGCGTTCGCGGCGTTCCGCGCGTTTCTGACGCAGCTGCTGCAATGCGCGAACGCGGCCCTCGTTGCGCGTACGCCGGGCCTTGATCCCCTGGCGGATCCAGGCCTCCTCCTGTGCCAGCTTGCGGTCGAATTCCGCCTGCTGGCGGGCTTCGACCTCCAGCCGCTCGGCCTGACGCTCGCGGAACGCGGCGATGGACGGCGGGTGTTCGTACAGCTGGCCCCGGTCCAGCTCCAGGATGCGGGTGGCCACGTTCTCCATGAACTGGCGGTCGTGGCTGATGAACGCCACGGTCATGCGGCTGCCGGTCAGAAAGCCCTCGAGCCAGCGGATCGCGGCCACGTCCAGATGGTTGGTGGGCTCGTCCAGCAGCAGGATGTCGGGGTCGCGCACCAGTTCGCGGGCCAGCCAGACCCGGCGCCGGAGCCCGCCGGACAGGGTGGCGAATTCCGCCTCGGGGTCCAGCTCCAGCCGTGACAGGGTCGTTTCGACCCGGTTCTGCAGGCTCCAGCCGTCGATCGCATCGAGTTGCGCCTGCACCGGTCCCATCTTTTCCAGGGCCTCGGCGTCGCCGCTGGCGGCCGCCTGGCTCAGGTGGTGAAAGCGTTCCAGCAGCCGCCCGGACTCGCCCAGGCCTTCGGCGACCACGTCGAACACGCTCCCCTCGATGCCCGGCGGCAGCTCCTGGGTCAGCCAGGCGACGGTCAGCCCGTCGCGGCGGGTGATGTCGCCGGCATCCGGTTCCACCTCGCCGGCGAGGATGCGCAGCAGGGTCGACTTGCCCTCGCCATTGCGTCCGGCGATCGCCACCCGCTCGCCCGGTTCCAGGCTCAGGCCGGTGCCGTCCAGCAGCGAGGCCATGCCATAGGCCAGGTGGATGTCGCGCAGGGTGATCAGGGCCATGGTTCAGCGTCTCTCATGTTCAGACCTCCTTCATGCGCCAGGCGCTCAGGGCCCCGGCCAGACTCATCAGCGCCAGTACGAAGATGGCGAATTCGGTGCCGGCCAGCTGGGCCACCAGGCCGAACAGGCCCCCGACCAGCAGCAGCACGCCGATGACGGTGTTGCTGACCGCGGTGAAGGCCGCGCGGGTCTCCTGCGTGGCCATGTCGACCAGATAGGTCTTGCGCCCCAGCCGCACGCCCGCGTGGCTGATGCCCAGCAGGAAGAACAGCACCGCATGCACCCAGCCCATGTCCAGCAGGGCGGCTCCGGCCGGGGCGAACCAGCTGCCCAGGGCGACGACGAAGCCCAGCAGCGTGGCCAGTCCGCCGGACAGCACGAGGACCCCGCGCGAGGAACGGTCGGACATCCGGCCCCACACCGGCGCGCTGAGCGCGGAGGCGAGCCCGCTGGCGAGGATCAGCAGGCCCAGGGTTGCCAGTGCCCCCTCGGTCGCATCCTCGGCCAGCAGCACGTAGAACGGCAGCGCCAGCGCGGTGCTCATCAGCAGTGCGCGGGTCAGCACGAAGTGGCCGAAGGCGCGGTCGCTCCACAGCAGGCGCAGCGAGCGCAGGGCCTCCCCGAATCCGTTGACGCCCCCTTCGGTGGCACCCGGGTCCTCGTGCAAGCGGGCGAACACCGCCGCCGCGATCCACCAGGCGCCCGCTGACGCCGCCAGCAGGGCCACGAACAGGCCGACACCGGCATCGTCCAGGCTGGCCAGCGTCAGGTACCCGCCCAGGGCCAGGGTGAAGAAGCCGGCGGCCGAGGCGGCGTAGCCCATCACCGTGCCGCGGCGCTGCTTGGCGATGGTCTTGCCCAGCACGTCCTTGGACGCCACCGAGTTGATGCCGCGGGACAGCGCAAACACGATCAGCAGGGCGATGATGGCCCAGCCCGCGGCGGCCCCCTCCAGGGTCAGGGCGGTGATGGCCATGCCCGCGACCGCAAACCCGGACAGCGCGCTGCCCAGCATCCAGAACCCCTTGCGGATGGCGCGGCGGCGGATCGAGGCGGCCACGAACAGCTGCGGCAGCAGCGAGCCCGATTCACGGATGGGGACCAGGAAACCGGCGAACGCGGCCGGGGCCCCCAGCGCGCTCAGCAGCCAGGCGAGGACTAGGCGCGCGGAGGCCAGTTCGTCGCCGATCTTGGACAGGGTATTGGCGACCAGGTGGACGAAAAAATTGCGTGGCTGCGCGTTGCACGCCCCCTCGGGGATGTCCTTGCAGGCACGGGCATCCTCGTCGCCGGCGATGGTCTCGTACAGGCTGACGAGGGGGCGTCGGCGTTTGTCGCGATCGGTCTCGGTCATGCAGTCCTTCCGTTGTGTCGCCCGTCATTGCGGGGCGCCGAGGGCGCCGTGACAATCTCCGGACACCGACAGGGCGTTCGGCTCGGGTGCCTCCGCAGAAAAGATTGCCACGGCGCCTGCGGCGCCTCGCAATGACCGGGGTCGGGTTCCGGCGTAACGTTTGCTTTGCCGCGCTTGCCGCCGTTCGGAATCGCAAACTCGCAATGACCGGGGTCGGGTTCCGGCGTAACGTTCTACCGCCGCCCGGCCAGTGGGTCGTCGGGGTCGACGCTGTCGCGGAAGGGCTTGCGGCGGTCGAGGTTCGTCAGCTGGTAGACGTTGCCCAGCCAGTTGTTGATGACCGCCAGCGCGGTGTCGTGCCAGGTGTTGTCCAGGCGGTCCAGCAGCAGGGCCTCGGGCAGGGCCGGGATCTCGGTGCAGTGCTCCAGCGCCGCCTCCACGTGCTCGCGGTGTTCATCGAGGATCGCGGCCGCCTGCGGCATCAGGTAGTTCTCCGGCAGCGGCGGGTAGGCCTTGCGGTCGCCCTCGATGTAGCGCACCACTTCGCGCTTGTATTCCTTGAGCAGGCTGATCGAGTCGTACTCCGGATGGCCCTGGAAGAAGACCATGCGGAAACCGTCCGGCGAGGCGCCCAGATGGATGCCGGCTTCCTCGCTTTCCACCAGCACGCGCAGGCCGTGACGTTCGAACTGCTCGCGGGTGACCTTGTTGTAACGCGAGTGCGGCACGTCGAAACGGGTGTTCACCCCGGTGACCAGCGGGTGCCCGCGGTCCACCACCCGGTGCGGGAATACGCCCCACAGTTTCTCGCCCATGTGCTGGCGGTGTTCGTCGTAGTGCGATTGCAGCACCGCATGGGTCGCGAGGCAGGAGCACAGCGTGGAGGTCACGTTCTGCCAGGCCCAGTCCACCACCTCGGCCAGCGGTTCCCAGAACGGCTCCAGGGCCAGATCCGGCTGGGTCACGTTGGCCCCGGTGATGATCAGCGCGTCCAGGCCTTCTTCCTTGAGCTTCTCGAAGTCCTCGTAGTAGTTCTCGACGTGCTCGCGCCCCTTCCGGCCGCGCTTGAGCTGCGGCAGCGTGAACGGATGGATGTAGAACTGCGCGATCTGGTTGCTCTCGCCGATCAGGCGAAAGAACTGACGCTCGGTGGCCGCCAGTGCGGCATCCGGCATCATGTTCAGCAGCCCGATGTGCAGCGCGCGAATCTCCTGCTGGCGGGCGAAGTCATTCGGCAGGACCGACTCGCCCTCGCTGCGCAGGCGTTCGAAGGTGGGGAGTCCGGAGTGTGCAACCAGGGGCATTACAGTCGCCTCTCGCGTTCCAGGGCCATGCAGACCAGCTCGTCAAAGTCGGCCGCGTTGCGCACCCGGGCCACCTCGGTGGTGCTGACGGTGTAGCCCCAGGTCTCGGCGATCTGTTCGTAGCGCGGCAGCCGCGCCCGGAACAGGCGCGAGAATACCCAGCGCACGAAGGCATTGGGGTCGATCTGGGCGACGTACTCCAGCTCCTCAATGCGCATGTATTCGGCCAGCTGCTGGTCGAGGAAGGCCTCGCGGTAGTACAGCGGCTTGGGGTTGGCCTCGGCGCGTTCGATCAGCTCCCGCTCGTCCTCGTCCGTGGCCTGGATATAGAGGATGATGGTGTGTTCGGCCAGGGTCTCGAGCACGCCGGGGCTGTCCAGCTCGCACACCGAACCGCCGGCATCGTTGACAAAATGCGGGTAGCCGAACAGGGTGCGCGCCTTGTGGATGAAGTCCGGCACGTCCAGCATCGCCTGCACTTCGGCCTCGTGGTGCAGGGCCTGGCGGCGCTTGAATTCGGTCAGCGGCAGCCCGCCCAGCTCCGGGTTGCCCAGCTTGCCGAGGAAGCTGGACACCGGGTGCAGGTTGTCGACGGTGATGTTGTTGATGATCTGGATGGAGTCCGAACGCAGCAGCTCGCGCAGGAACGGCACCTGCATCGCCTGGGACTTGATGTTGTCCAGGATCGGTTCGTTCAGGTAGCGCGTGCCGATGCGATAGTCGCCGGAGTAATGAAACCAGTCCTCCTGGCGCAGCATGTTGGACAGCCGCGTCTTGCCGACGCCCGACATCCCCAGCAGGGTGATGCGGCGGCCGTCCAGTTCGCGGTATTCGTCCGGGGTAAGACGCATGCGATCGGTGTCTCTCTATCGGCGCAGGATGAAGAGCACGCCGGCGGTCAGTGCCAGGGCGCTCATGACGTAGTGATCGTACTGGAACTGCAGTCCGAGCAGCCCGCGCAGGCCGTACAGCACGAGCCAGATGCCCAGCAGGATATTGCCGACCACGCGCATCTCAGACCTCGCGCAGCAGCTGGCTGACCGACTTGAACTCGGCGGCGCGGGCATCGCCCAGCCATTCAAAAAGCACGGATTCGTGATTGGTGATGATCGCCCCCGCCGCGCGCAGGCGCTCGAGGCCGTTGCCGCGCAGCTCGGGGTTGCGCGAGCACACCGCATCGGCCGCCACGAACACCGTGACCCCGGCATCCAGCAGGTCCAGCGCGGTCTGGGTCACGCACACGTGGGTCTCGGCACCGCCGATGACCACGCTGTGGCAACCCGCCAGGCGCTGCTCCAGGGCCGCCTCGCCGCAGCAGGAGAAGGCGGTCTTGTCGGTCACGGTGGCCAGGTCGCCGAGATCCTCGAGCGCGGAGCGCAGTGGTTCAACGGTGTCGCCCAGCCCCTGCGGATACTGGCGCGACACCTCCACCGGAATACCCAGCTGGCGCGCGGCTTCCACCAGCCGCCCGGCGTTGCGCACGGTGCGTTCACGATCGGTTTCCGGCATCGCCGCCATCAGCCGCTCCTGCAGGTCGACCAGCAGCAGCGGCGAGCGTTCGGAACGCTCGCAGCGAGCCCGCGCAGCCCCGCTCATCACTCCAGCATGGCGTCGATGGATTCGAGGTCTTCCTCGGCCAGCTGACCCGCCGCGCGTTCCAGGCGCAGGGTGTTGGCGAGGAACTCGTAACGCGCCTCGGCGAAGTCGCGCTCGGCGCCGAACACTTCGCGCAGGGCCAGCAGGACATCCACCTGAGTGCGGGTGCCGACCTCGAAGCCGGCCTCGGCCGCCTCGAACGCGGCCTGGGTCGATTCCAGTGCCCGGTTCAGTGCTCGCACGCGGGATTCGGCGGCCACCGAGGCGAGATAGGCGTTGCGGGTGTCGCGCCGGGTCATGCGCTCGACCTGCGTCTGCCCCTGCTGCGCGGCCTGGAAGTCCTCGCGTGCCTGACGGGTCAGGGCGGTCACCCGGCCGCCGGTGTACAGCGGGATCTCCAGACGGATGCCGATCTGAGCTTCGGTGGAGTCGTTGAACTGGGAGCTCTGGCCGGGAGGCATGGCTGGTTCGTCCACCGAATGAAAGCGGTTTTCGCTGACTGAGGCGTTGAGGCCGAGACGAGGAAGACCTTCGGCCCGCTGGCGGTCGATCTGCTCGCGCGCGGTCTCGGTGGCGAGGCGCTGCGCGGCCAGCTCCAGGTTGTTCTCCAGGGCACGCTGCACCCACGCCTCGGCATCCCGCGGCTGCGGCAGCTGGAGTTCGGCATCGGGGGCCAGGGTATCGAGTTCGTCCCAGTAGCGGTTGGTGATCAATGCCAGCTGTTCGCGGGCCACGTCCAGTTCGTTTTCGGCGCCGATGCGCTGGGCCTCGGCCAGGTCGCGCTGGGCGCGGGCTTCCTTTACGTCGGTGCTGGCGATCAGGCCGACGTCGAAGCGGCGTTCGGTCTGCTCCAGCTGGCGCTCGATGGCCTCCAGTTCGGCGACGCTGAATTCCAGGCCTTCCTGGGCCACGAGCACGTCAAAATAGGCTTCGGACACCCGCAGCATCAGGTCCTGGCGCGCGGCATCGCGTTCCGCCTCGGCCCGGGCGATCTCCAGGTCGGCCTGGCTCAGTTCCACGTAGTTGCGCCGGTCGTAGATGCTCTGGTCCAGCAACAGCGCAAAACGGCTCTGCCGCCCATCGGTGCTGTCGCGTCCGTCCGGGTCGTTGTAGAACGCACCGCCTTCGATCTCGCCGCGCAGCTGGGGCAGGAGACCGGAGCGGGCGGCCGGGCGATTCTGCAGGGCACTGCGGTATTCCGCCTCGGCGATCTGCAGTTCGGCGTCTTCTTGCGCGGCCTGTTCGTAGACTTCCATCAGGCTCGCGCCCTGGGCGGGGGCGGCCGTGAACAGGGCGAGACCGGCGGCGGCGATCAGGGGATGCAGTCGTTTCATGGCGATTCGATTCCGGGCTGGCGAAGTTCTCGATACTAGCAAAGCCCGCCGCCGAAGGCGGGCGGGCCCGGTGGATCCGCGGGTTTCGCGGGATCTAGAACTCGAAGGCCGGACGCGGCTCGAACCCGGCCAGCGGCGGCACGCGGGTTTCGAAAAGGTCCTCGTGCCGGGTGTTGTCCTCGGTGGTGCGGGTGATCAGGCGCGCTTCCATGATCGGCGGTTCCCCGGTGATCACGAACAGGCGGCCGCCCAGGGCGAGGAATTGTTCGAGGAAATCGTCGTATTCGGTCATCGCCCCGTTAAGCGCGATGACGTCGTAGCGTTCGCGCGGGGGGCGCCAGCCCGGGGTCACCGTTCCGGTGCGCGGGGCGGCATTGGTGAGCCCCAGGTCGTGCAGGCGGTTGCGCGCGGCCAGACGCAGGTCGTCATGGCGATCCACGCTGTCTACATGCGCAGCCAGGCTCGCGAGGCAGGCGGTGGCATAGCCGGAACCGGTGCCGATCTCCAGCACGGTGTCGGTGGGCTGCGGGGCGACCGCCTGCAGCATGCGTCCGATGACGCGCGGCGGCAGGGTCTCCTCGCCGTGGCCCAGGGGGATCTCCGTGTCGGCGTAGGCCAGGGCCTGGTAGGGCTCGGGCATGAAGCGCTCGCGCGGCAGCGTCTCCATCACCCCCAGCACGCGCATGTCCAGCACGTCCCAGGGACGTACCTGCTGTTCCACCATGTTCATCCGGGCCTTGGCGAAATCCATTGCGGGATCCTCTGTGCGGCAACGAACCGTGAAGAGTACGGCCGCTGCGCGTTGCAGGCAAGTGGTGCCGGTTTCAGTCTTTGGCCAGCGCGTCGGCGATTGCGCGGATGCGCTCGTGGCGCAGAGCCTCGCCCAGCTGCGGGCCCTGGTGGCCGGCCTCGATCAGGGGTTGCGGGCTGACGGCCGCGGCGGCCTCCACGGCGCGGCGCAGAGCGTCGGCCTGGGGGTAGGGGCGCTCCTCCCAGCCGGTGCGCCCGCGGAAGTCGGCCTCGACCGCCAGCAGGAAGGGCTCGACGTTTTCCGGGCGGCGCAGGGCATCCAGGCCCTCGATCAGTTTCATCACGGTCTTCGGGCGCAGTTCGAACAGGCGATGCGCGAGGCCGTGATGGCGCGCCACCCGGATCGCGAGGTCGCGGTAGCGCCGGGGAATGCGCAGGCGTTCGGCGAGCGCCTTGATGTGGGTGACGCTGCGTTCCTCGTGCCCGTGGTGCGCGGGCAGGATGTCCTCCTGGGTATCCGCCTTGCCCAGATCATGAGTCAGCGCGGCGAAGCGGACCTCGGGCGCGTCGCTCAGGCGCGTGGCCTGGTCCAGCACCATCAGGGTGTGTACGCCGGTGTCGATCTCGGGATGGTATTTCGCTGGCTGGGGTACGCCGAACAGCCGTTCCAGTTCCGGCAGCAGTACCTCCAGCGCCCCGCATTCGCGCAGCACCTCGATGAACCGGCGCGGAGCGGGGCTGGCCAGGGCCTTTTCGAACTCGGCCCAGACGCGTTCCGGTACCAGGGCGTCAACTTCCCCCGAGGCGACCAGCTCGCGCAGCAGGGCGCGGGTCTCGTCGGCGATCTCGAACCCCCAGGGGGCCAGCTGGGCGGCGAAGCGTGCCAGACGCAGCAGGCGTACCGGGTCTTCGGCGAAGGCCGGGGAGACATGCCGCAGGATGCGGTTTTCCAGGTCGGTACGGCCGCCGAACGGGTCGATCAGCTCGCCGCCGTCGTCCTCGGCCATGGCGTTGATGGTGAGGTCGCGCCGTTCCAGGTCCTGTTCCAGCGGGACATCGGGGGCGGCGTTGAACTGGAAGCCGTGGTAGCCGCGCGCGGTCTTGCGCTCGGTGCGGGCGAGGGCGTATTCCTCCTGCGTCCGCGGATGGAGGAACACCGGAAAGTCGCGCCCCACGGCACGATAGCCGGCCGCTTCCATGGCCTCGGGCGTGGCGCCCACCACTACGTAATCGCGTTCACTGACCGGGCGGCCCAGGAGCCGGTCGCGGACCGCGCCACCGACCAGATAGATTTGCATCCCGGACGCGGGCGCCTCAGTCGCGCTCGTAGCTGGTGCGCAGCTGCTGCATGCGCGCCTCGCGGCCGCCCTTGCCCAGATAGGTGGGCGCAATGCTCTCCAGCCGTGTGGGGCAGTGCAGGGTCTGTCCGGCGCATACGCTGTCGATCGACAGCGAGGCGAGGTTGTCGCGCGACAGCGGCTTGCCCGGCACGTACTCCAGGACGTTCGCCTGCAGGCGGCCCGCCCAGTCCGGCAGGCCGAGGACCGGGCGCCGGTGGCCGGAGACCCGGCCGACGTAGCGCACCAGTTCGCCCAGGCCGTATTCCCGCGGGCCGCACAGTTCGAACCCCTGACCGAAAGTCCCCGGATCGTTCAGGGCCGCGGCGAAGTGGTCGGCCACGTCGCCCACGAACACCGGGGCGAAGCGTGCTTCGGCGCGGGCCAGCGGCATCATCGGGGAGAAGCGCAGCAGGGTGGCGAAGCGGTTGAGGAAGCTGTCCTCCGGGCCGAAGATTACCGACGGGCGGAACACCGTGACCGGGAAGGCCGTGGCCGCGAACACGGCCTGTTCGGCCTCGCTCTTGGTCCGCAGGTAGTGGCTGGGCGGGTCCGGCATGTCGGCCTTCAGCGCGCTCATCTGCAGAAAGCGGCGCACGCCCTGGCGCTCGGCGGCGGCCAGGGCCTTTTCCGTCAGCTCGGTGTGAGCGCGGCGGAAGCCGGAGCCGTCGTGGCCGCGCTCGTTGAGGATCCCGACCAGGTTGATCACGGCATCCTGGTCGCGCAGGACCCGGTCGAGATCCTCCGGGTCGTGGACGTTGCCGGCGATCAGGTCGACCTCGGGGTTCACCATGAGCTCGCGGTGACGGTGCGGGTGGCGCGTCACCACGCGTACATTCAGTCCACGGTCGATCAGCCGCGCCACGATGTGGTGCCCGACGAAGCCCGTTCCGCCCAGCAGGCAGACGTTGCGAATCGAGAGAGTCGACATGATTGCGAAGGCCCTTACCGAATACGGATGTGTGCGTCTTATACTCGGCTGTGGGCGCGTGATCAATCCACCCGGGCGGGCGCTGGCCCGGCGAGTCCCGAGAGAGAGGCCCGAAGATGACTGAACTGACTGCCGTCAATCCGGCCACCGGCAAGGTGCTGGCGAGTTACCCGCGGTTGGATGCCGCCGGCGTGGAGGCCGCGCTGCAGGGCGCGGTGGACGCCCGCGCGGCCTGGGCCCTGCAGCCGGTGCACGAACGGGCCGCCCTGCTGCGCGAGCTGGCCGCGGTCCTGCGCGGGCGCCGGGAGGAGCTGGCGGTGACCGCGACCCGCGAGATGGGCAAGCGGCGGGTCGAGGCGCTGGCCGAGGTGGAGAAATGCGCGGTGGCCTGCGAATACTACGCCGAGCACGGGCCGGGCTTCCTGCTGGACGTCCCGGTGGCCACCGAGGCGGCCCGCTCGTACGTGGCCTGGCAGCCGCTCGGCACCGTGCTGCTGGTCATGCCGTGGAATTTTCCCTACTGGCAGGCCTTCCGCCAGGCCATTCCGGCGACCCTGGCCGGCAACACCGTGCTGCTCAAGCATGCCTCCAATGTGCCCGGCTGCGCGCAGGCGCTGGAGGAGGTGTTCCGCGCGGCCGGGTTCCCCGACGGGGTCTTCCGCAACCTGGCGGTGGGCTCCGATGCGGTCGAGGATCTGATCGCCGATCCGCGGGTGCAGGGCGTGAGCCTGACGGGTTCGGAGCGCGCCGGGCGTGCAGTGGGTGCGGCCGCGGGCAAGGCCCTGAAGACCTCGGTGCTGGAGCTGGGCGGTTCGGACGCCTTCATCGTCCTGCATGATGCGGACCTGGACACCGTGGTGCGCGAGGCCCTGCGCGGGCGGTTCCAGAACAACGGCGAGACCTGCATCGCGGCCAAGCGGTTCATCGTCGAGGAATCGATCGCCGAGGCCTTTGCGGAGCGTCTGAGCCGGGCGGTGGCGGACCTGCGCACGGGTGATCCGATGGAAGACGGGACGGATCTGGGCCCGCTGGCGCGCGGCGATCTGCGCGACGAACTGCACGACCAGGTGCAGCGCAGTGTCGCGGCCGGCGCGGTGTGCCGCACCGGCGGTCAGCCGCTGGAGGGCGAAGGCTTCTACTATGCGCCGACCGTGCTGGACCACGTCGAGCCGGGGATGGCGGCGTTCGACGAGGAGACCTTCGGGCCGGTCGCCGCGATCACGCGGGCCGCGGATGCCGCGGCGGCGGTGGAGCTGGCCAACCGCTCGCGCTTTGGTCTTGGCGGGTCGGTGTGGACCGCCGACGGCGCTCGCGGCGAGGCGCTGGCGCGGCAGCTGGAATGCGGCTGTGCGTTCGTGAACGCGGTGGTGAAAAGCGACCCGCGTCTGCCTTTCGGCGGGGTAAAGGATTCCGGCTACGGGCGCGAACTCGCGGATCTGGGGATCCGCGAGTTCGTGAATGCGAAGACGGTCTGGGTGGCCTGAGTCAGCCGCCGGTCATGGACATGAAGCGCATGACCTTCTCCGGGCGCTCGTTGAATTCGTGGCGCTCGGGTTTTAGCGCAATCGCCTCGAGGATCGCCTCTTCCAGCTCGGCATCGCTGCAGCCGTCGCGCAGCCGCGGACGCAGCGCCAGGCTGTGCTCGTTGCCCAGGCAGGTGTGGATGGTGCCGTCCACCGACAGCCGCACGCGGTTGCAGGTGTCGCAGAAATGCTGGGAGATCGGGGTGATGAAGCCGATCCGGATGTCCGTGCCCGCCACCTGTACATAGCGCGCCGGGCCGCCGCCGGGCATCACCCCGGGGATCAGCTCGAAACGCTGCTCCAGGTCGCGGCGCACGTCCTGCAGGTTCACGTAGTGGCCTTCGTTCGCCGCGCGCCCGGTGTCGCCCACCGGCATGGTCTCGATGAAGCGCAGGGTGAAGCCGTGCTCGATGCAGAAGTCGACCATGTCGCCGACCTCCGTATCGTTGATGCCGCCCATCACCACCATGTTGATCTTGATCGGATCGAGCCCGGCGCGCTTCGCCGCCATCAGCCCGTCCAGCACCTTCTCCAGCTTGCCGCCGGTCACGTCCTTGAAGACCTCCGGGCGCAGGGTATCCAGGCTGACGTTGATGCGCCCGACCCCGCCCGCGGCCAGCGCGTCGGCGTGCTTCGCCAGGCGCACCGCATTGGTCGACAGCGAGATGTCGTCGATCCCCGGCAGGGCGTTCAGGCGTGCGGCCAGGTCCGGGAGTTCGTGACGCACCAGCGGCTCGCCGCCGGTCAGGCGCACCCGCCGGGTGCCGAGGCGCCCGAAGGCCGCCATCACCCGCTCGATCTCGTCGAAGGTCAGCCAGTGCTCGGGCACTTCGAAATCGCGAAAGCCCTCCGGCATGCAGTAAAAGCAGCGCAGGTCGCAGCGGTCGGTGACCGATACGCGCACGTATTCGATCTTCCGGCCAAAGGGATCCACCAGTCCGCGGTCGTTCATCCAGGCCCCCGGCCTCGGGCGAGGCGTTATGTTTGCGAGGGAACATCGTAGCCCATGCGGCGGGTCGCGCGGAAAATGCCCAGTTCCGGCGCGAGAATAAATAAATTCTTTCTGGGATTAATATGGGTTATCCGAGCATAAGTACTTCTCGTTGGCCAAGCCTTCCGGCGGGGTCCACAATACGCCGTGGACAACTGAACCGACAGTCAACGAGGTCGCGCCCATGAGTGCCCTGCCCGAATTCGAAGATCACGGCAAGCAGGAGATCAAGTACACCACCTGTTACATGTGTGCCTGTCGCTGTGGCATCAAGGTCACCGTGGAGGACAACAAGGTCCGCTACATCCAGGGGAACCGGCATCATCCGATCAACAAGGGCGTGCTCTGTGCCAAGGGCAACGCCGGGATCATGAAGCAGCAGTCCCCGGCCCGCCTGCATCAGCCGATGCGCCGCAAGCCGGGCACCGAGCGCGGCGCCGGCGAGTTCGAGCCGATCTCCTGGGACGAGGCCATCGACACCCTGTCCGAGCGCCTGAAGAAGATCCGCGAGACCGATCCGCGCAAGCTGGCGTTCTTTACCGGCCGTGACCAGATGCAGGCCCTGACCGGCCTGTGGGCGACCCAGTTCGGCACCTACAACTGGGCGGCCCACGGCGGCTTCTGTTCGGTGAACATGGCCGCCGGCGGCCTGTACACCACGGGCTTTGCCTTCTGGGAATTCGGCGACCCCGACTGGGACCGCACCAAGTACCACATGCTGTGGGGCGTGGCCGAGGACCATGCCTCCAACCCGATCAAGATCGGGCTGGAGAAGCTCAAGCGCAACGGCGGCAAGTTCGTGGCCATCAACCCGGTGCGCACCGGCTATCAGGCGATCGCCGACGAATGGGTGGGCATCAAGCCCGGCACCGACGGCCTGTTCGCGCTGTCGATGCTGCACGTGCTGCTGAAGAACAGCCAGTTCGACTGGGACTTCCTGGTGCGCTACACCAATGCCACCCAGCTGGTGGTGCATACCCCGGGGCAGCAGGGCGACGGCCTGATCCTGCGCGACGACAACGACAACCCGCTGGTCTGGGAGCTGGAGAAGGAAGACTTCGTCGACGGCAGCCAGGTGGACATCAAGCCGGCGCTGTTCGGCGAGTACACCGCCCCGGACGGCCGCCCGGTCAAGACCGTGATGACCCTGCTGGCCGAGCGCTACCTGAGCGACGAGTACTCCCCGGAGAACACCGCCGAGATCACCGGCGTGCCGGCCGAGCAGACCGAGCGTCTGGCGCTGGAAATGGCCCACGTCGCGTTCAAGGAGACCATCGAGCTGGACGTCGAGTGGACCGACTCCTGGGGCCGCAAGCACGACAAGGTGTTCGGGCGTCCGGTGTCCATGCACGCGATGCGCGGCATCTCGGCGCACTCCAACGGCTTCCAGACCTGCCGCGCGATCCACTTCCTGCAGATCATGCTGGGTTCGGTGGACTGCCCCGGCGGTCACCTGGCCAAGCCGCCGTATCCCAAGCACGTCCCGCCGGGCATCAAGCCGGCGAAGGAATGCGCGCCGAACACCCCGCTGAAGAGCCCGCCGCTGGGGTTCCCGACCGCGCCGGAAGACCTGGTGATCGATGACGACGGCAACCCGCTGCGCATCGACAAGGCCTTCTCCTGGGATGCGCCGATCTCCAACCACGGCATGATGCACATGGTCGTGACCAACGCGGTCAAGGGCGACCCGTACCCGATCGACACGCTCATCTTCTTCATGGCGAACATGTCGTGGAACTCCACGATGAACACCGATGAAGTGATGGACATGCTGCGGGCCAAGGACGAGAACGGCGAGTACAAGATCCCGTATCTCGTGGTCTCGGACGCGTTCAACTCCGAGATGGTCAGCTTTGCCGACCTGGTGCTGCCGGATACCACCTATCTGGAGCGCTACGACACCATCTCCATGCTCGACCGCCCGATCTCCGAGCCGGCCGCGGCGGCGGACTCCATCCGCCACCCGATCCTGGAGCCGGATCGCGACGTGCGTCCGTGGCAGGAGGTGATGGTCGAGCTGGCCAGCCGCCTGAAGTTCCCGGCATTCACGAAGGACGACGGCAGCCGCAAGTTCGAGGACTACAAGGACTTCATCGTCAACTTCGAGAAGGAGCCGGGCATCGGCTTCCTGTCGGGCTATCGTGGCAAGGACGGCCAGAGCCATCTGCGCGGCGAGCCGAACCCGAAGCAGTGGGAGGCGTACATCGAGAACCAGGGGTTCTTCATGTATCACCTGCCGGAGAGCCAGCAGTTCTACCGCTACGCCAACCAGGAGTACCTGGAGTTGGCGAAGCACGCCGGCTGGGTGGGCAAGACCGACCCGATCACCATCGAGCTCTACTCCGAGACCCAGCAGCGCTTCAAGCTGGCCGGCCAGGGCCTGTATGACGGCCCGCAGCCGACCAAGCAGGAGCACAAGGATCGTCTGGCCGAGTTCTTCGATCCGCTGCCGATCTGGCACAAGCCGCTGGAGCAGACCCGGATCGACGAGGACGAGTACCCGTTCTACGCGGTCAACCAGCGCCCGATGTTCATGTACCACTCCTGGGATTCGCAGAACGCCTGGCTGCGTCAGATCTGCGCCCAGAACTACCTGTACATGAACCGCCAGAAGGCCGAGTCCATGGGCATCGCCGACATGTCCTGGGTGTGGCTGGAGTCGCACAACGGCAAGATCCGCGTGCAGGTGAAGCTGATCGAGGGTTGCGAACCCAACACTGTCTGGACCTGGAACGCGATCGGCAAGCAGAAGGGCGCCTGGGGTCTGAAGGACGACGCCAACGAGTCGCAGAAGGGCTTCCTGATGAATCACCTCATCAGCGAGCTGCTGCCGGAGAAGGGCGACCCGGTGGACGACATCACCAACTCCGACCCTGTCACAGGCCAGGCCGCGTGGTACGACCTGAAGGTCAGGATCACGCCGGCCGAGCCGGAGGAGCAGGGCTCCTGGCCGCAGTTCGACAAGGTCAAGGCCACGCCGGGCATGTCCGAATCGCCGGACCAGCTGCGCTACCACGCGCACAAGCCCGTGCACCTGAACCGCGACATCCGCGACGTGCTGACCCGCGGTTCGCTGGACGACGACAAGAACTGAGCCGGCCCGCCCCGTGACGGCCCGGCGCCGTCACGGGGTTCGCCCGCACGAACGATTTGAGGGAGTACCAACCATGCGTCTTGGACTCGTGATCGACATGGATACCTGCGTGGGCTGCCATGCCTGCGCGGTAGCCTGCAAGCAGTGGAATACCAGCGGCACCACCGGGCCGCTGACCGACTATCAGCCCTACGGCGAAGACCCCAGCGGCGTGTGGTTCAACCGCATCCGCCACTACGAGGTCGGGGACTACCCCAACAACAAGACCGTCAACATCCCCATGTCCTGCATGCACTGCGAGCATGCCGACTGCGTGAACGTCTGTCCGACCGGCGCCTCCTACAAGCGCCCGGAAGACGGCATCGTGCTGGTCGACCAGGACAAGTGCATGGGCTGCAACTACTGCGCCTGGGCCTGCCCCTACGGTGCCCGCGAGCTGGACCGCGAAGACGGCGTGATGAAGAAGTGCACCCTGTGCGTGGACCGCATCTACGACGAGGCCCTGCCGCCGGAAGAGCGCCAGCCGGCCTGCGTGATCACCTGCCCTGCGCATGCGCGCTTCTTCGGTGACTTCGACGACGAAGAATCCGAGGTGAGCCGTCTGGTGCGCGAACGCGGCGGGGTGAAGCAGATGCCCGAGCTGGGCTACAAGCCGGTCAATACGTATCTGCCGCCGCGAGTCACCCGCCCCATCCCCACCGACGACGTGCGTGCCAATACGCTGATCAGCTCGGTGAAGGACTGGGTCAACAAGATGGTGGCGCGCTAAGGCGCCGCATCCGGGGAGAAAACACCATGCATCCTGCACTTTCCGTCATCCTGTTCACGGTCACTTCGGGCGCCGGCTATGGTCTGTTCGTCCTGCTGGTAATCTTTCATCTGGCCGGCATCGGTCCGGCGATGAGCCACGGTGAACTGATCGCCCACGGCGTTGCCGCGCTGGGCCTGATTACCTTCGGCCTGCTCCTTTCCACCGGCCACCTGGCGAACAAGAAGAACGCCTGGCGTTCGTTCATGCGCTTCAGGACCTCCTGGCTCTCGCGCGAGGCGGTGTTTGCCGTGCTGTTCTATCCGTTTGCGCTGGTCTATGGCCTCTGCGTGTTGCTGTTCGGTCCGGAGATCGGCCCGCTGGGCATGGTGGCCGGCCTGGTGGCCGCGATCCTCGCCGTGATCACGCTGTTCTCGACCGGCATGATCTACGGCTGCCTGAAGACCATCCGCCAGTGGAACACCGCGCTGACCCCGGCCAACTACATCATGCTGGGCGTGGCCACCGGCGCGGTCGCCTATGCAGCCATTGCCAGCGCCTTTGACAACGCCACCGCGATGCACGCGGGCGTGGCCATCGTGATGCTGCTCATCGCCGCGGTCCTCAAGGGGATCTACTACTTCTGGATCTCGCGCGTGAGCGGCCCGACCATCAATACCGCCACCACCTTTAACCGCGCCACCGTCCGGCTGCTGGATACCGGCCACACCGCTGGCACCTTCCTGACCGACGAGTTCGGCTACGACCCGGGCAAGAACACCACCGACACGCTGAAGATGGCCGTGTTCCTGCTGGGCTTCATCGTGCCGGCCCTGGTGTTCGCCGCGGTCCTGACGGGGGCCCCGGCAGCGACCGCCTGGCTGGCGGTGGTCTCGTCCCTGATCGGCGTCGGAATGGAGCGCTGGCTGTTCTTCGCCGAGGCGAAGCACGTGGTGCGTCTGTACCACGGCGATCAGCACACCTGACCCGTCTGACCCGCCGAGCGGCCGTGGTGCCGCAGCAAAAGGCCCCGCATCCGGGTTCCCGGATGCGGGGCCTTTTCGTTCAGGGGAATCCGACGCCGATGCCCGTCGGGGCGTTCGGGGATGCCGGGTTACTTGTTCTTGCCGGCCTCGCGCACGTTGTGCACGACCACATAGCCCACCCAGCCGAGGAAGACAACGATGCCGAGCAGGGTCGCAATGGTCAGGATGCCGATCGGGGACTGAAACAGGATTTCGGTAATCATGGCGCTCTCCCTGTGGTAAATGCCGCACCTGCTACAAAAATAGACCGGTTCCCCACAGGGCTGCCATGACCTGTCTCAATCTTTCGGAGGCTCTTCCTCTCGGGTGCTGCCGTTCATGACCACGCAGTTGCGTCCCCGGGATTTGGCCGCGTAGAGGGCGTCATCGGCCCGCCGTAGCGCATCGTCGGCGCCCCTGTCGTCCGCGCGAAGGATGGTCACCCCGATGCTGGTCGTCACCCCGGTGGTGTTCGGGCGGTCGGGCTGCGGCTCCATCGCCTCCACCCGCGCCCGTACGCGCTCCGCGGTGTGCTCGGTGTCTTCCGGCGAGGTCCCGTGGAGCAGGATTGCGAATTCCTCGCCGCCCAGGCGTGCGGCGCGGTCGCCGGCCCGCAGCGACGAGGCGATGCAGTCGGCGAATTGGACCAGCACCTGATCTCCGATCTCGTGACCGTAACGGTCGTTGAAACGCTTGAAGTGGTCGATGTCCAGCATCAGCAGGCCGGCGGCATAGCCCGGTTCCCGGCGCATCCGCGCGTATTCGCGCTCCAATTCGTCCATGAACAGCCGACGGTTGGCCAGCCCGGTCAGGGGGTCGGTGCTCGCCAGCGTTTCCAGTCGCTGCTCCATTCGTTTGTGTTCGGTGATGTCCTGGACCACGCCCACAATTCGCCGGGCGCGCTGGTCACGGTCGCGTTCGATCACTTGCCCGGCATCCTGTAGCCAGGCCTCGGAGCCGGACGGGCGACGTACACGGAACTCCGTCGAATAGCGTGGGGTTTCGCCTTTCAGGTGTCGTTGCAGGGCGGTGTCCCGCCGCTCGCGGTCATCCGGATGCACCGCCCCGTCCCACAGCGCTACGGACCCCGTACCTTCCGTCTCCGCCAGACCGGTGAGCTCGCCCCAGCGACGGTCGAAAAACATCAAATCCTCGTCGATCCGCCAGTCCCACAGGCCCAGATGGGCCCCTTCGAGTGCGGCGGCCATGCGCGCCTCGGATTCGCGGACACGTCCCTCCAGACTCGCGCGGCTGCGGGCATAGCGGATCGCGCGCACCAGGGCGGAGGTCTCGATACGACCCTTGACCAAGTAGTCCGCCGCCCCGGCTTCCAGTGTCCTGAGAGCGAAATCCTCGTCGTCGTAACCGGTCAGCACGATGATTGGCGTGTCCCGGAACCACTCGCGTGCGGCGCGCACGGTGTCCACCCCGGTGCTGTCAGGCAGTGACAGGTCGAGCAGAACGATGGCGGGCGAAACCTTGTCCAGGGCCTGCGGCACCGCCGACAACCGGTCGACCCAGGTCACCTCGAAGTGTTCGCGGGCCGAGCCGCGCAGGCCGAAGCGCACCAGATCCGCGTCCCCGGGGTCGTCTTCCACCAGCAGCACTGGCACGCCCTCCCCGCGGGTGTCCGCCGGGGCCGTTGCATGGTCGCCGCCTTTTCGGGGCACTTCCGGCGAGGCGTCGCGATGCCCGGTCGGGGAAGGGGCGGGCGTCGGAGACGGGGCGTGCTCCACCAGCGGCAGGTTCCAGTCCTTCGCCAGGCGCTGAACACGGTCGCAGAACTGTTCCATGTCCAGCGGCTTGACCATGTAGTCGGCCGCCCCGTTTTGCCGGCTCGCGCGGATGTCGCGTTCCAGATCCGAGGTGGACAGGACGACCACCGGGATCGCGTCGGCCTGGTCGGTCTCGCGCAGGCGCTGCAGGAACTCCAGGCCGCCCATGTGCGGCATGTTCAGGTCCAGCAGGATCAGCCCCGGCTGCGGGGCTTCGTCGTACGGTGGCTCGCCGGCCAGGAACCGCAGGGCCTCGCGCCCGTCGTTCACGTGATGCAGGCGCGCGGTGACCCCGGCTTCCTCGAAGGCCATGCGCGTCAGGTGGACGTCCGCCGGTTCGTCTTCCACCAGCAGGACGTCGGTGACCGGTTCGGCGGTCTCGTTCATCGGGTGTTCTCCACGGGCCCCTTCATGCGCCTGCGTTGTCTTCAGTCCGCTCGTCTTCCGGAGTCCGGCGGGGTATCCGGAACCAGAAGGTGCTGCCGTGTCCCGGTCCGTCCGATTCGGCGCCGATGCGGCCGCCGTGATGTTCCACGATTCGGCGGCACAGCGCCAGACCGATGCCGCTGCCTTCATATTCCCCGTGACCGTGCAGCCGCGAGAAGACCCGGAACAGGCGATCCTTCTGGTCCTGCGGGATCCCGACCCCGTTGTCCCGCACGCGGACCTCCCAGTGGTCGTCGTCGATGCGTCCGTCGACGCGGACCTCGGGGCGTGTGTCGCCCGGCACATACTTCAGTGCATTGTCGATCAGGTTCTGCAGCAGGCGTACCAGCTCGTCCTGGCTGGCAACCAGGCGCGGCCAGTCGCCCTCGACGTCGATGCGCGCCGATGTTTCGGACACCGCCGGCTGCAGGAACGCCAGAGCGGTGTCCAGGGCCTCGCGGGTGTCCACTGGCGCCATGGGGTCGGTCTTGCGTCCCACCCGGGAATATTCCAGCAGGCCCACGATCATGCGGTCCATGCGTCGGGCGCCCTCGGTGGCGTAACCGAGGAAACGTTGCTGATCCGCATCCAGCCGTTCGCCCAGGCTGCGCTCCAGCAGCTGCAGGTAGCTGCTGACCATGCGCAGCGGCTGTCGCAGGTCGTGGGACACCCCGTAGGCGAACTGCTCCAGCTCCTCGTTGGAGCGGCGCAGCTCCAGGTTCAGCCCTTCCAGGGCCTGCTGCACCCGGTGACGTTCCAGTACGTTGCCCAGCAGGTCGGCCACGTGCCGCAGGGTCTCGGCGTCCTCCGGCCCCCAGGATGCCGTTCCGTGTACGTCTACCACACCCAGCAGCCCCTGGGGTTCGCCGGCCAACTGCAGCGGAGCGGCCATCATCGCCTGGACGCCCAGAGCCCGCACAAGCTTGTGTTCGGTGGAGGAGCTCTCACCGCCGTGAGTGTCGTCCGGCATTTGTATCAGCTCTCCCTGCTCCATCCGTTGCCGCCACGCCGGCAGTTCGTCCAGGTTCAGCGCCTGCAGTTCATCCTTTTTCCGCGGGATGCCCGGGGCCGCCCATTCGTGGGTGTTGTCCATCAGCGACCCGTCGCGCCGCAGCAGCAGGACCGCGGACCGGCTGGCCCCCAGCAGTTCCCCCAGCACCGCCAGCGATTCCTCGGTCGCCCGGTCCACGTCGCGTCGGGTCACCAGACGAGTGGCGATGTCGGAGGTCGCGCGGTCGGCGGCCTGGCGCCGGGCCAGGGCTTCTTCCGTGGCCTTGCGTTCGGTGATGTCGAACACCGTCCCGAGCATCCACAGAGGCGTGCCCTCGTCGTCGAATTCGACCTCGCCCTGCTGGTAGACCGTGCGGACCTCGCCGTCCGGGCGCAGGATCCGGTGTTCCACTTGATAGGGCACACCCGGGCCGCTCACCGAGGCATCGATGGCCGCGCGAACCGTGTCGCGGTCGTCGGGGTGGACCCGTTCCATGAAGGCCGCCTCGGTTGCGCCCCATTGGTCGTGGTCCAGTCCGAAGATGCGGTAGACCTCCTCCGACCAGCGGATCTCGCCGGAGCGGAAATCGGATATCCAGTTGCCCATGTGCGCGATGCGCTGGGCCTCGGCCAGCTCGTTCTCGCGCTGGCGCAACTCGGCCTCGGTTTCCTTGAGCCGCTGGATGTCGACGTGGATGCCCGTCATCCGCCGCGGTTCGCCTTGCGCACTCCACCCGATGACCTGCCCCCGGCCGAGGGTCCACAGCCAGCCGCCGTCCGCCAGGCGATAGCGGAACTCGATGGAGAACTTCCCGCCCTCGGCCAGCTGGCGCTGTACTTCCGCTTCCGCCTGGACAAGATCCTCCCGGTGGATCCGGTTGCGCCAGTCCTCGTAGGCCAGCAACCGGCCCTCCGCCGGGTCCTCGCCCAGCATCCGCCAGCACTGTGCATCCCAGTGGATCCGGTCTTCCGCCAGATCCCATTCCCAGATACCGAAGCGTGCGGCCTCCTGGGCCAGACGGAAGCGGGCCTCGCTGTCGGCCAGGGCCCGCTCCATCGCCTTGCGTATCGAAATGTCCTGGAACGACACCACCACGCCGCTCAACTCACCGGCGTCGTCCCGCATGGGCGAGGCGTAGACCAGTACCGGGAAGGCTTCGCCGTCCTGACGCCAGAAATGGTCCTCCCAGCCTTCCACCATCTCGCCGCTGACCAGGACTCCGTGGATCGGGCATTCTTCCGCAGGATAATGGGAGCCGTCCGGGTGGCTGTGATGCGCCGTCTGGTGGGAATCCCGTCCCAGGGCCTCGTTCTGATCGGCGAACCCCAGCAGGCGGCATCCGGTGGGGTTGATGAACGTGAAACGGCCCTCCCGGTCGATGCCAAACACGCCTACGCCGAGGCTGGCCAGCAGGTTCTCGCGGAAGCGGCGTTCCTCGCTGCGCGCAGCCTCCATCGCGAAACGCTGGCTGACGTCGCGCACGATCATCAGCACTTCGCGGTCGTTCAGCGGGACCACCCGGGCCTCGAAAGGGCCGGGCATGCCCAGTGCGGTCGTGTCGTATTCGAAGTCGCGGACCTCGCCGCTGTTCAGCGCCTCGCGGATCGCCCGGGTGCCCGGTTCGGCATAGGCGGGCGGGAACAGTTCGTCCAGGCGCCGCCCGAGAAACTCCTCGGGTGGCATCAGCAGCATCTCTTCCGAGACGGCCTCGCATTCGATGAAGGTGCCGTCGCGGTCCATCCGGAACAGGCTGTCCGGCAGGGCCCGCATCAGTGCGCGCGCGTGGGTCTCGCTGCGCTCCAGCGCCGCCGCCTTGTCTTCCAGTTCCCGGCGCACTGTGGTCAGGCGACGGTTCACCAGCACCAGGCCGAGGATCAACACGAGCATCAGACTGGCGACCACCAGTACCAGGGTCACCTGGCGGCCGTAGGTTTCCAGGAATTCCTGCACCGTGAGCTCCGGGGTCGCGTCGTACGGCGGCAGCCGGAGTTCGCGCGCCAGCTCTTCCACCGGCTCGTAGTCCATGGGGACGGTGAAACCGTCGATGCCTGCGGCCTGCGCGGGTCCCGGGTGGCCGTCCAGCTCCAGCAGGGCGATCAGCATGCGGTGGCTGAGATCGCGCGGGACCTGCTCGAGGGCCACGAACGGCCACTCCGGATAGACGCGCGTGGACAGGACCAGCGGGAAATCCACCATGTCCTGCCGTCCGATGACACGGAGTTCTTCAGGCTCGATCTGGCCGGTCTCCAGCAGGTGTTCCAGGATCCCGATCCGCACGAATCCAACGTCCGCCTCGCCGTCCAGGACCCGCTCCACCACCCGGTCATGCGGCATGCCGGTGAACTCGATGTCCTCATCACGCGGTGTCGCGCCGAGTTCGCGCAGTTCCCGGGCCTGGGCCTGGTAGCCGCCCAGCGAGTCCTGGAGGACGGCTGCGATCCGCTGCCCGGGGACGTCGTCCCAGTCGCGGATATGATCGTTCTCGGCACGGGTGAAGGCGACCCCGCCAAAGCCGCGTACCGGTGTCCCTTCGTGCAGCGGGACCAGGGTCGCCAGAGCACCCGAAAGATGGCTGTCGCTGCGGATGCGAATGTAGTGGCTGGGGTTGGTCAGCAGGAAATCCAGCCGGTTGTTGCGCAGATTCTCCTCCAGGGCCGAGTAATCGGCGATCACCGCGTCCACGGTCACGTCTTTCAGTTGCGCGTCCAGGTGTTCGATCAGTGGCTCCCAGCGCTCGCGGGCCATATCCTCCGGTTCGAAGGCCAGGATCCCCACGGTCACGCTGCGTTCGGCCACCGCCGGCGTCGCTGCAAGCATCAGCAGGGCGACCAGCAGGGGGGCTGCGATCCCGATCGCGTATCTCATCGGGGCTCCTCGCGCGGCAGCAGATCGGGGCGTACCAGTTCATCCCCGAAGTCGCGGTCCAGCGGCGCGTCCGCATCTCCCATCAGGCCGGCGATCTCCCGTGCCGCCTGCAGGACCCGGGAATCGGCACCGGCCAGCAGACGGCGATTGCTGGCCGGATCCGGCAGCACCAGTCCGCGGAAGGTTTCCATGGCGCGGTGGCCGGGGACCCCCAGGCGTTCCGCCATGCGGTAGCCCGCGTCCACCGGGTTGGCGCGCAGGTGATGCAGGGCACGGAAATGCGCCGCGATCAGGTGGCGGGTCGAGCGTTCGAGCCGTTCCAGGTGGCCGGCCTCGATCGCGAGGACATCGAAGATCGTGTCCGGCATCGCCCGGCTGTCGAACAGGACGTGCGCGCCGTCGTCCAGCAGGCGCTCGGCGACGGGCTGATAGGTCACCACGGCATCCACCTCATCCTGCTCCCAGGCGGCCTCCTGCGCGTCGATGGTCAGCGACACCGTTTCCACATCGTCGCGGGCGAGGCCTGCCGCGTCCAGGGTGTGGTGGAGCATCAGGGCCCCCGGGGCCGAGTCTTCCACGCCGACCCGGCGCCCGGCCAGATCTTCCAGGCTTTCGATCGCGGGGCGCGCCAGCACCATGTCGGCACCCGCGGAGATGTTGAAGACCAGCACGATGCGAAGATCCGTACCCCCGGCGCGCACCCGCAGCACCTCGTCCAGGGTCAGCGCCGCACCATGGACCTCTCCGGTGGCCAGCCGGCGCATGGATTCGCTGGCGGAAGCGGTCTCGCGCAGCCGGACCCGCTCGGGGTCCAGCCAGCCCATGGCCCGGGCCAGGAACATCGGCTCGTAGCCGGGCCATACGTGGCCGGCAATCTCCAGTGGCGGCTCCGGCCGGCCACAGGCCCCCAGCAGGGCGGGGAGGGTGGCGCCAGCGGCGACCAGAAAGCTGCGTCGATCCATGTGCATGTCCGCTTCATTCTTCCGGCCGGGGCGCATGCGCGCCGATCAGGCCACGGATCGCGCCGGTCATCTGGTGGCTCAGCGCCTCCATCTCGCCAAACCGGGCGAGGGCCCGTGCGGCGTGGCTCTCGTGTTTGAGCCGGACCAGTTCATCGCCCAGCTGATGGACCTGATCGTGCAGGGCGTGGATCGACGGCATTCGGTCGCCGTCGGGGTCATGGGCATGCAGCCAGCGACCGAACGGACACCGTCGCGGATCCGGCTCGGGCGGCCATTCCGTCCGGTCCTGCAGCAACTCCTGCAGCGAGTTGACCCAGGCGCGGTGGGCGACGATGCCGAACAGCATCGGGCGCAGCTCGTTCGCGACCGGCGTGGCCTGCGTCCAGCTGGCGTGCGGCTGCCACTGCGCCTGCCACGACAGCAGCTGGTCGGCGGGCATGGGGCGGGCGATGGCATAGCCCTGGGCCATCTCGCAGCCCAGCTGCAGCAGCATCTCGCCGTGCAGTTCGGTCTCCACTCCCTCGGCGAGCACCTCGCGCTGGAAGCTCCCGGCCAGGCCGATGATCCCGTGCAGGATGGACAGATCGTCCGGGTCGTACAGCATGTCGCGCACGAAGGACTGGTCGATCTTGAGGGTCTCGACCGGCAGGCGCTTGAGATAGGACAGCGAGGAATAGCCGGTACCGAAATCGTCCAGCGAGAAACGTACGCCCAGCTCCCGGCACTCCTCGATCAGGGACGACACGTGGGTGATGTCGTGCAGGGCGCTGGTCTCGACCACTTCCAGTTCCAGGTCCCCGGGCAGTACCCCGGGATGGCGGGCGAGGGCGGCGCGCAGCCCGGCAATGAAACCGGGGTCGCTCAGCTGCAGCGCATCCACGTTGACGCTGACCGTCAGCGGGCGGCCCTGTTCGCGCCACTGTTCGATCTGCGCGAGCCCCATCTCGATCACCCGGTTGCCCAGCTCCACCATCAGCGGATGGCCTTCCAGCTGCGGCAGGAATGCGCCCGGGGGCCGCAGGCCGTGCTGCGGATGCTGCCACCGGATCAGGGCTTCGGCCCCCACCAGTTCGCCGCTGCGCATCGACACCTTGGGCTGGTAGAAGAGCACGAACTCGTCGTTCGCCAGGCCCTGACGGATGGCCTCCAGGGCCTCGTGCTGATCGCGCAGGTTGCGGTCGGATGCCACATCGAACAGGTGGTAGCGGTCCCCGCCGGCCAGCTTGGCCTGGTACATCGCCTGGTCCGCCTGGCGCAGCAGCTGGTCGGCGTCCACGGGTTCGGCCTGGGGATACAGGCTGACCCCGAGGCTGCCGGTGACCTGCAGGTGGTGCCTGCCGTCGTGCACCGGGCGGGATGCGGTCTCGCGCAGGCGCTGCAGCAGCGGCTGGGCGGATTCAATGTCCGGCAGGTCCAGCAGCACCGCGACGAACTCGTCGCCGCCCAGCCGCGCCAGCGTATCGCCTTCGCGCAGGCATCCCTTCAGACGCTCCGCCAGTGCCACCAGCATGTGATCGCCCACCTCGTGGCCGTGACCGTCGTTGATCTCCTTGAAGCGGTCCAGGTCGAGGTAGACCAGCGCCAGTTGTTGTCCACGCCGCGCCTCCTCGGCCATGGCCTGATGCAGACGATCCGCCAGCAGCACCCGGTTGGGCAGCTCGGTGAGCGCGTCGAAATGGGCCATGTATTCAAGCTGTCGCTGCTGCTCCTTCAGCGGGGTGATGTCCGAGAACAGCCCCACATAGCGCTGCACCGCACCCTCGCCATCGCGGACCGCGCTGATGGTCAGCATCTCGGCGTACAGTTCGCCGTCCTTGCGGCGGTTCCATACCTCGCCCGACCAGCTTCCCTCGGCCTCGAGGGTCTGCCACAGGTCCGCGTAGAAGGCCTCGTCGTGCTTGCCGGACTGCAGCATGCTCGGATTACGGCCCAGCACCTCCTCGCGCCGGTAGCCGGTGATGCGCGAGAAGGCGGCATTCACGTCGAGGATGCGGCCCTGCGGATCCGTGATCAGGATCCCCTCGTTGGCATGATGGAAGACGCTGGCGGCCTGCATCAGCCGGTCTTCGGCCTCGCTGCGCTGCATCTCGGAGGCGACGCGGTCGACGAACAGCCCGAGCATCGCGGGGGCCAGTTCGTGCAGGCGCTCTTTCAGCGGGTGGCGACTCAGGGTCACCAGGATCCCCAGCGCCCGGCCCTGCCGATCCATCAGGTTGTGGCCGACATAGGCCTCGATGTCCATCTCCTCGAGCAGGTGGTCCTGCGGGAACAGGCTCCGGATGTTCTCCGGGTAACAGGCGGTACCGTCTTTCGTCACGTTGGCACAGGGGGGGCCCGCCAGATCGTAGCGGAAGGGTGTCAGAGGCTGACCGTCGGCCCAGCCGGCAAACGCCTCAACCCGATGCTGCCCCTCCTCCAGGCGGCCAACGAAGGCAATCTCGGTCCCCAACGATTCGCACAGCAGGCGGCAGGCACGCTGGAAGAACTCCTCGCCGCCCAGCCGGGCCAGTTCACCGTTGAGCGTGGAGAGGATCTGTTCGATGAGCTTGTGTTCGGTGATGTCGCGGCTGATGCCGAACACGCCGCGCACTCGCCCCTGGGGGTCGAACAGCGGCCAATTGTGGGTCTGCACGTAACCCGGGCGGCCATCGGCATCGTAGAACGGGTCGACCCGATTGAGTATCGGCCGGCCCTCGGCAAAGATGGCTTTCTCTTCCTCCTCGTAGATCCGCGCGGTATCCGCGGGGAAGATCTCGCGATCATGCTTGCCCACCATCTCGCGCCAGTCATCGTGCTCGGTAATGCGTGCCAGAGGCTGGCTGCAGAAGCGGATGCGGCTTTGCGCGTCCTTGAAATAGATGAAATCGGTGGTCTGGTCGAGGAAGGTGTGAAAGTCCTCGCTGAAGGTCCGCAGGCGCTCTTCGATACGGCGGCGCCGGCGGATGTTCAGCGCCAGGGCGACGACCAGCACGGACAGTACCACCAGGCCGCCGATCAGCCAGTACCGCAGCTGGCGCTCCCGGGCGACGATCTCGGTGGACTGCAGCTCGACCATTTCCTCCAGGCGTTCCTGATAATGCCAGAGGCCCTGCTGGAGGTTGCGGCCGGGGGTGATGTCCTGAATCACCGACAGCAGCAGGGTACGGTCGCCGAAGGGGAACGGGTGAGAATGCACTTCAACGGTGCGGATCTCGCCATCGGCCAGGCGGTGGCGGAAGATGAAATAGTTGCGCCCCTCGAGTGCAGCCAGCTCGCGTTCCTCGGCGACCTGCTCCGGGGTGAAGGTGTTGATCTGCTGGATCGGCATGCCACGCAGTTCTTCCCGCGAGTAGCCGTAGAAGGACGCCGCGGCGGGGTTGGCATCGACGATCTCGCCGGACTCCGGCTCGATCCACAGCATCACCACCCCGTGCTGATCGAAGACCTCCTCGAACTCGGGCGCCCCGGCGAGCGCCGGGCTCCCGGGGGCCGCCAGGCTCAGCAGCACCAGCAGCCAGGCGGCCCGCAGCCACCGGATCGCGCCCGAACGCCTCATGCGCCCCCGAACGCGGTACACCCGTGTGCGCCCGGGCAGCGGGTCGCGGGACTGCATCGCGGGTGGTGCCGGTTGCCGGACATCATGCGCTACCGACCGTGGCGGAAAGGGTGGCCAATGTACTGCACGACCGGCCTTATTTTCAAGGCCTCGTGCGCCGAGACCGCAACGGGAAGACCCGTTGAGAAACCGGGGGACGGCAGCGCCATGGGAGCCTGCCACGATTCCGCGTGCATGAGCCAGTGGAGTCGTTCCGTCAATGCCTGCCCGTTTCGGAACGTCCCCGCAGCGCATGCACAGGAACGTCCGCTGCCAGTGCTCGAATGCGGGGCGCCAGTTTGGCGCGGGGGGTGCGCGGGCCCCGGGCGCCGCCGGTGATCTCGGCGGCGATTCTGGTTCGGTGTCGCGAGCGGGGATAGAGTTGTGAGCCACGCACAATCAGGGAGGACCCAGGGATGGGGCAGGACAAGGACGCTGCGGGCCGGGCCCGTGGGCACGATTACGGGTACAAGCTGCTGTTCAGTCACCCGGAGATGGTGGCGGATCTCATTCGCGGGTATGTCCGCGAGCCATGGGTGGAGCGGCTGGATTTTTCCACGCTGAGCCGGGTGAGTGACGGCTACGTCAGCGAGGACCTGCGCGAGCGCGAGGACGACATGGTCTGGCGCGTGCGTTGGGCGGGGGACGGGCAGTGGCTGTATGTGTATCTGCTGCTGGAGTTCCAGTCCTCGCCGGAGCGGTTCATGGCGCTGCGGCTGATGACCTATCTGGGGCTGCTGTACGAGGATCTGCGCAAGGGCGCTCAATTGACGACTTCCGGTCGATTGCCGCCGGTGTTGCCGGTGGTGCTCTACAGCGGTTCGCGCCGCTGGCAGGCGCCGGAGGAGGTTGCAGAGCTGATCGAGACGGTTCCGGGCGGTCTGGAACGCTATCGCCCGCAGTTGCGTTATCTGCTGCTGGACGAAAGCCGTTTTCGGGACGACGGGCTGCCGGAGGTGCGCAATCTTGCGGCGGCGCTGTTTGCGCTGGAGAACAGCCGTCGTCCGGAGGACATGGAACGGGTCCTGGAGAGGCTGGTGGCGTGGTTGCGCCGTCCGGAACAGACGGGACTGCGGCGGAGTTTTACGGTGTGGATCAAGCGCGTGTTGCTGCCGGCGCGCGTGCCGGGTGTAGACTTGGAACAGGTAGCGGACTTGCAGGAGGTACGCAGCATGCTTGCGGAACGTGTGGAGGAATGGACTCGGGACTGGAAGCAGCAGGGGATCGAGGAGGGGCGAAGGGAAGGACGCGAACTGGGCCGTGAAGAGGGTCGTGAAGAGGGCCGCAAGGAAGGCGGGGAAGCCGTGCTGCTGCGCCTGGTGGAGATGCGTTTCGGCGCCGAGGCGGCCGAAACGCATCGTGCCCGAATCGAACAGGCGGATTCGGAGACGTTGCTGCGCTGGTCCGAGCGGATTCTGACGGCAAAACGTCCGGAAGATCTCTTCGCCTGACGGCCGGCCGTCAGGCCAGCCGGATGGCCTTCCGTCTGCGTGCTCCGTACGCTCGCCGAGCACCGGTTCCGGCACAAAAGCTCGGAGCCGTGCATCCTGCCTGCCCCGTCTTCAATGTCGTCATCGGCCGTCGTGGGAGGTTCACCAATGCCCCCACCCGAATCGGATGGCAGGGCCTGGGTCTTGCGGGAAATGGCGCGCCCGAGAGGATTCGAACCTCTGACTTCCACCTCCGGAGGGTGGCGCTCTATCCAGCTGAGCTACGGGCGCTACGAAGCGAAATGGTACGCGGCGCGGCTTTTTTCGTCCAGTGATTTTTGAGTGCTGTACTTGGTTTGTGGTCTGGTTGCGCCGGATGCCCTATACTCTCGCCCCTCGTGCGCGCCCGTGCGCCGCAGCTTTCAGGGCCGCGCCCGGATTCCAGGGGAAACCAAAATCAAGGCCGCATTCGGCCGGATCTCGGAGGGAGAGAAGTGGCGAATCAACCGATCAAGATGGATGCCGGGAACAAGGTGCTGCTGTTCGTCTCGGCAATCGCGCTGGCGGGCGCGGTCATTTTCCTGGTGGCCCAGCTGGTGAACTGGCTCGGCCAGATGGGCACGGCGGAACGCACCACCATTACCGAGGAACAGCTGACGGAACGCCTGACTCCGGCGGGACGGGTCGAGGCCGGTCCGGTGGACGTGGCGGACGAGGAAGCGGCCGATCTGAGTCCGGGGGATATTTACCAGAATGTCTGCGCGGCGTGTCACGACACGGGGGCTTCGGGTGCGCCCATCGTGGACGACACCGACGAATGGTCCTCGCGCTTCAGTGACAAGGGCATGGATACCCTCTTTGATCACTCCATCAACGGCTTCAATGCGATGCCGGCGAAGGGCGGGGACCCGAGCCTGAGCGACGACGAGGTTCGCCAGGCGGTCGCCTACATGCTGGATCAGGCGGACGTGGATCACGGCTGGTCGCCGGACAACGGTGCCGCGGAGAACGGCAACGGTGAGGAAGCCGCGAGCGAGGAAGAAGAGGCCGCCGCCGAGGAGGAGGCCGCTGCGGAGGAAGCCGCCACGAATGGCAATGGTGAAACCGTCAACGGCATCGATCTGGCTGCGGGTGACGCCACGCGCGCGGAAAACCAGCTGTACGGCACGTGCGTCGCCTGCCACGGCGCCCGGGGCCAGGGCGTGGGCATCTTCCCGGCCATCGCCGGGAATACGGCGGAGTTCATTGCCGGTCGTCTGGTGGCGTACCGCGCCGGCGAGACCGTGGGGGATGACACCCACCTGATGGCGCCGAACGCGCGCAATCTGTCGGATCAGGATATCGCCGATCTGTCTGCCTATATCGCTACGTTCGACGAGTCCTGAGGCCGGGCTGCGAAAAGCCCCGCCACGAACGCGTCGTGGCGGGGCTTTTTCGTGTCTACTCCACGCGCCAGTGGTCCAGGGCGCGGAAGCTGAGGGCCTCGGTCAGCTGGGCGCGGCCGATCGTCGGTGCCCCGGCCAGGTCGGCGAGGCTGCGGGCCACGCGCAGGATCCGGTGGTAGGCCCGGGCCGACAGGCGAAAACGTTCCGCGGCGGCATCCAGCAGCGCCCGTTCTTCCTCGGGCAGGCGGGCGTGCTGCTGCAGGGCGCGGCCTTCCAGCATCCGGTTCAGACAGCCCTGGCGTTCCAGCTGGAGCCGGCGCGCCGCGGCCACGCGGCGGGCGACCGTGGTGCTGTCCTCGGCGTCCGGATCGGGGGTGTCGCGGCCGAGTTCCGCCGGCGGGATGCGCGGTACGTCGATTGCGAGGTCGATCCGGTCCAGCAGGGGCGCCGACAGCCGCTTGCGATGGCGCCCGCGCTGCTCCGGGGTGCACTGGCACGCGTTCCCCAGGTCACAGTCGAAGCCCTGCGGGCAGGGATTCATGGCGCCGACCAGCTGGAAATGCGCCGGGAATTCGGCCTGGTGGGCGGCGCGGGAGATGTGGATGACGCCGGTCTCCAGGGGCTCGCGCAGCACGTCCAGCACCCGCCGGTCGAACTCGGTCAGCTCGTCCAGGAACAGCACTCCATTGTGGGCCAGCGAGATCTCTCCCGGGCGGGGTGTCCCGCCGCCCCCCACCAGGGCCACGCCCGAGGCCGTGTGGTGCGGCTGGCGGAACGGGCGGCTGCGCCAGTCCTCGTGCAGGTGCCGGGTACCGCGCAGGCTGTGGATCGCGGCGGTTTCCAGGGCTTCGGCGTCATCCATGGGCGGCAGGAGCCCGGGCATGCGGGCGGCCAGCATGGACTTGCCGCTGCCCGGCGGTCCGACCATCAGCAGGTGATGCCCGCCGGCGGCGGCGATCTCCAGCGCGCGGCGTGCGCGATGCTGGCCGCGTACGTCGGCCAGATCGGGGTAGGCCGGCGGACACGCTGCCGGAGGTTCGGCGGCGGGCAGGGCGGGGCCACCGTTGAGGGCCGTGCAGACCTCGCCCAGGTGGCGCGCGGTTACGATGTCGGCACGTCCGGTCAGGGCGGCCTCGCGACCGTCATCGGGGCTCAGGACCAGTTGGTGCCGTGCCTCGCCGGCGGCCAGTCCGGCCGGCAGGGCGCCGCCCACCGGACGGATGTGCCCGTCGAGGCTCAGTTCGCCGAGGAATTCGCGGGTATCCAGGGCGCTCTGCGGGACCTGTTCACTGGCCGCCAGGATCCCCAGTGCAATCCCCAGATCGAAGCGCCCGCCCTCCTTGGGCAGGTCGGCGGGCGCCAGGTTGACGGTGATGCGCCGACGCGGAAATTCGAAGCCTGCGGTCTGAATGGCCGCGCGCACGCGGTCGCGGCTTTCGCGCACCGCGGCCTCGGGCAGGCCGACGATCTGGAACGCCGGCAGGCCGTTGGCCAGGTGGGTCTCGATGGTGACGGCCGGTGCGCGGATCCCGTCGGTCGCGCGCGCGGTGACAATGGCGATGGGCATCCCTGCCTCTCCCTGTTCGGGCCGGGCGTTCCGGGCCCGGCGGCAACTGGTTGGTGATGGCGCGGCCGCGGGCGGCGCCACATGCGGCGGTCAGTTGTCGGAATCGGTGTCCTGCGGCCGGGCGGCCTGCTCGAGCGCTTCCACCCGGGCCTCCAGTTCGGCGAGGCGCTCGCGGGTGCGCTCCAGCAGGGCGACCTGGACGTCGAAGTCCTCGCGGGTCACCACGTCCATGCGCTCCAGACCGGCCTGCAGCGAGCTGCGCACCTGGCGGTGGACGTCTTCCTGCACGCTGCGCACCGATTCCGGCAGGCTTTCGGTGATGCGTCGGGCGAGGTCATCGAAATGTTTCGGGTCAAGCATGCCTGCGGTCTCCGGGTTTCGGTTCTTCCAGTCTAACGCGTTCCGGTGTCATTGCGAGGCCGACCGGCCGCCATCCACCGGGATCACCTGGCCGGTGATGTAGGGGGACTCCAGCAGCAGGAAGCGCACGGTGCGGGCGATATCCGCCGGGTCGCCGGGCCGCTTGAGGGCCGTGCGCTCCACCATTGCCTCGTGGGGGGCGACGTTGGCCGGGTCCTCGGGACTGAGGATCGCCCCCGGTGCCACGCCGTTGACGCGCACCTCCGGGCCCAGCTCGCGTGCCAGCGACTGGGTCAGGGCATGCAGCCCGGCCTTGGCCGCGGAATACACCGGGTAGCCGCTCAGCGGTCGCAGGGCGTGGATGTCGACGATGTTCACCACCGCACCGCCACTCGCCCGCAGGGCGGGGGTGCAGGCCTGGGTCAGGAACAGCGGGGCGCGCACGTTGGAGCCCATCAGATCGTCCCATTGCGCCATGGTGATCTCGCCCACTGGCGTGGGGTAGAAGGTGGAGGCGTTGTTGACCAGGAAGTCCAGCCGGCCGCGCCAGACATGCGCTTCCCGGGCCAGGGCCTCCGGGGCCTGCGGGTCGAGCAGGTCGGCCTGCAGCGGCCGGGCACTGTCGGGACGCCGGGCGTTCAGTTCGTCGGTCAGCGCTTCGGCTTCGGCGCGCGAGCGCCGACAGTGCACGATGACGTCCAGTCCGGCGGCGTGCAGTTCGCGCGCGATGGCCGCGCCGATGCGCCGCGCGCCGCCGGTGATCAGGACCACGCGGCGTTCGCCGGCGTCCTCCGGGGGTTTCGGTGAATCCTTGCCTGGGGCACTCTCTGCCACTGCCAACTCCCTGCATGGAACGAATGACCAATGCCGCCGGCAGAATCTAGCACAGGCCCCGGGGACCCGGCCGCGGACCTTTCCGCGCGGCTGGTGGACTCCCTGCAACAGAGCATCCGCGAGGCCGGAGGGTTCCTGCCCTTCGTCGAATACATGGACCGGGCGCTTTACGCACCGGGTCTGGGATATTACGTCAACGGGGCGCACAAGCTGGGCGCGGGCGGGGATTTCGTGACCGCGCCGGAGATCTCGCCGTTGTTCGGCGAGACCCTGGCGGCATGGCTGGCGCCGGTGCTGCAGCAGGACCTCGGCGGCGAGGGCGTGATCCTGGAATTCGGCGGAGGCACCGGGAGGCTGGCGGGCGACGTGCTGGACACCCTGCGCGAGGCGGGCGTGCCGTGGGCGGGGTACTGGATCCTGGAGGTCAGTCCGGACCTGCGCGAGCGTCAGCGCGAGTATCTGCAGGGCGTGCTGCCGGCGGAAGACTTCGCGCGGGTGACCTGGCTGGATGCCCTGCCGCGGGAGGCCTGGCGCGGCGTGGTGCTGGCCAACGAGGTGCTGGATGCCCTGCCGGTGGAGCTGTTCCGCTGGCGCGACGGGGCGGTGGGGCAGATGGGCGTGTCCGCGGACGAGGGCGGTCTGGTGCTGGCCGAACGCCTGGCCCCGGAGCCGCTGCGCAGCGCAGTGTACGAGCTGCACGCGCGCTGCGGGCCGTGGCCCGAGGGTTACACCTCGGAGTGGCGTCCGGCCCAGAACGCCTGGGTCGCGGCCGCGGCGGAGCATCTGGAGCGCGGCGCGGTGGTGATCGTCGACTACGGCTTCCCGCGCGACGCCTTCTACGCCCCGGAGCGGCATCAGGGGACGCTGGTGGGCTACCACCGTCAGCAGATGGTGCTGGATCCACTGGCGCAGCCGGGGCTGATGGATCTGACCGCCAGCGTGGATTTTACCGCCGTGGCCGAGGCGGCGGATGCCGCCGGGCTGGAGGTCGCGGTGTACGCCGCGCAGGGCGAGTTCCTGCTGGCGGCCGGATTGCCCGCGCGCTTCGATGCGCGGGTAGGCGACGCCAGTGACGCCGAGACCACCCTGCGTGCGGCGCAGGCGGTGCGCATGCTGACGCTGCCGGGAGAGATGGGCGAGCGATTTCAGGTGATGGCCCTGACCCGCGACTGCCCGTCGCTGCCGCGGGCCGGCCTTCCCGACCGCCGGGGGCGGCTGTGACGGAGACACGGGGCCGGTGCGGGCACTTTCCCGCCGGGGCGCCGCGGGGCATGATTCCCGGATGAACGTACTCGGCATCGAAACCTCCTGCGACGAGACCGGCGTGGCGCTGATCAGCGACCGCGAGGGTCTGCTCGCGCACCGGCTCTACAGCCAGACCGATCTGCACGCGGTCTACGGCGGCGTGGTGCCCGAGCTGGCCTCGCGTGACCACGTGCGGCGCCTGCTGCCGCTGGTGCGCGCAGTGCTGGACGAGGCCGGCATGCGCGGGGAAGAGCTGGATGCCATCGCCTACACCGGCGGTCCGGGGCTGCTGGGGGCGCTGCTCACCGGCGCCGCCGTGGCGCGTTCGCTCGCCTGGGGCTGGGGTGTGCCGGCCCTGCCGGTGCATCACCTCGAGGGACATCTGCTGGCGCCGATGCTGGAGGGCGAGTTCGAATTCCCGTTTCTGGTGCTGCTGGTGTCCGGCGGGCACACCCAGCTGATCCATGCCCGTGCGCTCGGCGATTACGAGCTGCTGGGCGAGAGCATCGACGATGCCGCCGGCGAGGCCTTCGACAAGACCGCGAAGCTCCTGGGGCTGGGCTATCCGGGCGGGCCGGCGCTGGCGCGGCTGGCGGCCGACGGACAGGCGGATGCGCTGCGCCTGCCGCGGCCGATGCTCGACCGGCCCGGTCTGGACATGAGCTTCTCCGGGCTGAAGACCGCGGTGCTGACGGCCGTGCGCAAGGGCGGACACGCCCCGGCGGATGTCGCGCGGGCGTTCGAGGAGGCGGTCAGCGAGACCCTGGTGGAGAAGACCCGGCGTGCGCTGAAGCAGAGCCGTGCGCCGGCGCTGGTGGTGGCCGGCGGGGTGGCCGCGAACGCGACCCTGCGCGCGGGTCTGGAGCGCATGGCGCGCGAGAGCGGCGTGCCGGTGCATTTTCCGCGGGCGGAATTCTGCACCGACAACGGAGCGATGATCGCGCTGGCCGGCCTGCGCCGGCTGCAGACCGGGCGCGCCGCCGAGGCGGTGGACGACGCCGGCACCCCGGTCATCCATGCCCGGGCGCGCTGGCCGCTGGCGGAGCTGACCGGCTGAAGCCGTGCCGCAGCCGCCCTACGCGGTGCCGTCGCCTCCGGTGTCGTCTTCCCCGGAGGCGGGCTTTTTCTTCTCGCCGATGCGGGATTCCTCGCCGCGCATCAGCCGCCGGATGTTTTCGTCATGGCGGATGAACAGGATCAGGGCCATCACCGCGACCAGCGTGACGATCCAGAAATCCGGCTCGCCCGGGGCGAAGGCCAGGTACAGCGGCGCCGCGCCGGCGGCCACCAGCGCCGCCAGCGAGGAATAGCGCCAGATCGCCGCGACCGCCAGCCAGGTCAGCGCGCTCAGCAGGGCGACCAGCGGGTTCAGCGCCAGCAGGACCCCCAGCGCGGTGGCGACACCCTTGCCGCCCTGAAAGCGGTAGTACACTGGCAGGACGTGGCCGAGGAAGGCCGCCAGGCCCACGGCGCCCGCGGCCCAGCCCGGCAGGTCCGTCCACTGCAGGACGATGAAGACCGGCAGCCAGCCCTTGGCCACGTCGCCCAGCAGGGTGATCAGGGCCGCCGTGCGGCCGCCGGTGCGCAGCACGTTGGTGGCGCCGGGGTTGCGCGAGCCGCTGGTGCGCGGATCGGGCAGCCGCAGCGCATGGCTGACCAGGATCGCGCTGGATACGGACCCGAGCAGATAGGCGAGGACGATGGCAATGGCGCTGAGCATGGTGGAGCGGTTCCGGTTGGCGAATGCGGGCCCATCATACGCAACGGGACGTGGCCGGGGCAGGGGGCGCTCGTGAGCGACGGGAGCGCCCCCGCGCTGGTTCTGCTGCATGGCTGGGGTTTCTCCGGCGCGGTCTGGGAGCCCGTGATCCGTGCGCTGCGGGCGCGGGGGTACGCGGGGAGGATCCATGCCCCGGACCTGCCCGGCCATGGCGCCGCCGGCGGCGGTGACGAGCTGGCCGATCCGGATGCCGTCGCCGCGCAGCTGGTGGCGGGGTTGCCCGACGACCTCGAGAGTCCCGTGTGGGCCGGCTGGTCGCTGGGCGCACTGCCCGCGCTGGCCGTCCGGGGCGCGCATGCGCGGGGACGCATCCTGGTGGCGGGAAGTCCGCGCTTCGTGCGCGCGGCGGACTGGCCGGAGGCAATGGATCCCCGCGAGCTGGACGGTTTTGCCCGTCTGCTCGGCGGCGACACCGGACGCCTGCGCCGCCAGTTTGCTGCGCTGTGCGCGCGGGGCGCGCAGGAGCCCGCCGCGCTCGCGCGTTCCCTGCGCGGCGGGCTGGAAGCGGCGGCGGCGCGACCCGAGGCCCTGGTGGCGGGGCTCGCCGCGCTGCGTGATGCGGACCGGCGTGGCGATCTGGGCGCCGGGTTGCCGCTGGCCGCGCTGCTGGCCGAAGACGACGCCCTGATCCCGCCGGGTCTGGAACGGCATCTGGCGACCCGGGTGCCCGGGGCGCGCATTCGGCGGGTGCCCGGTCCGCACGCCCTGCCGCTGGCGGCGCCCGATACGGTCGCCGAATTCATCCATGCAACGCTGGCGGAGATCCCCGCATGAGCGACATCGACCCTTCCGGCTTCGAACTCGACAAGGCACGGGTGCGTGAAGGCTTTGCCCGCGCCGCTGCCGACTACGAAACGCACGCGGCAGTGCAGCGCGAGGTTCAGGGGCGCCTGCTCGAACGCCTGGACCTGATCCGCATGCAGCCGGAACGCGTGATCGATCTGGGCTGCGGGATCGGCGAATCGTTCGACGACCTGGCCCGCCGTTATCGCAGCGCCCGTCTGACCGGGGTCGACTTCGCGCCGCCCATGCTGCAGCGGGCCCGCCGGCGCGGGCGCTGGCTGCGGCGCCCGCGGGTGCTGTGTGCCGACATGGAGGCCCTGCCGCTGGCCGACGCCTCGCAGGATCTGGCGATCTCCAGCGCCGCACTGCAGTGGTGCAGCAGTCTGGATCGCGCGTTTGCCGAGGTCCGCCGGATCCTGGCGCCCGGTGGCCTGTGGATGTTCACCACCTTCGGCCCGGCCACCCTGAGCGAGCTGCGCGAGGCGTTCGCCGCGGTGGACGGCGGTGCGGCCGCCCACGTGAATGCCTTCATCGACATGCACGACATCGGCGATGCCCTGGTGCGCGCAGGCTTCGCCGACCCGGTGATGGATCAGGAAACCCTGACCCTGACCTATCCCGATCTCACCCGACTGATGCGCGATCTGCGGGGTGTGGGGGTGCGCAACGCCCTGGCCGGGCGTGGCCGCGGGCTTACCGGCCCCCGGCGCCTGGTGGCCGTGGCCGAGGCCTACGCCGAGCGATTCGGCGTGGAAGGCCGCCTGCCGGCGACCTGGGAGGTCGTGTACGGGCACGCCTGGGTGCCGGATGCGCCCCCGCCGCGCGCGCCGGAAGGGCGCACCATCCCGATTCGGCCGGTCTCCTGACGTCCGCCCCTCGCACTCCCTCGAAAATCCCGCGAAAAATCGCGGGTGCGTGATTTGCCTCAACACCGAGTGGAATCACTCGGTGCACTCTCGCGTCAGGGGTATCCGCCGGTGTATCCTTCAGCGGCCAGAAAGTTCCCCTGCTCTCGAACGAATGTCCGACTGCAGGGGGTGGTCTTGGTTTTTTTTGTCGACCGGTAATGGGGTAGAGTTCTGAGCCCCCGATCCATCGGGACCTTCGTGTTCCCCGCAGCAAGGTGGAAAAGTCATGTCACAAGCAGCCACTACCGCGGGTGCCGCACCCGCAGCGTCAGTCGCTTCAACCGAGCAGTACAATTACGCGATCGTCAAGAAGTTCGCGGTTGCCGCCGTCCTCTGGGGCGTGTTCGGCATGGCCGCCGGGGTCTGGATTGCCTCGCAGCTCGCGTGGCCGTTCCTGAACTTCGACATCGCACAGATCACCTTCGGGCGCTTCCGCCCGGTGCACACCACGGCGGTGATCTTCGGCTTCGGGGGTAACGCCCTGTTCGCCACGTCCTATTACGTCGTTCAGCGCACCTGTCACGCGCGACTGTGGAACGACTCCCTGGCCAGTTTCACGTTCTATGGCTGGAACCTCGCGCTCATCCTGGGCGTGATCAGCTACATGGCCGGGATCACGCAGGGTCGCGAATACGCCGAGTTCAACTGGCAGATCGACCTGATCATCCTGGTGACCTGGGTGGTGTACTTCCTGGTCTTCACCATGACGCTGCTGCGCCGGAACCAGCCGCACATCTACGTGGCGAACTGGTTCTTCATGTCGTTCATCCTCGCGACCGCGCTGCTGCACATCTTCAACAACATCGAAGTGCCGGTGGGTCTGTTCAATCCGCAGTCCTACCCGATGTTCTCCGGTGTGCAGGACGCGATGCGTCAGTGGTGGTACGGCCATAACGCGGTGGGCTTCTTCCTGACGGCCGCGTTCCTCGGGATGATGTACTACTTCGTGCCGAAGCAGGCCGGCCGTCCGATCTACTCGTACAAGCTGTCGATCATCCACTTCTGGGCGCTGATCTTCCTGTACATGTGGGTGGGTGCGCACCATCTGCACTGGACGGCCCTGCCGGACTGGGTCTCCACCCTGGCGGCGACCTTCTCCATCCTGCTGCTGCTGCCGTCCTGGGGCGGCATGATCAACGGGATCATGACCCTGTCCGGTGCCTGGGACAAACTGCGTACCGACCCGATCATGCTGTTCCTGATCACCGCGCTGGCGTTCTACGGCATGTCGACCTTCGAAGGTCCGATGATGTCGCTGAAGAGCGTGAACGCCCTGTCCCACTACACCGACTGGACGGTGGGCCACGTGCACTCCGGTGCCCTGGGCTGGGTGGCGATGATCAGCTTCGGCTCGCTCTATCACCTGATCCCGCGGCTGTGGAACGTGAACCTCTACAGCCTGAAGCTGGTGTACGTGCACTTCTTCCTCGCCACGGTGGGCATCGTGCTGTACATCACCGCGATGTGGGTGGCCGGTATCGGTCAGGGGCTGATGCTGCGTGCCTTTGACCAGTACGGGAACCTGGCCTACACCTTCACCGAGTCCGTGGTGTTCCTGCATCAGCCGTACGTGGTCCGTGCCATCGGCGGCGGTCTGTTCCTCCTGGGCATGGTGATCATGGCGTTCAACATCTTCATGACGGTCCGCTCGGGCATCAAGGCGGAAGCCCGTGCCCGTCAGGAAGCCATCGAAGCCGAAGCCCGTACGGCCTGATCAGGGAGAATAGGAACCATGAAGCACGAAAGCGTAGAGACTAACAGCGGACTCCTGATCGTCCTGATCCTGGCCGTCATCAGTGTCGGCGGCCTGGTCGAGATCGTCCCGCTGTTCTACATCGACGACACCGTCGAAGAGGTGGATGGCGTCCGGCCCTATACCCCGCTGGAGCAGCGGGGGCGCGACATCTACATCCGGGAAGGCTGCTACGCCTGCCATTCGCAGATGGTGCGGCCCTTCCGTGACGAGATGCTGCGTTACGGCAATTACTCGCTGGCGGCCGAGTCGCAGTACGACTATCCGTTCCAGTGGGGGTCCAAGCGGACCGGCCCGGACCTTGCCCGGGTGGGCGGAAAGTACTCCAACGAGTGGCAGGTCCAGCACCTGATCGACCCGCAGTCGCTGGTGCCGGAATCCATCATGCCGGGTTACCCGTGGCTGGCGGAGACGCCTCTGGACATGTCCGACCTCGAGGACCGGATGATTGCCCTGAAGCGCGTGGGCGTTCCTTACTCCCTTACGGAAGAGGAGTACGAGCGTAACGTCGAGAAGTACGGCGAAGAACACGCCCGCATGTTCGACATCAACCGGGCGGAGGAAAACCTGATCGAACAGGCCCAGGCCGAGAACTTTGACGGCAACAGCGCCACCATTACCGAAATGGACGCCATTGTTGCCTACATGCAGGTTCTGGGAACCATGGTCGATTTCAGTGAATACGATGACGGCCACTTTGCCGAGTTCCGGTAAGCCGTCAGGGAGCTCGATTCCGTCATGCTGAGTTTGTGGGAATGGATCCAGGACATGGGCAACAGCAAGACCCTGGCCCTGATCCTGTTCATGAGCACGTTCGTCGGGGTGGTGATCTACCTGTTCGCCAGCCCCCGGCGTGCACGGAAATTCGAGACGTATCGCTACATTCCTCTGGATGATGATGATTCACATCGGGAGCCGACGACGTCCCGGCGTGACAAAACCGAGAGTGACGAGCAATGAGCACACAGGACAATCGCAAACCGGGTCAGGGTGAGGTGGAAACCACCGGTCACGTCTGGGACCAGGACCTCGCCGAATACAACAATCCGCTGCCGCGCTGGTGGCTGTGGGGCTTTTACGCCACGGTGGTGTTCGCCCTGGTCTACTGGGTCCTCTACCCGGCCTGGCCGATCGGCGACGACTTCACCAAGGGACTGGCCTCGGTGACCTACGAGCAGGACGGCGAGGAGGTCACCACGCACTGGAACACCCGTGCGCTGTTCTACCGGGACATGCAGACCGGTGAGTACGCCGTGCGCCAGCGCGACATGCTGGAACAGGTGGCGGGCATGGAGTACGCCGAAATCCTGCAGGACGCGGATGCCATGAGCTTCGTGAACGCCTACGCCCAGGGTTCCTTCGGGACCTGGTGCGCGGCCTGCCATCAGGTGGGCGGTGCCGGCGTGATCGGCCAGTATCCCAACCTGCGGAACGACCACTGGAAGTGGGGCGGCACGGTCGAGCAGATCGAAGAAACCCTGGTTCAGGGGCGCCTGGGTTACATGCCCGGTTACCGGGGCAGGCTTTCGGACGAGCAGCTGGATGACGTCTCCGCTTTCGTCCTGTCGATGAACGGCTACGACATGGATCCGGCCGCGGTCGAGGCGGGCGAGCGGGTCTTCACCGGCTATGACGGCGGCTGCTTCCAGTGCCACGGTACCGGGGGCGAGGGGATCGAATCCCAGGGCGCGCCCAACCTGACCAATGACATCTGGGGTCTGGTGGACGTCCACGGTGCCGCCGACGATGGCGAGCGTCAGCGTCAGGTCGCGCGTTTCATCCGCAACGGGGCCCAGCGCGAGATGCCGGCCTTCGCGGATCGGCTGTCGGATGAAGAGATCAAGATCCTGACGGCCTACGTGCACTCCCTCGGTGGCGGGCAGTAAGCCCGCTGCCTCTGCCGCGTCGATATCCGACCGCATGGGTGCGAGGTTCTTGACCTCGCACCCGCATTAGCTGTTAATGATTCAAATCCCATGGGGCACCGGACCTGCGGCGTCCCCGATCCGGGGCCGTTCCCCGGGAGGCATTGATGGCGGAACAGCAGCCGATGTACGAAGCCCGTATTCCGATCCATCCGCGTTCGGTTAAAGGGCGGTTCCGCAACCTCAAGACCGGTATCCTGCTCGTCGCCTACAGCGTCTATTTCCTGCTTCCGTGGATCCGCTGGGAGCGCGAGTACGGCCCCAACCAGGCCATCCTCTTCGATATCCCGGGTCGCCAGTTCTTCCTGTTCGATCTCGTGGTATATCCCCAGGATATTTTCTGGCTGGCCGGTTTCCTGATGCTGGCGGCCGTCACTCTGTTCTTTGTGACCGGCCTGGCCGGTCGCGTGTTCTGCGGCTATTTCTGTTTCCAGACCCTGTGGACCGACGTGTACATGTACCTGGAGCGGAAGATCCAGGGCGAGCGGCCGGCGCGGATCCGGCTGTCGAAGCAGCCATGGAACGGCGAAAAGATCCTGAAATATGCCGCGACGCATGCCTCCTGGCTGCTGGTTGCGTTCGCGACCGGGCTGGGGTTTGTCCTCTACTGGGGGGATGCGCCCACCATCGTGCAGCAGTTCTTCGTCGGCGAGGCCGTCTTCGCGGCCTATGTGACAGCGGGTATCCTCACGGCCACCACCTACACGGCCGCGGGGCTGGCACGCGAGCAGGTCTGCACCTTTATCTGCCCGTACGCGCGGTTCCAGAGCGTGATGTTCGACAAGGACACCATGATCGTGTCCTACGACGAGGACCGCGGCGAAGGTTCGGCAGGGCGGGCGAAACCGGTCAAGGGGCTTCAGACGCGCGAGGAGCGCCAGGCGGCGGGCGTCGGCGACTGCATTGATTGCGGCTATTGCGTGCAGGTGTGTCCCACCGGGATCGACATCCGGGACGGTCTCCAGTATCAGTGCATCCACTGCGCGCTGTGCGTGGACGCCTGCGACACGATCATGGACAAGCAGGGCTGGCCCCGCGGCCTGATCCGCTACACCTCGGAACGCGAGCTGGAAGGTGGCAAGACGCACCCGATCCGCCTGAAGACCGTGGGTTACGGGGCGGTGATGCTGGTCATCCTGGGGGCCCTGGTGGCGAGCATCCTGGATCGTCCGCCGATGGATGCCAACGTGAATCAGGTCCGCCAGCCCCTCTACGTCCAGATGTCGGACGGCCAGATCCAGAACTCCTACGAGATCCGCCTGAACAATACGAGTCAGGAAGTGCTCGACTTTGAACTGGGAATCGCTGGTCTGGACGATGCCACGCTGGATCTGGGGCAGGTGTCGGACATCCGCCTGGAGCCGGGCGAACGCCTGACGGTGCTGGCGCGAGTGCGCTACGATGTCCCGGCGGATGCCTCCGGATCCCGGATCCCGTTCGACTTCGTGATTACGGATCGTCAGGGTCGGATCGACCCCTACACGATCGGCTCCCAGTTCAGCTACGCACGCTGACCGGAGGGCGGACCTCTACCCCGGCAAACGGATGCGCCGGGGTTTGCAAACACCGGACGCAACCCCGTCCCCGTGGACGTTGAAGGCATCATGAGCAACCTGGTTATTACCCTTGGCCTGGGCAGTGCCGCCCTGGCGCTGCTGTTCTTCCTGATCTACCGCTTCACGCGCCTGCGCGCCTATCATGCGGCTGCCGTCGTGGTGGCGGTCATGCTGTTCGTGTTCATCCCGGCTTCCATCCTTACCTGGCAGGGGGCCGATGTCTTCGCCATCCATCTGGCGCTGTACGTGATCGTGCCTTACGGGCTCGGGATCGTGTTCAGCCAGAAGGAGGCCGAGGCAGCCGCCGGCAAGGCCCACGTGGGTCGTTTGCACTGGGCCCCGATGGTGATCGTCGGGTTCTTTACCATCATCGCGACGGTTCAGGCCGTGCTGATTACCCTCGCCCACAACGGCATGCCGGACCGTTTCATCGGTACCCTGCTGCCCGAGCCGGACGCCCCCGTGGAGCGTGTGACCTCGGCGTTCCCGGGGCTGGTCGACGGCTTCGAGGACCGCGACCAGGCGCTGGCGGTACATCGCATGAGCGAACTGGAGGAACAGGCCTCGCGTGGCTGGGAGATCCGGCAGGGGTGGCTGGGAGAGCCCCGCAAGGGGGAGACCGAGACCCTGCGGGTCGAGGTCCGCGACGCCGAGGGCCGGCCTCTGGAAGGGGCAGAGGTCACGGGTACTTTCCTCTGGCTCGCCGACCATCGCAAGGATCAGCCCTTCGCCATGCGCGAACGCGGTGACGGATTCTACGAGGTCGACGTGGCACTTCCCGAGGCCGGGCGCTGGGATCTGCGCTTCTTCGTCGAACGCGACGGGGCGCAGGTCGAACAGCAGGCGAACACGCGCGTTCACGGTCACTCCGGCTGACGGCTGGGGTCCCGATGAGGCCATGCGTCTGACCCTGTCGTGAGCCAGCATGCGGTGAACGAACCGGCCCCGTCGGAGGCGGCGCCGGAGGGGCGCTGTTTTCACTGCGGTCTCGAGGTGCCCCCCGGTGCCGACTACCCGGTGGAGTTCGAGGGCACCTGGCGCCCCACCTGCTGCCCCGGCTGCCAGGCCGTTGCGGGCGCGATCATCGAGCGCGGCCTCGGGTCATATTATCATCATCGCACCGCGCCGCCGGCCGCATCGGGCGACAGCATCGTCCCCGACGAGCTGCGCGAACTCGAACTGTTTGACGCCCCGGCGGTTCAGCGCCAGTTCGTGACGGCGCGCGAGGCCGCCTCCGGTGAACGTCGCGAGGCGTCGCTGATCCTCGAGGGCATCACCTGTGCGGCCTGCGTCTGGCTGAACGAGCGCCATGTGCAGGCACTGGACGGCGTCGAGGAATTTCGCGTCAATTACTCCACGCATCGGGCCCGGGTGGTCTGGGACCCCGAGCGTCTGGCGCTGTCCGATATCCTGCGTGCGATCCGGGACATCGGTTATCGCGCCCATCCCTACGACCCCGGCACGCGCGAACAGGCTCTGGCGCGCGAACGCGGGCTCGCCCTGCGTCGTCTGGGGGTTGCCGCGCTCGGCATGATGCAGGTGATGATGCTCGCCGTGGCCCTGTGGCTGGGGGAGGGAGATCCGCAGCACGAATCGATCATCGATTTCATGCGCCTGGTGGCCGCGATCTTCGCCACACCGGTGGTGCTGTACTCCGCGATTCCGTTCTATCAGAGCGCGTGGCGGGACCTGCGCCACCGACAACTGGGCATGGACGTCCCGGTCAGTATCGCGATCATCGCGACCTACCTGGCCAGCGTGTGGGCGGTGTTCTCCGGCACCGGCGAGCATGTCTATTTCGAGTCGGTGGTGATGTTCGTCTTCTTCCTGCTGACCTCGCGTTACCTCGAGCTGATGGCGCGCCAGCATGCGAGCGAAGCGGTGGATCGCATGGACCGTCTGGTACCGGCGATCGCACGTCGGGTCACCGACCATGGCGAAACCGAGTCGGTGCCGGTCGCCGAGCTCGAGCCCGGCGATCGGGTGCAGGTGCGGCCGGGTGAATCGGTGCCTGCGGATGGGGTGGTGGTGGATGGGCGATCGACGGTGAACCGGGCCCTGCTGACCGGGGAACCCGAGCCGCGCCCGGCCAGTGCCGGTACCGATGTGGTCGGAGGCACGGTGAACGTCGAGAGCCCGCTGGTGGTGGAGGTGCGCCGGGTCGGAGCGGAGACCACCCTGGCGGCGATCCAGCGGCTGCTGGATCGGGCGCAGACCGAAAAGCCCCGGGTCGCGCGCATGGCCGAGGCCGGTACCGGGTGGTTCGTCGCCGCGGTGCTGGTCCTCACGCTGCTGGCCGGGCTTGTCTGGTATTTCCTGATCGACCCGGGCCGCGCCCTGTGGGTGATGGTCGCCATGCTGGTCGCGACCTGCCCGTGCGCCCTCGCCCTGGCGACGCCGGTGGCGCTCACCGCGACCACGGGGACCCTGACGCGCGACGGCGTTCTGCTGACCCGGGGCTCCGCGCTGGAGGCCCTGCCCGGTGTCACCACCGTGTGCCTGGACAAGACGGGAACGCTCACAGAAGGCCGGCCCCGCCGGGTGACGACCGAGATACATGACCCCGCTTTCGATCCCGGGCGCGCGCTGGCCTGGGCCGCGGCTCTGGAGCGGCATTCCGAACACCCGCTGGCACGCGCGCTGGTCGCCGAGGCGGGCGGGCAGCCGGTCGCGGTCGGGGTCGAGAATCACCCCGGCGAGGGTCTGACCGGCACGATCGACGGGCATCCGGTCGCTGTCGGCGGCGCGTCGCTGATGCCCGTCGCCCCGCCAACCGGCCCGAACACCACGCCCGACCCGCTGGCCTCGCCGGTGTGGCTGGCGGTGGACGGCCGGGTGGTGGCGACCTTCTGGCTGGCGGATACCCCGCGCGCCGAGGCCGCGGACACGGTCCGGGCCCTGCAGGACCGCGGCCTGCGGGTCGTCCTGCTGACCGGTGACCGGCCCGAGGCGGCGGCGAGTTTCGCCGAGCGGCTCGGGATCGCGGAAGCCCACGGGGGGTTGTCGCCGGACGACAAGCTGGCCCATGTGCGCGAACGTCAGGCACGTGGCGAGTGCGTGCTGATGGCGGGCGAGGGGGTCAACGATGCTCCGGTGCTGGCCGGGGCCGACGTATCCCTGGCGATGGGCGGTGGCAGCAGCCTGGCGCGCACCCGCGCGGACCTGGTCCTGCTGTCGGATCGCCTCGACCGTCTGCCCGGCGTGTTCGAGCGGGCCGGGGCGACACGGCACGTGATTCGGCAGAACATCATCTGGGCCATCGGCTACAACGTCGTGGCCCTGCCCGTGGCCGCCTCCGGCATCCTGACCCCGTGGCTGGCCGCGCTGGGGATGTCGCTCAGTTCGCTGCTGGTGGTGGGCAACGCCCTGCGCCTGCGGCCGCCGCGCCCGCGTGACTCGACCTGAGCGGTACCCGCGCGGGGTTTTGACGCCCGCCGCTGCCTCCGTACACTGGAGGCATGAACATCCTGTACCTGCTCATTCCGCTGGCCATGCTGTTCGCCCTGGTGGTCGGACTGCTGTTGCTGTGGGCGATCCGCTCCGGACAGTACGATGACCTCGAGGGGCCGGCCCACCGTATCCTGATGGACGACGATGACCCCAGGATTCCCACGCAGCCTCCGGCCAGCGGGTCCGGCGGGCGCAGGGCGGAGAAGGAGCGGCATGAGGACGACGGGCAGTCCCGGGCCTCCCGGCGTCCGGAGGAGGCCGGTTCGGGCGCGCGCGACGGCTGACCCCCTTGCGCCCGTCGCCGAACCGGCTTAATCTTGCCCCCGAAAACGTAATGGATGTTGAGGTGCCGTCATGCGTAACTGGTTTACCTTCGAGAATTTCCCGCTGACCTTCACGGCGGCGCTGATCATTTTCTCCTGGTTCAGCTTTTTCTCGGTGATCCTCTTCGGCTGAGGGGCTACCGGAAGACCGCGAACGCAAAAGCCCCCGGCGACGCCAATCGCCGGGGGCTTTTTCGATCACGGCCCCTGCGAAAGGGCGCAAATCCGCGAATCAGTCGGCGAAGGCCGTGCGGATCTTGCGGATTGCGGCATTCTCGATCTGCCGGATGCGTTCGGCCGAGACGCCATGTTCCGCCGCCAGCTCGTGGAGCGTGGCCTTCTGCTCGCCCATGTAGCGGCGCATCAGGATGTCGCGCGACCGCTCGTCCAGGCCTTCCAGGGTCTCGCCCAGGCGCGAGCGATAATGCGCCTCCCAGTCGGCCTCCTCGGCCACCCGGGCGGGATCGTCGCTCATGTCCTCCAGGCTCAGGCGCTGCGCCGGCGCCAGGGCTGCGCGCTCCTCGTCATCGCTTTCGGGCAGCGGGTCGAAGCTGGTGTCCTGGCTGGCCAGGCGGTTTTCCATCTCCCAGACTTCCGCCTCGCTGACGCCGAGGTCTTCGGCCACGGCCGACACCTCCTCGCGGTTCATCCAGCCCAGGCGCTGCTTGGCACTGCGCAGGTTGAAGAACAGCTTGCGCTGCGCCTTGGTCGTCGCGACCTTCACGATGCGCCAGTTGCGCAGGATGTACTCGTGGATCTCGGCCCGGATCCAGTGTACGGCGAAGGAGACCAGGCGCACGCCCTGGTGCGGATCGAAACGCCGCACGGCTTTCATCAGGCCCACGTTGCCTTCCTGGATCAGATCGCCCAGCGGCAGGCCGTAGCCCTTGTAGCCGCGGGCCACGTGCACCACGAACCGCAGGTTGTGCAGAATCAGGCTGCGAGCGGCTTCAAGGTTGTTGCGCTCGTGCAGTTCCAGCGCCAGTTCGCGCTCCTGCTCGACGTCCAGCACCTCGATCTGCGATACCGCCTGCATGTAATGATTGAGATCGCCCACCGGTACGGGCATGTCCGCGCGATGGGGCATCAGTGCCTGACTCATGGATTCGCATCCCTCCGTTCGTAACCGCTTCAACCTTAGCACTCAAGCCATTCGAGTGCTAAACCCTCCGGGAGTTCCGCAATATGGGGTGTGCACCGCCGATTTCAACCCGGGGTCGGTCACGGGGATCACGGGGCATCCCGCAGGGCGTGTCCGCTGCCCAGACGTGCGCCCGCCCAGCCGAGGATAACCGCCGCCATGACCACGCCCAACGCAACCTCGGGGCCCGGTAAACGCAGGGCATAGTCGATATCGAAGGCCCCGGCGGCCGTCTCCAGCGGCTCGCGCGCCAGCCAGGTGCCGAGGTAGAGCAGGAGCACGGCGAACAGCCCCCCGCCCAGCCCGCCATAGACGCCCCCATAGAGCGACGGACGGCGCAGGAAGCGGTGGGTTGCGCCACTGATCCGCGCGATGGTGATCTCCTCGCGCCGCTCGCGCAGTTCGGACGCGCTGGCCAGGGCCAGCACCAGCAGGGCACCCAGGCCCAGCAGGCCGGCGACGATCGTGAGGACCCGCGTACCGAGCTGGTACAGCGCGTTGAGCTGGCGCACCCACTCGTCATCACTGACCAGCGTGGCGTCGGGGAAACGCTCCGCCAGGGTCGTCTCGAGACGCGTGACCGTTTCCGGGTCGCTGCGCTCCGGCACCACGTCCAGGGTGTCCGGCAGGGGGTTGCCGTCCATCCAGTCGAGCAGGGCCGGATCGGCCAGGTCGGCGCGATAGTCCTCCAGGGCGCGTTCGGCCGGGACGGCCGTCACGCGGCCGACATCCGCGAGCCGCTCCAGCTCCCGCGCGTGCTCCTGCAGTGCGCCGGATTCGCCGGCTTCCAGATAGACCGCGATGCGCGGTTCATGGTCGACGTGCGCGGAGAGTGCCCGCGCATTGTCCAGCAGGACCCACAGGAATGCGGGAAGCGCCAGGATGAACCCCAGCACCGCGATGCTGATCAGGGACATGATCGGGGCCTGCAGCCGCCGTGCGAGGCTGCGCCGGGCGGCGTCCGCGTGGGCCTCGCGCCAGGCGCCCAGGCGGTCGCGCAGGGCCCGGGCGCGGTTCATGCGCCGGCCTCCTGGCGTGCGCGGGCCTCGATGCGCCCGTCCTCCAGATGCAGCACCGGATGCGGCATGCGTTCCACCAGCTCCTGGTCGTGCGAGGCCACCAGCGCGGTCATGCCGATCCGGTTGAAATCGGCGAACAGGGCCAGGATCTCGCGTGACAGTGCCGGGTCGAGGTTCCCGGTGGGCTCGTCCGCCAGCAGCAGGGCCGGGCGGTGGACGATCGCGCGGGCGATCCCGACCCGCTGCTGTTCCCCGGCCGACAGGGTCTGTGGCCGCGCCCCTTCGCGCTGCAGCAGGCCCACCTTGTCCAGCGCCGCGCGCACCCGGCGGCGGATCTCGGGTCGCCGGTACCCCATGATCTCCAGCGGCAGGGCGATGTTGTCGTACACCGGGCGGTCATACAGCAGGCGGTGATCCTGGAATACCAGTCCGATGCTGCGGCGAAACTGCGGGATGTCGCGCGCGGAGAGCTGATCGAGATCAAAGCCGTTGACCCGCAGGCGGCCACGGGTCGGACGTTCCAGCCCGGCAATCAGGCGCAGCAGGGTACTTTTGCCCGCCCCGGACGGGCCGGTGATGAACGCCATCACTCCGGGGTCGATCTTCAGGCTGACCTGACTGAGGGCCTCGGAGTGGGAGCCGAACCGCTTGGTGACGCGCTGCAGGAAGATCATCGACGGGTCAGTCGTCGTCCCGGCCGAGCAGGGCCCGTACGAAGCGTCGGGCGTCGAAGGGCTGCAGGTCCTCGGGCTTCTCGCCCACGCCGATGAAGCGCACCGGGACGCCCAGCTGTTCCGCCAGGGCGAAGATCATCCCGCCCTTGGCGGTACCGTCCAGTTTGGTGACGACGATGCCGGTCAGGCCGAGGGCCTCGTGGAACTGCTTCGCCTGGCTCAGGGCGTTCTGTCCGGTGCCGCCGTCCACCACCAGCAGGACCTCGTCCGGGGCCTGCGCATCCAGCCGGCCCATCACCCGCTTGACCTTGCGCACCTCGTCCATGAGGTTGGTCTGGGTGTGCAGGCGCCCGGCGGTGTCGGCGATCATCACGTCGATGCCGCGCGAGGTGGCGGCCTGCAGGCCGTCGTAGACGACCGAGGCGGAGTCGGCGCCGGTCCCCTGGGCGATCACCGGCACCTCGTTGCGTTCGCCCCAGTTCTGCAGCTGCTCCACCGCCGCGGCGCGGAAGGTGTCGCCGGCGGCCAGCATCACGGAGAAGTCGTCGGCGCGGAAGTGATGGGCCAGCTTGCCAATGGTCGTGGTCTTGCCCGCGCCGTTGATGCCCACCACCAGGATGGAGAACGGCCGACCCGGATCATCGGGCAGGGTCAGCGGTTCGGAGACCGGTTCCAGCACCTCGATCATCGCGTTTTCCAGCGCGTCCATCAGCGCTTCGGCGTTGTCGAGCTCGCGCCGCTTCACCTCGCCGGTGATTCGGTCCATGATCTTCTGCGTGGCTTCCAGGCCGACATCCGCCATCAGCAGGCGCTCTTCCAGTTCCTCGAAGAGCTCGTCGTCGATGCGCCGGCGGAACAGGCTGCCGAGATCGGCGTTGAGCACCTGGCCGGTTTTGGACAGGCCCTGGCGCAGGCGCCGGAACCACCCGCCGCGCGCCGGTTTTTCCTCGGCGGCCGGTGTCGCGTCGTTCGCGGAGTCTTCGGACTTTTTCTTTTTGCGGAAACCGAACATGCCGGGAGAGGTCTGTTGAGAGATGCATAATCTTAGGGAAACGCTGATCAATATGCACGTTCGCGCTCGAGTCGCTTTTGCGTGCGAACAAGGCGCGGCGACCGCCGTGCAGTCATTCTGCACAAGGGAGTCGCAACGCCGTGCGCGCGCAAAAGCGGCCGAGCCCCTTCGGGGTTGGCGCCCCGGGTTCCCCGATCCTGCGTTGCGCCGCTTGCGGGTAGAACCACTACCCGCTGCGCGACGCGCCTTGTCTCGGAAAACCCGGGGTGCCAACGCGAACGTGCATATTGATCAGCGTTTCCCTGGCACGAGGCAGGAGCGCAAAATGCGTGTTCACGTCCCGGGGTTGGCCCCGCTGCTGTTTTGCCTGATGGCCCTGTTCGCGGCTCCCGCCGCGGCATCCGGGTCCATCACCGACAATGTTGTCGAGACCCGTCTGGACAACGGCCTGACCGTCCTGGTGCTGGAGGACCGGCGGGCGCCGGTGGTTTCCACCCAGATCTGGTATCGCGTGGGCTCGGCCGACGAATACGGCGGGGTCACCGGCATCTCGCACATGCTGGAACACATGATGTTCCGCGGCTCCGAGGCCTTCGAGCCCGGTGAATTCTCGCGCGTCGTGTCGCGCCTGGGTGGTCGCGAGAACGCGTTTGTCGGGCGCGACTACACCGGCTATCACCAGCTGCTGGGCAGCGACCACTGGGAGACCCTGCTGGAGATGGAGGCCGAGCGCATGCAGCACCTGCGCCTGACCGAGGAGGAATTCCTGCCCGAGCGCGAGGTGGTGCGCGAAGAACGGCGCCAGCGCGTCGAGGACCGGCCCAACGCGCGCCTGCGCGAGGCGTTCATGGCCGCGGCCTTCCATGCCGATCCCTACGGCCAGCCGGTGATCGGCTGGATGAGCGACATCGACGAGTACAGCGTGGAGGCCCTGCAGGACTGGTACGACACCTGGTACACCCCGGATAACGCGGTGGTCGCGGTGGTCGGGGACGTCGACGCGGACGCGGTGGTGGCTGCCGCCGAACGCCATTTCGGCGACATCCCCGCCGGCGCGGGCGGGGAACGCCCGGCGCGCAGCGAACCCCCGCAGACCGGAGAGCGGCGCATCACCGTACAGGTGCCGGCCGAACTGCCCTACGTGATGATGGGCTGGAAGGCGCCGTCGCTGAATTCGCTGGAAGAGCCGGACGATGCCTATGCCCTGCTGGTGCTGGAGGGGGTGCTGTCCTCCGGCGAGGCCTCGCGGCTCGCCCGCGAGCTGGAGCGCGGCCGCGAGATCGCCGGCTCCGCGTCGGCCAGCTACAGCCCGTTCACCCGCCGTGACGGGCTGTTCATGCTGGGCGGGGTGCCGGCGGCGGACACCGATCCCGGGGAACTGGAGGCCGCCCTGCGCGAGCAGATCGAGCGCCTGCGCGAGGAGCCGGTGGGCGAAGATGAACTGGAACGCGTGCAGGCGCGGGTCGTGGCGTCCGAGGTCTACGGCCGCGACTCGGTGCATGCGCAGGCGTCGCAGCTGGCGATGCTGGAGACGGTCGGCATCGGCTGGCAGGAGCTGGGTGCCTTCGTCGAGCGGGTGCGCGCGGTCACCGCGGAGGATGTGCGCCGCGTCGCGCAGGAATACCTGGTGCCGGAGACCCTGACGGTGGGGATCCTGGATCCGCTGCCGCTGGACGAGCGCGAGTCGGAGGAACCGGCCGCCGAGTATGGAGGTGCCCTGTGATGCGCTGGACGGGAGTGTTGCTGGCGGTGCTGTTCGCCGCGCCGGCGGCGGCGATGGAGATCGAACGCTGGGAGACCGACGAGGGCCTGCAGGTGCTGTACTTCGAGGCGCCCGAACTGCCCATGGTGGACCTGCGCCTGACCTTTGATGCCGGTGCGGCGAGGGACGGCGAATTGCCGGGGCTGGCGCGCATGACCAGCCGGAGCCTGCGTCACGGCACGACGGAGATGGATGCCGATGCGCTGGCCGAGCGTTTCGAGTCCGTCGGTGCCCGCTTCAGTACCAGCTCCCAGCGGGACATGGCCGTGGTCTCGCTGCGCAGTCTCACCGAGACGGACTGGCTCGACACCGCGATGGAAACCCTGACCACGGTGCTCGCGGAACCCGCCTTCCCCGAGGACGACTTCGACCGGGCGCGACGCCAGGCCCTGCTGGGACTGCAGCGGGAGCGTCAGGAGCCGGGCAGTGTGGCCGCGCGGCGTTTCCACGAGCTGGTTTACGCCGGTCATCCGTACGCCAACTGGCCGGCGGGGGATCGCGAGAGCCTGGAGGCGATGAGCGCCGAGGATGCGCACGGCTTCTTCGAGCGGTATTACACGGCGCGCAACGGCGTGCTGGCGATCACCGGCGGCGTGGATCGCCGGCAGGCCGAAGCTCTGGCGGCGCGGGTCTCGCAGGCCCTGCGTCCCGGTGAACCGGCCGAACCGCTGCCGCCGGTGCCGCCGCTGGAGGGTGCGGTGACCGAGCATGTCCCGTTCCCCTCGGAGCAGGCGCACATCCGCATCGGCGCACCGGCCCTGCGGCGTGGGGACGATGCCTATTACCCGCTGACCCTGGGCAACCACGTCCTGGGCGGAGGTGGCTTCACCTCGCGTCTGTTCCGCGAGCTGCGCAGCGAGCGCGGACTGGCGTACTCTGTCAGCAGCAGTTTCGGGTCGCGCGCCGCGGAGGGGCCGTTCAGCGTCTCGATGCAGACCGGCACCGAGCAGACCGGCGAGGCGGTGGAAGCCCTGCACGAGCAGATCCGGCGCTGGCATGCCGAAGGCGTGGAGCCGACCGAGCTGGAGGCCTCGCGCGCCAACGTGGTCAATGGCTTCCCGCTGCGCCTGGCGTCCAGCTCGGGGATCGTGTCGCATCTGGCCCTGATCGGGTTCTACGATCTCGGCGCGGATTATCTGACGCACTACCCCGCACGGATGGAAGCGGTGACGCCGGACGACGTGCAGCGGGCCATACGGGAACGGGTCGATCCGCAGGCCCTGGTCACGGTGATCGTCGGTGGCGAAGAACCGTAGGCGCGGGGCGGGTTCCGCGGGGCGGCGCGGCCGCGAGTCCCGGGTCCGCATCATCGGCGGCGCGTGGCGTCGGCGCTGGCTGCCGGTGGCCGACGTACAGGGCCTGCGTCCTACCGCCGACGCCCTGCGCGAGACCCTGTTCAACTGGCTGCAGCCGCATCTGCCCGGTGCGCGGGTGCTGGACCTGTACGCCGGTACCGGGGCCCTGGGGTTCGAGGCGGCCTCGCGCGGGGCGCAGTCGGTGCTGATGGTGGAGCGCGACCGGCGTGCCGTCGCGCGGCTGCAGCAGGCCGTCGAAGAGCTGGGCGCCAGCGGCGTGGAGGTGCGCTGCGCCGATGCGGCCCGCCTGCTGGAGGCGGGCCCGGACGTCGCCGCCCCGTTCCACGTGGTGTTCCTCGACCCGCCGTTCGAGCGCGACCTGCTCGCCCCGGCTCTGCGCACCCTGGCGGGTGAGGGCTGGCTGGCGCCCGGGGGGCGCGTGTATGTCGAGCTGGAAGCCCATCGCGACCCGGCGGAGGTGACGGGGGCGCAGTGGCACATCCTGCGCGAGCGCACCGCAGGGCAGGCCCGGGGGCTGCTGCTGGAGCCGGCGGAGCCGCTTTTTTGCAGTACCCCGGGGCATTCGCTACCGTAGGATCATCCGTTCAAGGCATTTCCATCCGCGTGCGGGGCCGGCGTCAGCGTCCCACGACCCGGCCGCCACGCTACCCATGCACAAGGGGAGTCATCCATGGATGAATCATCCACCCCCGGTCTGTCCCAGACGCGCGTGCGCGGCTTCGGGGTCATCTGCAGTCCGGTCTTCATCATCGCCAGCATCATCATCGTGGCCTTCGTGCTTTTCGGGGCGGCGTTTTCCGAGACGGCCGAAGGCCTGTTCGTGCAGACGCGCGACGGCATCTCCCGTTACCTCGGCTGGTACTACATGCTGGTGGTGACGATCTTCCTGATCTTTGCCCTGTACCTGATGTTCAGCCGTTACGGCGGGGTGCGTCTGGGCGATCAGTTCGAACCCCCGCGTTTCAGCTATGCGTCCTGGTTCGCGATGCTGTTCTCCGCCGGCATGGGCATCGGGCTGCTGTTCTTCTCCATCGCCGAGCCGATGTACCACTACATGTCGCCGCCGCATGCCGAGGGTGAATCCAGCGCGGCGGCGATGGAGGCGATGCGCTACACCTTCTTCCACTGGGGACTGCACGCCTGGGCGATCTACATCATCGTGGGTCTGTCGCTGGCCTACTACGCCTACCGACACAACCTGCCGCTGCTGATCCGCTCCTCGCTGTACCCGTTCATCGGCGACCGCATCTACGGCCCGTGGGGGCACCTGGTCGACATCCTTGCACTGTTCGGGACCATGTTCGGGGTCGCGACCTCGCTGGGTCTGGGGGTCATGCAGATCAACTCGGGCCTCAACTTCGTCTTCGGCATCGAGGAAAGCACTCTGAACCAGGTCGTGCTGGTCGCGATCATCACCCTGATCGCGGTGGGCTCCGTGGCCCTGGGCGTGGACCGCGGGATCAAGCGGCTGTCCAACTTCAACATCGGCCTGAGCGTGGTGCTGATCGCGCTGCTGCTCGTGCTCGGACCCACCCTGTTCATCCTGCGGACCCTGGTGGAATCCACCGGGGTCTACGTCCAGAACCTGCCCGCGATGAGCCTGTGGGCCGATACCATCGAGGATTCCGGCTGGGCCACGACCTGGACCATCTTCTACTGGGGCTGGTGGATCTCCTGGGCGCCGTACGTCGGCATGTTCATCGCGCGGGTCTCGCGCGGGCGCACCATCCGCGAATTCGTGACCGGCGTGCTGCTGGCGCCGACCGCGGCCGGGTTCGTCTGGCTGTCGGTGTTCGGCGGCACGGCCATGGGTTTCCAGCTGGAAGGTGTAGCCGACGTGGCCGGGCAGGTGTCCGAACAGATGGAGACCGCGCTGTTCCTGACCATCGAGGCCCTGCCGATGCTGGACTGGATGGCGATCGCGGTGATGAGCGCGGCAACCCTGCTGATCGTCACCTTCTTCGTCACCTCCTCGGACTCCGGTTCGCTGGTGATCGACACCCTGGCCTCGGGTGACGTGCGCAATCCCACCGTGACCCAGCGCGTGTACTGGGCCGTGGCCGAAGGGATCGTGGCCTCGGTGCTGCTGGTGGCCGGGGGGCTGGGCGCGCTGCAGGCGGCGGCCATCAGTGTCGGCCTGCCGTTCTCCATCGTGATGCTGATCATGATGGTGGGGCTGTACCGCTCGCTGCAGCAGACCGAGGCCGTCACGCCCAGCCGTTATCAGCGCGAGGCACCGCCGCCGCATACGCTGTTCGGCTACACCGAAGACCTCGACGAGAAGATCCGCTAGGAGGCATCGATGTCACAGGTGGCACTGCTGGGCTGCGGGCTGATGGGGACCCCCATGGGCCTGCGGCTGCTGGACGCGGGGTTCCCGCTGCAGGCATACAACCGCACCCCGACGCGGGCCGAGGATCTGGCCCGCGCCGGGGCAACCGTGTATTCCACCCCGGACGCCGCGGTACAGGGCGCGGACTGGGTGATTCTGATGCTCAGCGATGCCCTTGCCATCGAGTCCGTGCTCGCCGATCTGTCCCCGGGAACGCTCGACGGGCGCTGTTTCATCCAGATGGGCACCATCCTGCCGGCCGAGAGCCGGGCCCTGGGCGAGCGCGTGCGGACGGCCGGAGGGTGCTATGTCGAGGCCCCGGTGCTGGGATCCATCCCGGAGGCCCGCGAGGGCCGGCTGCTGATCATGGCCGGTGCCGAGCATGAGGTGGACGTGGAGCGGGTCGCCCCGGTGCTGGAGGCGCTGGGCAGCACGGTCCGGCACGTGGGCGGCCCGGGGCAGGGCGCCGCGCTCAAACTGGCCTTCAATCAGCTGATCGCCAGCCTCACGGCGGCATTCTCCCTGAGTCTGGGGCTGGTGCGGCGCGAGGGCGTGGAGGTCGACACCTTCATGGAGATCCTGCGCGAGAGCGCCCTCTACGCACCCACCTTCGACAAGAAGCTGGACAAGATGTGCTCGGGGGACTTCGGCACCGCCAACTTCCCGGTCAAGCATCTGCTCAAGGACGTGCGCCTGACCCATCAGGCAGCCGCCGACGCGGGACTGTCCGACCCCTGGTTGCCATTGCTGGCGGATCTGCTCGAGCAGGCCGCCGATCGGGGGCTGGACGATGCCGACTACTCGGCCATCTATTCGTCCATCGTGCCGGAGGCCGGCAAGCGCGACTGACCCGCGTCAGCGCACTTCGGCGAGCAGCTGCTGTGCCATGCGCTCGGCCTGCGAGCCGTAGCCGCCGCCGAACAGGTGGTCGTGGTTGAGGATGTGGTACAGGTTGTACAGCGTCCGGCGGGTGGCATAGCCCGGATCCAGCGGCCGCTGTTCGCCGTAGGCCGCGAAGAAGTCCCGCCCGGGGTGTCCGAACAGTTCCATCATCGCCAGGTCGGCCTCGGGGTCGCCGTAATAGGTGGCCGGGTCGAACAGCGTCGGCCGGCCGTCGCCGAGGAAGTCCCAGTTGCCGCTCCACAGGTCGCCGTGCAGCAGGGATGGCTGCGGGCGGTAGTCCGTGAAGAAGCCGTCCAGGCGCTCCTCCAGCTCGGCCAGGGTGTCCAGACGCCCGCGCGGGGCCCCGCGGTCGCGGGCCAGGCGACGCTGAAAGCCCAGGCGCTCCTCGCGATAGAAATCCACCCAGTCCGCATGCGGCCGATTGGACTGTGGCGTGGATCCGATGAAATTGTCCTCGTCGAGGCCGAAGCGGCTGGCGGTGTGCGAATGCATGTCGGCGATGCCGTGCGCCAGCGCCACCGCGTCGCGCGGGCCGCCCAGGTCCAGGTCCTCGATGATCAGGAAACGGGCGCCGGCAGCCTCGCCGGTGCCGATCACCGCGGGGACCTTCAGTACCTCGCAGCGCTGCAGTTCGGTCAGGCCACGGGCCTCGGCAGCGAACATGCCGGCGTGGTCGCCGCGGTTGAGCTTGACAAAGAAGCGGCGGCCGTCGGTGCCCTCCAGACGCAGGGCCTGGTTGATGGAGCCGCCGGAACGTGCGCTGCGGCCTGTCGCCTCGAACGGCACTCCGGTATGGTCCGTGATGCACCGGGCCAGGGCGGCGGTCAGGTCGTCGTCCCGTGCGCTGCTTCGCGTCATGTGTCTGTCTCCCGTGGCGGATGTGGCTGACAGGTTAACCACTACACACCCCGAACGTCAGGAGTCCCGAGATGGCCTTCCGCAAACTGGAACCACTATGCGACAAGATCGGGGCGGAGCAGATCCGCGCCGTGATCGACGAGTTTTATCGCCGCGTGTCGGCCGATCCGCGGATCGGGCACCACTTCGAGCGCATCGAGGATTTCGAGGATCACGTACGGCGGATCAGCGATTTCTGGTACCAGAACCTGGGCGGGCGCCTGGAACAGCCACCGACCATCGACATGGTGGGCAAGCACGCGCCGCTGAAGCTGACCGAAGACGATCTTCAGGCGTGGATGGAGCACTTCCGTGCGACCACCGACGAGATGCTGGATCCGGCGCACGCGAAGGAATGGCAGCAGCTGGCCGAGGGTATCGCCAGCCGCATGCGTCAGGACATCCTGACCGGCTGAGGCGGCGTCAGCAGGGGTCCGCGCCGCCGCCGGGAAAGCCGCAGTAGCCGCGATTCAGGGCGATGTCGTCCCCGCCGTGCACCTCGCGCAGATGGGCCTGACGGGCCTCGGCCAGGTGCGGTTCCGCCGTGACCGGGTACAGCAGGCTGGCCATCGACGGCGGTTCCTGACCGAGACGCACGGCGTACAGGATGCGGTAGGCGTACACCCGGCGGATGTACTTGCGGGTCTCGGAGAACGGGATCAGTTCCGCCCAGATGTCCGCATCCAGGGTCTCGCCGTCTTCCGGCAGCCATTGCCGGACCCGATGGGCCCCGGCGTTGTAGGCGGCGGTGGACAGCAGCCCGTGGCCGCCGAAGCGCTCCTGATTGCGCCCGAGATAGTAGGTGCCCAGGCGGGCATTGTTCGCGGGCTCGAGGATGTCCCAGTCGGAATTCACCTGCACGCCGGCGGCCGAGGCGATGTTGCGCCCGGTGGCCGGCATGATCTGCATGATGCCCAGCGCGCCCGCGTGTGAACGCACGTCATGCAGGAAAGCGCTCTCCTGGCGCGCGACCGCCATGGCCCAGGCCGGATCAATGCCCTGATCGCGGGCGCCGGCAACGATCAGATCGTCGAAGGCCAGCGGAAAGCGCAGTTCGACATCGTCCCACTGGCGCGCGCGGGCCACGGTGAAGATCGCCCGGTCGTGCCAGCCCCATTCGGCGAACTCGTGTGCCGCGGCCACCCGCTCGTCGTTGTCCATGCGCGCGACCGCGTGCTGCCATTCGCGCCGCGCCTCGGCGTGGCGATCCAGCCGCAGCAGTTCGCGCATCCGCAGCATCGCGGGCTGGTTGCGCACGCGCACCCGCAGGCCGTTGTCCAGATCCGCGCGCCGATGTCCGATACGGTAAGGCTGCCCGATCCGGTCGGCGGCGAGAAACCCGTGGAAATTGCGTTCGGTGGCGGCCCGCTCGTAGTGATCGCGGGCGCTGTCCGTATTGCCCAGGGCCTCTTCGGCGCGCGCGAACCAGTAGCGCCACTGGGCCTCTTCGCGGGTCTCGCGCGGCATCGCGCGGACTGCGTCGCGCACGGTTTCCCAGTCCCCCGCCCGCAGGGCCACGCGTACCTGCCACTGGCGCAGCTGGGCGTCGAAGACCTCTTCGTCCAGTCCGGCGAGGAACTCGGGGGCCTCGTCGCGGTAGCGCACCGCCAGGCGCAGGCCCAGGGCGTGGGCCACCGCGTTGCGGCCCTCGCTATCCAGGGTCGCCGGGCCGTTCGCGGGCCGCTCCTGCCAGGCGTCCAGGGCGGCGTCCAGATCGGAGCGGATCCAGCGCTTCCAGGCGTCTTCGGCCATGGGGCCGGCCTGCGGGTGGTCGTCGGCGTCGAAGTCGGCCTCCGCGACCCGGGCCGGCCGTTCCCGGAGTTCGAGCCAGCGTTCGGCCCAGGCTTCGTCGTCACGGTCGAGGTAGCGGCGCAGGTAGCGCGCGAGGCCAGTCTGGCCGGCGTCCATGGCGAGGGCGAAGCGCTGCATGGCCAGTTCACTGGTCAGGCCGTCGGCCGCGCGCCAGGCATCGAGGGCCGGGTCGCAGGCCGAGGGCCGCGAATGGCCGTGCAGCCAGATCGACTCGATGTCTTCCAGGGCGGCGTCGTTCTCGTCCCGCTCCAGCAGGGCCTGGCGGCGATGGCAGTCCTGGGTCACCCCCATGGAACGCTGGTCGTCGACCATCTCCAGCAGGGTATCCCATTCGGATTCCTCGCCGAGATGGCGCAGGTAGTTGGCGTACAGGCGGTCGGCCAGCGGGGTGTCGCCGTGATGCTCGAGGAATTCCCGCACCGCGTCGGGTTCTGCCCGCCCAAGGTCACGGGCGAGGCGGCGGTAGTCGAGATACGGTGCGAGGGGGTAACCGGCCAGGGTCTCGCGCGCGCGTTCGAAGGCCTCCGTGTTGCCGCGGTTGAGCGCCCGTTCGGCGGTGACGAACAGGCCGCGCTCGAAGGCGTAGCGAGTTTCTTCCGCGCCGGAACCGGAGTCCGCGGCAGAGGGGCCGCCGACCAGCAGGGTCAGGACCATGGCCAAGATCGTGCCGGGGCCGCCGGCGATCAGCCGCTGACGAATGCGCATGCCTGTGTCTCCTGAGCCTCCGCGTATTCCACCATCATCCGTCAGGTCCGGCGGGCTGGCAATCCCCGTGCCCGTGTTTTGCGCGGCATGACGCGCAATGCCGCCCGATCAGCCGGAAAGCAGCAGGGTCTCGCCGCGGGCCAGCCCGTCGATGGTCCAGGAGGCGACGCGGTAGCGCACCAGGCGCAGGGTCGGATGGCCGACCGCGGCGGTCATGCGCCGGACCTGGCGGTTGCGCCCTTCGTACAGGGTGATCGCGAGCCAGCGGGTGGGGATGTGGCGGCGAAAGCGCACCGGCGGGTCGCGTTCCGGCAGGTCCGGCGGGTCCATACGGTCGACCTTCGCCGGCAGGGTGAGTCCGTCGCGTAGTTCGACCCCGGTGCGCAGGGCCTCCAGCGCGGCCTCGTCGGGATCGCCTTCCACCTGCACCCAGTAGGTCTTGCCCGCGGAGTCGGGGCCGGGGCGGGTTATGCGGGCGTTCAGGACGCCATCGTCGGTGAGCACCAGAAGGCCCTCGGAATCGCGGTCCAGACGTCCGGCCGGGTGCACGCCGGGCAGGTCGATGTAATCGGCCAGGGTGGGACGGCCCTCGCGGTCGGTGAACTGGCTGAGCACGCCCCAGGGCTTGTGGAACAGCAGGATCCGGCTCATGCCCTCAGTCGCAGCGCAGGGTCACACGGTCGGCAAAGTGGCGGCCGAGGTTTTCTTCGGGTTCGGCACCGTAGTCGAGCGCCATGGCGCGCGCGACCATCGCCGGATCGGGCCGTGGCCGGTCGACCTCGGCCTCGCATTCCGGTGCCCCGCGCACCCGCGGAGGGCGTTCATCGGGATGCAGGATCTCGATGAAATAGGTGGGATCAAAGACGCGGTAATCCACCGGCGTCCGCGCCGGGTCGGGTGCACCCTCGAGCGCCAGGGTGAACCGGTATTCCAGGGTGTCTCCGTCCTTTTCCATCCGCGCCTCGCCCTCCGGCCGCACTTCGATCGCGTGGCCTTCGGCCTCGAAGTGCGTGTACCAGTCGTATTCCTCCAGGTTGTCGAGGATCTCGCGCGCCAGCGCGTTCAGGCGCTCGGCATCGCTGTCGCCCTCCTGGTGGGCCAGGGCGTCTTCGTGGAGGTATTCGGAGTACATCGGGTCGAATTGCCACAGGTGATGCATGCGCACCAGCTGGCCGTTGGCGTCGCGCTCGAAGTCGACCTCGAGATCGATCCAGGCGTGCGGATGGGCGGCTGCGGTGCCGGGCAGGCCGGCCGTCGCGGCCAGCAGCAGGAATGTGGCAAGGCTCGTCGCGAGGCGCGGTTGTTTGCGGACCGGGTTCATGCCGGGATGGCCTCCGGGGTCGGGGCGGCGGCATGCAGCAGCCGCTCGTGGTAGTCGGGGTGCACGCCGAGGTCATGCAGCCGGGCGTATATGTCCCTGACCGGTCCGCGCGGCTGCAGTTCGGCGAGCAGATCGGAACCCCGGGGGAGTCCCGGGACGTGATCCACCAGACCGGTCAGCCGGCGCGACAGACGCAGGCGTTCGGGCTCGGCGGCGATCGCCTGCGCGAGGGCGGTGGCGCGGCGCAGGTTGCAGCGGCGAACCGCGTCGGGATCGGCAAGCACGCTTTCCAGGTCACCCAGGCGGCGCAGGATGCGGGCCGCTCCGCGTGGGCCCAGGCCGTGGATCCCCGGGATGTTGTCGCTGCGGTCACCGGCCAGCGCCAGCAGGTCGGCCACCTGGTCGGGGCGCACGCGCAGGCGCTTCTCGAGGGCTCGGCGATCCATGGGTCGGCCGCGTTCCGGGTCGTGCAGGTGGTCCCGGTCGCCGAGGATGGTCTGTGCCAGATCCTTGTCGGCGCTCATCACCGCGACCGGCAGCCCTGCCGTGCGCGCGTTGCGGGCCAGGGTGGCGATCAGATCGTCGGCCTCGTATTCGGGGTGTGAGAAGCGGGCCAGCCCGAGGGCGTCCAGCAGCTCGCCGATCCGCTCGAACTGAGCCCGCAGTTCGGGGGGTGCCGGCGGACGATGGGCCTTGTACCCGGGGTCGAGGCGGTGGCGGAAACCGCGCCGCAGCGAGGTGTCGAAACAGAAGCCCAGCGGCCCCGGGGCACGCCGTGGCAGCCACTGGCACAGGGAGTGGACGAAGCCGTGCAGCGCACCGCCGGGCCGGCCCTGCGGGTCGGGATCGAGGCCGCGCGCGAACCAGGCGCGGAACACGAAGATGCTGGTGTCCACGACCGTGCAGGTCGGGGTGGCCACGGGTTCACTGCAGGCGTTCAAGATCCTTCCGGATGCCGGCGATGGAACGCTCGAGATCCGCCTGTTCGTCGGCCTGGAGATCCAGTTCCACGATGCGTTCCATGCCCCCCTGGCCGAGGATGCAGGGGACGCCGGTGGCGACATCGCGCTGGCCGTATTCGCCGTCCAGCAGCGCGACCGTGGGCAGGACCCGGCGCCGGTCGAGGGCGATCGCCTCGACCATCTCGGCGATCGCCGCAGCCGGGGCCGCATAGGCGCTGGAGGTCTGCTTGAGGGCGAGGATCTCGGCGCCGCCGTGGCGGGTGCGCTCGACGATGGAGTCGAGGGTTTCGCGGTCGAGGAACCGGTCCAGCGGGATGCCGTTGACATGCGAGTAGCGCAGCAGCGGGACCATCGCGTCGCCATGCCCGCCCAGCACCAGGGCCTGGATGTCGTGCACCGACAGGCCGGTCTCCAGCGCGATGAAGGCCGCCATGCGCGAGGTGTCGAGCACGCCGGCCTGGCCCATGACCCGGTCGCGGCTCCAGCCGGTCTTCTGCGCCGCACGCCAGGTCAGCACGTCCACCGGGTTGGAGACCACCAGCAGGCGGCTGTCCGGAGCGTGTTGCTGCACCTGATCGAGGATCGCGTCGAGGATGGCGACGTTCTTGTCGAGGACATCGGAGCGCGACATGCCCGGCTTGCGCGGCAGCCCGGCGGTGATGATCACCAGCTGCGCGCCGGCGATGACGTCGGCCTCGTGCGAACCGGTGAGGCGGGTGTCGAAGCCCAGCAGCGGCGCGGTTTCCTGGATGTCCAGCGCGGCCCCGGCGGCGGTTCCCTCGTGGACGTCCAGCAGCGCGATCTCGCGGGCGAGGTCGCGGCGGGCGAGGAACTGCGCGGTGGATTCCCCCACCCGCCCGGCTCCGACAATGGCGATCTTCTGCATGGCCAGCGCTCCTCGGCTTGCGGTGTCAGGTTCGCGCCACGCCGCTGTCGCGGGCCGCTCGGGCCACCGCTTGCGGGATGGTCTCGATCAGGCGCGGATCGAACGGCGTGGGCAGGATGTAGTCCGGTCCGAACTCCAGGTGGTCGCGGCCGTAGGCGTCCAGCACGCTCTGCGGCACCGGTTCGCGCGCCAGGTCGGCGATCGCGTGGGTGGCCGCCACCAGCATGGCGTCGTTGATGCGCCGGGCGCGCACGTCCAGCGCTCCGCGGAAGATGAACGGGAATCCGAGCACGTTGTTGACCTGGTTGGGGTAGTCGGAACGGCCGGTCGCCATGATCAGGTCGTCCCGGGTCTCGCGGGCCAGGTCCGGCCGGATCTCCGGGTCCGGGTTGGACAGCGCGAAGATCACCGGATTCGGTGCCATGCTCCGCAGCATCTCGGGGGTCAGGATGTCCGGGCCGGACAGTCCGATGAACACGTCGGCGTCGCGGCAGGCGTCCTCCAGCGTGCGGTCCTCGGTGTCCACCGCGAAGATCTGCTTGTATTCATTGAGGTCTTCACGGTGACTGTGGATCACGCCATTGCGGTCGACCATGTGGATGAGATGCTTGCTCGCGCCCAGGCGTACCAGCAGCTGCATGGAGGCGATGCCGGCGGCGCCCGCGCCCACGCAGACGATCCGGGCGTCGGCCAGGTCCTTGCCCTGGATGGCCAGGGCGTTGAGCAGCCCGGCCGCGGTGATGATGGCCGTGCCGTGCTGGTCGTCATGGAAGACCGGGATGTCCAGGCGATCGCTCAGGCGGCGTTCGATCTCGAAGCAGTGGGGCGCCGCGATGTCCTCGAGGTTGATGCCGCCGAAGCCGCCGGCGATCCGCGCCACGGTATTGATGAAGTCCTCGGGCTGGGCGGCGTCGACCTCGATGTCGAACACGTCGATCCCGGCAAAGGTCTTGAACAGCACGCCCTTGCCCTCCATCACGGGCTTGGAGGCCAGCGCACCGGTGTTGCCCAGTCCCAGCACCGCGGTGCCGTCGGTGATCACCGCGACCAGGTTGCCCTTGCCGGTGTAGCGGTAGACCTCGTCGGGGTTGTCGGCGATGGCGCGCACCGGGGCCGCCACGCCGGGCGAATACGCCAGCGACAGGTCGTCCTGCGTGGCGGTGGGCTTGGTGACGTGGATGGCCAGTTTCCCGGCCGGTTCGCGGGCGTGGTAGTCGAGGGCGCGCTGATTGAAATCGTCGGACATGATTGCGAACGGGCCTTGTGCGGGCGGTGGGTTCAGTTGACCGGGTGGGTCGGCAGATCATTGCGGTCGCGGGCCGCCTCGTACAGCGGTCGTACCTCGTCGGCCAGCCGGGCGAGCTCGCGCTGGCGCCCTTCCGGCGCCGGATGGGTGCTGAGGAACACCGGATGGCGGCTGCCATTGGACTGTTCCGCCATCTTGCGCCACAGCGCCGGGGCGGCGTCGGGGTCGTAGCCGGCGCGGGCCGCCAGTTCGATGCCGATCTCGTCGGCTTCGGTTTCCATGCGCCGGCTGTGGGGCAGCTGCACCGCCAGCACCGCGCCCAGCGCGGCGCCGGTCAGCGCCAGCTCGGAGCGGTCGCCGGTGATGGCGAAGCCGGTGACCGCCAGATTGGAGGCCATCGCCACCGACATCTTCTCGGCGCTGTGGGCGGACAGGGCATGGCCGATCTCGTGGCCGATGATCTGCGCCAGTTCGTCGTCGGTCAGTTCCAGCTGTTCGATGATGCCGGAGTAGATCGCCATCTTGCCGCCGGCCATGGCGAACGCGTTGAGGGTGTCCGGCGCCTCGATGACCGCGATCTCCCAGTCCCAGTCCGCGGTTTCGGGGCGGTACTCGATGGCCTGTGCCACGACCCGGCCGGTGATGCCGTGGACCCGTTCGGTCATCTCGGGGTCGGCGTTGATCCGGCCTTCGTCGCGTGCGCCGGAGAGCATCTCCACGTAGGCCTCGCGCGAGGCGTCGATCGCCTGGTTCTCCGAGACCAGCATCAGCTGGGAACGTCCCGTCACCGGGTTGGTGGTGCAGGCGGGCTGGCCCAGGGCCATGCCCAGTACGGCGATCAGGGCCAGCACCGGCAGGCGCCGGCGCAGCGGACGGAACAGCGAGTTCATGCGTGACCAGTTCATGCGGTTTCTGCCTGCAGGTCCCGCGGGGATGCGGGATGATGACACCTCTTCAGCATACACCCTGCGGACCGCCCTGCGGAGCCCGCACGCAAACGAGGGCACCCCGAAGGATGCCCTCGCCGGATCGGCCACGCCGGCGGGACCGATGGGCCGCCGCCTGCCTGCGGGGCCGCGTGATGCGACCTCGCGCGGGACTTCAGAATGCGAAGCGGCGCTTGAACTTGTCCACCTGGCCGGCGGTGTCGACGATCTTCTGCTTGCCGGTGTAGAACGGATGGCACTGCGAGCAGACGTCCAGGTGCATCTCGTCCTGACCCAGGGTGGAACGGGTCGTGAACTTCGCGCCACAGGTGCAGATCACGTTGACTTCGCGGTATTGGGGATGGATCTCGGCTTTCATGGTCGACTCACGCGTGTTCGGGCGAAAAGTGCGCTAGCATAGCCGCCTCCTGTGGCCGGGCGCAAGTGGACGGCGGTCTTCGCGGAGGCGGCCGGGATCCGGACGTGCTGTCGGGCGGTGCGAACAACTCGTTGTCTTGCGGGGCGTTCCGGCGGGGCGTGCGTTTTGCCCGAAACCGGTCGGTTCGCGTCCGAGCACGTTCCCGTCATCGCGAGTCGCGAAGCGATGTGGCGATCTCCATCCGAAGCCACCTGTTCCTGCATGCAGCCCGCTTCGGCCGATTGCCACGTCGCCTTCGGCTCCTCGCAATGACGGGGCGAGGGGGCTGCGACTCGCGATGGCGGGAGCCTGCCCGCAGGCGAACAGGGCCGGCGGGCTGCTCTCCGGGCGGTACGGGCAAGTCGTCGTCTTGCGGGGCGTTGTGCCGGGGCGCGCGAGTTTTCCCCGAAACCTGTGGAAAACTTTGTGGACGAACTGTCACTGGATGGCGCCAGCGGCTTGCTGCGGCGCAGGACTCTGGATTGGTCAGTTTTTGCCCAGGGTTTTTATATTACTGAAAATAAGGTGTTCCTTGTATGTCAATGGGCCCGGGCCCGGTGCTGCCCGGGGTCGGGACCGGCGTGAAAGGACGGGAGTCGCGTTGTGAATAACATGTCCGCATTGTCAAGCGCAGTGCCGCAGGTCGGCTTTGTCAGCCTGGGCTGTCCCAAGGCGCTGGTGGATTCCGAGCGCATCCTGACCCGGCTGCGTGCCGAGGGCTACGGGATCGTCGGGGACTACACCGGGGCGGACCTGGTGGTGGTCAACACCTGCGGGTTCATCGACGAAGCGGTGGAAGAATCGCTGGGGGCGATCGGCGAGGCCCTGGCGGAGAACGGGCAGGTGATCGTGACCGGCTGCCTGGGCAAGGATGCCGAGACCATCCACGAGCGCCACCCGGACGTGCTGGCGGTGACCGGGCCGCACGCCTACGAGGACGTGGTGACGGCGGTGCACGAGCACCTGCCGCCGCCGGCGGGCACCTTCGAGACCCTGGTGCCGCCGGAGGGCATTCGTCTGACCCCGCGCCACTACGCCTATCTGAAGATCTCCGAGGGCTGCAATCACCGCTGCAGCTTCTGCATCATCCCCGGCCTGCGCGGCGACCTGGTCAGCCGCTCGATTGGCGAGGTGCTGGCGGAGGCCGAGCGCCTGGCCGAGGCCGGGGTGCGCGAGATCCTGGTGATCTCGCAGGACACCTCGGCCTTCGGGGTCGACGTGAAATACCGTACCGGCTTCCACGGCGGGCGCCCGATCCGTTCGGACATCGCGCACCTCGCCGAGGCCCTGGGGCGGCTGGGGATCTGGGTGCGGCTGCACTACGTCTATCCCTATCCGCATGTGGATCGCCTGATCCCGCTGATGGGGTCCGGCGAGGAGGGCGGGCTGCTGCCCTATCTCGACATGCCGCTGCAGCACGGCCACCCGCGGGTGCTCAAGGCGATGCGCCGTCCGGCTGCGGCGGAGAAGGTGCTGGAGCGGATCGCCGACTGGCGCGCGCAGGTGCCGGACCTGACCCTGCGCTCGACGTTCATCGTGGGCTTCCCCGGCGAGACCGAGGCCGAGTTCGAGACCCTGCTGGACTTCCTGCGCGAGGCGCAGCTCGACCGCGTCGGGGCCTTTGCCTATTCGCCGGTGGACGGGGCCGAGGCCAATGCTCTGCCGGACCCGGTGCCCGAGCCCGTGCGCCAGGAACGCCTGGCGCGGTTCATGGAGGTGCAGGCACAGATCAGTGCCGAGCGCCTGCGCCGTCGGGTGGGCACGCAGACGGTGGTGCTGGTCGACGGCACCGACGAACACGGCGTCGTGGTCGCGCGTTCGGCCGCGGAGGCGCCGGAGATCGACGGGGTGATCCGCGTGCCGGATGCCGATCCCGACTCGGTGGAGGCGGGGGACTTCATCGAGGTGCGGATCACCGCTGCCCGCGAGCACGACCTGATCGCCGAGGTCGCCGACCCGGACGAGTGACCGGGGCGGCCTCGCTCGGCGGCCGTGCTCAGCCGCCGTTGCGCTTCGGGGCCACCGGTTCCGGCGTGGCGTCCCAGATCTTCTCCGCGTAGTCACGCACCGTGCGGTCGATGGAGAAATAGCCCATGCGCGCGATGTTGGTGAGCGCCGCGGCATTCCAGCATTCCGGCTGCGCATACAGCGTGTCGGCCCGTTCGCAGGCCTCGCGGTAGGCGGGGTAGTCGGCGAGCACGAAGAACGGGTCGTCCTGGCGCAGGTAGCGTCCCAGTTCCGCATGGGTGGCGTTGTCGTCGCAGGTGAAATAGCCCTGCTCGATCATCTCCACCGTACGCGTCAGGGCCGGACGCCCGGCGAGCATCGCCTCGGGGACCTCGCCGCGGGCGCGGTGGGCGACCACCTCGGACTCGGTCATGCCGAAGATGAAGATGTTTTCTTCACCCACCGCGTCGCGGATCTCGATGTTGGCACCGTCCAGCGTGCCGATGGTCAGCGCGCCGTTCAGGGCCAGTTTCATATTGCCGGTGCCCGAGGCCTCGAAGCCCGCGGTGGAGATCTGCTCCGACAGGTCCGCCGCGGGGATGATCACGGTCGCGGCGCTGACCTCGTAGTTGGGGATGAACACGCACTTCAGGCGGTCCCCCACCTGCGGGTCGTGGTTGATGATGTCGGCGACCTCGTTGATGACCTGGATGATGTCCTTGGCGCGCTGGTAGCCGGGGGCCGCCTTGCCGCCGAAGATTACCACCCGCGGGGGCACGTCCTCGCCGTCGCGGATGCGGTTGTACAGCTCGATCACGTGCAGCAGCTTGAGCAGCTGGCGCTTGTATTCGTGGATGCGCTTGATCTGTACGTCGAACAATACGTCGGTGCGGATGCGGATGCCGGTGCGTTCGCGCACCAGCGTGGCCAGGCGCTCCTTGTTCTTGCGCTTGACCTCGCGGAAGCCCTCCTGCAACTCGGGATCGGCGACCCAGGGCTCCAGCGCGCGCAGGCGTTCAAGGTCGTACTGCCAGTCGTGGCCGATCTTTTCGCCGAGGAACTCGGTCAGCTCCGGATTGGCCTGGATCATCCACAACCGGGGGGTCACGCCGTTGGTGACATTGACGAAGCGTTCCGGCCACAGCTGGTAGAAATCGGCGAACAGGGTCTGTTTCAGCAGCTCGGTATGCAGCGCGGCGACACCGTTGATCTGATGCGAACCGACCACCGCCAGATGAGCCATGCGGACGTTGCGACCGCCTTCCTCGTCGATCAGCGACAGCCGCTTGAGGCGCTCCTCGTCGCCGGGGAAACGCCGGCGCACCATCTCGAGGAATTCGTGGTTGATGCGGTAGATGATCTGCATGTGCCGTGGCAGCACGCGGGTCACGAGGTCCACCGACCAGGTTTCCAGGGCCTCGGGCATCAGGGTGTGGTTGGTGTAGGCAAATACCTTGCGGCACAGCTCCCAGGCACGGGCCCAGTGCAGCTCGTGGCGGTCCATCAGCAGGCGCATCATCTCCGCCACCGCGATCGCCGGGTGGGTGTCGTTCAGCTGGATCGCGACCTGGTGGGGCAGGTCGTCCAGGGTATAGCCCAGCTCCAGGTGGCGATCGAGGATGTCGTGCAGCGAGGCGGCGACAAAGAAGTATTCCTGCTTCAGCCGCAGTTCCTTGCCGATGGCGGTGGCGTCGTTGGGGTAGAGCACCATGGAGGTGCTCTCCGACTGGCTCTTGTCGGCCACCGCGCGGATGTAGTCGCCCTCGTTGAAATAGCGCAGGTCGAAGTCGCGGGTCGCCTTGGCGCCCCACAGGCGCAGGTTGTTCACGTTGCGCCGGCCGTAGCCCGCGGTGGGATAGTCGTAGGCCATGGCCAGGACCTGTTCGCCGTCTTCCCAGGAGTAGTGCACCGAGCCGTCGCTGCGGTGATGCTCCACCACCTCGCCGTAGAAGCGGATCGGGTACTTGCGCTCGGCGCGCGGGAACTCCCAGGGGTTGCCGTAGCGCAGCCAGTTGTCCGGGTGCTCGACCTGACGGTAGGGCTCGAACTGCTGGCGGAACATGCCGTACTCGTAGCGGATACCGTAGCCGAAGCCCGGATAGCCCTGGGTCGCCAGCGACTCGAGGATGCAGGCGGCCAGGCGGCCGAGGCCGCCGTTGCCCAGAGCGGCGTCGTCTTCCCACTCGACGATCTCGTCGTAGTCCTGTCCCAGCTGCGCAAGGGCCTCGCGCGCCTCGTCGAGGATGCCGGTATTGCGCAGGTTGGCCTCCAGCATGCGCCCGATCAGGTATTCCATCGACAAGTAATAGACCCGCTTGACGTCCTCTTCGGCGAACTGGCGGCGGGTCAGCACCCGGCGTTCGATCATGCGTTCGCGCACCGCGAACGAGGTGGCCTCGAGCCAGTCGCGGGGGGTGGCCTGCTGCGGGTCCTTGCCGACGAAGCGAACCATGGCATCACGGATGGACTGCTTCAGCCCCTCGGTGTCATGCGGCAGGGGGCTGAGCGAAGGGGCCGAGGGGTCGGTGGCGCTGGTGGACATCTTTATTTCTCCGGGGGTTGCGGCCGGACACGCGCGTCATCGACCCCGGCGCCGCTCAGGCGGGACGGTCGATGGCACGGTGTCCAATATCAGTACGGAAGTATATACCCTCGAAGCGGATTTCCCCGAGGGCCGTGTAGGCCTTTTTCTGCGCATCGGCGTAATCCTGGCCCAGACCGACCACGCACAGTACGCGCCCGCCGGCGGTGAGCGTCCGGCCGTGGTCGTCGTTCGTTGTGCCGGCGTGGAATACGCGGGCATCCGGTAGCGGATCCACCGCTTCCAGGCCATCGATCACGTCGCCCTTGCGATATGCATCGGGATAGCCTTGCGCCGCAGCCACCACGCCCAGGGCCACGCGCGGGTCCCAGCGGGCCTCCACCCGGTCGAGGCGGCCGTCCAGCGCGGTCTCGACCAGCTCCGCCAGGTCGCTTTCCAGGCGCATCAGGATCGGCTGGGTCTCCGGGTCGCCGAAACGGCAGTTGAATTCCAGCACCTTCGGATTGCCGTCGGCATCGACCATGATCCCGGCATACAGGAACCCGGTATAGGCCTCGCCGTCGGCGGCCATGCCGCGCACCACCGGTTCGATGACCTCGCGCAGGATGCGGTCGTGCAGGGCGTCGGTGACCACCGGGGCCGGGGAGTAGGCGCCCATGCCCCCGGTGTTGGGGCCGCGGTCGCCGTCATCGCGCGCCTTGTGGTCCTGCGAGGAGGCCAGCGGCAGCACGTGCTCGCCGTCCACCATGCAGATGAAGCTGGCCTCCTCGCCCTGCAGGAATTCCTCGATCACCACCCGGTGGCCGGCCTCGCCGAAGGCATTGCCGGCCAGCATGTCGCGTACCGCGGCACGCGCCTCGTCCGTGGTCTGCGCGAGGATCACGCCCTTGCCGGCAGCCAGGCCGTCGGCCTTCACCACGATGGGCGCGCCGTGGGTCTCGATGAACGCCAGTGCGGCGTCCTCGTCCTCGAAGCTGCCGTACGCCGCCGTGGGGATGCCGTGGCGCTGCATGAAATCCTTGGCGAAGGATTTCGAACCCTCCAGGCGCGCGGCGTCGGCGGTGGGGCCGAAGATCGGCTGGCCGGCGGCGCGGAAGGCATCCACCACCCCGGCGACCAGCGGCGCCTCGGGCCCGACCACGGTGAAGGCGACCTCTTCGCGCTGCGCCACGGCGAGCAGGCCGTCGATGTCGGTGGCGGCGCAGTCGACGTTCTCGCAGCCGGGCTCGCCCGCGGTGCCGGCATTGCCCGGCGCGACCAGCACCCGCGCGACCCGCGCGGACTGTGCCAGCTTCCAGGCCAGCGCGTGTTCGCGCCCGCCGCCGCCGATGACCAGGACGTTGATGGCCGTTTCGTTCATGAGCGTTCTCCTGCGGCCGCGATCAGTGGCGGAAGTGGCGCATGCCGGTGAAGACCATCGCGATGCCGTGCTCGTCGGCCGCGGCGATGACCTCCTCGTCGCGCATCGAGCCGCCCGGCTGGATCACCGCGGTGATGCCGGCGCCGGCGGCGGCATCGATGCCGTCGCGGAACGGGAAGAAGGCGTCCGAGGCCATCACCGAACCGGCCACCTGCAGGCCCTCGTCGGCGGCCTTGATCCCGGCGATGCGCGCGGAGTACACCCGGCTCATCTGGCCGGCGCCCACGCCGACGGTCTGCTGGTCGCGGGCATACACGATGGCGTTGGATTTCACGTACTTGCCCACCTGCCAGGCGAAGGCCAGGTCGCGGTTCTCCTGCTCGGTGGGGGTGCGCGCGGTGACGATCTTCAGGTCCGTGTCGGCCAGCGAGCCGCGATCGGTATCCTGCACCAGCAGCCCGCCACCGATGCGTTTGTAGTCCAGCCCCGGGGCCGCGGGGGCGTCGGGGATCTCCAGCACGCGAACGTTCTTCTTCGCGGACAGCGCGCGCAGGGCGCCGGAGGTGATCTCCGGCGCCATCACCACCTCCACGAACTGCCGGCTGACGATGGCCTGTGCGGTGTCCCCCTCCAGCGGGCGGTTGAACGCGATGATGCCGCCGAAGGCCGAGGTCGGGTCGGTCTGGAACGCGCGCTCGTAGCTCATCAGCTGCGACGGGGCGACCGCGACCCCGCAGGGGTTGGCGTGCTTGACGATCACGCAGGCCGCCTCGTCGAACTGGCGCACGCACTCCCAGGCTGCGTCCGCGTCCGCCAGATTGTTGTACGACAGCGACTTGCCCTGGTGCTGGCGGAAACTGGCGAGCGAGCCCGGCGCGGGTTGCGGGTCGCGGTAGAACGCCGCGTTCTGATGCGGGTTCTCGCCGTAGCGCAGGGTCTCCACCCGCTGGAAGGTCGCGTTGAGCTGGCCGGGGAAGCTTTCCCGGTGGCCGTCGTCGTCCAGTGCCGACAGATAGTTGCTGATGGCCGCGTCGTAGCGGGCCACGTGGTCGAACGCCGCCACCGCGAAGCGGAAGCGCAGCGCGGCCGGGATACCGCCGTGTTCGTCCAGGGCTTCGACGATCGCGCGGTACTGGCCGGGATCGGTGGCCACGGTCACGTCGCGGTAGTTCTTGGCGGCCGCGCGCAGCATCGCCGGGCCGCCGATGTCGATGTTCTCGATCGCCTCTTCCAGTGTGGCGTCGGGGCGCGCCACGGTGTTCTCGAACGGGTACAGGTTGACCACCAGCAGGTCGATCGGCGGGATGTCGTGGGTCTCCATCGCCCCGGCGTCGGTGTCGCGCCGGCCCAGCAGCCCGCCGTGGATCCGCGGGTGCAGGGTCTTCACCCGACCGTCCATGATCTCGGGGAAACCGGTGTGTTCCGAGACCTCGGTCACCGGGACCCCGTGCTCGCCCAGCAGACGCGCGGTGCCGCCGGTGGACAGCAGTTCGGTCCCGCGTTCGTGGAGGTGGCGGGCGAGTTCCACCACGCCGGTTTTTTCGGAAACGGACAGCAGCGCGCGGCGCACGGGAGCCTGGGTAGTCATGGGACCTCGAAATCGCGTCAAAACGGCCATTATAGCGAAGGTGTCGGGGATGTCGCGGCCGTGTGGGCGGGTGCAGTGCCGGACGGTGCGGCCGGTGGCCGATTTGTAATTTGGGCGCAAAACCTTTAGCGTATAAAAACACTTTCGGACACAACGCCTGCGTTCCGACGCAACGCATGGCACCGTTTGCGATCCCCGAGCCAGGCGCGCGAAAGCCGCCAGACCACGGCTCGGCACCCGGGCAACCACCGAATCCTTCCGGGTGTCAGGAACCGCCGGCCAGGCCGGCGCCGGATGCTGGAAACAACGCATCCGTATCGGGAGCCCGCGATGACGGGCCGCCCGTACCCGGTCCTCGCAGGAGAAGTTTCATGCCAGCGACCCGGGGTGCGGGATCGTCTTCGGTCGTACAGGCGTTGTAACCCGGTGCATCCGTGGCCACGAGGGCCGGACGCACTTCATTGCAGCAAAGCCAAGAGGAATCAGCATGTCAGCGAACGTGAAGAACGATCAGGATTTCGGCGACGAGCCGATTGAACGCCGCGATACCGACAACTACCACCAGGAATACACCACCGGTTTTGTCGACAAGTGGGACGACCTGATCGACTGGGACAGCCGCGCCAAGAGCGAGGGCACGTTCTTCATCGAGGAACTGAAGAAGCGTGGCGCCAAGCGCGTGCTCGACGTCGCCGCCGGCACCGGTTTCCATTCCGTGCAGCTGCTTGAGGCCGGCTTCGACGTGGTGACCGCCGACGGCGCCCACGAGATGCTCGTGAAGGCCTTCGAGAACGGCCGTTCGCGCGGCCACATCCTGCGCACGGTGCAGGCCGACTGGCGCATGCTCAACCGCGACATCTACGGCCGCTACGACGCCGTGGTCTGCCTGGGCAACTCCTTCACCCATCTGTTCAACGAGCACGACCGCCGCAAGGCCCTGGCCGAGTTCTACTCCGCCCTGAACCATGACGGCGTGCTGATCCTGGACCAGCGCAACTACGACACCATCCTGGATCACGGTTACTCGTCCAAGCACACGTACTACTACTGTGGCGACGACGTGCAGGTGGAACCGGCCCACGTCGACGAAGGCCTGGCCCGCTTCCAGTACCGCTTCCCCGACGGGTCCGAGTACTTCCTGAACATGTTCCCGCTGCGCAAGGCCTATGTCCGCCGTCTGATGCGCGAGGTCGGTTTCCAGCAGATCGAGACCTACGGGGACTTCCAGGAGACCTACCGCGAAGCCGATCCGGATTTCTTCATTCACGTCGCCGACAAGACCTATCTCGAGGGCGAGAATCGATGAGCCAGGACTATTCCGACGTCGTTGAAACGGCGCGCGACTACTACAACAGCGAGGATGCCGACACCTTCTACAAGATGGTGTGGGGCGGTGAAGACCTGCACATCGGCCTGTACGAGTACCAGGACGAGCCGATCGGTGACGCCAGCCGGCGCACCGTGGCTCACATGGCCGACATGCTGGGCGAGCCGGAGCCGCACTGGCGCGTGCTCGACATGGGCGCGGGCTACGGTGGCGTGGCCCGCTACCTGGTGGAGAACTACCGCTGTGACGTGACCGCGCTCAACCTCTCCGAGAAGGAAAACGAGCGCGATCGCGAGATCAACCGGGCGCGTCAGCTGGACCACAAGATCACCGTGGTCGACGGCTCCTTCGAGAAGGTGGACGAGCCGGACGAGTCCTACGACGTGGTGTGGTCCGAGGATTCGTTCCTGCACAGCCCGAACGAGGACAAGTACAAGGTCATCCAGGAGGCAGCGCGGCTGCTCAAGCCGGGTGGCTGGCTGATCTTCACCGATCCGATGCAGACCGATGACTGCCCCGAGGGCGTGCTGGATCCGATCCTTGCACGCATCCACCTCGATTCGCTGGCCTCCCCGTCCCTGTACCGCGATGCGGCGCAGAAGGCCGGGCTGCGCGAGATCGGTTTCGAGGAGCATTCCGGGCAGATCTCGACGCACTACGGTCGGGTGAAGCAGGAACTGGAGTCGCGCGAGGAGGAGCTCAAGCGCTTCATCTCGCAGGACTACATCGACCGCATGAAGCAGGGCCTGCAGCACTGGGTCGACGGGGGCAACTCCGGGTACCTGACCTGGGGCATCTTCCGCTTCCGCAAGCCGGAATAAGAAGGCCCGTTATCGCGGGTCCTGCGGGCGTGCGTCGTCCGGGGCCCGCCAGGCTCCGCCCCGTCGACCCTCGGCGGGGCGGAATCGTATCTTGTAGTCCATGCGGGGTGCGTTCGGGATCCAGTACCCGAGATAGACATGCGGCAACCCCAGGTTCCGCGCATGCTCGATCTGGCACAGGATGCCGAACGTGCCCAGCGCACGGGCCGGAAGGTCCGGCTCGTAGAAGGTATACATGGCCGACAGCCCCTGCGGCGTACGATCGGTGATGGCGACGCCGAGCAGTTGTCCGGCGCGGCGGAACTCCAGTAGCTCCACCGGGGCGCTGCGTTCCGTCAGCATGCCGGCGTATTCCTCGCGATTCATCTGCTCCATGCCGCCACCCGCGTGGCGGTTGCGCAGATAGCGCAGGAACAGCGGCATGTGTTCGTCCAGGTCGGCCTCGGTGCGACCGTCGCCCGCCCCCGGCGGGGCGCGATATTCGATATCGAGGTCGGCGTTGGCGCGCAGGCAGCGGCGCTGGCTGCGGTTCGGGCGGAAGGCGGCCACCGGTATGCGCACCGGCACGCAGGCATCGCAGGCGGGGCAGTGGTGGCGATAGACAAAACGGCCGCTGCGGCGAAAGCCCTCGGCCAGCAGGGTCCCGAAGCCGGCGGCATCCAGCCGGGCCTCGGGGTCGACCAGCAGGGACTGCATCTCGCGCCCGTCCGTGATGTACGGACAGGGCTGCGGGGCAGTCAGATACCAGCGGATCGGGGATTCCTGCATTCCGCTATCCTGACAGCTCCGGCCCGGGGCGCCAATGCATCCCGGGCCGTGACCCCGCCACCGGCGGGACATGACCGGGGTTCGATGCCCGGCATGCTAAAGTGATGACATTTGAAACCAATGGTGTACGGCACATGACGGCAACGCGACAAGATCTCGAGAACGCCCTGAAGGAACGCATCCTGATTCTGGATGGCGGCATGGGCACGACCATCCAGCTGTACGATCTGCAGGAGGCGGACTATCGCGGCGAGCGCTTCAAGGACTGGGAGGGCGACCTCAAGGGCAACAACGACCTGCTCTCCCTGACCCGCCCGGACATCATCGAGCAGATCCACAACGATTACCTCGAGGCCGGCGCCGACATCATCGAGGCGAACACCTTCAACGGTACCCGCATCGCGATGGCGGACTACCACATGGAGGATCTTGTCCCCGAGCTGAACCGCGAATCCGCGAAGCTCGCGCGCAAGGCCGCCGATGCCTGGACCGAGAAGACCCCGGATCGTCCGCGCTACGTGGCCGGCATCCTCGGCCCGACCAACCGCACCGCTTCCATCTCGCCGGACGTGAACGATCCGGGCGCGCGTAACGTCGATTTCGACACCCTGGTCGAGGCCTACAAGGAGGCCGCCGAGGCGCTGGTCGAGGGCGGGGTGGACCTGCTGCTGATCGAGACGGTGTTCGACACCCTGAACGCCAAGGCCGCGATCTTCGCGGTCAAGACCCTGGAAGACGAGCTCGGGAAGGACCTCCCGGTGATGATCTCCGGCACCATCACCGACGCCTCCGGTCGTACCCTTTCGGGCCAGACCACCGAGGCCTTCTGGAATTCCGTGCGCCATGCGAACCCGATCTCCATCGGTCTGAACTGCGCGCTGGGGGCCAAGGAGATGCGCCAGTACGTGGCCGAGATGTCGCGCATTGCCGACACCCACGTGTCCGCGCACCCCAACGCCGGTCTGCCCAACGAGTTCGGTGACTACGACGAGACCCCGGAGCAGATGGCCGCGGACGTCGGCCCGTGGGCCGAAGAAGGCCTGCTGAATATCATCGGCGGCTGCTGCGGCACCCTGCCGGAGCATATCCGCGCGATCCGCGAGGCGGTCGAGAAGTTCCCGCCGCGCAAGGTGCCGGAGGTCTCTCCGGCCTGCCGCCTGTCCGGTCTGGAGCCGTGCAACATCGACGATAACTCGCTGTTCGTGAACGTCGGCGAGCGCACCAACGTGACCGGCTCGCGCAAGTTCCTGCGCCTGATCCAGAACGAGGAATACGACGTCGCGCTGGAAGTCGCGCTGAACCAGGTCGAGGGCGGCGCCCAGATCATCGACATCAACATGGACGAGGGCATGCTGGAGTCGCAGGATGCGATGGTCCGCTTCCTCAATCTGCTGGCCGGCGAGCCCGACATCGCCCGCGTGCCGGTGATGATTGACTCCTCCAAGTTCGAGATCGTCGAGGCCGGCCTGAAATGCGTGCAGGGCAAGCCGGTGGTCAACTCGATCTCCATGAAGGAGGGCGAGGAGAACTTCATCCGGCAGGCCGAACTGTGCCGCCGCTACGGCGCCGCGATCGTGGTCATGGCCTTCGACGAGGATGGCCAGGCCGACAACGAGGACCGCCGCGTCGAGATCTGTACCCGCGCCTACAAGCTGCTGACCGAGAAGGTCGGCTTCCCGGCCGAGGACATCATCTTCGACCCGAACATCTTCGCGATCGCGACCGGCATCGAAGAGCACAACAACTACGGCGTCGACTTCATCGAAGCGGTGCGCCGCATCAAGAAGGACCTGCCGCACGCCCTGGTCTCCGGCGGCGTGTCCAACGTGTCGTTCTCGTTCCGCGGCAACGAGCCGGTGCGCGAGGCGATCCACGCGGTGTTCCTGTACCACGCCATCAAGGCGGGCATGGACATGGGCATCGTCAACGCCGGCCAGCTGGCGGTCTACGACGATATCGACGCGAAGCTTAAGGAAGCGGTCGAGGACGTGGTCCTGAACCGCCGCGATGACGCGACCGATCGCCTGCTCGAGCTGGCCGAGGAGTACAAGGGCCAGGGCGGTGGCAAGAAGGAAGAGAACCTCGAGTGGCGCGAGTGGGAAGTCAGCAAGCGCCTCGAGCACTCCCTGGTCAAGGGTATCGACACCTACGTGGTGGACGACACCGAAGAGGCCCGTCAGGCCTACGACCGCCCGATCCAGGTGATCGAAGGCCCGCTGATGGACGGCATGAACGTGGTCGGCGACCTGTTCGGCGAGGGCAAGATGTTCCTGCCGCAGGTGGTCAAGTCCGCGCGCGTTATGAAGAAGGCCGTGGCGCACCTGATCCCGTACATCGAGGCCGAGAAGACCGGCACCGAGAACAACGGCAAGATCCTGATGGCCACCGTGAAGGGCGACGTGCACGACATCGGCAAGAACATCGTCGGCGTGGTCCTGCAGTGCAACAACTTCGAGGTCATCGACATCGGCGTGATGCAGCCGGGTGCCGAGATCCTGAAGGCCGCCAAGGAGCATGATGTCGACGTCATCGGTCTGTCCGGCCTGATCACGCCCTCGCTGGAAGAGATGGCCAACTTCGCCGCCGATCTCGAGCGCGAAGGCATGACCACGCCGCTGATGATCGGTGGCGCGACCACCTCGCGCGCCCACACCGCAGTCAAGATCGAGCCGAACTACTCCGGCCCGGTGGTCTGGGTGAAGGACGCCTCGCGTGCGGTGGGCGTGGCCCAGAGCCTGATCAGCCCCGAACTGCGCGAGAACTACGCCGCCGAGATCCGCGAGGAATACGAGAAGCTGCGCGTGCAGAACGCCGGGCGCAAGAAGAAGGTCCAGTGGCTGTCGCTGGAGAAGGCCCGCTCCAACAAGCCGGAGATCGACTGGTCCGCCTACGCCCCGACCAGGCCGAAGGCGCTGGAGACCGACGACCTGCCGGGCGAGCCGACCGTGCTGCATCCGCACGGCGATGGCTCGGTGCTGCTGCGCTTCGATGACTTCGACCTGAACAAGGTCAAGGAGTATATCGACTGGACGCCGTTCTTCCATTCCTGGCAGCTGCATGCGGCCTACCCGCGCATTCTCGAAGACGAGAAGGTCGGGGAAGAGGCACGCAAGCTGTTCAAGGATGGCCAGGAGATGCTGCAGCGCATGATCGACGAGAAGTGGGTGACCTGCCGCGGCGTGGTCGGCTTCTTCCCGGCGAACAGCGTCGATGACGACGACATCGAGGTCTATGCCGACGAGAACCGCAGCCAGGTGCTGAAGAAGCTGCACCACCTGCGCCAGCAGACCGAGAAGCGTCGCGGTCAGCCCAGCCACTCGCTGGCGGACTTCGTGATGCCGAAGGAGGCCGGTGGCCCGGACTACATCGGTGCGTTCGCCGTCAGTGCCGGCGGTGACGTGGATGCGAAGGCCGAAGAATATGAAAAGGCCAACGACGACTACCACGCCATCCTTGTGAAGAGCCTGGCGGACCGCCTGGCCGAGGCCTTTGCCGAGTGCATGCACGAATACGTGCGCAAGTACTACTGGGGCTACGTCGCGGACGAGCAGCTGGCCAACGAGGACCTGATCGAAGAGAAGTATCAGGGCATCCGTCCGGCACCCGGTTACCCGGCCTGCCCCGAGCACACCGAGAAGGCCACGCTGTGGGAGCTGCTGCAGGCGGAGGAAAACGCCGACATGACGCTCACCGAGAGCTACGCCATGCTGCCGGTGTCGGCCGTCTCCGGCTGGTACTTCGCGCACCCGGAGTCGCGTTACTTCGGCCTCGGCAAGGTCAACCGCGACCAGGTCGAGGACTATGCGAAGCGCAAGGGCATGTCGTTCGAGGAGGCCGAGCGCTGGCTCGCGCCGAATATCGGCTACGACGACAGCGACGAGGCCAAGGCGGAAGCCGCGGCCGAGCGCGAGGCGCGCAGCGCGTAACCGCAGGGTCCGCCCTGCGACCCGAATCAGGCCCCGCCCCGTGCGGGGCCTTTTTCGTGGGTGGAATACCGTGGAAGACCTGCCCCGGTTTCCGCGCGTCGCCGGATGTTTGTATCCTGCAGGCATGACCCGGCGGGCGCCCGCGCCCGTCGCCCCATACCAACGGAGCCCCGCATGACCTCAGGTCAGGAAAGCGATTCCACCCAGCACGTCCTCACTCTGCGCCAGACCCGACTGGAGGACTACGACGACATCCGCGAAATCATGGAGCGGGTATACCAGGACCTGGACGGGGCCTGGAGCGAGGCGCAGTTCCGCTCCCAGGTCACGCGCTTTCCCGAAGGGCAGATCTGCATCGAGGACAACGGGAAGGTGGTGGCGGCGGCGATCAGCCTGATCGTCGAGTACAAGCGCTTCGGCGATCACCACAACTACTGGCAGATCACCGGCAACGGCTTTCTCACCACTCACGACCCGGACGGGGACACGCTCTACGGCGTGGACATCTTCGTGCACCCCGATTACCGCGGCCTGCGCCTGGGGCGGCGCCTGTACGACGCGCGCAAGGAGCTGTGCGAAAAGCTGAACCTGCGGGCGATCGTGGCCGGCGGCCGCATCCCCGGATACGAGGTCCATCGCGACGAGATGACGCCGCAGCAGTACGTGGAGAAGGTCAAGAACCACGAGGTCACCGATCCGATCCTGACCTTCCAGCTGGCGAACGATTTCCACGTGCGCAAGATCATCACGGACTACCTCCCGGACGACGAAAAGTCCGGGGCGTATGCCACGCTGATCGAGTGGCTCAACATCTATTACGAGGAAAAGGAAAAGCTGATCGGCGGCAGCCGTTCGGACGTGCGCATCGGCGTGGTCCAGTGGCAGATGCGGCCGACCCCGGACCTCGATGCCCTGTTCCAGCAGGTGGAGTACTTCGTGGACGCGGTGTCGGGTTACCGCGCCGACTGCGTGTTGTTCCCGGAGTTCTTCAACGGACCGCTGATGGGCGCGTTCAACCAGGACTATCCGGCCGAGGCCGTGCGCCGCCTGGCGGAATACACCGAGGACATCCGCGAGGAGATGGTGCGTCTCGCGCTGTCCTACAACATCAACATCGTCGCCGGTTCGATGCCCGAATACCACGACGACGTGCTGCGCAACGTGTCCTACCTGTGCCGCCGCGACGGGACCTGGGATCGCCAGTACAAGCTGCACGTGACCCCCGACGAGATCGGCTACTGGGGGCTGCAGGGCGGCGACGAGGTGCATGTCTTCGATACCGACTTCGGCAAGATCGGCATCCTGATCTGCTACGACGTCGAGTTCCCCGAGCTGCCGCGGGTGATGGCCGATCACGGTCTGCAGATCCTGTTCGTGCCGTACTGGACGGACACCAAGAACGCCTATCTGCGGGTACGCCGCTGCGCCCAGGCCCGGGCGATCGAGAACGAGTGCTACGTGGTCATGTCCGGCTCGGTGGGTAACCTCCCGCGGGTGGAGAACATGGACATGCAGTACTCGCAGGCCGCGGTGTTCACCCCTTCCGACTTTGCGTTCCCGCACGACGCGGTGGCCGCCGAGGCGACCCCGAACACCGAGATGACCCTGATCGTGGATCTCGACCTCGACAACCTGAAGGAACTGCGCAACCACGGCTCGGTGCGCAATCTGCGGGACCGTCGGCGGGATCTCTACGCGATCGACTGGAAATCCAGCCCCGTATAGAGACGTCCGGAGCCAAAACGTGAAGATCTTCCGCGGATCCCCGCCGGGGCGGGGTGGTATTGTTCGATCATCAGCCGTAATCTGAACTACGGACGTGTCGTCCGCTGCCGTGGGCGCAGGAGGCCACGGAAAGGCATCGAGGTTTTCAGGGGGTAACCATGGCGGAAGCAGTGACGAGCGAAACGCCCGGGGCGTCTGCCGGCGGGCCGCGTACGGCCGTTCTGGTCGTGGACGATTCCAAGGTGATCCGCGTGGCCCTGCAGCGCATCCTCCGGGATACCCATACCGTGTACGAGGCCGCGGACGGCGAAGAGGCATGGGCCCGCCTGCAGGAACAGAACGACATCGGTCTGGTGCTGACCGATCTCTCCATGCCCAGGCTCGACGGGCAGGACCTCCTGATGCGCATCCGGGACGGCGCCGATGGCGTTCCCGCGGATCTCCCCGTGGGGATCGTTACGGGGCAGGAGAACGACGAACAGTCCGAGGAAGACTGGCGTTCCATGGGCGCGAACGCCGTGCTCAAGAAACCGTTCGTGCCGGGACGGGTCCGCGAGGTGGTGGCCGAGCTCCTGCCAGAGCATCCCGTGGCCGACGAGGAGACCGAGGCCGAGCTGCGCCACCTGCGTGACGAGGTCGAGCGGCTGCGGCGCGAACTGATGCTGCGCCAGAGTTCCTCCGGGGATCGCGAGCTGCACAACGAACTGGACCGGCTGCGCCAGGCCCTCGCCGAGTCCCGCGACGATGCCACCGCTGCCTATCAGCGCGCCGACGAATACGAGGAAAAGAGCCGTTCGCTCGAGCAGGAGCTGGAAGAGGCGCGCCAGCGCCTGAGCGAGGCCAGCGAGACCCTGGAGCAGGCGCAGGAACAATCGGCGGAGGAGGCCGGGGCCGCGTCCGACGACGACCGCCAGCAGCGGGTGACCGAGCTGGAAGGCGAGGTGATCCGGCTGGAGCACGAGCTGGTCGAGCTGGAGCGCGAGCGCGACAAGGCCCGTGAGGAACGCGATGCGGCGAACAAGACCGCCGAGCGCCTGCGCGGGGAACGCAATCAGCAGACCGAACGCGCGTCGGCGGCGGAGGCCGCGCAGCACGAGCTGGAGACGCAGTGCTCCGATCAGGAGAGTACGCTGGCCCAGCTGCGCGACAGCCTTGAACAGCGTGAACGCGAGCTGTCGGAGGCGATGCACAAGAACAAGTCCCTGCGCGCGCGCATCCGTGATCTGGAGCTGGAGCTCAACGGGGGGCCGAAGGCCGCGCCGGAGGCCGAGGGGCCTGCCTCGGAGCAGGGTGGGGAGGCCCCGGCCGCGACCGGCTCCGGGAAAGCCAGCTTTGATCCCCCCAGCGATCGCCTGTGGTCGCGGCCATGGTTCCGCGGGGTGCTGGTGGCCGCGGTGCTGGCCGTGATCTTCCTGGGCGTGCTGATCTACCTCCGGGGGTTCTGAGCCCCCGGAGGTTCGTGCAGCGCCCGCGTCGGGTCTACTTCAGGCGACGCTCCAGGGCCCCCAGCAGGTGCTGCCAGGAATCCCGGTCGGCGCGTTCGTCATAGCCCACCGGCATGTCGAAGCGCTCGGCGATGCTGTCGGCGTCGGGGTTGGTAAAGCTGTGCAGCACGCCACCGAAATCCACCAGGGTCCAGTCCGCGTCGGCGTTGTCCATCTCCTCGCGGAAGGCATCCACCTGTTCTTTCGGCACCATCGGGTCGGCCGCACCATTGAAGACCAGGACCTCGGGCTTCAGGGTGTCGGCCGACGCCGGGTGCTCGGTGGCCAGTGCGCCGTGGAAGCTTGCCACCAGGGCCAGATCGGCTCCGGCGCGTGCCGCTTCCAGCGCCACCGTGCCGCCAAAGCAGTAGCCCACGGCCGCCACCGGCTGGTCCGCGGTCTGATCGTGGCCGCGCAGGTAGTCGTGCGCGGCGCCGAAGCGCTCCAGCATCATGTCCCGGTTTTCGCGCACCTGCCCGGCGAATTCGCCGGCCTCGGACGGATGGTCCGCGGTGCGGCCGTCGCCGTACATGTCCAGCGAGAAGGCGGTATAGCCTTCCGCGGCCAGCTGCTCGGCGCGGCTGCGGGCGTAGTCGTTGTGCCCCCACCATTCGTGGACCACCAGCACGCCCGGACGCGGACCGTCGACCGACGGGTCCCAGGCGATGAAGCCCTCGAAGGTCTGCCCGTCGTGCTCGTAGGTCACGGATTCGGTGTGCAGGTCGGCCAGCGCCAGGCCGGGGAACAGTGCGGCCAGCGCCACGGCGGCACTCAGGCTTCGCAGTGGTTGCATGGGTGTCTCCTTGTCGAATCGCCGAATCGGCCATTCGAGTATGGTCCCGCTCCGGAATGCGAACAAGAGCGCCCGTTCCGGGATGCGTCGGGGCCGCGCAGGGGCTAAGCTGGAAATGCGGCGCGGAAGGGTAATGCCGCACGGGAGGAGATCCGATGAGCGACGAGACGGGCTTTGCGAGCCTCGAGGCCCGGGTGGAGGCGGCCGACCGGCTGCTGGCCATGCCGCAGGTGGTGTTCGAGGTCTCGCGGCTGCTGGACGACGACGAAAGTACCCAGCCGCAGATCGCTGCGGCCCTCGGGCGTGATCCCGGTCTGGTGGCTCATGTGCTGCGTCTGGCCAACAGCCCGGCCTACGCGCCGTCGCGCGCGGTGGATTCGATCGAGCGGGCGGTGGCGATGCTGGGGCGCGACGTCCTGCAGCGTCTGGTGGTGGCGAGTGCCGTGACGCGCTCCATGAACACCCTCCCCGAGCAGGAGCGTCTGCCGCTGGAGACCTTCTGGCGTCATTCGGCCTACTGCGCCGTCATCGCCCGGCAGCTGGCGCAGGCGGTGGCCCCGCGTGCGGCCGGCGTGGTCTTTCTGGCGGGCTTGCTGCACGACCTGGGCAAGCTGCTGCTGTTCTCGCAGTCGCCCGAAGCGGCGCACCGCGCCTTCCTGGCGAGCCTGGATACCGCGCAGGGCCCGTCGCCGCAGGCCGCCGAGCGCGAACAGATGGGCTTCGACCACGCCCGTCTGGGCGGGGCACTGGCCGAGCGCTGGGGGCTGCCCGAGGCCCTGGTGGAGGGCATTGCCTGGCACCACGATCCGCTTTCCGCCAGCGATCGCCATCGACCCTCGGTGGCCCTGGTGCATCTGGCCAACACCGGCGCCCATCTCGCCGAGATCGATTCGCGCGACTGGGCCGACGCGCCGCCGCTGGAGGAGCAGGCCTGGTCGATCGCCGGGGTCTCGCCGGAAATGCTGCTGCAGGCGGTGGAAGACGCCCAGCACGAGGTCCTGGCGGTGCAGGCCCTGTCCGATCCGGAGGTGGGTACGCCGGCCGGCTGATGGCCATGCGAGAACCCGGGCGGGGCGGCGGCGGTCTACCGGAACGACTGTGAGGAACTTGCCATGACCCGTTGCTCCCGCGCTTGCCCTGCTCCCGGAATACCGTGTTCCGGGCGTGTGCTCCGGTTGGCACTGCTGCTGATCGTCGGTCTCGGCGTGGCTGGCTGCGCCTCGGTGCCCGAGCGGCTGGGGCCGCTTCCCGACCAGCGCCTGGATCTGGCTACGGTGCGTGCCGATGTGGCTGCCGCCGCAGGTGCGCTCGTGGTCTGGGGCGGGGTGGTTGCGGGGGTCGAGAATACCGACGACGGGACCCGTCTGGAGATCGTCGCGCGCCCTCTGGGACGCGATGCGCGGCCGCGGGAAACCGATGTCTCTCCCGGGCGGTTTCGCGTGTGGGTGGATGACTTCCTCGAACCGCGGGACCATGCCCCCGGGCGCGAGGTGACCGTGCGCGGACGGATTGCGGGCAGCGAAGAAGGCCGCATTGGCGAGCATGTCTACGAGTTCGTGCAGCTGGAGGCCGAGGCCGTGCATCTCTGGGAACGACGCCCGCCGCCGCAGGATCGACGGTACGACCCGTGGTATGACCCGTGGTACCACTCGGGCATGCCCCGCGGTTACTACGGGCCCGGCTGGCGTCACCCCCGTCTGCTGCATCACGATCCGTATCACGACGGGCACTTCCGGTGAATCCGATGCACGAAGACAGATCCGGTAACCGTTGTTTGTCCCGTCGCGTGTCGGGCGTTGCGCGGGCTCTGCTGGCGGCCCTGCTGGCGCTGGCCCTCGCGGGTTGCGCGGCCACGCCGCTGGAGGCGCCGCGTCCCGCCGAACCGGTGGAGCCGCGCGCGGTTACCGCCGAGCGGCTGCCGCAGACCGACCAGATGTGGGGCGGCGTCATCGCCGAGGTCGACCACGGCCCCGAAACCACCGTGCTGGAGGTTCTGGCCTATCCATTACGGGGGCAGGAGCCACGCACCGGGGCGGCCAGTCAGGGGCGTTTCCGGGTCGTGGTGGACGGCTTCCTCGATCCGGTGGATTATCGCCCCGGGCGCCGCGTGACGGCCACCGGGCCGGTCACCGCGGTGGAGACTGGCCGGATCGGCGAGGCGGAATACCGCTTCCCGGTACTGGAAGCCCGGCAGCTGCATCTGTGGCCGTCGGGCACTCCCGCCGCGCCCGGACGGGTGAACTTCGGCATCGGTATCGGGATCGGACTGTGACCCGTTCAACCGTTTCAATCAGGGAGTGACATGCAAGCCATCCAGTTCAACGAGCCCGGCTCTGCCGACGTTTTATACCTGGGCGAATGCCCCGACCCGGTGATCCGCGAGCCCGACGAGGTGCGCGTGCGCCTGCTGGCGGCCGGCGTGAACCCGGTCGACACCAAGGTCCGTGCGGGCGGCATGCTGGTCGAGGGCGCGCCGCACAACACCCCCGGCTGTGACGGCGTAGGGGTCGTCGAGGCCTGCGGCGACGCGGTGCAGCACGTTCGCCCGGGGCAGCGCGTGGCGTTCTGTTTCGGTGGCACCGGCGCCGACCCGGGGACCTGTGCCGAACAGGCGGTGGTGCCCGAGGCCGCCCTGGTGCCGGTGCCCGATGCGGTCTCTGACGCCGAGGCGGCGGCGCTGCCGCTGGCGTGGATCACGGCCTGGGAGGCGCTGATCGACCGCGGCGGCCTGCAGAAGGGCGACTATGTCCTCGTGCATGCGGCCAGCGGAGGAGTCGGGCAGATGGCGGTTCAGCTGGCGCGGGCGGCCAATGCCCGGGTGCTCGGGCTGGTGCGCAGTGATGCCGGTGTGGAGGTGATGCGCGCCCTGGGGGCGGATCACGTGGACATCCGCAGTGACCGAGCCGCGACGGATATCGCCGCCTTCACCGACGGGCGTTATTTCGACCTGGTGCTGGATACCGTCGGTGGCGACACCTTCGTCGAGGGACTGGGGCAAATCCGCTTTGCCGGGCGCCTGGTGACCCTGCTGGCACCGCCCGACGGCATGGACTGGAACCCGGCGCGGCTGCAGAACGCGGCTATCCATCTGGAGCTGATGCTGACGCCGATGCTGCAGCGCAGCCGGACGGGGCTGGCGCGTCAGGCGAAGATCGTGGCCGACGGGCTGACACGCCTGGAGGCCGGCACCCTGGAGGTCAACGTCGAGGACGTCTTGCCGCTGGCGCAGACCGCGGAGGCGCACCGGCGGATCGAGGCCGGCGGGCGTCGCGGCAAGCTGGTATTGCGCATCCCTGACTGATGCGGGCCCGACCGAGGCGGGCCTGAGCGGGGAGCCGGGTCTTCAGCCGCCGAACAGGTGGCTGAAGACCCGCGCCCCGCCGATGTAGGTGCCGGCGGCCGAGCCCAGGGTCGTCAGCAGGAATACCAGCAGCACGCGCGAGACCCGGTTGTGCCACCAGCCCCGGGCGTGGGTGGTGTCCTGGCGCAGGCGGGCGAAATCCGAGACCCGGGGCTTGCGCAGGAAGATCTCCGCGGCGGCAGCCACGAAGCCGACCCCGATGGTGGGGTTCAGGGAGGTCAGCGGCGCGGCCAGCGCCGCGGTCAGCAGGGTCAGCGGATGAGCCAGGGCGATCGCCGCTCCCACCGCGGCCAGTCCGCCATTGATGACCACCCAGTCGATGATCATCTGTATCCCGATGTCGGGGTTGCGCAGGAATCCGATCACGAAGCCGGTGAGGATCACCCCCACCACGACCCACGGGACCACCTTCGGCCAGCGGGCCTTCGGCGGGGCCTGGTCGAGTTCGTCCAGGATCTCGTCCGGCGGCTGTTGCTGCTGGCCGATCTGTTCGGCGATGCCGGCCAGATGCCCGGCGCCGACCACCGCGAGGATGCGCCGGTGTTCGCCGCTGGCGGCCATGCGCCGCAGATGTGCGGCCATGTACAGGTCGCGTTCGTGGATCAGCGTGCCGTACAGGGCTTCGGACTGCTCGGCGAACTCGCTGAAGGTGTTCTCCAGCATGTCGCCTTCCTTCAGACGCTCGATCTCGCTCTCGTCGATCTTTTCGCGGCTGAGCACGCTGCCCAGCAGGCCGCCGACCAGGCCCATGCGCTGCCACCACGGCACGGCCCGGTAGGTGCGCCGCAGGGTCAGGCCCAGATCGCGGTCGATCAGTGCCAGCGGTACGCCCTGGTCCAGAGCGCCGTCCATGGCCGCGCGCATCTCCGCGCCCGGCTCGATCCCGTACTGCTCGGCCAGGCGCTGCTGATAGGCCCCCAGCGCGAGACTCGCGGCGATCATCGGGGCCTGGCCCTGGCGGATCACGCTGAACAGATCCATGCGGCCCAGTGCATCCGGGTCCAGCATGGCCCGCTGGCGGCTCTCGCACAGCTCGATGGCGACCGCGTCGAAGCTTTCGGTGTCGATCAGGCTGCGTACCCGGTCCGCGCTGGCGCGCGAGACATGGGCAGTGCCCAGCAGCACGACCTCGGTGTCCCCCAGCTGCAGTACGCGATGGGGTTCGCTGGCGATCAGGTCCTCGACGTTCGGAGTCATGTTCGGGCCGGTGGGCAGTTCTCGGGTGATCGAATCCTATCAGGCTCGTCCGCCGCCTGCCGGTTCACGGGGCGGGCGGCAACGGCTCACCCGGGGTCTCCGGGCCTTCCGCCGGGCCACGCAGGGAGTCCAGACGCTCCAGTACGCGCCGGCCGCGTTCACGGGCGCTGCGCAGCCCGGCGTGTTCGGGGTCGAGTTCCAGGGCGCGTTCCCAGGTGTCGAGGGCGTCGTGAATGCGGCCGGCGGCGTAATGCGCGCTGCCCTGTTCCAGCAATTCGGCGGTGCGTGCGTCGCGTTGCTCCTCCCAGCGTTCGCACAGGGCATCGTGGCGGTCGCGAGCGCTGTCATCCAGGCGGTCGGTGGCGATGTTGCGGCAATGCTGCCGGGCCGCGATCAGGTCCTCCTCGTCCAGCGCGCGTTCCAGTGCATCCAGCAACGCCGTGCTGTCTTCCTGATTCACTGGTTCGGGGTCCGGCCGGAGCTCGGCTTCCAGCTCGGCGATGCGCCGGTCGCGTTCCGGGTCGGGTTCGAGTTCGCGCGCCAGTCGCAGACGCTCCAGTGCGGTCTCGGGGGCGGCGTCGCGGGCATCGCGGTCGAGCTCGGCGGCGAGGCGGGCGCCACGGCGGCGCAGATCGTCGATGTTTTCGGGCAGGGTGTCGTCGTCACGCGCCAGCGGCTGCATGATGTCCAGCAGTCGCAGGCGTTCGGCCAGGGCCTGCGCCTCCATCACTCGGTGGCGGCGCTCCAGGGCGCTGAGACCGGTGCGGCGGTCACGTTCCAGCTCGGCGATGCGGCGCTGGCGTTCCTCGCTGGCCGGCAGTCGGGCATCGGCCTCCTCAAGGATGTCCAGGGCCCGCCCCACGGCACCTTCGGCCGCCTGGTTCCCGGCCTCGCGCAGGGCGTTCTCGGCGGCCTCGGCCGCGCGGGCCTCGATGGTCTCGCGACGGTCTTTGCGCGCTGCCCGCTCCTCGTCGGGCAGCGCGTCGAGGGTTTCCAGTGCCGCGCGATATTCGCCTTCGGCCACCAGCCGATCGACGCGCGTGTCGGGGTCCTGGAGCGGTTCCAGCAGGGCGCAGCCGTGCAGCGTGGCGAGCGCCAGCAGCACCGCGAGCAGGGTGTAACGGATCCGGCGTCGAATCATGCCGTGGTCCGCGAGGGGTGCACCCGCACCACGTCGACCGGCTCGCTCAGGCCGTGGAGGGCATGCTGGCCGAGGTCTTCCTGCACCAGCTTCCCGGTGTTGTGCTGGCTCATGTGAGGATGCTCCATGAAATCGCGAGTGGTGACGAGGCCCCCGGGGGGCGCGATGGTCACCAGGCGGGCGGCCAGATTGACCGTCTCGCCCACCACCGTGAACTGCATGCGTTCCCGGGCCCCCATGTTGCCCGCCAGCATCTCGCCGGCGTACAGGCCGATGCGGAATTCCACCCGCCGTTCGCCGCGTGCCTCGCGCTCCGCATTGATGCCGGCGATGGTGTCCAGCAGTGCCAGGCCGGTACGCAGGGCGGTGATGCGATGGTCGGGATCGGGCCGGGCCGCGCCGAAGACCGCCATTGTGCAGTCTCCCATGTACTTGTCCACCGTGCCGCCGTGCTCCGCGATGCACTCGGTCATGGGGCCGAAGAACTCGTTGAGCATGCGTCCGAGTGCCTCCGGGGTGCACTGCTGGGACAGCGCGGTGTAGCCGGTGATGTCGGCGAACAGCACCGAGCCCTCGACCGCGCGGCCGCCCAGCTCCACGCGGTCCAGGTTGTCGAGGATGTCCTCGGCCACTCCGGTGGAGACATAGCGTCGCAGCGCGGCCTCGACCTGATCCTTGCGCAGCAGGTCGTGGGCCATGGTGTTGAACGCCTCGGTCAGCTGGGTGATCTCGTCGCGCCGCAGCACCACCCGCGGGTCGTCCTGGTCGTCCGGGCCGGGCTGCATGCGTTCGCGCATGGATTCGGCCAGGCGTTCCAGCGGGCGCACCAGGCGCTTGGAGATGTCGATGGCGAGGATCAGGCTCAGCAGGAACACGATCGCGGCGGTGATGACGCCCGCATTGATGGTGTTGCGCATCAGTTCCTGCATCGGTGCCGAGTCGATCCGGGCCTCGATGTAGCCGACCTGGACGTCCTGGAATCGCACTTCCTGCCGGTAGGGTTCGGCCCCGGCCGTCAGCGGCCAGACCCCGTCGGCGTCGTCGGCCGGCGGAGACCCGGCCTCGGCGACCCGGCCGCGGTCGATGGCGTAGGCGGCGATGTGCTCGACCCGACCGTCCTCGACCAGCGAGTTGAGAAGGGTCTCCAGCGTGAGGTGATCTTCGGCGAGGATCAGTTCACCCGAGGTGCGGGCCACCGGGGCGACGGTCAGTTCGGCCTGGGCCTGGATCTGGTTGTTCAGCACCGTGCTGACCTGGCTGAGGATCACCCACGCCAGCACGCCGATCCCGGTCAGGGTGAGCCCGGCGATCACCGCGACGATCTTCCAGGCGATCGGCAGATAGCGGGGCGTGAAATCCGCGGGGCGCCGCTGTTCCGGTGGCCCCCCGCGACGGAACAGCCGCATCATGCCGACGCTCCGGAGCCGGGCGGGTCCAGTTGTTCGGTAATCCAGGCATGCCAGACGGCCTGCAGCTGCGGGGCGCGGGCCGCGATCGCCGGGCGCCGGGCCAGATCGCGGCGGAATACCGGTGCGCCGGACAGGTCCGCCATCGCGCCGCCCGCCCGTTCCAGCATCAGGGTGCCGGCGGTACTGTCCCACAGCGCCTGGCCGCCGTGCAGGTACAGATCCGCACGCCCGGCCGCCAGCCATGCCCATTCCAGGGCGCAGGCGCCGAGGTTGCGCTGCGACGCAAACGGGGCCGCGTCCAGCAGCGCCCGTCCCAGGGTGCGGGGAACGCGCTTGTAGTCGACCAGGGCGATGCAGCGCCGGATTTCGGGTGGAGCGGTGGCCGCGGTTTCCGGCTCGCTGCCGTCCAGCAGCAGCGGGCCGTCCTCCGTGACGGAAAACAGTTCGCCGCGCACCGGGTCGAGGGTAGCCCCGTGGGTCACCCGCTGGCCCTCGATGCGTGCCAGAGAGATGGCGAAAAACGGCAGCCCGGTGGCGAAATTGCTGGTGCCGTCCAGAGGGTCCAGAAGCCAGAACGCCGGGGCTTCGTCGAGCACGCGCTGCTGTTCCGGTTCGTCCTGTTCCTCGCTGAGCACCGGTTCGTCGATGCCGCAGTCCCGCAACAGACGGCGCACCGCGGCATCCGCGGCATGGTCGGCCGGGGTGATCACCGATCCGTCCGCCTTGTAGTCCACCCGTGTGCCACTGACGAAACGCGGCAGGAGCTCTTCCCGACCGATGGTCCGCAGGCCTTCCAGAAGGGCGGAGAAAGGGATGCTGTTGCCGTTCATGCGGTTTCCTGGACGGGGCCGGGCCTCGTCTGTGCGGCGCCGGGACCCGGGGATGGCGGCACATCCGGCGGATCGGCGGGCGTTTGCGGTGTCAGTATGCGTATCATACCGATCCATGACCGGTGTGTTGATCCTGTTAGCCCTGGCCGCGCTGGTGGCCTACCTGAACGCCAACTGGCGGGCGCACGAGCGCGCGCGGCACATCGCGCGGCAGGCCTGTGACCGCGCCGGCGTACAGTTTCTCGACAGCAGCGTGGTGCGGCGACGGCTGCGGCCCGTGCGTCATCGGGGCAATCCCGTGCTGCGGCGCGAATACGTGTTCGAGTTTGCCGGCGACGGCGTGGAACGGCGGCGGGGCTGGCTGATCCTGCGCGGAGCGGCGCTGGAGCGTATCACCCTGGACTGGCCCGAAGGCGGGCGAACGGTGGATGAAGTCGGAGGCGGCAGTCATGACCCTGAGTGAGTTGCGCTACGCGGTGGCCGTGGCCGATGCGCGGCATTTCGGCCGGGCGGCGGAGGCCTGTCACGTGTCGCAGCCGTCGCTGTCAGTGGCGGTGCGCAAGCTGGAGGACGAGCTGGGCGTGATGCTGTTCGAACGCGGCCACGGCGAGATCAGCGTGACGCCGGCCGGGGAGCGCGTGATCGCCCAGGCACGGCAGGTGCTTTCCGAGGCGGAGCAGCTGCGCAACGTGGCGGCGCAGAGTCAGGACCCGATGGTGGGGCCGCTGCGGCTCGGGGCGATCTACACTATCGCGCCGTACCTGCTGCCGGAGCTGATCCCGGTGCTGCACGAACGCGCGCCGCAGATGCCGCTGGTGATCGAGGAAAACTACACCAGCCGGCTGCGTGAACGCCTCAAGCAGGGCGATCTGGACGTCATCATCGTGTCGCTGCCGTTCGAGGAACCGGGGATCGTGACCCTGCCGCTGTACGACGAGCCGTTCGTCGGCGTTCTGCCGGGGAGTCATCCGCTGGCGGAGCGGGAGACGGTCGAACTGCAGGCGATGGCGCAGGAAACCCTGCTGCTGCTGGGTGCGGGACACTGCTTCCGCGATCAGGTGCTGGAACGCTGCCCGGAGTGTCAAAAAACCGTCACCGCGGACGGCAGCACCCCGAGCAACCTGGAGGGGTCCTCGCTGGAGACCATCCGCCACATGGTGGCCTCCGGGATGGGCGTGACCATCCTGCCGTGCACCGCCGCCGGGGCCGACCGCTACGCCCAGCGGCTGCTGGCGGTCCGGCGTTTCGAAGAGCCCGTGCCGTCGCGCCGCGTGGCGCTGGCCTGGCGCAGCCGGTTCCCGCGACCGGAGGCGGTGGAGGCCCTGCGTCAGGCGATCCTGCAGACCCCGCTGACCTGCGTGGACTTCATCCGGCCGGGAGACGGCGACGGCTGACCCGCTGCCGGTCCGTCAGTGTCGGGCCAGTACCCGGTCGCGTCCCGAGGTCTTGGCCGCGTACAGGGCCTCGTCGGCGGTCTGATACAGGCTCTGCAGGGTCGTGTGGCGGCCCAGTGCGGCCACGCCGATGGAGGCGGTGACGGCGGCTACCCCGTCGCTTTCGACGGCGGCGTCCTCTTCGCCACGCGCGCAAACCCGCACGCCGCCGATCGCCTGCCGGATCCGTTCGGCGCAGTCCATGCCGGCGCGCAGGTCCGCTCCGGGCAGGATCACGAGGAACTCCTCGCCCCCCATGCGCACGCACAGGTCCGACTGACGGCTGGATTCGCGCAGCGCGCGGGCCACTTCGCGCAGGATCTCGTCGCCCACGGTGTGGCCGAAGCGGTCGTTGAGCTGCTTGAAGTGGTCCAGATCCACCGCCAGCAGCGACAGCGGGCGGTCCTGGCGCAGACAGTCGGCCAGCCACTGCTCGCCCTGGATCTCGAAGGCCCGCCGGTTGCCCAGGCCGGTCAGCTCGTCGCGTTCCAGGTTGGCCCGCAGCCGCCGGAAGCGCCAGGCGTTGTGCAGGGCCGGAGCGGCCAGGCCGAGGATGGATTCCACCAGGGCCTGCTCCTGGTCGTCGAAGCGCCGGCCGCGCATCAGCACCAGGGAGCCGAGGTCGGTGCCGTTGTAGCTGAGGGCGTATTCGATCCGATGACGGTCGGGTTCGCCGCCTTCACGGATCTCGCCGTCGTCCGTGGTATAGATCCAGCCGCTGTGCTCCAGGTGGCCGGCCAGATGCTCGTTGATACGGTCGATCACCGCGCCCAGCTCCAGGGTGGCGGTCACCGTCTGGACGAACCCCAGGGCGTCCAGCGGTGCGCTGCGCTGCGGTCCCCCGCCGTTACTGGAGACCAGACGCAGATTGGTGGCGTTGTTGTCGCTGTTCATGGCTGCCTCGCGGTGATCGATGATTCCTGGCCGAAGCAGAAGCGAGAACCGTGCCATGTTTGCAAAATGCTGTTTCCGAAAGGATTTTTGCCAGTCGAGGAGGGCGGAGTGTCGGGTTGTCGGCACATTCTCCGGTCGGGACGGAAAAAATCCGCCGGGTCGACCGGCAAAAAGCGGCAGGATTTCGACGCCATCCAGGGTGGCAGCACGCCACGTGCACATCGAACGGCGTTTCCCTATGCTGCCGCAGCGTACAGGCCACCGTGGGAGAAGCGCCGCCATGATCCGCATGCACAACGTTGAACTGCGACGTGGACGCCAGATCCTGCTGCAGGGGGCGGAACTCACCGTGCACCCCGGCTGGCGGGTCGGCCTGACCGGCGCGAACGGTTCCGGCAAGTCCAGTCTGCTGGCCGCGCTGCAGGGCGAACTGTCACTGGATGCCGGATCCATCGAGCAGCCGGACGACTGGGTGGTCGCGCATCTGCCGCAGGAGGTTCCGGGCAGCGCGCGCCCGGCGGTGGAGTACGTGCTGGACGGTGACGCCGAACTGCGCGAACTGCAGCGGCGCCTCGAGGAAGAACACGACGGGGACGGGGCGGAACAGGCGCGGCTGTACGCGCGCCTGGATGCGATCGACGGCTGGACCGCCGAGGCCCGCGCCCGGCGCCTGCTGGCCGGGCTCGGGTTTTCCGACGCGGACGGCGACCGGCCGATGTCGGATTTCTCCGGCGGCTGGCGCATGCGCCTGGGGCTGGCGCGCACCCTGATGACGCGCTCCGACCTGCTGCTGCTGGACGAACCCACCAACCACCTGGACGTGGAAACCATCGTCTGGCTGGAAGGCTGGCTGGCACGTTACCCCGGCACCGTGATCGTGATCGCCCACGACCGGCGTTTCCTCGACGCCGTGGTCACGCATATCGCCCATATCGAACGCGGCGCCCTGACCCTGTACAGCGGCGGCTACACCCAGGCCGAGGCCCGGCGCGCCGAGGCCATGGCGCAGAGCGAGGCGGCCGCGGCGAAGGTGGCCGCGGAACGCGCCCATCTGGAGCAGTTCGTGCGGCGTTTCCGTGCCAAGGCCAGCAAGGCACGCCAGGCCCAGAGCCGACTCAAGCGGCTGGAGGCACTGGAGGACGTCGCGGTGATCCGCGCGGCGCGCCCGGTGCATCTGCACATCCCGTCACCGCAGCGGCTGCCCGACCCCCTGCTGGCCCTGGACCGCGCGACCGTGGGCCATGGCGAGTCGCGGCGTCTGCATCCGGCCAGCCTGCGGTTGCGCCCGGAGGACCGGGTCGGGATCCTCGGTCCCAACGGTGCCGGAAAATCGACGCTGCTGGCCCTGCTGGCCGGCGAGCTGGAGCCGGATAGCGGCGAACGGCGGCCGGCCCCGGACCTGCGCATCGGTTATTTCGCCCAGCATCAGCGCGAGCAGCTGGACCTGGCGGCCTCGCCGCTGGCGCATCTGCAGCGGCAGGATCCGCGCGCTGCGGAACAGGACCTGCGCAATTTCCTCGGCGGACTGGGGTTCGGCGGCGAGCGGGCCGACCGTCCGGTGGGCGAGTGCTCCGGGGGCGAGCGCGTGCGCCTGGTCCTGGCACGGCTGATGTGGCAGGCGCCGTCGCTGCTGCTGCTCGACGAACCCACCAACCATCTGGACCTGGACATGCGCGAGGCGCTGGGCGAGGCGCTGGAGGCCTACGCCGGGGGGCTGGTGGTGGTGGCGCATGACCGCGAGCTCCTGGCACGGGTCTGCGACCGCTTCTGGCGGGTGGAGGACGGTCATCTGAGCGAATTCGACGGCGATCTCGACGACTATGCGCGTGAACTCCAGGAGCGTCGGAGCGGGGACGAAGCGGGACCGGAACCGGCCGGGCCGGGGGGTGCGGCGGCGGCTTCCGGAGAGGATGCCGGGGCCGGCCCGGTGGTGTCGCAGAAGGATCGCCGGCGCGAGGCGGCGCGGGCCCGCGAGGCCCTCAAGCCCCTGCAGCAGCGCGCCGATCGCGCCGAGGCGGAGTGCGCGCGCCTGCAGGAGCGGCTGGACGCGATCGAGGCCGAGCTGGCCGACAGCGAGCTGTACACCGGCGATGCCGAGGCCGCGGACCGCCTGGCGGCGCTGACGCGCGAGCAGGGCGAGCTGCGTCGCCGGCTGGAGGATCACGAAGGGGAATGGATGGAGGCCATGGAGGCCCTGGAAGCGGCACGCCCCGATGCCGGAGGCTCCCCGGCGGGGAAGTGAAAGGCCGACCCTTGCACTCGGAAATTTTCGGGTCTATATAATCGGGTGAGTGCAACGAAACGAGGAGTCATGCGATGAACGCACAAGAGCTGAATCGTCGTTGTGTCGAACTCTTCCATCATCCGGACGCGCAGAACCACATGTGGCATCCGCGGATGTTCTGGGAGACGAATCAGGTCGAGAACCCGAAACCCGAGGACCTGCAGCAGCCGAAGGTGGATCTGCGCGAACTCGAGGTCCTGCTGTCCGAGGTCACGCATCAGCCGTCGCAGTGCGCGGACGAGCTGGAAAAGGAAGATCCGGGTCGCGTGTCGCTGATCCGGCACATGACCGATCGCGGCGACATGCCGTTTCTGCATCGCCCGCATTGAACGAGGCCGGGGTTGTCCGACGCCGGATCGGCCAGGGGGCTGGCCTCCTGATATGGATCGCATCGCAACTATCTGTGCCAAAGGGTGTTTTTTGGCGCAGATCTTGGCCGATCCCGAAGACTTCATGGATTGCGATGCGATCCATGGGGTCTACGGGGGTGTGGATGGGTGCCCGTTCGGTAGGAGGCCGGCCCTCCGGCCGATGGGGTCCGGCGTCGGATCGGCCAGGGGGCTGGCCTCCTACGCGGTGGGGCGGATTATGTCGTAGGAGGCCGGCCCTCCGGCCGATGGCGGCGGTGGGCCGGTCCCCGGCCGTTGGTGCAGCGGTTGGGCCTGATCGGCCAGAGGGCTGGCCTCCCACGGGGGTGTGGATGGGTGCCCGTTCGGTAGGAGGCCGGCCCTCCGGCCGATGAGGTCCGGCGCCGAAATCGGCCAGGGGGCTGGCCTCCTACTGGATGATGAAGTTGGAGAAGTACAGGGCGTCGATCAGCGGGGCGCCGGTAAGCTCTTCCATGATCTCGCGCAGCTCCTCCACGGCTTCGCCGCGCAGCGCTTCGCGGCCGTCGCTGCGGCGCACTTCAGCCGGGTCGCGTCCGCCCATGACGTGGATCAGGCGGTCGCGGACTGCGGGCATGTGGTCGCGCACCCGGTCCGCGTCTTCCTGTGAGGCGGTCTCCAGCTGGATGTTCGTCTGCAGGTAACGGGCCGCGCCGGGGTCCTCGAGGTTGACCACCAGGCTGTCCAGGGTTACGTAGCGCGAATCGCCGTCTTCCGCGGCGGCCGGGACGGCGGCGAGCGCCAGCAATACAAGCAGGATCAGGGCCGGGAGTCCGGTGCGGGAGACGGGCTGTTTCACGGATCGGGGCATCATGTCGGTCTCGGTTCGGGGATGGATGTCGCGACCGCCGCTGCGCGGCGATGGGGCTGCTGGCGGAAGTAACCCGCCATTTCCTCGTAGACCGCGGGCAGGTCCCGCCGCAGGCGGTCGGGCTCGAAGAAGAAGGCCTCGGCGGCCACCGCGAGGAATTCCTCGGGCGCGGTGGCGGCATAGGGGTCCAGCGGCAGATCCTCCTCGGATACGCCCGGGGCGTCGACCCGGGCGTTGAACCATTCCCAGGCCTCGCTGAAGGCGGCGGTCCAGGCGGCCGGGTCGCGGTCGCGCGGCAGCGGCGGAAAGCCGTTCACGTCGCCGTTGCCGCCGTCCAGGATATGCGTCACCTCGTGCACCACCACCGCGCCGTGCTCGAGGACGTCATTCCACGACAGGATCACCGGGCCGCGCTCCCAGGCCTCACCGGCCTGGGGCATCGCCCCCCGGTGCACGATGCCGTCCTCGTCCACCCATTCGTGATCGGGCACGAAGGTGTCGGGGTAGATCAGCACGGTATGCCAGTCGCGGTAGGGTTCCAGCCCCAGTTCCAGGACCGGCAGGGCGGCGTAGGCGGCGATCACGTGGCATTGCCAGGGTTCCGGTTCGTGGTCGATCCCGACGAACTCCTTGCTGCCCAGCAGCCCCTCGATGCGTTCACGCAGGCGCTCGGCCTCCGCCGAGTTCAGGGTGCGGATAAACGGGACCCGCCGGCGCAGGTCGGTCCATTCGGTGTCCGCCAGGGTCACGCGCCGCCCGTCGCCCGCCCGGGGCGGGCGGCCCAGGCTGCGCAGCCAGTCTCCCAGGCGTCGGGGCAGGGGCAGGTTCACGATGGATGCGGATCCGAAGGGATGAATGACCAAACTGCCAGAACCCGCGCGCGCTGCAAAGCGCCCCCCGGGAAGTGCACGGGAAAGCGCGGGTGTCTGGCCGGTGTTACCCCAGGGCCTGGCAGAGGTCGTCGATCAGGTCCTGCGGATCTTCCAGGCCGACCGACAGGCGCACCATCGAACCGGTGATCCCGCGGCGTTCGCGTTCCTCCGGCGACACGCCGTGATGGGTGGTGGTGACCGGCTGGGTCACCAGACTCTCGGTGCCGCCCAGACTGGGGGCGATGGCGAACAGGCGCAGGCGGTCGACCACCGCGCTGGTGCCCTCGGTGTCGGCATCCAGTTCGAGGGTCAGCATGCCGCCGAAGCCGTACATCTGTTCGCGCGCGAGCGCATGCCCGGGATCCCCCGGCAGGCCCGGGTAGCGCACGCGGGTAACCCGCGGGTGGCTCTGCATCGCCTCGGCGATGGCCCGGGCCGCGGCGTTCTGATGGCGGACCCGCACCACGAGCGTGTGCAGGCTGCGGGCCAGCTGCGCGCAGGTCTCCGGGGCGGGCGTGGAACCCAGGTTCTTGCGCCACCCGGCCACCGTCGCGATGTGCTCCGCCGAGCCCATCAGGGCCCCGGCCGTCAGGTCGGAATGGCCGCCCAGGTACTTGGTGGCGCTGTGGCTGACCAGGTCGGCGCCCAGCGCCAGCGGGTTCTGGTTGACCGGCGAGGCGAAGGTGTTGTCGACCGCGAGCAGCGCGCCATGGGCGTGCGCCCGCTCGGCGATCTTGCCGATCGGAAACACCTCCAGCGCCGGATTGGTCGGGGTCTCCAGGAACACCAGTCCGGCACCCTGTTCCAGGCAGGCGTCCAGGCGGTCGAGCTCGTCGCCCAGCAGGAACTGCGTGCGGATGCCGAGCTGCGGCAGCTGCTCCGAGAGCAGTTCCATGGTCCCGCCGTAGGCATCGCCGATGCAGACGACCCCCGCGCGGCCCAGGGCCAGGAACAGCGCGGTCTCCGCCGCCATGCCCGAACTGAATACCAGCGCGGCCTCGGCTCCTTCGAGGCTGGCGAGCTTGGATTCCACGCTGCGGATGGTCGGATTCATGCCGTAGCGGGTGTACAGGCTCCCGCTGGTGCGGCCCTCCACCACGTCCAGAATGGCCGCGGTGGAGCGGTACTTGAAGGTGGTCGTCGGGTAGATCGGCGTCAGTGCGCTGCCATGGGCATCGCCGATCTCGCCGGCGTGGATGCAGCGGGTGGACAGGCGTCGATCGTCGGATTCGGCCATCGGCAGGCTCCCGGTCGCGAGGGGTGTGTTCGGCTCAGGCACGCCTGGCCGCGCCGGGGCATTCTAACCGCCGGTCAGGCGTGGCGCAGGGTGCCGTCGAAGTAACGCTGCAGGAAGGTGTCGAAGTCCAGGGTGTCGGCCGCTTCGATCTCCGCCTGCTCGGCCAGGCTCTGGCGCGCCAGGGCCTCCAGCATGTCGGCGCGCGGCAGCGGTCCGTTGGAGCGGAACGCCTCGCGGTGCTGGGCCGACAGGCGCCGGGCGTGCACGTGGAACCCCTCCTCGCGCGCCATCATGTCTTCCAGCATGCGCGCCGACGGGGTCAGGTCGGCCTGCTCGACCTTGCCCCACTGCTCGCTGAGAGCGCGGCGATACGGGTCGCCCGGGCGGTCCTGGTCGAGTACGGCGGCCACCGGGCGCATTAGCGCCAGCAGTTCGCGCGCCCAGTCCGCCAGTGGAGTGTCGCCCTGCGGACGCTGGAGTTCCAGTCCGGGGCGCCGGCCATAGTGCGCCGCCTGCAGCAGATTGGCGTCGATTGCGTCCAGCTCGCCCGGGCCGAACGCGGGACTGGGCTGCAGCAGGCAGGCCAGCGCAAAGGTCTCGAGAAAGCGCAGCTGGGTCTCGTCCACGCCGAGCGGGTGCTGTGCGTTGATGTCGACCGAACGCAGCTCCACGTACTCGATGCCGCGGGCCTCCAGCGCGTCGGTGGGCTTTTCGAAGCGCTCCAGCGGCTGTTTGGGCCGCACGGTGGAGTAGTACTCGTTCTCGATCTGCAGGATGTTGGCGTTCAGCTGGCGGTATTCGCCGTCGACCTTGACCCCCAGTGCCTCCCATTCCGGGCTGGGGGTGTTGATCGCGCAGCGCAGCGAATCGACGTAGCCGGCCAGCGAGTTGTAGTCCGCCTTGATGCCGGTGTCCGCCTCCTTGCGGTTGGTGTAGCCGATATCGCCCATGCGCAGGCTGGTGGCATGCGGCAGGTAGCTGGTGTCGTCGTCGAAGTCCTCCAGCGTGGCGCCGTGTCCCTCGAGAAACGAGTTGCAGACCGCCGGCGAGGCACCGAACAGATACGGCACCATCCAGCCAAAGCGCAGCAGGTTGCGGATCATCCCCATCATGCGCGCGTCGCGGAACTCGCGGGTGTCGGTCTCGCCCAGTACCTCGGCCAGCGCCGGCCAGAACTCCTCGCGCGGGGAGTAGTTGAAATGCACCCCGGCGATTACCTGCATCTTGCGCCCGTAGCGATGGCCCAGGCCCAGGCGATAAACCGTCTTCATGCGCCCGGCATTGGAGGGTCCGTAGTCGGCCACCGGGATCGCCGAATCATCGGCGGTCACGCAGGGCATGGAGGTGGACCACAGGATCTCGTCGCCCACGCTGGCCGCGGCGAACGCCTGCAGGTCGTGGAGGAAGCCGAGGGTCTCGCGCACGTCGTCGAACGGCGGGGTCACGAACTCCAGCAGGGCCTCGGAGTAGTCGGTGGTGATGTACGGATGGGTCAGGGCCGAACCCAGTGCCGGAGGATGCGGCGTGCGCGCCGGCGCGCCGTCCGCGCCGACGCGCAGGGTTTCCTTCTCCAGGCCGATGCGGCCATGCAGGCTGCCGGCGGGGAGCCGTTCCGCCAGTCGCGCCACCAGAGCCTGCAGATTGCGTTCGTCGCTTCCCACGTGCGGACCGCCTTGCTGGATCGAACTTGCTGGATGGAGGGGCGAAAAATACCGGAATGTGCCGCTCCGGTCACCGGGCCGGGGGTGCCGGTTCTCTTCTTTCGCTTCCACCGGTATATTAGAGCTGGCTGATATTAGAGAGGGAGGCCGGCATGAGCAAGAACCCGGAGGAGCATGATCCGCGCGAGCTGAGTGACCGCGTGATCGATTTCCTGCGCGCCCCGGCCACCCTGCTGTTCCTGGTCGGCCTGGTCGTCGGGGGGCTGGCGATGCACCTGTTCACCGAGCCGGAGGTCCCGGAGGGCATGCTGCTGGTCACGGTCCACAACGACACTGACGAGATGATCGAGGCGATCCATTTCAGTTTCAGCCACGGTCAGAGCCTGACGGAGATGCGCGAAGGTCGTATCCGGCCGGGCGAGCGCCGCGACGTGGCGCTCAACCATCCCCCGGCGGCCGGCTTCAACATGGAGGTGCGCTACGCCGACGGCGAGGAGCAGGCGTTCTGCGCCAACCGTGGCGTGGAAGGCCGGCGTCAGGAGGTCCGCCTCTACCGTTGAACCGGGCAGCGCGGTTTCTGGACAGGGCGCGAGGCCGTGAATAGACTCTGCACCTGCTCAGGGGAGTAGTCACCCCGTCCGCGCGTGACGGGGGCCTGCGTCAACATCATTGGCCCGCACGGGCCGTGGCGCAGGCAGCCGCATCCGGCCCGACGAGACCTGTGGCATGGACCTCCGGCCCGCCGTAACGGCGGCGGGCGTGCTCGTGGCCGGGCGGCGGGGGTCGATGCCACCGGTCATCGCCCGCCCGGCCCGGATCGCCCGTCATGGAACTCTTTCTCCTTTCCGTCTTCGCCGTGGCCGTGGCCGAGATCGGCGACCGGTCGATGTTCCTCGCCGCTTTGTTCGGCCTGCGCTGCAACCGCCTGTGGCCGGTGTTCTGGGGCATGGCTGCCGGGCTGTTCGCCAATCAGCTGGTGTCGGCCGTGGCCGGGGTGTGGCTGTTCTCGGTGATCGACGCCGACTGGCACCTGTGGCTGGTCGCGATCGCGTTCCTGGCCATGGCGGTCTGGGTGCTGATCCCGGAGGACGACGAGGACGGGGTGCCGGAGAACCCCTGCGCCCGCAGTCTGTTCTTCACCGCCGCGATCACCTTCTTCCTGTTCGAGATGGCGGACAAGACCCAGCTGGCCGTGGTCGCGCTGGCCGGGGCCTCGGGCAGTCTGGTGCCGGTGGTGCTGGGTGCGACCCTGGGGATCCTGCTGATCACCGTGCCCGGGCTGCTGCTGGGGCGGCGTTTTGCCGAGCGCATGCCCGTGCACACGCTGCGCTGGTTCGCCGCGGCGCTGTTCCTGCTGATCGGCCTGTGGACCCTGCTGGAGGCGCTGGGATGGATGCCCGATCTCGGCATGCCGGACTTCTCCGGCGCCCTGCTGGAGGCCGCCGGCCGGAGCGGCGAGTGATTTCGGCGAGGAGGGTCGATACCGTTCGTTTTTGTCGTCGGGTTTTCGCGAAAATCCGCGATTTTCATTCGATTGCATCGATGGGATCATCATCCGGACGAATCATCCGGAGGAATGGTCATGAGTCTGCTGATCAACGGCGAGCTGCGCGAAGGCTGGCTGGAGGAGGAATCCGACGAGAACGGCGAGTTCGTGCGCCAGGATCAGCAGTACCGCAACTACGTGACCGCCGACGGCAGCCCCGGCCCGCTGGGCGAGGGCGGCTACCCGGCCGAATCCGGGCGCTATCACCTGTACGTGTCGTATGCCTGCCCGTGGGCCCATCGCGCGCTGATCCTGCGCCGGCTCAAGGGGCTGGAGCCGCATATCGGGCTGTCGGTGGTGCACCACTACATGGGCGATGCCGGCTGGTCGTTCGATGACTGCGACGGCTGCACCGGGGACCGGGTGCACGGCTCGCGTTACATGCACGAGCTCTACACCCGCACCGATCCGCACTACACCGGCATCGTGACCGTGCCGGTGCTGTTCGATACCGAACGCGACCGCATTGCCAACAACGAGTCGCTGGATCTGGTGCGCATGTTCAACAGCGCCTTCGATCACATCACCGGCAACACCCTGGATTTTTACCCGGAAGATCTGCGCGAGGAGATCCATGCAGTCAACGAGCGGGTGTACGAGAACGTGAACAACGGGGTCTATCGCTGCGGCTTCGCGACCACGCAGAACGCCTATGATGCCGCCTTCGACCGCTTGTTCGAGACCCTCGACTGGCTGGAGCAGCGCCTCGCGCGCCAGCCGTTCCTGGCCGGCGAACGCCTGACCGAGGCGGACTGGCGACTGTTCACCACGCTGCTGCGTTTCGATCCGGTGTACTACAGCCACTTCAAGTGCAACCGCCAGCGGCTGACGGATTTCCCGAACCTGTCCGCCTATCTGCGCATGCTCTACCAGCGCCCGGGCGTGGCCGAGACCGTGCGCATGGACCACATCAAGGCGCACTATTACGGTTCGCACCCGATGCTGAATCCGTCGGGCATCGTGCCGAAGGGGCCGGTCATCGATCTCGACGCCGCGCACGGGCGGCCGCTGGGCGCCCTGCCGCAGGCCTTGCGGAACCCGGGCGAATGAACCGGGTCGGTTGGTCATGTACAGGCACCCGCCCGCCGGGCGGCCCCGTCCGGCGGGTGGCGTGATGAAAGGAGTCCATTGGTGAAGGCAAGCGGGATCATCGGCGGCATCCTCGTCCTTGCCCTGGCGGCGGGCGGGGCGTGGTGGCTGCAGCAGCAGGACGATGCCGGGGCCGCGCGCGCGACCCTGCCGGCCTCCGGCGAGCGTGACGAACGCACGCCGGTGCGCGTCAGCGAGGTGGCGCCGCGCGAGTTCGAGACCGTGATCGAGGCGCTGGGCACGGTCGCCGCGCGGGAGTCGGTCACGCTGCGTGCGCCGGTGACCGCCCGGGTGGAATCACTGGAGTTCGAGGACGGCGAGCGCGTCGACGCGGGTGATGTCCTGGTGCGACTGCGCGCGGACGAGGAACGGGCGCGCCGTGACGAGGCCCGGGTGCGGGTGGAAGACGCCCGCCGCGAGCTGGCGCGGGTGCGTGACCGGGTACAGGACGGCATCGTGACACGCCAGGAGGTCGACCAGCAGGCCTCGCGCCTGGCCGAGGCCCGGGCGGCCCTGGCCGCAGCCACCGCGCAGGTGGAGGACCGCACCATCCGGGCGCCCTTCACCGGCACCCTCGGCCTGCGCGAGGTGAGCCCCGGGGCCATGGTCTCGCCGGACACGGCCCTCGTGGAGCTGGACGACATCCGCACCGTGCGCCTCGATTTCCCGGTGCCGGAGCGCTTTGCCGCTTCCATCGAGCTGGGCATGCCGGTCACCGGGCACAGTGCGGCCGGCGACTTCGCGGCCGACGTGACCGCGGTGAGCAATCGCATCGACGCGGGCACGCGCACCCTGAACGTGCGCGCGGTGGCCGACAACCCGGAACAACGCCTGCGCCCGGGCATGCTGGCCACGGTGCGCCTGGCGCTGGACCCGCAGCAGACGCCGGCGGTGCCCGAGGGCGCGGTGGTGCAGACCGCGGACCAGCACTTCGTCTTCCGCCTGCAGGGGGATGACACGGTCAGTCGCGACCGCATCCGCGTCGGCCGCCGCGCGCCCGGATGGGTCGAGGTGCTGGACGGCGCCGAACCCGGCGACACGGTGGTCTCCGAGGGCGTCTCGCGGGTGCGTGACGGCACGACCGTGCGCGTACTGGAGTCCGGAGACGACGGATGATCCTCTCGGATGTCGCCAATCGCCGGCCGGTACTGGCGATCGTCTTCAACCTGTTGCTGGTGACCTTCGGCCTGATCGCCTGGGATCAGCTGCCGCTGCGCGAATACCCCGACGTCGACCCGCCGGTGGTCACGGTGGACACCAACTATCCCGGCGGCAGCGCGGAGATCATCGAACGCGAGGTGACCCAGCGCCTGGAGGACCGCATCGCCGGGGTGGAGGGCATCCGCTACATGCAGTCCTCCAGCGACGACGGGCGCTCGCGCATCACGGTCGAGTTCGGTCTGGACCGCGACATCGACGCCGCCGCCAACGACGTGCGCGAGGCGGTCAGCCGGGCGCAGCGCAATCTGCCGGACGAGGTCGAGCCGCCGCGCATCACCAAGGCGGATTCGGATTCCTCCCCCATACTCTGGCTCAACCTCTCCAGCGATCGCATGAACGCGCTGGAGCTGGCGGACTATGCCGAGCGCAATCTGGTCGACCGCCTGTCGGTGGTGGACGGCGTGGCACTGGTGCGTCTGGGCGGTGCACGCAGCTACGCCATGCGCGTGTGGATCGACCGCGAGGCGCTGGCGGCGCGCGACCTGACCGTGCTCGAGATTCAGGACGCGCTGGAGCGCGAGAACGTGGAACTGCCGGCCGGGCGGCTGGATTCCGACGAGCGCGAATTCCGCATACGCGTGGAACGCAGCTATCGCTCGCCGGAGGACTTCGAGAACCTGGTTCTGCGCCGCGGCGCGGACGGTCAGCTGGTACGCCTCGGCGACGTGGCGGCGGTCAACATCGGCGCGGACACCGAGCGCACCGAGTTCCGCGGCAACGGCGAGGACATGATCGGGCTGGGCATTATCCGCCAGTCCAACGCCAACGTGCTGGAGGTCGCCAGTGCGGTGAAGGCACTGGCCGCCGACCTGGAAGGCAGCCTGCCGGAGGGGACCTCGCTGGTCCCCACCTACGACGAATCGGTGTTCATCGAGGGGGCGTTGCAGGAGGTCTACGTGACCCTGGGCGTCGCGACCCTGGCGGTGGTCGCGGTGATCTACCTGTTCCTCGGCAGCTGGCGCGCCACGCTGATCCCGGCGGTGACCGTGCCGGTGGCCCTGACCGCGGCCTTCATCGGCATCAACCTGTTCGGCTTCTCGGTGAACCTGCTGACCCTGCTCGCGCTGGTGCTGGCGGTGGGCCTGGTGGTGGACGACGCCATCGTGATGCTGGAGAACATCCATCGGCGCATCGAGCGCGGCGAGCCCGGGCTGCTGGCCGCCTGGCGCGGGGCACGTCAGGTCGGTTTCGCGATCGTCGCCACCACCTCGGTGCTGGTGGCGGTGTTCGTGCCGCTGGCCTTCCTCGACGGCATGGTCGGGCGGCTGTTCGCCGAGTTCGCGATCGCGATGGCGATCGCCGTGGTGTTTTCCAGCATCGTGGCGCTGACCCTGGCGCCGGTGCTCTCCGGGCGCCTGATGCACAAGGGCGATGACGAGACCGGTGCCGCGCGCCTGGTGGGCCGCGCGTTCGGTGCCATCGAGACCGGTTACGGGAAGCTGCTGTCCGGTGGGCTGCGCGTGTCCTGGCTGGTGGTCCCGCTGCTGGGCGGGGTGCTGATCGGGGCCTGGTACCTGTTCGACAGCCTCCCCGAAGAATTCGCGCCGGAGGAAGATCGCGGTGCGTTCTTCGTGATGGTGGACGGCCCCGAGGGCGCCAGTTTCGACTACATGAGCCGGCAGATGGCCGAGGTGGAAGAGCGTCTGCAGCCGCTGATGAGCGAGCAAGGCGGACCGATCCGGCGCGCCCTGGTGCGTACCCCGCGCGGATTCGGCGGCGTGGAAACGGTCAACGACGGTTTCGTGATCGTGATCCTCGAGCACTGGAACGACCGCGAACCCTCCGGGCGCGAGGTCATGAACTGGATCGAGGGCAGCGTCGGCGAGATGCCGGGCGTGGAGGTCCGCGCGTTCATGCGTCAGGGGCTCAGTACCGGTGCGCCCGGGCCACCCGTGCAGTTCGTGATCGCCGGGCCCGACTTCGACACCCTGGAGGAATGGGGCAACGCGGTGCTGGACGAGGTGCGCGACGTGGACGGCCTGCGCAACCTGCGGCTGGACTACGAGCCGACCCAGCCGCAGCTGAGCCTGAGCGTGGACCGCGACCGCGCCGGGGATCTGGGCATCTCCATGCGCGACATCGGGCGTACCCTGGACATCCTGCTGGGTGGACGGGCGGTGACCCGCTGGCAGGACCGTGGCGAGGAATACGACGTGATCCTGGAGGGGCTGACCGACCAGCGGCGCACCACCGAGGCCATCGACAACATCCACCTGCGCGCCGAATCCGGCGAGCTGGTGCCGCTGTCCAGCGTGGTGCGTTACGAGGAACGTGCCGGGCCGGCCTCGCTGTCGCGCTTCAACCGCGGCCGTGCGGTGACCCTGCAGGGCGGCGTGGGCGGCGACCTGACCCTGGGCGAGGCGCTGGACACCCTCGACGCGGCGGCGGAACGGGTGCTGCCGGACGAGGCGCAGATCGACTACAAGGGCGAGTCGCTGGACCTGCGCGAGGGCTCGGAGGCGATCCTGTTCGTGTTCGCGCTGGCGCTGCTGGTGGTGTTCCTGGTGCTGGCGGCCCAGTTCGAGAGCTTCGTGCACCCGTTCGTGATCATGCTCACCGTGCCGCTGGCGGTGGTGGGCGCCTTGCTGGGGCTCAGCCTGACCGGGCAGACGCTGAACATCTACAGCCAGATCGGGATCGTGATGCTGATCGGGCTGGCGGCGAAGAACGGCATCCTGATCGTGGAGTTCGCCAACCAGCTGCGCGACCGTGGCCGCGAGTTCCGCGATGCCGTGATCGAGGCCGGACGTCTGCGCCTGCGCCCGGTGCTGATGACCGCGCTGACCACCGTGGCCGGTTCCATCCCGCTGATCCTGGCCTCCGGCCCGGGCGAGGAGACGCGCTTCGTGATCGGGGTGGCGGTGTTCTCCGGCGTGCTGTTCGCGACCGTGTTCACCCTGTTCGTGATCCCGGCCACCTACTACCTGATCGCCCGCGGAACCACCTCCCCGCTGGCCACCACGCGGCGGCTGCAGTCACTGGACGAAGAGGTCAGGGATGTAGACGGGGAGACCCGCCCGTAGGAGGCCGGCCCTCCGGCCGATGTCGGCGGTGGGCCGGCCCCGGCCGTCGGGGCACCGGATGGGCCGGATCGGCGAGGGGGCTCGCCTCCTACAAGGGGGGTGTCGATGGGTGCCCGGTTGGTAGGAGGCCAGCCCCCTGGCCGATGTCGGCGGTGGGCCGGCCCCCGGCCGTCGGGGCACCGGTTGGGCCGGATCGGCGAGGGGGCTCGCCTCCTACAAGGGGGGTGTCGATGGGTGCCCGTTGGGTAGGAGGCCGGCCCTCCGGCCGATGTCGGCGGTGGACCGGCCCCGGTCGTCGGGGCACCGGATGGCCTGATCGGTGCGCTACCCGGAAGCGGGGCTATTGCAGCACTTCCTCCTGGAAGCCCTTGAAGCCGCCTTCCATGAAGTAGTAATCCTCGATCCCGTATTCTTCCAGGGTGTACTGGAACGCCTTGATTTCGTGCCCGGTGATGTCATAAACGAGCAGCGGGGCGTCGGAGTCGCGGGCCTGTTCCAGGTAATCCTCCAGGGCTTCGGTGTCCCCCGCCGGGATGTTGGTCTCGGAATTGAGGAACAGACCGACCTGGTCCTGTTCGAACGGGCGCCGGATGTCCAGCACCCGGGCATTGTCGCGCTGCGCGCGCTCGGAGAACTCCATCGGCGGCAACAGGCGCTCGCGGAATTCGTTGAAGTCGATCAGATCGGCCCGTTCGATCGGCGCTTCCCCGAACAGGGCGGTGTCCTCGGGGTAATGCTCGGCCCAGTCGAAGATGCCGTAATCCATGGCCATGGCGTCGTCGAAGCCGGCGGCCTTCATGCGTTCCACGGCCTGATAGCTCATGAAGCAGGTATGGCCCCGGCAATAGAAGGCGACCGGCTTGTCCGGGTCCTCTTCGTGGATCTCGAGCACCTTGTCGACGAAGTCCTCGTCGTCGATGCTCACGTGCCGTGCGCCGTCGATGCGCAGGGTGTCGTATTCGTAGCGCGTGCGCACGTCGATGACGTGGACCTCGTCGCGGGCGTATTTCGCCGCCAGCTCCTCGAGATCCAGGGCGTCCACGTAGAAATAGATGGAGCGTCCCGGCGGTTCATACCCCTCGGCCTCGGGATCGAGTTCCATGTCACCGGGCTCTGCGGTGTCTCCGGTGCTGGCGGCAGCCTGACCAGAGAGTGCCAGCAGGCCGGCGGAGAACAGGGCGAGAGTAAGGCGAGAGGGCTTGAAAAACATGGCGAACTGCTCCATGAAAGGTCGACTGCTCCCACTCTAGACACTTCAGCGTGTGGTTTCTACTCCGGGCCGTTTCCTTCGCGTGGCTGGAATGCCAGGACCGCAGAATTGATGCAGTAGCGCAGTCCCGTGGGCGGCGGACCGTCCGGAAAGACATGCCCCAGGTGCGAGTCGCAGGTGGCGCAGCGCACCTCGGTCCGCTCCATGCCCAGCGAGGCGTCGCGGTGTTCGGAAACGGCTTCGGCGGTGACCGGCGCGGTGTAGCTGGGCCACCCGCTGCCGGAATCGAATTTCGCCGTGCTGTCGAACAGCGTCGCGCCGCACACCGCGCAGTGATAACGACCGGAGGCCTTGTGGTCATGGTATTCGCCGGTGAACGGCGGCTCGGTGCCCGCCTGGCGGGCGATGCGGTACTGCTCCGGGGTGAGGCGCCGGCGCAGTTCGTCTTCGTCGACAGGGGTGTCGGGATGCGGGCGGTTGCTCATGTCACTGCCTCTGCGGTAATTCGTGTTATCTTGCGAGTCGGGTCCACCAGCGAATGGCCACGGGCGAGGAGATCATATTGAGCTGTCCGGACCGTGAACGCATCAACGTCCTTCCGACCGGTGCGGGGACTCTCTACCTCGCGCCGGTGCTGGCGCATACCCGTGCCACTCTGCGCCAGCGGCTGATCGAGGAGCGTTTCCCCTGCAGCGAACCGGCTTCGGGGATACTGGCGGTGGCCGTGGATCCGGAGCACGACCTGGGGGCGACCCTTTCGCGTCTCGACGAGGCCCTGAGCCATTCGGAGCAGAACGGGTGCCGCGCGACCTTCGTCCCCGGGGGTGAGCAGTTCGGCGTGGAGCACCTGCAGGACACGCATCTGCTGTCCACGCTGATCGCCCGGCACAACGCGCGCGATCTGGCGGCCATCCTCGCCAGTGATGCCCTGGACTTTCATTTCCAGCCCATCGTGCACGCGGCCCGGCCGGATCAGGTGTTCGCCTGGGAGGCGCTGGTGCGGGCCAGCTCGCCGGCGGGGGAGTTGATCCCGCCGAACATCCTGTTCGAACAGGCACGGGCGGCGGAGATGATGTTCCACCTCGATCGCGCGGCGCGCATCAATGCGATCCGCCGTGCGACCGAACGCGGCATCCGCGACCAGCTGTTCATCAACTTCAATCCCACCGCGATCTACGACCCGGCGTTCTGCCTCGAAACGACCGTGCGCGAGATCGGCGGCATCGCGCCGGATGTCCCCGCTCCCGCGGGCTTCGTGTTCGAGGTAATCGAGAGTGACCAGATCACCGACATCGAACACCTGCGGCGCATCATCGATCGCTATCGCAACGCCGGTTTCCGGGTCGCCCTGGACGATCTCGGCGCGGGCTATGCGTCGCTCAACCTGCTGTCGCAGCTGCGACCGGACTTCGTGAAGATCGACCGCGAGCTGGTCCGCGGCATCGACGCCGACGAATACCAGCAGAAGATCCTCGGCAAGATCATCGAACTGGCGCGCGAGCTGGACATTCGTATCGTGGCCGAGGGCATCGAGACCCCGGAGGAGTGGGGCTGGCTGAAGGATCGGGTCGACTACTGCCAGGGGTTCCTGTTCGCCCGGCCGGCGGCCGACCCGCCGGCGCCGGTACATCCCGATCCCGAGGTGCCGTAGGAGGCCGGCCCTCCGGCCGATGTCGGCGGGAGGTTGGCTCCGGCCGTCGGGGCACGGAATGGGCCTGATCGGCGAGAGGGCTCGCCTCCTACGGCGGGGCGGTTGGTGCATGGTCGGCAGGGGGCTGGCCTCCTGCGGGTTGTGGTGGCGCCGATGTGCACATCGGACCGGCCTTCACTAAACTGAGGAACATGACGACTCTGCCGCATGATGCCCGCAATCCGACGCTGGAAGCGGCCGCCCAGCTGCTGCGCGATGCCGAGGTGCGCTATCAGGGGCGCACCGTCGGCACGGTGGCCAGCCTCGACAGCCGCGCCCCGGCGGAAAACTATGCCGACTGCTTCATCCGCGACTTCGTGCCCTCCGGGCTGGTCTATCTGCTGCACGACGAACCCGAGGTGGTGCGCGATTTCCTCGGTCTGATCCTGCGCATCCGCGATACCCAGGAGGAGATCGAGGGTCACCGGCGCCTGCCGCGGGTGATGCCGGCCAGCTTCCGCGTGGTGACCGATCCGAAGGGGCGCGAGACCCTGGCCGCGGATTTCGGCGATCGCGCGATTGGCCGGGTGGCCCCGGTGGATTCAATGATGTGGTGGGTGCTGCTGGCGCGTGCCTACCAGAACCGCACCGGCGACCACGAGTTCATCAAGTCGCCCGACGTGCAGCGCGGCATCCGCCTGATCCTCAGTATCTGTCTGCAGGACCGCTTCGAGGTCTTCCCGACCCTGCTGGTGCCCGACGGCAGTTTCATGATCGACCGGCGCATGGGGGTGTACGGGCATCCGCTGGAGATCCAGGCGCTGTTTTACGGCATGCTCAAGGCCGCGCTGGCGATGCTCGAGCCCTGCGATACGGACTCCGAGCAGCTGTGCGAGCAGTCGGCCATCCGTACCCGGCAGCTGGCGGACTACATCCGCCACTACTACTGGCTGGACCTGGAACGCCTGAACGCCATCCATCGCTACCGTACCGAGCACTTCGGCCACGAGTCGGAGAACGCATTGAACATCTACCCCGAGAGCATCCCCGACTGGCTGGTGGACTGGATCCCGTCGGAGAGTGGTTACCTGGTCGGCAACCTCGGTCCGGGGCGCATGGATTTCCGCTTCTTCAGCTTCGGCAACCTGCTGGCGGTGCTGTTCGGTCTGGCCGACGAACACGAGTCGCGGCTGATCATGCAGACCTTCGAACAGCGCTTCGAGGACCTGATCGGCACCATGCCGGTGAAGATCTGCTACCCCGCGATGATGGGCGAGGAATGGCGCCTGCTGACCGGGTCGGACCCCAAGAACACCCCCTGGTCGTATCACAACGGCGGGAACTGGCCGGCGCTGCTGTGGGCGTTTACCGGGGCGGCGCTGCGCGTGGGCCGCCCGGACCTTGCCCGCAGCGTGCATGCGGTGGCGGCCGAGCGGCTGCATCGCGACGACTGGCCCGAATACTATGACGGTCGCCACGGCCGTCTGATCGGGCGGCGGGCCAACTACCGCCAGACCTGGTCGGCCACCGCGGTGCTGCTGTCCCAGGCGATGATCGACAACCCCGAAACCCTGTCGCTGTTCGACAGTCCGGAGCCCGAAACACCATGAAGAAGACTCAGAGCAAGTCCCGCCAGGGCGAAGGCCTTTATCTTGTTCTGATCAGCGTGCATGGCCTCATTCGAGGCGAAAATCTGGAACTCGGCCGGGATGCCGACACCGGCGGGCAGACCCTCTACGTGGTCGAGCTGGCGCGTGCCCTGGCGCGGCATCCGCAGGTCGGACGGGTGGACCTGCTGACCCGGCGGGTAGTCGACAGCCGGGTCGACGACGACTATGCCGAACCGGTGGAGGATCTGGGTGACGGTGCCCATATCGTGCGCCTGGACTGCGGGCCGAAGCGCTACCTGCGCAAGGAAAAGCTCTGGCCGTATCTTGACTGCTTCGCCGACAACGCCCTGGCGCATATCCGGCGGGTCGGGCTGCGCCCGGACGTGATCCACGGTCATTATGCCGATGCCGGCCATGTCGCGGTGCGGCTCTCCAACCTGCTGGGCGTGCCCATGCTGCAGACCGGGCACTCGCTGGGGCGGGTCAAGCGCGAGCGCCTGCGCGAGGGCGGGCTGTCGGATGCCGACATCGAAGCGCGCTACAACATCTCCACCCGCATCCATGCCGAGGAAGAGGCGCTGGCGCACGCCCACCGGGTGATCGCCAGCACCCGTCAGGAGGTGGACGAGCAGTACGCCACCTACGACAACTACCAGCCCGAGCGCATGGAGGTGATCCCGCCGGGGACCGACCTCGAACGCTTCCACCCGCCGAAACGTGGTGAACGCAAACCGCCGATCTGGGCCGAGATCCGGCGTTTCCTGCAAAAGCCCGACCGGCCGCTGATCATGGCGCTGTCGCGCGCCGACGAGCGCAAGAATATCCGCAGTCTGGTGGATGCGTATGCCGGCAACGAATGGCTGCGCGAGAACGCCAACCTGCTGATCGTGGCCGGCAACCGCGACGACATCCGCGATCTGGAAAAGGGCGCGCGCGAGGTGCTCACGGATCTGCTGCTGCGCATCGACCGCCACGACCTGTATGGCAAGGTGGCCTACCCCAAGCACCACGGCTCGGACGATGTTCCCGATCTCTACCGCCTGGTGGCGGCCACCCGCGGGGTATTCGTGAATCCCGCCCTGACCGAGCCGTTCGGCCTGACCCTGATCGAGGCGGCGGCCAGCGGCGCCCCCATCGTCGCCACCAACGACGGCGGCCCCGACGAGATCGTCTCGCGCTGCCACAACGGCCTGCTGATCGATCCGCTGGATCCCGAGGGGATCGCCGATTCCATCCAGGCGATCCTTGCCGATCGCCCGCGCTGGCAGCGTTATTCGCGCGACGGGCTCAAGGGCGTGCGCAAGCACTATTCCTGGGACGGGCACGCGGAGAAATACGTGCGCCTGCTGCGCTCGCTGTCGCGCGAGGTGCGTCAGGTGCGGCACGAACAGCGCCAGGTCTCCGGTCGCCTGGCGAACGTGGACCGCGCGGTGATCACCGACATCGACAACACCCTGCTGGGCGACACGAAGGCGACCCGGGCCTTCGTTGCCTGGCTGCGGCGCAACCGCAAGCGGGTGGCCTTCGGCGTGGCTACCGGGCGCCGCATCGATTCCGCCGCCGCGGTGCTGGAGGAGCACGGCGTGCCGATGCCGGACGTCTGGATCACCTCGGTGGGCAGCGAGATCCACTACGGGTCCGAACAGACCCCGGATCGTGGCTGGGCCCGGCATATCAGCCATCGCTGGGAACCTGATCGCCTGCGCGAGGAACTGGACGGCGAGCCCGGGCTGGTGCGCCAGCCGGACATCGACCAGCGCTCGCACAAGGTCAGCTATTTCGTCGAACCGCCCGGCAGCATCGACGTGGAGGCGGTCGAGACCCGGCTGTACCGGGCCGATCTGCATGCCCACGTGATCTATTCCCACGAACGCTTCCTGGACCTGCTCCCGGTGCGGGCATCCAAGGGGCTGGCGGTGCGCTACTTCGCCGACAAGTGGGGCATCCCGCTGGAGCATGTACTGGTCGCCGGCGATTCGGGCAACGACGAGGACATGCTGCGCGGGCGCCTGCTGGGGGTGGTGGTGGGCAATCATCAGCCCGAGCTGCAGTCCCTGCGTGGCTTCAAGCGGATCTTTTTCGCCCGCGCCACGCATGCCCGCGGCATCCTCGAGGGGATCGAGCACTTCGATCTGCTCAACCGCTGCGACGTGCCCGGCAACGGCCAGACCTGCTGAGGTTACGGGACCGGCAGCAGCAGCGCGATGCCGGTGAGGACCGTCACCACCTCGAACGCCCGTTTGACCAGGCGGTTGCCGTAGCGGATCGCCAGCGTGGCACCCAGATAACCGCCAATGAAGCTGCCGAGGAGCAGCGCCGGCAGCCAGTCCCACTGCACCGTGCCGAAGGTGCCCAGCATCAGCGCGCCGGCGCCATTCCACACCAGACCCACCAGGACCATGGTGTAGCCGACGGCCTCGGTGTAGCTCATGCCGTACCAGCGCACCAGCCACAGCGTGACCATCAGGCCGGTGCCCGAGGCCAGCGAACCGTTGAGGATGCCGATCACGAACAGCCCGGCGGCACCGATCAGGGCGTGGTGGAGGCTGTCGGAGGTGACCCGGCGCTTCTGTCCCAGCTGCGGGCGCCGCCAGGAATACCACCCCAGGGCGACGGTCAGCAGGCCCAGGGCGATCTCCCCGGCGCGTGGCGGGATCTCCAGCACCAGCCAGGCCCCCAGCAGTACGCCCGGTACGCCGGCCCCCAGGATGACCCCTAGTCGAGCCGGGGAAAATGTGCTTTCCTTCACATGTCGCAGGCCGGCGCCCGCCCCCAGGGCCACCGTGGCGATCTTGTGAGTCGCCAGGGCCACCGGGTAGGGCAGGCCGAGGAAGATCAGGGCCGGGAGCTGCAAGAGCCCCGCGCCGCCGCCCGCCAGCGCGGAGAAGCCGTTGGCGATGAGGGCCACGAGCGCGAGCCCGAGATGCTCGAGGATGGACATGAGAGTAAGCGGACCAATGTACGGGAACGGAATGGCTGTCGGGGTGCTGCTCGGCGCCCTGGCCATGCTGCTGGCCATGCCGGTGGCACCGGCGGTGGCCGGTGACATCCATCGCTGGGTGGATGATGACGGCACGGTACGTTTTTCGGACAAGCCGAGGCCGGAGTCCAGCGACCGCGAGCGGCAAGTGTACGACCGCCAGGGCTTCGTGCGCGAGGTGGTGCCGGCCCCGCCCACCGCCGAGGAACGCGAGGCGGCGGCCGAGGAACGCCGGCGCGCCGAGCAGGCGCAGGAGTCGGGCGAGGATCCCGCCCTCGACCAGGCGGCCCGCAAGCGTCAGCTGGAGCGCGTCTACGATTCGCTCGCCGAGATCGACTCCCTGCGTGAACGGCGCATCGCCGCGCTGGAGAACAATGTCCGCATGAGCGAGCGTCAGGCGCGGGTCCTCGAGCGCGAACGCGACCGCATCGAACGCCAGCAGGCCCGTAATCCGGACAGCGCCGCCCTGCGGGCACGCTACGCCGACGAGCTGGAGGACGTGCAGGGCCGGCTGGACCGCGAACGGGCCTACCAGGAACGCCAGCAGGCCCGTATCGACGAGATGAACGCGCAGTTCGACGCGGACGCCGAAGACTACCGCGAACTGGTCCTGGAAGAGGAGGACTGAGCGCGCCGCACCGTGCCGGGCCCGGGCGCGGAGCGGGTCAGCGGCTGATCAGGGTGCCCACGCCCTCGTCGGTCAGCAGCTCCAGCAGGACTGCGTGTTCCACCCGGCCGTCGACGATGTGGGTGGCGTTGACGCCGCTGCGCACCGCATCCAGGGCGCAGCGGATCTTGGGGATCATGCCGCCATGGATGGTCCCGTCACGGATCATCTCGTCCACCTGCGGCGCGGCGAGCTTCGGCAGCAGCGCGCCGGCCTGGTCCAGCACCCCGGGGGTGTTGGTCAGCAGGAACAGCTTCTCCGCGTCCAGCACCACCGCGAGCTTTTCCGCCGCGGTATCGGCGTTGATGTTGTAGGCACGCCCCTCGCGGTCGAAGCCGATGGGGGCGATCACCGGGATGAAGCTGCTGTGGTCGAGGGTATGCACGATGGCCGGATCCACGCCTTCGACCTGACCGACATGGCCCAGATCCACGTCGGGATCCTCGCCGCGCAGTGGCGTGGCGCGGATCATCTGCCCGTCCTTGCCGGTCAGGCCCACCGCGCGACCGCCGTAGCGGTTGATCAGTGAAACGATCTCCTGGTTGACGATCCCGCCGAGGACCATCTGCACCACGTCCATGGTCTCGCGGTCGGTGACCCGCAGGCCGTCGACGAACTCCGATTTCTTGCCCAGCCGATCCAGCAGATCACCGATCTGCGGGCCGCCGCCGTGGACCACCACCGGGTTCACGCCCACCTGCTTGAGCAGCACGATGTCGCGCGCGAAGCTCGCCTTCAGGTGGTCTTCGGTCATGGCGTTGCCGCCGTACTTGATGACGATGGTCTTGCCTGCGAAACGCTGGATGTAGGGCAGCGCCTCGATCAGGACATGGGCGACGGAATGGGCGGTGTCGGTGTCCATGGCTGGGGTCCGGTTGACGTTCGGGGGCGGAGTTTATCACCCGGCGCGGGGCCGCGGTGCGGGCGAACGGCGTCAGCGCTGGCCGGATGAACCGAAGCCGCCGGCGCCGCGCTCGCTTTGCTCGAAGTCATCGACCACGCGGAACCGCGGCTGCAGTACCGGCACGATGACCAGCTGCGCGATGCGGTCGCCGACGTCGATGGAGATCGGTGCATCACTGCGGTTCCAGGCGGAGACCATCAGCGGGCCCTGGTAGTCGGCGTCGATCAGTCCGACCAGGTTGCCCAGCACCAGGCCCTTCTTGTGGCCCAGGCCCGAGCGCGGGAGGATCATGCCGGCGTAGCCCGGGTCGGCGATGTGCACCGCCAGTCCGGTGGGCAGCAGCTCGGCTTCGCCGGGGGCCAGGTTCAGCGGTTCTTCCAGCATGGCGCGCAGATCCACGCCGGCGGAGCCCTCGGTGGCGGGCGCGGGCAGCGGGAAGTCCGTGCCCATGCGCGGATCAAGGACCTTCAGATCGATTTCCGGGGCGGGCATGCGTCAGTTTCCTTGGGTCGGAGAGGGGTTGGCCGGGTGCGTCTGCAGGCGCTCGGCGATCAGGGTGATCAGTTCGCGGGCCAGGCGGTCCTTGGGCTGGCGTGGCAGTTCGCGTTCGCCGTCGGGCCACAGGCACAGCAGGCTGTTGTCGCCGTGGCCGAAGCCCCGGCCGCCGTCCACGCGGTTGGCGGCGACCAGATCCAGGCCCTTGGCGACGAGCTTGTCGCGGGCGTATTCCCGCAGATTGTCGGTCTCGGCGGCGAATCCGACCAGCAGCGGCCGCGCTGCAAGTCCGTCGACCCGCCGGGCGACGTCGGCGAGGATGTCCGGGGTGCGTTCCAGTTCCAGCGTCAGGTCTTCGCGGGTCTTTTTCAGCTTCTGCGCGGCCGGGGTGGCGGGCCGGTAGTCGGCCACCGCGGCGGTGGCGATGAACACCTCCGTGCCCTCCAGCGCCTCCAGTACGGCCGCATGCATCTCCGCCGCCGTTTCCACCGCATGCGCCTGCACGCCGGGCGGTACCGCCAGCTCGCAGGGTCCGTGCACCAGGGTGACCCGGGCGCCGGCATCGCGCGCGGCGGCGGCCACGGCAAACCCCATGCGTCCGGAGCTGCGGTTGCCGAGGTAGCGCACCGGGTCCACCGGTTCGCGGGTCGGCCCGGCGGTGATCAGGACACGCCGGCCCTGCAGCGGGCCGGGGCTTGTATCCAGCAGGGCGGAAGTAATGGTCGCCGGTTCCGCCATGCGTCCGGCGCCCTGCTCGCCACAGGCCTGCTCGCCGCTGTCCGGCCCGACGAACCGCACGCCGCGCTCGCGCAGGGTGGTGTGGTTGGCACGGGTCGCCGGGTGCTCCCACATGCGGTGGTTCATCGCCGGGGCCAGGGTAACCGGGGCGGCAGTGGCCAGCAGCAGGGTGGTCAGCAGGTCGTCGGCCAGCCCCTGGGCCATGCGCGCCATCAGGTCGGCGCTGGCGGGGGCGACCACGACGTGGTCGGCCCAGCGCGCCAGGGCGATGTGGTCCATCCCCGACTCCGCTTCGGCGTCCAGCAGATGGGTGCGCACCGGCTCGCCGGACAGGGCCTGGAAGGTCAGCGGGGTGACGAAGGCCTGCGCCCCCGCCGTCATCACCACGCGCACCGCGCAGCCGCGGCGGCGCAGTTCGCGCACCAGCTCGCAGGCCTTGTACGCCGCGATGCCGCCGCTGACCCCCACCAGGATGCGCGGGGCATCGGTCATCTCGCCGGTGTCCGCCGGGGTCGCGAAGATGTCCTCGGGATCGCTCATGTGCGGATTCTAACCCGTGAGCCGGGCCGGGTGCCGGATTCGGCCCCGGATGCGGGGTATCGCACGGGCAAGCCTTGCGCCGACCGCTGCGCCGCGCCAGTATCCGGGCAACGGAACCCGACCACAGGGAGGTGGATATGGCCATCACGGACTGGCCGGCGGGCGAGCGCCCGCGCGAGAAACTGCTGGAACGCGGTGCCGCCGCGCTGTCGGATGCCGAACTGCTGGCGATCTTCCTGCGCACCGGCGTGACCGGCAAGAGTGCGGTGGATGTCGCGCGCGACCTGCTGTCCCGCTTCGGCGGGCTGCGCCCGCTGCTGCAGGCCGACGAGGCCGGGTTCTGCGCGGCACCGGGGCTGGGGCAGGCCAAGTATGCCCAGCTGCAGGCCGCGCTGGAAATGGGCCGTCGGCATCTGGAAGCGGACCTGGAGCGCGGCGAGGCGCTGACCTCGCCGGCGGCCACCCGCCGGTTCCTGAGCGCCCGCCTGCGCGACTACCCGTTCGAAGTCTTCGGCGCGCTGTTCCTCGACAATCGCCACCGGGTGCTGGCGTTCGAGGAGCTGTTCCGCGGCACCATCGACGGCGCCAGCGTGCACCCGCGCGAGGTGGTGCGGCGGGTACTGCACCACAACGCCGCCGCGGTCATCCTCGCCCACAACCATCCTTCCGGCGTGGCCGAGCCCTCGCGCTCGGATGCGCTGATCACCCGGCGGCTGAGCGAGGCCCTGTCGCTGATCGACGTGCGCCTGCTGGATCACCTGATCATCGGCGATACCGCCGTGTCGCTGGCCGAACGCGGCGAACTGTGAGAGTAACCCGCGAGGCATGTATGCATAAAAGAGCATCGGATGGTGTACTATCTATGCATCGAGGAACGCGGCCGGTTCGGCCGGACTCGTGGGAGAGGAGCCATGCGGACAACGATCAACATCGACGACGAGTTGCTGGAAGAAGCGCGACGCATGACGGGGGTGACCGAGAAGACGGTCCTCGTCCGGGAAGGCCTGCGGGCGCTGGTGGAACGCGAGAGCGCCCGTCGCCTCGCGCAACTGGGCGGCAGCGAGCCCGACCTGGAGGCGGTTCCCCGCCGGCGTCCGATGGCGGAATGATCCTCGTCGATACTTCGGTATGGATCGATCATCTGCGCGAGGGGGAGCCGGAACTGGAGGTTCTGCTCCATGAATCGCGGGTGCTGGTGCATGCCTTCGTGATCGGCGAGCTCGCGTGCGGAAATCTGCGCAACCGGAGCGAGATCCTGCGGCTGCTGGGGGATCTTCCGCACGCGACCCGGGCAACGGACGAGGAGGTGCTCGCGTGCATCGAGGCCCGCGAATTGATGGGTCGCGGTATCGGGTATGCCGATGCCCATCTGCTTGCTTCCGGCTTGCTGACGCCGGGCACGCGTCTGTGGACCCGGGATCGACGGCTGCATTGCGCGGCCGCCGACCTGGGGGTTGCCCGCGGCGCCTGACGAGGCTCAACCTCCGGGGCTGGCGTGGAGGGCGCGCTCGAGTGCGTTCAGCAGGGCGTCAACCTGGTCTTCGCTGTGGGCGGCGGACAGGGTGATGCGCAGACGGGCCTGGCCCTCGGGGACCGTGGGCGGGCGAATGGCGGGAACCAGGAAGCCGGCCTGCTGCAGGCGCTCGGCGATGGCCGTGGCGCGCGCCGCATCGCCGAGGATCACCGGCTGGATGGGCGTGTCCGGTGGCGGGTGAGGCAGGCCCAGGGTATCCAGCCCGGCGCCCAGGCGCCGGATCAGGGCGCTCAGATGATCGCGGCGGTCGCCGGCCGCCTCGGCGATGCGGACGGACGCCAGGGTGGCGGTGGCCAGCGCGGCGGGCATCGCCGTGGTGTAGATATACGGGCGTGCGGTCTGGATCAGGGTCTCGATCAGCACCTCACTGCCGGCGACGAAGGCCCCGGCGGTGCCGAAGCCCTTGCCCAGGGTGCCCATCAGGATCGGTACGTCGCCGGTATCCAGGCCGAAATGCTGGCAGCAGCCGCCCCCGGTCTCGCCGAGCACGGTCAAGCCGTGGGCGTCGTCCACCATCAGCCAGGCGTCGCACTCGCGGGCCAGTGCGGCCAGCTGCGGCAGCGGGGCGATGTCGCCGTCCATGGAGAAGACCCCGTCGGTGACGATCAGGCGGTGGCCGCTGCTGGGCGCCCGTTCGAGGCGCTGGCGCAGGTGTTCGGGGTCGCCGTGGCGGTAGCGCTGACTGCGCGCGCCGGAAAGACGCACGGCGTCGATCAGGGAGGCGTGGTTCCAGCGGTCCTCGAACACCGTGTCGTGGCGCCCGACCAGGGTCTGTACCAGCGCGAGGTTGGCCATGTAGCCGGTGGAGAAGACCAGTGCCCGCTCGCGCCCGGTGAAACGCGCCAGCGCCTGTTCCAGCTCGGCGTGGGCCCGGGTGTGGCCGTTGATCAGGTGGGCGGCCCCGGCGCCGGTGCCGTATTCGACCAGGGCCTCGCGGGCGGCGGCGCTGACCGCCGGGTCGGCGGCCAGGCCGAGGTAGTCGTTGGAGCAGAAGGCGACGACCGGCTTCCCGTCGATGATCTGCTCCGGCTGCTGCGGCCCGTCGAGCGTGCGCAGGCGACGCCACAGCCCGGCCTCGCAGACGGTCTCGAGGCGCTGCTGTAGGAAGCGTTGCAGGGAGTCGCTCATGCCCGGCCGGGGTGCCTGCGGCTGCGTCGTGGAGGAGAAGGCCCGCCCGTCCGGCGGGCCCGGGGTCACGCGCTGCGCGCGGCGGGTTCGGCGGCGTCCTCGCCGGTGTGCCCGTCGGCGGTTTCCGGCTGCAGGCCCAGGCGCTCGAACAGCGCGAGGTCGTGATTCTCGCCGGGGTTCGGCGTGGTCAGCAGGGTGTCGCCGTAGAACAGCGAGTTGGCGCCGGCGAGGAAGCACAGGGCCTGCATCTCGTCGGACATCTCGGTGCGCCCGGCGGACAGGCGCACGTAGGAGGCGGGCATCACGATGCGCGCGACCGCGATGCTGCGCACGAACTCCAGCGGATCGATGTTCTCCACGTCCTGCAGCGGGGTGCCCTCGACCTGGATCAGCTGATTGATCGGTACCGATTCCGGGTGCTTCGGCAGGTTGGCCATCTGCTGCAGCATGCGCGCGCGGTCACGGCGCGACTCGCCCATGCCGAGGATGCCGCCGCAGCAGACGTTCATGCCGGCCTCGCGCACGTGCTCCAGGGTCTCCAGCCGATCCTGATAGGTGCGGGTGGAGATGATGTGGCCGTAGAACTCCGGCGAGGTGTCGAGGTTGTGGTTGTAGTAGTCCAGCCCCGCCTCGGACAGGCGACGGGCCTGCTCGGCCTTCAGCATGCCGAGGGTCATGCAGGTCTCCAGCCCCTCGTCCTTGACCGCGCGCACCATCTCGATCACGCGTTCCAGGTTCTTGTCGGTGGGGTTGCGCCAGGCGGCCCCCATGCAGAAGCGGGTCGCGCCCTGGGCGCGGGCGTTACGCGCCGCCTCGACGACCTCCTCCACCGGCAGCAGGCGTTCGCGTTCCAGTTCGACCTCGTGGTGGGCGCTCTGCGGGCAGTAGGCGCAGTCCTCCGGGCAGGCCCCGGTCTTGATCGACAGCAGCGTGCTGACCTGCACCGCATTGGGGTCGAAATATTCCCGATGGGCGGTCTGCGCGCGGAAGATCAGGTCGTTCAGCGGCAGATCCAGCAGGGTTTCGACTTCCTCGGTGGTCCAGTCGTGGCGCAGCTCGCTCATAGGTGGTGCTCCTGGTCGGCCTCGGCCGGGACATCGATGTCCGACCACGGCTCGCGATAGATGGTGTAGAGGGCATACAGCGACCACGGCAGCAGGATCACTGCGGCCACGGCCCAGTAGGCGCGATAGTAGTCGATGTCGGGCGGGAAGAAGGTTGCCACCACGATCAGCGCGCCCATCAGGCCGTACAGCCGGTAGGCGGCCCACTGGGTGTGGTGCCCCACGCGCGGGTCGGGGTGATGCTTGTTCAGGGCATAGACGACCATGGATCCCCCGAACCACAGGATCAGCGGGACGATCCCCACGATCGCCGCGATGATGAAGCCCACGCCGACCCCGTCGCCGCCGACGAGGAACAGGGGGATACCGGCCACGCTGATGACGATGACGTTCCCGATATCGAACAGCGATGCCGCCCGCCGCGATCGGCGTCCGGAGATGGTCTTCGTTTCCATGAGCTATCCTGCCGGTAAAAGGTCGGAGTTTAGCATCATGGCACGCGGCCCTTCATGGATGACGGGGAGAGCGGGAATGCGGGTATGGCGCTGGCTGGAGGGGCCGTTTCCGTCGGCCTGCGGGCTTTGCGGGGCCGGCGTTGGTCCGGGCGATGCCCTGTGCGCGGGCTGTCTGGCGGAACTGGAACGGGTGGTGTCCCCCTGTCCGCGCTGTGGCGAGCCGGACGCCGTGGCGGGTCCGTGTCCCCGGTGCCGGGATCGCGAGCCGCGGCTGGCGGCACTGCATGCCCCGTGGCGCTATAGCTGGCCGCTGGATCGCCTGATCCTCGCACGCAAGCATGCCGATGACGCCACCGCGGCATGCGTGCTGCGGGAGCTGGCCCGGCGTGCGGCGGGCGAGCTGGCGGATGCGCGGCGCGCCGTGCAGCAGGGGCCGGATTGCGTGGTCCCGGTGCCGCTGCATCCCGAGCGTTACCGCGAGCGTGGCTTCAACCAGGCGCTGGAACTGGCGCGCGAAGCGGCGCGGGTGCTGGAGGCGCCGCTGGCGTCGCGGTTGGTGGTCCGGGTACGTGCCACCGAGTCGCAGCAGGGGCTGGGGCGGCGCGAACGCCGTCGCAACGTCGCACGTGCCTTTGCCCTGAGGCCCGGTGCGGAATTCCCGGAGGCGGCCCGGGTACTGCTGGTGGATGACGTGGCGACTACCGGGGCCACGCTGGATGCCCTGGCGGAGGTCCTGTACAGGGCGGGGGCGGCGCGGGTGGAGGCGCTGACGCTCGCGCGGGCCTGAGGCCGGTTCGTCGGGCGCGGTTTGCGGCTCAGGCGGCCGCTCGCCACAGGTGGTCGCCGATCATCGCCAGCATCACCACTGCGCCGAGATAATGATTGTTCCTGAACGCCCGCAGGCAGTCAGCCGGCTCGCGTTCGGCGATCAGGAACTGCTGGTAGAACATCAGCGCGGCGACCACCGCCAGCCCGGCCATGTAGACCCCGCCGAACTCCAGATTGCGTCCCAGCAGGAACAGGCCGATCCAGAGCATCACCTGGAGCGCCCCGGTGATGGCGCGGTCCAGCTCGCCGAAGGCGATGGCGGTGGATTTCACCCCGATCTTCAGGTCGTCTTCGCGGTCGACCATGCCGTAGAAGGTATCGTAGACCGTGGCCCATGCGAGGGTGATCACGAACAGCAGCCAGGCCTCCGGCGGCGGCAGTTCGTTGTTCACTGCGGTAAAGGCCATAGGCACCGCCCAGGCGAACGCCGCGCCCAGATGCACCTGCGGGAAATGATGGAAACGCTTGGAGAACGGATAGGTGCCCGCGAGCAGCACCGCCACCACCGAGAACGCGATGGTCAGCGGGTTGGTGAACAGCACCAGCACGAAGGCCACCAGGCACAGCGCCGCGAACACCGCCAGGGCCTCGCGCGGGGTGATGCTGCCGATCGCCAGCGGGCGGTCGCGGGTGCGCGTGACATGGGCGTCGAAATGGCGGTCGGCGTAGTCGTTGATCGCGCAGCCGGCCGTGCGCATCAGGGTGACCCCGGCGACGAAGATGAACAGCAGATGCCAGGGCGGCAGGCCGTCGGCGGCGATCCACAACGCCCACAGCGTCGGCCACAGCAGCAGGTAGATGCCCACCGGCCGGTCCAGCCGGGTCAGGCGGGCGTACTCGTACAGGCGCTCGCGCGGGGTCATGGCCGGGGCGGGTCAGTCGGCGGCTTCGTGGCGCAGGGTCGCCAGTACCGGTCCGGTCTCGGGGTGCACCCCGCGCCAGATCGCGAAGGCCTCGGCGGCCTGTTCCACCAGCATGCCCAGACCGTCGCTGCTGAGTGCGCAGCCGTTCGCCTCGGCCCAGTCGAGAAAGCGCAGCGCGGCCGGGCCGTAGACCAGGTCGTAGGCCGTGGTCCGCGGATCGACCAGACCGGCGGGCAGCTCCAGTGCATCCTCGGACAGCCCGGCGGCGGTGGCGTTGAGGATCAGATCGAACGGGCCGTCCGGCAGGGCGTCCAGGGCGCAGGCCTCCAGGCGGGTGTCGCCGGCGAGATCGGCGAAGTCGCGGGCAAGGCCCTCGGCCCGGGCCGGGGTGCGGTTGGCGACGATCAGCTCGGCGGGCGTGCGTTCCAGCAGCGGCTGCAGGATACCGCGGGTGGCGCCGCCGGCGCCCAGGATCAGGATGCGGCGGCCGTTCAGGTCGCAGCCGAGGCGGTCTTCCAGATCGCGCAGCAGGCCGACGCCGTCGGTGTTGTCGCCATGGATGCGGCCGTCGTCGCCGGTCCACAGGGTGTTGGCGGCCCCGGCCCGGCGGGCGCGGTCGGAGAGCACGGCCGCGAGCTGGCAGGCATCCTCCTTGAACGGCACGGTCACGTTGACGCCGCGCAGTTCCCCGGCCAGCCAACCGCCGACCTCTTCGGCGAACTGCCCCGGGGTGCCGCGGCGCGCCTCATAGGTCATCGCCTGCCCGGTCTGCTCGGCGAACAGGGTGTGGATGCGCGGCGACAGGGAATGGTGGATCGGGTTGCCCACCACCGCGTAGCGATCGGGACGGCTCATGACGTGGCGTCCTCCGCCAGCCATTCGGCCGCCGCCCGGGCGTAGTAGGTGAGGATGCCGTCGGCGCCGGCGCGCTTCATGCCGGTCAGGGCCTCCAGCACGCAGGCGCGTTCGTCGAGCCAGCCGCGTTCGGCGGCGGCCTTGAGCATCGCGTATTCGCCGGATACGTGGTAGACAAAGGTCGGGCGCTGAAAGCGCTCGCGGATGCGGTGGACCACGTCGAGATACGGCATGCCCGGCTTGATCATCACCATATCGGCACCCTCCGCCAGATCGGCGGCCACCTCGTGGGTCGCCTCCTCGCCGTTGGCCGGATCCATCTGGTAGGTCTCCTTGCTGCCGCGGCCGAGGTTGCCGGCCGAGCCCACGGCGTCGCGGAACGGGCCGTAGAACGCCGAGGCGTACTTGGCCGAGTAGGCGAGGATGCGCGTGTGGACCTGGCCGTCGTCTTCCAGCGCGCTGCGGATGGCGCCGATGCGGCCGTCCATCATGTCCGAGGGCGCGACCACGTCGGCGCCGGCCGCGGCATGCGAACGTGCCTGGCGCACCAGGGCCTCCACGGTGATGTCGTTCACCACATAGCCGTCGTCATCGATGATGCCGTCCTGGCCGTGGGTGGTGAACGGATCGAGCGCGACGTCGGTGATCACGCCCAGATCCGGCAGCTCGGCCTTCAGCGCGCGCACCGCGCGCTGGGCGAGGCCCTCCGGGTTCCATGCCTCGGCGGCGTCCAGGCTCTTCTTCTGCACCGGGACCACCGGGAACAGGGCCAGGGCCGGGATGCCCAGGCGGTGGCCGGCGGCAGCGTCGACCAGCAGCTGGTCAATGGAGACCCGCTCCACGCCGGGCATCGAGGGCACCGGTTCGCGCACCCCTTCGCCTTCGGTCACGAACACCGGCAGGATCAGGTCGTCGGCGCTCAGGCGATGCTCGCGCATCAGCCGCCGGGAGAAGGCATCCCGGCGCATGCGGCGCGGACGGCTGGCGGGATAGGGGGCGATGGGGGCGGTCATGCGTGCGCGTCCTCGATCGGGTTTTCTCAGTCAGCCTCGGCCAGCCAGTCGCGGGGCACCAGGTAGCGCTCGTAGAGTTCGGCCTCCGGGGTGCCGGCTTCCGGCCGGTAGTTGTATTCCCAGCGCACCAGCGGGGGCAGCGACATCAGGATCGATTCGGTGCGCCCGCCGGACTGCAGGCCGAACAGGGTACCCCGGTCGTAGACCAGATTGAACTCCACGTAGCGCCCGCGGCGGTAGAGCTGGAACTGGCGTTCGCGCTCGCCCCAGTCAATGTCGCGGCGGCGGCGCACGATGGGGGCATAGGCCTCGAGGTAGGCGTCGCCCACGCTCTTCATGTAGCCGAAGGCGTGCTCGAAGCCGCCCTCGTTGAAATCGTCGAAGAACAGCCCGCCGATGCCGCGCGGTTCATTGCGGTGCTTGAGGAAGAAGTAGTCGTCGCACCACTTCTTGTGCTCGGGGTAGAGGTGCTCGCCGAACGGCCGGCAGGCGGCCTCGGCGGTGCGGTGCCAGTGGATGCAGTCCTCGTCGAAGCCGTAGTAGGGCGTCAGGTCGAAGCCGCCGCCGAACCACCACACCGGATCCTCGCCCGGTTTCTCCGCGACGAAGATCCGCACGTTGGCGTGCGAGGTGGGCACATAGGGGTTGTGCGGGTGGATCACCAGCGAGACCCCGGCGGCCTGGAACGAGCGCCCGGCGAGTTCCGGACGGTGGGCGGTGGCCGAGGCCGGCAGGGTGTCGCCCATCACGTGCGAGAAGTTGACCCCGGCCTGCTCGAAGGCCGCACCGCCGGACAGCACCCGGGTGCGCCCGCCACCGCCGGCCGGGCGGTCCCAGGCGTCCTCGTGGAAACCGGCCTCGCCGTCGAGTTCCTCGATACCGGCACAGATGCGGTCCTGCAGCCCCCGCAGGTATTCGGTTACGCGATCGATGGAGACGTCGTCTTCGCGGGCCATGTGGGCTCCTCTCAATGATCCGTTTCGGGTTCGGTGTCGCCGCCGCGCAGCCAGGCGCCGGTGCGGGCATCGCGGATGGCGGTGGGCCCGGCCAGGTCGCCACATTCGGCCTGGAGGATGACATCCACCCCGTCGCCGAAGCGGCGTTCCACGCAGGCGGCATCGGTGCACGGCGGCTCGCCGGCGGGATTGGCGCTGGTGGAGACCAGGGCGCTCTCCACGGCCGCACACAGCTCTCGGGCTGGGGGATGCGCGGTGACGCGTACCGCCAGGGTGTCGTGCTCGCCGCGCAGCAGGGCCGGGCAATCCGGGGCGGCCGGCCACAGCCAGGTGACCGGCCCCGGCCAGCTGGCCTCCACCCGGACACGCGCGTCGGCTTCCAGGGGGGCCAGCCATCCGGCAAGGCGCTCCAGACGGTCGCTGATCAGGATCAGGCCCTTGGCGTCGGGACGGCCTTTCAGGGCCAGGATGCGGCGTACGGCGGCCGGGTCGTCCGGGCGACAGCCCAGACCGAAGACCCCTTCGGTGGGGTAGGCCACCACGCCACCGGCACGCAGGATGCGCGCTACGGCTTCCACGGAGTTCGTGCGGGTCCCGGGGGCCGGGATATCAGCCGGAGTCACGGCCGCTGGCGGTCACGGTATCGCTGGTCGCCGGGGTTTCCCCGGATCCGGTGTCGCCCCCGGATTTGCCGCCCGATTTGCCCTCGGACGAGTTGCCACCGGATTTTTTCGTGGCGGCCTTGCCGGAGGACTTGCTGCCTGTCGCGGTTGTTTTCGACTTGCTCGATGTTGTACTCGCGGACTTCGTGCCCGTGGCCTTTGTGCCCGAACCTTTGGCCGTCGATGCCTTCGAACCCGCAGATTTGGAACTCGACGATTTCGACCCCGTGGATTTCGACCCCGTGGCCTTTGCCTTCGACCCGGTCGACTTCGACGCGCTCGAGGCGGTCTTCTTCGCGCCACCCGACTTGCCGGCCGCGGCCTTGCCGCCCTTGCGACCGCGCCCCTTGCGTTCGGGGGCGTTGGCGATCAGTTCCTGGCACTGCTCCAGGGTCAGGGATTTGGGATCGGTCTCCTTGGGCACCTTGGCGTTCTTGTTGCCGTCGGTGACATAGGGGCCGTAGCGACCGTTCAGCACCTGGATGCCTTCGTCGTCGAAGCTCTTGATGAAGCGTTCGGCGTCCTTTTTCTTCTTCTCCGCCACCAGTTCCAGGGCGCGCGGCAGCTCGATGGTCCAGACGTCGTCGTCCGGGCCCAGGGAGACGTACCTGGAACCGTACTTCACGTATGGTCCGAAGCGCCCGATGTTCACCATCACCGGTTCGCCCTCGGGGGTCTCGCCCAGCTCGCGCGGCAGCTTGAACAGCTCCAGCGCCTCTTCGAGGGTGATCTTGTCCATCTTCTGCCCGGGCAGCAGCCCGGCGAAGCGCGGCTTCTCCTCGTCGTCCTTGGTGCCGATCTGCACGATCGGCCCGAAACGGCCCAGGCGCACGCTGACCGGCCGCCCGCTCTTGGGGTCGGTGCCCAGCTCGCGCGACTGTACCGCCTCGGCGCGGGTGACGTTCTCTTCCTTCTCCTTGACCCGGTCGCGGAAGTCGTACCAGAAGTCCTCCAGCACCGGGACCCAGTCCTTTTCCCCGCGCGAGATCGCGTCCAGCTCGTCTTCCAGATTCGCGGTGAAGTCGTAGTCGACGTAGCGATCGAAATGCCGGGTCAGGAAGCTGTTCACGATCCGGCCGGTATCGGTCGGGATGAAGCGCTTGCCGTCCATCTCCACGTATTCGCGCGACTGCAGGGTCGAGATGATGCTGGCATAGGTCGACGGGCGGCCGATGCCGTATTCCTCGAGGGTCTTCACCAGGCTGGCCTCGGTGTAGCGCGGCGGCGGCTCGGTGAAGTGCTGGTCGGCGGTGACCTCGTGCAGTGCGACGGTGTCGCCCTCGGCCATCTCCGGCAGGCGCTTGTCCTCGTCGTCGTCCGCGCTGTCGTCGCGGCCTTCCTGGTAGACCGCGATAAACCCGGCGTGGCGCAGAGTGGAACCGGTGGCGCGGAAGCGGTGTTCGCTGTCGCCCGGGACCAGATCGGCGGCCACGGTGTCGAAGGTCGCGTGGATCATCTGGCAGGCCACGGTGCGCTTCCAGATCAGGTCGTACAGCCGGGCCTGGTCACTGGTCAGACGGTTGCGGATCTCGTCCGGGATGCGTCGCACCGAGGTCGGGCGGATCGCCTCGTGGGCCTCCTGCGCGTTCTTCGACTTGGTCTTGTACTGGCGCGGGCTGTCCGGGAGGTTGTCGGGCCCGTAGCGCTCTTCGATCAGGCCGCGGGCCTCGCCGATCGCCTCGCCGGCCAGCGCGACCGAGTCGGTTCGCATGTAGGTGATCAGGCCTTCCGCGCCGGAGCCCAGGTCGATGCCCTCGTACAGTTGCTGGGCGGTACGCATGGTGCGGCTGGCATTGAAGCCCAGCTTGCGCGACGCCTCCTGCTGCAGGGTCGAGGTGGTGAACGGCGCGGCCGGGTTGCGACGGCGCTGTTTCTTTTCGACCTTCGCCACGCGCAGTTCGCCGCCTGCGGCCTCGTTCAGGCGGCCCTGCGCATCGTGGGCGAGCTCGGCGCTGTTGAGGTCGAACTGGTTGAGTTTGTTGCCGTCCAGGTGGGTCAGGCGCGCGGTGAACGGCTGGCCCTCGCGTTCGGCCTTCGCGTCCAGGGTCCAGTATTCCTGCGGGACGAAGGCCTCGATCTCGTTCTCGCGCTCGCAGATCATGCGCAGCGCCGGACTCTGCACGCGTCCGGCGGACAGGCCGCGCTTGATCTTGCGCCACAGCAGCGGCGAGAGGTTGAAGCCGACCAGGTAGTCCAGCGCGCGGCGCGCCTGCTGGGCGTCGATCAGCGGCTGGGCGAGTTCGCGCGGCTGTTCGATTGCCTCCTGGATGGCCTTCTTCGTGATCTCGTGGAACACCACGCGGTAGACGTTTCGGCTCTCGAGCAGGCCGCGTTCGCGCAGGACCTCGTAGAGGTGCCAGGAGATCGCCTCGCCTTCGCGGTCGGGGTCAGTCGCGAGGATCAGGTCGTCGGACTTCTTCAGGGCCTTCGCGATCGCGTCGATCTGCTTCTCGCTGCGCTCGATCACGTCGTAGCCCATGCGGAACCCGTCCTCCGGGTCCACCGCCCCTTCCTTGGGCACGAGATCGCGCACATGGCCGTAGGAGGCCATGACCTGATACTCGGGGCCGAGGTATTTCTCGATGGTCTTCCCCTTGGCGGGGGACTCAACAATAACGAGGTGCTTGCTCATGGGGACTCGGGACCGTCTCGGTGGCGGCGGGTTCCGTGGGAGGCGGTGACGCCGGGATCAGTGCAGATAATCCATCTCGGTGGGACCGATATGGTCGCGCATGACCTCGTCGAGCCGGGAGTAGGCGACGGCGTCGTCCGGCTGGTTGAACAGCACCATCAGTACCACCCAGCGCAGCTGGTCGAGGTCGATCTCCTCGGCGTCCAGTTCCATCACGCGGTCCATCACCAGTTCGCGGGTGCCGGCACTGAGCAGACCGTTCTGCTCCAGATTGAGAAGGAAGCCACGGCTTTCCATGTTCAGGCGCTGGCGTTCTTCGGGTGCGAACACGCGGCAGGCCGCGCTGTCACCGCCGCGGCTGGCCAGCGGGGCCTCGCTCATCAGCCGGTCCAGCCAGCCCAGGGCGCGCTCGATCTCGCCGGACGCAAAACCGGCTTCGACCAGCTGCCGCTGCAGCTCGCCGCGATCGGGTTCGGCCTCGGATTCTTCGTCGAGGGTGTGCTCGAACAGATACATGAGCACGTCCAGCACGCTTTCGTTCATGATTCGGGGGATCCTGCGTCGAGGCGCTGATAGCGCCCGTGATCGAGGGCGGCCACGCGGCCATTGAGTTCCAGTAAAACGAGAATGGATGAAAGCGTGTCGATGGTCAATTGAGTCCGGCTGCGCAGGGTTTCCATGTCCACCGGGTCGAAACCCATCGCCTGCAGGACCTTTTCGTGCTCGGGATCCACCGGCTCGGCGGGCGCCGGCCCCGGGGCTTGCGGGGCGGGCGGAACGCCCAGCCAGTCGGCCAGGTCGTCGAGGATCTCGCCGGCGGTCTCGACCAGCTGTGCGCCTTCACGGATCAGGCGGTGGCAGCCCCGGCTGACCGGGCTGAACACCGAGCCCGGGACGGCGTAGACCTGCCGGCCCTGTTCTCCGGCGAGTCGCGCGGTAATCAGCGAGCCGCTGTTGTCGCCCGCTTCCACCACCAGGGTGGCCAGTGCCAGGCCACTGATCACGCGGTTGCGCTGCGGGAAGTGCCCGGCCTGGGCCTGGGTGCCCGTGGGCCACAGCGACACGATCAGGCCGTGATCGGCGATGCGGTGCCCCAGCCGCCGGTGCGCGGCCGGATAGATGCGGTCGGGGCCCGTTGCGACCACGGCAGTGGTGCGCCCCTGCGGGGCGTCCAGTGCGCCCTGATGGGCGGCGCCGTCGATCCCGCGCGCCAGACCCGAGGTAACGGTGACCCCGGCGCTCGCCAGCTCGCGAGCGAACTCGCGGGCCAGCTTGAGTCCCTGCGGAGTCGCATCGCGGCTGCCGATGATGGCCACCTGCGGTGCGGTCAGCAGGGTCGGGTCGCCGTTGAGGAACAGCACCGGCGGGGGGTCGGGCAGTTGCGTCAGCAGCGGCGGATAGTCGGGATCGTCGCGACACAGAATGCGGTGACGCTCGTCCGCGCGCTCCCAGGCCAGGTCGGCCGCCACGCCGGGGTGGTCATCGTCGGGGTTTTCCGGCGGGGCCACGCCGACGTCGGCGTCCCTCCACTGCCGGGCGGGCGCGGCCAGCGCGGCCTGTGGCGAGCCGAAGGCCTCCAGCAGGCGCTGGATGCGCCGCGGCCCCAGTCCGGGGGTATGCAAAAGACGCAGCCACGGCCCGGGGTCGACCCCGGCCGTGGCTGCGTCGTTGCGGGACTCGCGTTCCATCGCGGAATCCGCCCTGGTGGTCATGGCTTACGGATGGCGGACGGTGTACCCCTCGCGCAGCGTGCGCTCGGATTCGGTCACCAGCACGTAGGAGACCTTCTCGAAGGTCTTGAAGACCATCACCTCGCCGACCCGTTCTTCGGGCAGGTCCACGGACTCGTTCGTCCCGGCGATGGGGTCGCGCACCGTGCGGCCGGCGGTGTAGGCGGCGAACACCTGACCGTTCTCGACCCCTTCCCGCGCGCCACGGTTGATGACCGCGGCCTGGTAGCGCCCGATCTGACTGATCGCATCGAACAGCTTGATGACCTGGCCGTCGATGTCTTCCGGCGGGCGGCCGATCTCGAACAGCAAGTCCTGTTCTTCCGCGAACGGAACCAGGCGGTCGCCGCGGATGGTCTCGCGTTCGCCACGGCGGATGTTGGCACGCGCCACGTGCCCGGGTTCGACGATCTCGGCTTCACCCACCGGGATGGTGGCGACGCCCAGTTCCTCGCCGGTGTCCGGATCCAGCAGCATCTCGTCGCGCCGGACGATGTGGTAGATCTCGTATTCTTCCGTGTCCTCGGCATTGCGGACATAAACCCGGTCGCCCGGGCCGTAGATCACGCGATCGTCGTCCGCGGCCACGATGTAGGGCGCCTGTTCCAGGGTCTCCTCGTCGAGGACCTGCGGCTGGAACATGAACGACTGCAGCGTGGAGATCGGCGGGGTGTCGTCGTCGAGCTCCTCCACGCGGACCTCCGGCGAGAGGCGCTTGGTCGGCCGCACGCGCGGGCCGCCGTCGACCGTGATGCGCGGTTCGCCGTCCACGTAGTGGATGCTCAGGACATCGCCCGGATAGATCAGGTGCGGGTTCTCGATCTCCGGATTCACCGCCCAGATCTCCGGCCAGTACCAGGGTTCGTCGAGGTACATTGCGGAGATGTCCCAGAGGGTGTCGCCCTTCTTGACGACGTAGCGCTCCGGCGCCGAGTCCCGGATCTCCGGGGTTTCCTCGGTGGCGGAGCCGCTGGCCTCCTGGCGTTCCCCGTTGTCCGGGGTGGCGGTTTCGGCAGTCCGGTTCTCGGGATCTTCGGCGCCGCTGCCGGTGTCAGTGTCTCCGGTGGCCGCGCAGCCCCCCAGAAACAGCGTTACACTGAACAGTACGCCCGGCAGCACGAAAGAGGTCGTGGTCGCTCTGGTTTTCAACATCATGGTTTCCCCTGTCAGGTCCGCACTCCCCGGGGCCATCCTGTGGCCCGGTCCGAATTCGGTGACGCTTCGGCGGATGATGCGGTCCAACGTTAGCAGAATTGACGGGACTGTACAGCACAAAGATTGAGGTTTTTCATGGCGAAGCGAGAAATTCTCCACTTTCCCGATCCCCGGTTGCGGCAGAAGGCCGAACCGGTCGCCGAGGTGGACGACTCCATCCGCACACTGGTGGACGACATGTTCGAGACCATGTACGCGGCACCGGGCATCGGCCTGGCGGCGGTGCAGGTGAACGTTCACAAGCGTGTCCTGGTGGCCGACGTCTCCGAGGACCAGAGCCAGCCCTGGGCCCTGATCAATCCGGAGATCCTCGAGACCCGGGGCGAGGAAGAGATGGACGAGGGCTGCCTGTCGGTGCCCGGTTACTACGAGAAGGTGCGGCGCGCGGACTGGATCCGCTTCCGCGCGCTGGGTCGCGACGGCCAGCCCTTCGAGGCCGAGGCCGACGGGCTGCTGGCGGTGTGCATCCAGCACGAGATCGATCATCTCGACGGCAAGCTGTTCGTGGACTACCTGTCCAGTCTCAAGCGCGGTCGCATCCGCAAGAAACTGGAGAAGCAGGGCGCGCGCGCCGGCGGTTCCGGCAAGGCCGCGGCGCCCGCGGTCTGATGGCGGCTGCCGACAGGGACGCCCCGGCGCCGCGCATCGTGTACGCGGGAACCCCCGACTTCGCGGTTCCCGCGCTGGAGGCCCTGATCGCGGCGGGTCACCCGCCGGTCGCGGTCTATACCCAGCCGGACCGCCCGGCGGGCCGGGGCCGCAAGCTGCGTCCGGGGCCGGTGAAGCAGGTCGCGACGGCCGCCGGGATCCCGGTGGAGCAGCCGGAATCGCTGCGGGATCCGCAGGCGCGGGCGCGGCTGGCCGAATGGCAGCCGGACCTGCTGGTGGTCGCGGCCTACGGGCTGATCCTGCCGCGCGCGGTGCTGGAGATCCCGCCTCTGGGCGGGGTGAACATCCACGCCTCGCTGCTGCCGCGCTGGCGCGGGGCGGCACCCATCCATCGCGCGATCCTCGCCGGCGATGACGAGACCGGCGTGTGCCTGATGCAGATGGCCCCGGGGCTGGATACCGGCCCGGTCCACGCCTGCCGGCGGCTGCCGCTGGGCCCGCGTGCGATCACCGGCGAGGTCCACGACGCCCTCGCGCGGATGGGGGCGGAACTGCTGGTGGAGCGCCTGCCGGCGATCACGCGTGGCGAGTCGGTGCCCGAGCCGCAGGACGATGCCCGGGCGACCTATGCCGCCAAGCTCGAGAAGGACGAGGCGCGACTGGACTGGGCTCAGCCGACCCGCGAGCTGGACCGCCGCGTGCGCGCCTTCGACCCGTGGCCGGTCGCCTGGACCCGGCTGCCGGACGGCGAGGCGGTCCTGCGCATCCATGCCGCCCGGCCCGTTGAGACGGAGCAAGCGGCGACCGTGACGCCCGCCGATGCCGCGCCGGGCACCATCGTCGCCGCGGGCGGCGAGGGCGTGGACGTCGTTACCGGCGACGGTCTCCTGCGTCTGGAGCGCGTGCAGTTGCCCGGCCGGCGGCCGGTGAGAGCCGCCGACTGGGCCAATACCGGTGATCTGACCGGTCAGCGACTCGGAGGTGATACCTGATGGCCCGCCAGCCTGCCCCCCGCCAGTGCGCCGTGGAAGCCACCGAACAGGTGGTGCTGCACGGGGCTTCGCTCAACAGCGTGCTCGAACCCGCGGTGGCGGATCTCCCGGCGCGCGAGGCGGCCTGGACCCGTGCACTGGTTTACACCACCCTGCGCTGGTATCCGCAGCTGGAGGTGCTGGTGCGCGAAAGCCTGGACCGGCCGCTGCGGCGCAAGGACGGCGTGATCGGCGTGCTGCTGGCCCAGGGCCTGGCGGAGATCCTGCATTTCTCCACCCGCGATCACGCGGCGGTGCGCGAGACCGCCGAGACCGCGCGTCGCATCCATCGGCCCGGGGCCGTGGGGCTGATCAACGCGATCCTGCGTCGGGCATTGCGCGAGACCGATGCGCTGGAGGCCCGCATCGCCGAGGACCCGGTGTTGCGGCATGCCTGCCCGGCGTGGCTGATCGAGGCGATCGAGGCCGCGTGGCCCGAGCGCGCGGAGGCCGTGCTGGGCGAGTTGCTGCGCGAGGCCCCGCTGACCCTGCGGGTCAATACCCGTCGCTGGAGCCCGGCCGATGCGCTGGCGGCGCTGCGCGAGGCGGGCTTCGAGGCGCGGCTGCACGACGCCCCCGAGGGCGCGCTGACGCTCGAGGCGGCCACCGACGTGACCGCGTTGCCGGGGTTCAGTGACGGCCGGCTGTCGGTTCAGGATGTCTCCGCGCAGTGGGCCGCGCATCTGCTGGCGCCGCGCCCGGGCGAGCGGGTGCTGGATGCCTGCGCCGCTCCGGGCGGCAAGACCGGGCATCTGCTGGAGCGTGCCGGCGGCGAGCTGGATCTGGTGGCCCTGGACAGCGACGCCACGCGCCTGGAACAGGTGCGCGAGAACCTGGACCGGCTGCAGCAGGAGGCCACGCTGACCGCGGCCGATCTGGGCGACACCGACGCCTGGTGGGACGGGCGGCCGTTCGACGCGATCCTGCTGGATGTGCCCTGTTCCGCCACCGGCGTGATTCGCCGGCATCCGGACATCAAGACCCTGCGCCGCGCGGACGACATCCCGCGTCTGGCCGCCGAACAGGCCCGTCTGCTGCGCGCGGCCTGGGACCTGCTGCGTCCGGGCGGACGCCTGCTGTATGCGACCTGTTCCCTGCTGGACGCGGAAAACCAGGAAGTCGTGACCCCGTTCGTCGAGGCGACCGGTGACGCGCGTGCCGTGGAGACGGGCGCGGAAAGCCCGATTCCCGGGGCGTTGTCCCGTTCCTCCGGGGTGTCCATCCCGCCGGGGCTGGCCGGTGGCGACGGGTTCTATTATGCCCTGCTGGAGAAGGTCGCAGGCTGATGCGGCGGTTCGTCTGGCTGCTGGTGCTGGTGCTGGCGCCGGGGGTGGCCCCGGCGCTCGAGATCCGCGAGGCCAGTCATCTGTGGCTGGATGACACCACGCTGCTGGCGCGCCTGGACCTGGACATGGCCCTGCCCGAGGTGCTGGTGGACGCGCTGGAGAACGGCGTGACCCTGGGGTTCCGGCTGGAGGCGCAGGCGGAGCCCGACCGCATGCTGCCGGGGAGACCGCTGGTACGCGCGGAGAACCGCGTGCAACTGCGCTACTACCCCCTCAACCGACATTATCTGGTGACCTCGCGGGATGGCGAGCGCATGGAGCTGCGCCCCACGCTGGGGGATGCCCTGGAGCAGAGTGCCCGCCGCCTGGGGCGGATCCGGCTGGAGGACGTCCCCGAGGCGCTGCGCGAGGCCCCGGGTGACCACCGCCTGAACGCCCGGCTGTCGCTGGACTACACCGCGCTGCCGCTGCCGTTGCAGCTGGACGCCGGCCTGCGCGGCGAACTCACGGCCCGACAGGAGTGGTACGGATGGTCGCTCGACTGAAGGGTTTGCCCTGGGGGCTGCTGGGGATGATCCTGCTGTTCGTCCTCCTGCTGGCCTCGCTGCTGGTGATGGGGGACGCGGCCCAGCACCAGGCGCGTTTCGAACAGCTGTTCATCTGGCTGCTGGTGTTCCACGCCGCGGTGCTGATCGTGCTGGCCGGCCTGATCATCTATCAGGTGGTGCGCATGTTCTGGCAGTACCGCCACGGGGTTCCGGGCAGCCGCCTGACCCTGCGCCTGGTCGGCGGGTTCATGCTGGTCGCGGTGCTGCCGGTCTCGGTGGTGTACTACTTCTCTTACGAGTTTCTCAGCGAAGGCGTGGACTCGTGGTTCGACGTGCGCGTGGATTCGGCGCTGGAAGACGCGCTGGAACTGTCGCGCTCCTCGCTGGATCTGCGCGTGCGCCAGCTGGCCGAAGAGACCCAGGAGATCATGGAAGACCTGGAAGGTGTCTCCGAGGGCCTGATGGGGCTGACCCTCAACGATTACCGGCGCAGTCTGGGAGCGCAGGAGCTGACCCTGGTGGGCGCCAACAACCGCATCATCGCGTCGAGCACCGACAGCCCCATCCGCCAGCTGCCGTCACCGCCCAGCTCCGACATCCTGATGCGCGTGCGGCCGGGGCAGCCCTACTCGCGTCTGGAGCCACGCCCCGATGATCAGCTGGTGATCCGCGTGGTGGCGACCACGGCCGCGCGCCGACCCGGCACCGACAACCGCATCCTGCAGGCCGTGTACCCCGTGGATCCGCGCATGAGCGCCCTGTCCCTGCGGGTGCAGGACGCGTTTGCCGATTACCGCGAGTTCGCTTATCTGCGCGGGCCGATCACCCAGGGCTTCATCTTCACCATGTCGCTGGCGCTGGCGATCTCGCTGATGGCCGCGCTGTGGGCCGGGCTGGTGGTCGCACGGCGGCTGGTGCAGCCGGTGTCCGATCTGGTGCAGGGCACGCGCATGGTCGCCGCCGGGGACTACAACACCCGGCTGGAGGTGCGGCGGGCGGACGAACTGGGTTTCCTGGTGCAGTCGTTCAACGCGATGACCCGCACCCTCAGCGAGGCGCGCAACGAGGCCGAGCGCAACCGCCGGCTGCTGGATGCCGAGCGGGCCTATCTCGAGAGTGTGCTCAAGCACCTGCGTTCGGGCGTGCTGGCGCTCGACGGCAGCCTGCGCCTGCGCACCGCCAACGACGCCGCCGGCCAGATCCTCGAATGCGACCTGCCGGGCGCGCGCACCCGGGACATCGCCGAGGTCGGCCGCGAGTGCCCGCTGGTGCACCAGTTCTTCGAGGCCATCCGCGATCCGCTGGCCGGGCACGAGGCGGAATGGTCGCGTCAGGTGGTGGTGTTCACCCGCAGCGGGCGCAAGGTGCTGATGACGCGTGCCGTCTGGCTGCCGACCCCGGGATCCGGCCGCGGGCTGCACGCGATCGTGTTCGATGACATGACGGAATTCCTGAAGGCCCAGCGCGATGCGGCCTGGGGCGAGGTGGCGCGGCGCCTGGCCCACGAGATCAAGAACCCGCTGACGCCCATCCAGCTGTCGGCCGAACGGCTCTCGCGGCGGCTGGGCCGGGTGCTGGACGGGGCCGATCACGAGGTGCTGGAACGTGCGACCGGCACCATCATCCAGCAGGTGGAGGCGATGAAGACCCTGGTCAACGCCTTCCGCGACTACGCCCAGGCGCCCAAACTGGAACTCGGCCACACCGACGTGAACCAGCTGGTGCGCGACGTCTCCGAGCTGTACCTGGCCGCGGACGGCAGCTCGCGGGTTCGCCTGGATCTGGGCGAGGGGGTGCCGATGATCCGGGCCGACGGCGGTCGTCTGCGCCAGCTGCTGCACAACCTGATCCGCAATGCGATGGAGGCCGCGGAGGAAGAGGAACGCGGCGACGAGCTCCGGGTGGAGGTGTCCACGGCCTACGTGGAAAGCGCCTCCGGTTCCTGGATCGAACTGCGCGTGCGCGACAACGGACCGGGTATTCGTCCGGAGCTGCTGGAGCGCATCTTTGAGCCGTACACCACCGACAAGCCGCGCGGGACCGGGCTCGGTCTGGCCGTGGCGCAGAAGGTCGTGGAAGAGCACGGCGGCATCATCGAGTGCCATAATGATGATTCCGGGGCGGGCGGCGCGGTCTTCGTGATCCGCATCCCGGTGGACGAGGGCGGCCCGTCCGGGGCGTCCGCTGCCGAGGAGGAACAGCCGCAATGAGCGACGCCTACATTCTCGTGGTCGACGACGAGCCCGACATCCGCATGTTGCTGCGCGACGTGCTGGAGGACGAGGGCTACCAGGTCGCGCTGGCGGGTTCGGTGGCCGAGGCCAAGGCCCAGCGGCGCAGCCGGCGGCCGGATGCGATCCTGCTGGACGTCTGGATGCCCGACGGCGACGGGATCTCGCTGCTCAAGGAGTGGCAGGAGGACGAGGGAGCGATGTGCCCGGTGGTGATGATCTCCGGCCACGGCAACGTGGAGAGTGCGGTGGATGCGACCCGCCTGGGCGCCTACGACTTCATCGAAAAGCCGCTGACCATCGACAAGCTGCTGATTACTCTCAACAACGCACTGGAGGCCGCGCGCCTGCAGCGGGAGAACACCGGTCTGCGGCGCCAGGCCGCCCCGGTGACCGACCCGGTGGGCAGCAGCGCGGTGATGGTCAACCTGCGCGACCAGGTGCAGCGCATGGCCCAGCACGATACCTGGGTGCTGATCACCGGCGAGCCCGGGGCCGGCAAGCAGACCTTCGCGCGCATGCTGCACGCCCGCAGCGCGCGGCGCGAAAGCCCGTTCATCGTGGTCTCGGTGGGATCGATGTCGGGCGACGAGGCGGTGGCCGAGCTGTTCGGCAGCGAGCAGGGCGAGCGGGTGCGCTATGGCCTGCTGGAGCAGGCCTCCGGCGGGGTGCTGTACCTCGACGAGGTTGCGGAGATGGACCTGCAGACTCAGGCGCGCCTGCTGCATGCCCTGGACACCGGTCGCATCACGCGCATCGGCGGGGACCAGCCGATCAGCGTGAACGTGCGCGTGGTGGCGGCCACCCAGCACGATCTGGGCGAGGCCGTGGAGCAGGGGCTGTTCCGCGAGGATCTCTATTACCGCCTCAACGTCCTGCCGCTGAACGTGCCGCCGTTGCGCGAGCACGCCGAGGACATCCCCGAACTGCTGGATTACCATATGCGCCAGCTGCATCAGCAGGAGGGCCTGCCGCAGCGCACGTTCCAGCGCCCGGCCCTGGAGTGCCTGCAGCAGTATCCGTGGCCGGGGAACGTGCGCGAACTGCGCAACCTGGTCCAGCGCCTGATGATCCTGGGCTCCGGCGACGAGATCACCCGCGACGAGGTGGACCGTACCCTGTCGGGGCAGCCGCGGCGGGCGGAAGAGGAGAGCGCCGAGGGGGCGGTGACCATCCCCGACCTGCCCCTGCGCGAGGCGCGCGAACAGTTCGAACGGGAATACCTGATGCAGCAGCTGGAACGCTCCGAGGGCAACATGACGCGTCTGGCCGAACGGGTCGGACTGGAGCGTACGCATCTCTACCGCAAGTTCAAGGCGCTGGGCATCGATCCGCGCCGCGTGAAATCCGACGGCTGACGCATGAAACAGATCATCATCCTGGGGGCCGGTCAGGTCGGTCATTCCCTGGCCGAGGCCCTGAGTGCCGACGGGATCGACATCACCGTCGTCGACAACCGCGCCGAGCGCCTGGCCGAGCTGGAAGACCAGTTCGATATCAAGACGGTCCACGGATTCGGTGCCCATCCGTCGGTGCTGGATGCGGCCGGGGCGCGCGACGCGTCCATGCTGGTGGCGGTGACCGACTCCGACGAGGTCAACATGCTGGCCTGTCAGGTCGGCTCCACGCTGTTCAACATCGAGACCAAGATCGCCCGGGTGCGGGCCCGCGATTATCACGAGACCCCGGAGCTGTTCGCCCAGGACGCGATGCCGGTGGACATGCTGATCTCGCCGGAGGCGATCGTCACCAGCCACATCCAGCGCCTGATCGAACACCCCGGCTCATTGCAGGTGCTGGAGTTCGCCGAGGGGCGGGTGTCGCTGGTGGGGGTGCGCGCCTACTACGGCGGGCCCCTGGTCGGCCACGAGCTGAAGAACCTGCGCTACGACATGCCGGGGGTCCATACCCGGGTCGCGGCGATCTTCCGTCAGGACCGTTCCATCCAGCCGGACGGCAACACGGTGGTGGAAGCTGACGACGAGGTGTTCTTCGTCGCGGCGAAGAAGAACATTCGCGCGGTGACCTCCGAACTGCGCAAGCTGGAGAAGCCCTACAAGCGGATCATGATCGCCGGCGGCGGCAACATCGGCCGGCGGCTCGCCGAAGCGCTGAGCAAGCGCTACCGGGTGAAGGTGATCGAGCGCGATGCGGAGCGGGCGGACCAGCTCGCCCGGGAACTGCCCGGCAACGTGCTGGTACTGCAGGGCGACAGCGCCGACGACCGTTTCCTCGAGGCGATCAACGTCGAGCACAGCGACGTCTTCTGTGCGGTGACCAACGACGATCAGGCCAACATCTTCGCGGGGATGCTGGCCAAGCGCTACGGCGTGCGCAAGGTGATGTCGCTGATCAACCGCCCGAGCTACGTGGATCTGCTGCAGAGCGGCACCATCGACGTGGCGCTGTCGCCGCAGCAGGCCACGGTGAGCGCCCTGCTGGCCCGGGTGCGCGAGGGCGGGACCGCCACCGTGCATACCCTGCGCCGCGGCGCGGCCGAGGCGATCGAGACGGTCGTCAGCGGCGATTCGCGCACCTCGCAGGTGGTGGACCGCCGGATCGACGAAATCAACCTGCCGGAGGGGGCCAGTGTCGGTGCCGTGGTGCGCGACGACGAGGTCATCATTCCGCACCACGACACGGTGATCCATTCGGGGGATCACGTCATCCTGTTCCTCACCGACCGTGGCAAGGTGAAGCAGGTCCAGCGCCTGTTCCAGCCCAGCCCGCTGTTCTTCTGAGCCGTCCGCCGTGCTCCATCTCGCCTCCACCGCGCGCCTGCTGGGGATCCTGCTCACTCTGTTCAGCCTGAGCATGCTGCCGCCCGCACTCGTCGGGTTTATCTACGACGAGTCCACCGCGTACGTGTTCATGCAGGCGTTCATCGTGCTGCTGCTGATCGGCGGGATGCTCTGGGGCCCGCTGTATCGCGCGCATCGTGAACTGCAGCCGCGCGACGGGTTCATCCTGGTGGTGATGTTCTGGCTCGGGCTGGGTCTGGCCGGGGCGACGCCGATGGTGCTCGACCCGCATCTGAACGTCAGCTTCACCGACGCCGCGTTCGAATCCATGTCGGGCCTGACCACCACCGGGGCCACCGTGCTGACCGGCCTGGACGACATGCCGAAGGCGCTGCTGTGGTATCGCCAGCAGCTGCAGTGGATGGGCGGCATGGGCATCATCGTGCTGGCGGTGGCCATCCTGCCGCTGCTGGGCGTGGGTGGCATGCAGCTGTTCAAGGCCGAGACCCCGGGACCCATCCGCGACAACAAGCTGACCCCGCGCATCGCCGAGACCGCGCGCAACCTGTGGTACATCTACCTCGGCCTGACGGTGGCCTGTGCGGTGGCCTACTGGGTCGCCGGGATGGAGGTCTTCGACGCGATCGCGCACTCCTTCACCACCGTGGCGATCGGCGGATTCTCCACCTACGACGCCAGCCTCGGCCACTTCGATTCCGCCGCCATCGAGGGCGTGGCGATTGTCTTCATGCTGATCGCCGGGATGAACTTCGCGGTGCATTTCCTCGCCCTGCACCGTGCGTCGGTCGTGCCCTACCGGCGCGACGAGGAACTGCGCACCTACCTGATCCTGATGGCTTCGGCGGTGGCGGTGGTGGTGGCCTACATGCTGGTGACCGGCTTTGCGGCGGACGGCGCGGACGCCTTCCGCCGCGCCGCGTTCCACGTGGTGTCCATCGGCACCACCACCGGCTACGCCACTGACGACTTCTACCTGTGGCCGGGGTTCCTGCCGGTACTGTTGATCTTCCTGTCGTTCGTCGGCGGCTGCACCGGATCCACCGGTGGCGGCATCAAGGTGGTGCGCGTGCTGCTGCTGATGAAGCAGGGCATGCGCGAGGTGAAGCGCTTGATCCATCCGCATGCGCGCATCGCCGTGAAGGTCAACGGCAAGGAGGCCCCGGACCGCGTGGTGCAGGCGGTGTGGGGCTTTCTCGCGGCCTATGTGATGGTGTTCGTGGTGATGATGCTGGCGGTGATGGCCTCGGGCCTGGATCAGGTCACGGCGTTCTCGGCGGTGGCGGCCACCCTCAACAACCTCGGCCCGGGCCTGGGCGAGGTGGGGCCGAACTTCCAGTCCATCAATGACTTCAGCAAGTGGGTGCTGGTCCTCGCCATGCTGATGGGGCGGCTGGAAATCTTCACCGTGCTGGTGCTTCTGTCCCCGGCGTTCTGGCAGCGCTAGTCTGGGCGGGTATTCACGAGACAGGAGGTCGTCCATGTCGCAGATGGTCGAACGTTTCCAGAACATGCTGGACGGAGGCGAGGACTCCGCGATGCTGCGCTTCTCGCTGGGCAACGCCCTGGTGACCGATGGCCAGCAGGAGGCGGCGGTGGAGCACCTGGAGCGCGCGCTGGAGCTGGACGAGGGCTACTCCGCGGCGTGGAAACTGCTGGCAAAGACCCTGGTGGCCCTGGAGCGCCCGCAGCGTGCGCTGGAGGTCTGCGAGCGGGGCATGGCCATCGCCGAGGAGAAGGGCGACCTGCAGGCGGTCAAGGAAATGGAGGTCTCCGCGAAGCGCGCCCGCCGCCTGCTGGAGGCCGGGGGTGATGCGGACACATGAGCCGTGAGGATGCCCCCGGGGAGGAGGCGGACGTCGGTGCCTACCGGGCGCCGCTGACCGCGCGGCATTTCGCACCCCGCTACTGGCTCACCTGGGTCGGCGTGGCGCTGGCCTGGGTGCTGCAGCAGATCCCGCGTCCGGCGGTGCAGTCGCTGGCGCGGGGTATCGGCCGCCTGCTGTACCGCCGCTCGGGGCGCAGCCGCCGGATCGCCGAACGCAACCTCGAGCTGTGCTTCCCGCAGCTGGATGCGGCCGAACGCGAAGCGCGGCTGGCCGCCTTCTACCGCTACCAGGCACAAACCGTGCTGGACTATGGCCTGCTGTGGTTCGGCAAGCCCGGCGAGCATGCCTCGCGCATCCGGGTGGACGGGCTGGAGCACTACGAACGCGCGCGCTCCGACGGGACACCGGTGATCATCCTCGCCCCGCACTCGCTGGGGCTGGATTACGGCGGGGTGCGCATGAGCCAGATGTATGACGGGGTCTCCTTCGCCAAGCCGATGAAGAATCCGGTGCTGGAGTGGATCAACCACCGCAGCCGCACCCGCTACTCCGGCGATATCTTCGCCCGCGAACAGGGGCTCCGTCCGGCGATCCGCCAGCTGCGCCGCGGGCGGTTCTTCTATTACCTGCCGGACGAGGACCTGGGCGCCGACGGTGCGGTGTTCGTGGATTTCTTCGGCGTACCCAAGGCCACGCTGACCGCTCTGGGGCGGCTGGCACGCATGTCGCGGGCGGTGGTGCTGCCGAGTTTCGCCTGGTACGACCTCGCCCGCGACGAATACGTGATGCGCCTGTGGCCTCCAATGGAGGACTTCCCCTCGGGCGACGACGCCGCCGATGCCCGGGCCATGAACGCTGCCATCGAACGGGGCGTGGAACAGGCCCCGGCACAGTATCTGTGGACCCTGCGCCTGTTCCGCACGCGTCCCGAGGGCGAGCCTTCGCTCTACTGACCCATGCCCGAGGGCGACACCATCCACCGGCTGGCGGCCATGCTCCGCCCGCGCCTGGAAGGGGCGGCGCTGGAGGCGGTCGCGACCCGCGCCGCACGCGGCGAGCCCCTGCGCGAGCACGGCCCGATGCGGGCCGATGCGCTGCGCGCCCGCGGCAAGCACCTGCTGATGGAGCTGACCGGGCCTGACGATACGCCGTGGCTGCTGCGCACCCACCTCGGGATGTGGGGCACCTGGCACGAATACGCGCGCGGCGCCGAATGGTCGAAGCCGGCACACCAGGCCCATGCGGTGCTGACCCTCGAGGACCGGATGCTGGTGTGTTTCCATCCGCGCGAACTGGCCTGGCGCCGGATGCCCGCGGTGGGGTCGGAACCTGCGGACGTCGAGCGTCTTAATGCCCGGGTGGGGCCGGACCTGCTGGCCGCCGACGTGGATGTCGATGCGGTGGTGGCGCGGGTGCGCCGGGACGCGGCTGCGGACCGGCCGCTGGCGGACGTGCTGCTCGACCAGTCGCTGGCGGCGGGGATCGGCAACGTCTACAAATCGGAATTGCTGTTTCTGCATGGCTGTCACCCGCGGACCCCGGTCGGGCGGGTGAGTGACCCCGTGCTGCGGGCGCTGTATGCCGACGCGGTGCGGCTGCTGCGGCGCAACCTGCGCCCGGGGCCGCGGATCACGCGGGAGCGTGCGGAGCCGGATGCCTTCCTGTACGTCTACGGGCGTGAAGGCGAGGCCTGCCGGCGCTGTGCCGCCGTCGTGCGGCGGGCCCTGCTGGGGCAGCACGGGCGTGCGACCTGGTGGTGTCCGGTCTGCCAGCCGGAGGGCGTGGTGGGGTCGTCCCGGAACCCCGGTGGCGTTCGTCCGGACCAATGAGAACAGGAATCCACGGGGAGAGACGTCATGACGAAACCGGTTCACGTGCTGCGTCGCAGCCTGGCCGCGATGCTGGCCGGCAGTTTTCTGGTCGCGGGATGCTCCGGGGCCTCGGCCCCGTCGCCCGAGACGGTGGAGGCCTCGGCCGACGGGCTGTCGGTGGAGATCCTGCACGAGGGGCTCAATCACCCCTGGGCCATTGCGTTCCTGCCCGACGGTGGCGCGCTGATCAGCGAGCGCCCGGGCGCGCTGCGGCATTTCCCGGCCGGCGACGACGGCCCGGATTTTTCCGGTCGGGGTGAACTGGTGCCGGGGCTGCCGGATGACCTGCGGGCGCGCAATCAGGGCGGGTTGCTGGACCTGGCCCTGCACCCGGATTTCGCCGACAACCGCTGGCTGTACTTCACCTACGCGGCCAGCGTGGACGGTGGGCTGACCACGCGTCTGGCGCGCGGACGCTTCGAGGACGGGGCCCTGAGCGACGTCGAGACCCTGTTCACCGCCGAGCCGGGCGTGCGGGGCGGGCGCCATTTCGGCAGCCGCATCGTGTTCGACGACGACACTCACGTGTTCATCAGCGTCGGCGACCGCGGGGACCGTCATCAGGCACAGGATCCCTCCAACCACATCGGTATCATCATCCGTCTGCACGACGACGGTACGATCCCGGCGGACAACCCGTTCGTGGATGATGCCGACCGGCGCGACGCGATCTGGGCGTATGGCGTGCGCAACTCCCAGGGCATGGTGATGGATCCCGAGACCGGCATCCTGTGGGAGAACCAGCACGGTCCGCAGGGCGGGGACGAGGTCAACATCATCGAGCCGGGCAACAACTACGGCTGGCCGGTGATCACCCATGGCGAGGAGTACGGTGGCGGCCAGATCGGCGAGGGCATCACCGAGAAGGAGGGGATGGTCTCCCCGTTGCACCACTGGACGCCGTCGATTGCGCCTTCCGGCATGGCGATCCTGCGGGATCCGGCCTTTGCCGACTGGGACGGCGACCTGCTGGCGGGCGGGCTGGCCCACCGCACCCTGCGCCGTCTGACTTTCGATGATCGCGAGCTGGTCAGCGAGGTGGAGGTGCTGCCCGATCTGGACCGCCGGGTGCGCGACGTGCGCGTACACGACGGCGCGATCTGGGTGCTGACCGACCATAACCCCGGCGAGCTGCTGCGGCTGCGCCCGGCCGGCGACCACGGGAGCGAATGATGTTCGGCGACTGGATGCAGCCGCAGATGGTGGAGCCCGAGCGCGCCCTGCCCGGACGGGCCGAGGCCATGCCGGTGCCGGAACGCCATGCGGTGCTGGGGACCCCGCTGGCGCCGCCGTACCCCGATGGCATGGAAATCATCCACTTCGGCATGGGCTGCTTCTGGGGCGCCGAGCGACTGTTCTGGCAGCTCGACGGGGTGTATTCCACCAGCGTGGGTTACGGCGGCGGGTACACCCCCAATCCGACCTACCGCGAGGTCTGCAGCGGCCGGACCGGCCATGCCGAACTGGTGCGGGTGGTGTTCGATCCACGCGCGGTGTCGAAGGAGACCCTGTTCCGCACCTTCTGGGAGGGACATGACCCGACCCAGGGGATGCGTCAGGGCAATGATGTCGGGACCCAGTACCGCTCCGGGATCTACACCGTGGATCCGGTCCATTACGAGGCCGCGCTGGCCAGCCGCGAGCGCTTCAACGCCGCGCTGCAGGCAGCGGGACTGGGACCGGTCACCACCGAGATCCGCGAGCTGGAGGCGTACTACTTCGCCGAGGACTACCACCAGCAGTATCTGGCGAAGGTTCCGGACGGCTATTGCGGCCTGGGTGGCCTGCGCGTCGCCTATCCGTCCCCGGTCTGAGCGATCCGTTCGCGGGCCGCGGCCACCAGCGCGCGGAACAGGCGCTGGTGGCGGGCCTTCTGCGGCAGGTATTCGGGGTGCCACTGCACGCCGATGCAGAAATCACGGCCGCCGGCCTCGATGGCCTGGACCACGCGCGAGGGTTCGCGTCCGACAACCTTCAGGTCGTGGCCAAGGCGGTCGACGGCCTGATCGTGCAGGGCGTTCACGCGCAGCGGTGCATCGCCAAGGATGGCGGACAGCCGCGAGTGCGGATCCAGTCGTACCTGTTTGACCGGCAAGAGGCTGCGGGCGTTGGGGGTCTCCGCGTGGAACGCGGCCAGGTCGCGATGCAGACTGCCGCCGCGCACCACGTTGATCAGCTGCATCCCGCGGCAGATGCCGAGGATCGGCAGGTGCTCGTCCAGCGCGTGGTGAATCAGGGATTTCTCCAGCCGGTCGCGCTCCGGGTCCAGCGATGACCTCTTCGACTGGAACAGCCGGCGCAGCACCCACAGCGCGGGATAGAAGGCGTAGCCGATCAGGCGCTGCGACAGGCGTTGCTCCGCCCGGCGGATGGCAGTGGTGTCAGGGCCCCCTGGCAGGGTTTCGCCATAAAGCCCGGGGTCGACGTCGGCCCCGCCGCCGACGATCAGCGCGTCGATGCGGCGGTTGCGGCGGGGGTGCCCGGGGCGGATGCGCAGGGGACGGCCGCCGGCCCGCCACACCGCCAGGGCGGTGAACAGCCACGCGGGCGTGCCGCCACGGTCCGGGCCGGTGACGGCGATCACCGGACGCTGCGGGCGCTCAGAACCAGGCACGCAGTCGCTGCATCCATTCATCGGTCCAGCGGCCAACTGCCTGGCCCGGGCGCTCCAGATACTCCCGCGCGAGCCGTTCCAGACGTTCGGGATGAGCGGCCAGCTGTTCCACTTCCACCCAGCCGTTCAGCGGGTGCGCCAGGCTCCAGTCCGGGTCGTCGATGCGGCAGTCCGGCAACCGGTAATGCAGGGCGGGACGCGGCTTGATCAGTTCGTGTTCCACCGGCGCCGCCGCAACGCGTTCGGGGTCCAGCTCCGCCAGCACCGGGAGCAGGTCCAGCGGACGGTTGCGCGTGGGGTTGTGTGCCAGCCAGGTGTCGATCAGCGATGCGCGGTCCGGGGTGAAATCGGGATCGAGAATGTAGCGCACGAAGGCGCCCGGGAACGGCCGGATATAGGGCGACAGGCGGCGCGACAGGTCGATGGCCCCCGCCTGCGCGAGGATCTCGTACATGAGCACGAAGGCCCGCAGTACGGCCAGCAGCCATTCGGGCTCGCGGCTGTGGATCTCGATGTTCAGCTGCAGCCCGAACGCGTACAGCAGCGAGCGCTCGGTCCCCAGCGCGCCTTCCTGTTGCAGTGCGGCACGCACCCGGTCCAGTCGGGGCAGCTGCGCAGGTTCCAGGGGTGGCGCGACGATCTCGTGCGGGACCAGGCGCCCGGCGGCATCGGCCAGCCAGGCCTCCAGTGCTTCCTGGTCACGGTCTTCCAGGTCGACCCCCAGGCGGGCCAGGTGCTCGCGATAGCCGCGGTCCTTGAGTACGCGGGCATCCAGCTCCAGCTGGAAATCCCCCGCGTCGCTGTCGCGGACATGCAGCACGAAGGCATGCTCGGCCTCGATTTGCCCGCCGAATTCGTCGATGATGGCGCGGGCCATCGTCTCCAGCGAGACGCCCGCCATCTCGATTTCCACGCCGACCCGGCGCAGGGCCCCCTCGGGGGTCCGGGTCCACGGCAGTGGCTGAAACGAAGTGGTGGACATGCGGCGGCTCTCCTGGCGACGCTGTTCGGTCGGACTGTCCGGGCATGGTAGCGCGTTGCGCCACGATCGCACGCCCCGGTGTACGCGGGCGGGGGCAGGCAGTACGATAAGCCCCTTCGCAACCCTGTGTCCCCGGTGTCCCGCATGGACCGTATCTATCTGCGCGATCTCGAAATCCCCGCCGTGGTCGGCGTCTACGACTGGGAACAGCGCATGCAGCGCCCGCTGCGCTTCGACATCGAGCTGGCGGCGGACACTCGCGTGGCCGCCCACTCCGGTGAGATCGAAGACACGGTTGACTACGAGGCCGTGGCCAACGCGGTGCGGGCCATCGTGACCCGTGAACCCCACATCCTGCTCGAATCCCTCGCCGAGGAGATCGCCGAGACCCTGATGGCGCAGTTCGGTTCGCCGTGGCTGCGCATTACCCTGGGCAAACCGGGCGCGGTGGCCGGGGTGCGCGAGGTGGGCATCACCATCGAACGCGGCTCGCTCGCCACCGACTGAGACCGAGCAGGCCCCGACCGACCGCCAGGACGCTTCCGCGCTTCCTGCTCCTGTTTCCCGCACAGATTTCCCGCACTGCTCCTTCCCGCGCGGCGCCCTTTCCGGTGGCGTCCCCGGCTCGTATTGCCCTCTTTTGGTGCGTCTGCACTTTGTGATTGCACCCGTTCGTGGCAATCACCCGTGGTTTGCCCGCAACAGGGTTGCATAAAACCGGATTTTGCCCCGTTTCACGTTTCTGGCACGCCCCCTGCAAGGAACGGGTGTCGACAAGCAGCGACATCCAGAAAACACGCAGAGGGAGTCAATCAATGAAGAAATTCGCCTATTCCGCCGTCGCCACCGCGATCCTGGCCGTCGGGTCTACCGGGGGTGTCGTCTTTACTTCCAGCGCGGCCGCTGAATTCTCGGCCAACATTTCAATTGTTTCCGATTATGAACTGCGCGGTTTCTCCGAAACCGACGGGGGTGCCGCAATCCAGGGTGGTTTTGACTGGGAGCATGCCTCAGGCTTCTACATGGGCACTTGGGCATCTAATGTCGATTTCGGCAGTGCGTACGACGATGACGAACGTGTGACTGTAACGGACGACACCACTTACGAGCTGGATCTTTATCTTGGTTTTGCAGATTCATTTGATAACGGGTTCGGCTATGACGTGGGTTATGTCTACTACGCCTATCCGGATGCGTCTGTAACTACTGTTGACGAAGATGATGGGACGTCGTCCTCGTCTTCCGTCTCTTACGATTTCGGCGAACTGGTCGGGTCAGTCAGTTATGACATGGACATGATCGGCTTTTACGGCGGTGTTCAGTGGGTGGTGACCGACAGCGCGTCCGAGTCGCTTCTGGAAAGCGACGACGTCTATTTCTACGGCGGCCTGGATGTCCCGTTCGCCGAGGTCTACAGCGCCGGCTTCATGGTTGGTCGCCAGACCTTCGACGACAGCGATGCCGACGACTACACCCACTACTCCGCCAGTCTCGCCCGTGATGCCGGCGAATTCGGCGAATTCAGCCTGAACCTGGCCTACGCCGATGTCGATGACGAGGACATGCGCGCCTGGGTGGGCTGGTCGAAATCCTTCTGATCGTTGAACCGGAAGCAAAACATCGTTGCGGGTCGTTGCCCCCGGGCAGCGGCTCGCCGGAGAGGAGTCTGACATGAAGATGATTACTGCCGTGATCAAGCCGTTCAAGCTTGATGATGTGCGCGAGGCGATGTCCGAGATCGGTGTGCAGGGCATCACCATGACCGAAGTCAAGGGTTTCGGTCGTCAGCGTGGCCACACCGAACTGTACCGCGGTGCTGAATACGTCGTGGACTTTCTGCCCAAGGTCAAGCTGGAGGTTGCGGTGGATGACAGCCTGGTCGACCAGGTGATCGAAGCCGTTTCGAAGGCCGCGAGCACCGGCAAGATCGGGGACGGAAAGATCTTTGTCTCGCCGGTCGAGCAGGTCCTGCGAATCCGCACGGGTGAAACCGGAACCGAAGCGCTCTGAGCGCCCATCTCGGTCATTATTAGATGAGGTAATCCGAAAATGGATATCGAACAGCAAGTCGTCGAGGTGGCCTACGCCCTTGATACCTTTTACTTCCTGATGGCCGGCGCGCTGGTCATGTGGATGGCCGCGGGCTTTACCATGCTCGAGGCCGGCATGGTGCGGACCAAGAGCGTGGCCGAAATCCTCACCAAGAACATCTCCCTTTATTCCATCGCCTCGGTCATGTACATGCTGATCGGCTACAACATCATGTACAGCGACGGGCTCACCTCGTTGATCCCGGGCCTGGGCTTCTTTATCACCGGTGACAACGCCGTGTCTGAGGTGCTGGGCAGCGGTGGCGACATCTACTACTCCGACCGCGCGGACTTCTTCTTCCAGGTGGTGTTCGTGGCCACCGCGATGTCGATTGTTTCCGGGGCGGTTGCCGAACGCATGAAGCTGTGGGCCTTCCTCGCCTTCGCCGTGGTCCTCACCGGCGTGATCTACCCGATCCAGGGCTTCTGGAGCTGGGGGGGCGGCATGCTGGACCAGATCGGCTATCTCGACTACGCCGGTTCGGGCATCGTCCACTTCACCGGTGCCGTGGCCGCGCTGGCGGGCGTCCTGCTGCTGGGGGCGCGCAAGGGCAAGTACGGCAAGGACGGCCAGATCAACGCGATCCCGGGCTCCAGCATGCCGCTGGCGACGCTGGGCGTGCTGATCCTCTGGCTGGGCTGGTTCGGCTTCAACGGCGGTTCCGAGCTCAAGGTGTCCGACGTTGAATCCGCGAATGCCGTGGCGGCCGTGTTCACCAACACCAACCTGGCCGCGGCCGGGGGCGTGATTGCCGCGCTGATCACGACCCGTCTGATGTTCGGCAAGGCCGATCTGACCATGGCCCTGAACGGCGCGGTCGCCGGCCTGGTGTCCATCACCGCCGAACCGCTGATGCCCAGCCCGCTGCTGGCGACCTTCATCGGCGCCGTGGGTGGCGTGATCGTGGTGTTCTCCATCGTCGCCCTGGACAAGGTCAAGATCGATGACCCGGTGGGTGCGATCTCGGCCCACGGCACGGCCGGCATCTGGGGTGTCCTCGCGGTGCTGCTGTCCAACCCGGATGCGACCTTCGTGGCGCAGATCGCGGGTCTGGCGGCGATCTTCGTCTTCGTCTTCCTCGCCAGCCTGCTGGTGTGGTTCGTCCTCAAGATGGCCATGGGCATCCGCCTGGGTGAAGAGGAAGAAGAGATCGGTGCCGACGTGACCGAGTGCGGCCTCGAGGCCTACCCCGAGTTCACGAACAAGTAACGCGAAACCCATAGCCTGTACGCAGGCTGGACGGGGCCGGAAGGCCGGCCCCGCAACTTGTCTCCTCCGACGCCGACAGCACGGTCTCTCCCAGGACCCGGAAGTTGGCCTTCAGGGCGCCCTCGCGGCGCCCTCTTTTTTTGCGATGGCCCGTGCGGTTCCCGACGGTTACCATCATGCGCCCGTCCCCACGAGTAATGTCATGCAGCCCCTGCTGGAACTCCGTCAATTGCGAACCGACCGCCTCGGCCCCGTGGACCTGCGCGTGCAGCCCGGCGAGCTGGTGCAGATCACCGGCGCCTCCGGCGCGGGGAAGTCGCTGCTTCTGCGGGCGATTGCCGACCTGGATCCGAACACCGGCGAGGTGTGGCTGGACGGCGCGGCGCGTGACGCGCTGACGCCCCCGGAGTGGCGCCGGCAGGTGGCCTACGTCCCGGCGGAGACCGCCTGGTGGGGCGATCGCGTGGACGAGCATCTGCCCGCGGACTGGGCGCGTGATGACGCCGAGGCCTTTCTGGAGCATCTGGGGCTGGAACACGGCGCCCTGGACTGGGAGGTGGAGCGGTTGTCCAGTGGCGAGAAACAGCGTCTGGGGCTGCTGCGGGCCCTGCTGACCGGGCCGCGCGTACTGCTGCTGGACGAACCCACCGCCAACCTCGACCTGGAGAACACCCGCCGCTTCGAGCGGCTGGTGCGGGCCTGGATGGCCGAACGCGAAGCGGCGGCCCTGTGGGTCACCCATGACACGCAGCAGCGCGACCGTCTGGGTGGGCGCATCCTGAACCTGAGTGACGGCCGGCCGGAGGGCGCATCATGGACCTGATCCGGCTCAGCCCGTTCGACCTCGCGCTGGCGGCGGTACTGGTGGTGCTGCTCGCGGGCGTGACGATGTGGGCCCGCATGGGCGTGGGCCGCACCCTGCTGATCGCCGCCGTGCGCACCGTAATCCAGCTGTTGCTGGTGGGCCTGGTGCTGCAGACCCTGTTCGATCATGCCCACCTGGGCTGGGTCGCGCTGATGGCGGTGGTGATGCTGGCGGTGGCCGGCTACGAGGTGATGGCCCGCCAGCAGCGACGTTTTGCCGGGATCTGGGGCTACGGGATCGGCGCGGCCACCATGTTCGTGTCCTCGTTCGCGATTACGGTGCTGGCACTGACCACCATGGTCGGCCCCAGCCCGTGGTGGGAGCCGCAGTACGCGATCCCGCTGCTGGGGATGCTGCTGGGCAACACCATGACCGGCATCGCCCTGGGCCTGGACCGGCTCACGCAGAACGTCTGGCGCGAGCGGCGCACCATCGAGGGCCGGCTGGCGCTGGGGGCGTCGTGGAGCGAGGCCGTCACCACCATGCGCCGCGAGGCGGCGCGTTCCGGACTGATGCCCACCATCAACGCGATGGCCGCCGCGGGCATCGTCAGCCTGCCGGGCATGATGACCGGACAGATCCTCGCCGGCGCCCCGCCGGTGGAGGCGGTCAAGTACCAGATCCTGATCATGTTCCTGATCGCCGCCGGCACCGGCTTCGGCGCCATCGGCGCGGTGTGGTTCGCATCCAGCCGCCTGTTCGACCACCGCCAGCGTCTGCGCCTGGACCGTCTGAAGCCCGGACGCCACACCTGAAGACGAACGAACGGAACGCGTCAGACGGTCAGGTGCTCCCGGACCAGGTCATCGCTCAGTTCGCCCATCTCGCCGCCGGCCACGATCTGGCCGTTGTTGATGATGTCGAAGCGGTCGGCGGTGGCCCTGGCAAACGGCAGCTTCTGTTCGACCAGGAGGATCGTCAGGCCCATCTCGGTGTTGAGCAGCCGGATGACGTCGCTGATCTCGCGCACGATGTTCGGCTGGATGCCCTCGATCGGTTCGTCCAGCAGCAGGATGGAGGGGTTCAGCACCAGGGCACGGCCGATCGCCAGCTGCTGTTGCTGCCCGCCCGACAGGTCGCCACCGCGGCGGCGTGCCATGTCCTTGAGCACCGGGAAGAGTTCATACACCCGTTCCGGGATGTCGCGGGAGCGTTTGCTGGCGAGGGCGACCTGCAGGTTTTCCTCCACCGTCAGGCGCGGGAAGATCTCCCGGCCCTGGGGCACGTAGCCCAGACCCAGCCGCCCGCGTTCGTGGGGCTTGCGGCGGCTGATGTCCTCGCCCTGAAACAGGATCTTCCCGCTCGCGATCGGCAGCAGGCCCATCACGCATTTCAGGAGCGTGCTCTTGCCCATCCCGTTGCGGCCCATCAGGCAGTTGGTTCTGCCTTCAAGGATGTCCAGGTCGATGTCGCGCAGGATGTGGCTGCCGCCGTAATACTGGTTGAGGCCTTCGATCCGAAGCACGTTCAGGTCCTCCCGTGGAATGTTCGAGACGCGGGCGTGCGGATGGTCCCGGTATGGATCGGTGCCACGGCTCAGTTCTCCTCGCCCAGATAGACCTCGCGCACGCGCGGATCGGCCTGAACTTCGTCCATGCGGCCCTCGGCGAGAACGCTGCCCTGATGCAGGACCGTGACCTGGCGGGCGATGGACCGCACGAAGTCCATGTCGTGTTCCACCACCACCACGGAATGGCGGCCGGCGAGGCTGGTCAGCAGTTCGGCGGTCGCCTCGGTCTCCTGGCCGGTCATCCCGGCCACCGGCTCGTCCACCAGCAGCAGGCGCGGCTTCTGCATCAGCAGCGACCCGATTTCCAGCCACTGTTTCTGCCCGTGCGACAGCGAGCCGGCCGGGGCGTCGCGCCGCTCCGTCAGGCCGATCAGCTCCAGTGTCTCGTCCAGCTGATCCCGCTGTTCGCCGTTCAGTTTCCAGGTCAGACTGCTCAGCAGGCCGCGGTCGGCGTGCAGGGCCAGCTCCAGGTTTTCGTGCACCGAATGGTTTTCGAAGACGGTCGGCTTCTGGAACTTCCGCCCGATCCCCTTGCCGGCGATCTCGTGTTCCTTCAGACGGAGCAGATTGATCCGGTTGCCGAACCACGCGGTGCCCGCATCCGGACGGGTCTTGCCGGTGATCACGTCCATCAGGGTGGTCTTGCCGGCCCCGTTCGGGCCGATGATGCAGCGCAGTTCGCCGTCGCCGATGTACAGGGTGAGGTCATCCAGCGCGCGGAATCCGTCGAACGACTTGGTGATGCCCTCCAGGTACAGCGCCATGCCGTGCGAGACGTCGAGCGCCGGGTTCTCCGCGGGGTTGTTGACGAGGTCGAACACCCGGTCCCGGCGCATCGTCTCGCGGAACCGTTCGAGACTTTGCGACACGCCGTTCATGCCTTGCCCTCCTTGCGGCGCGAAAACAGGCCGATGACCCCGCGAGGCATCAGCAGCGTGACGAAGATGAAGATGCCGCCGAGGATGAACAGCCAGAGGTCGGGGTGGGCGCTGGTGGCCCAGGTCTTGACCACGTTCACCACGCCGGCGCCGAGGATGGCCCCGACCAGCGTTCCGCGCCCCCCCAGCGCGACCCAGATCGCCATCTCGATGGATGCGGAGGGCACCATCTCCGAGGGGTTGATGACGCCGGTCTGCGGGACGTAGAGCGCGCCGGCGACCCCGCACAGGACCGCGGAGACCACCCAGACGAACAGCTTGTAGCGCAGCGGATCGTAACCGGTGAAGCGCACCCGGTTCTCGGCATCCCGCACGGCAGTGAGGACCCGCCCGAGCTTGGAGGTCACGATCCAGCGGCACAGCAGGTAGGCCAGGATCAGTGCCAGGGCCGAGGCCCAGAACAGGACCAGCCGGGCCTGCGGGGTACCGAGGTCGAGACCCAGCAGGTAGGTGAAGTTCGTCAGGCCGGTGTCGCCGCCGAAGCCCGTCTCGGTGCGGAAGAACAGATGCATCCCGCCGAAGGTGAGCGCCTGCGTGATGATGGCGAAATACACCCCCCGGACCCGTGAACGGAACGCCAGCACGCCGAACACGAAGGCGAGCACGCCCGGGACCAGGGCAATCATCAGCAGGGTAAAGAGGAACGAATCGAAGCCGGCCCAGTACCAGGGCCAGTCGCTGTAATCCAGCCACTGCAGGAAATTGGGCAGGCGGTCCTCGTAGCTGACCCGCGTGAGATGGGCACCCATCACGTAGCCGCCCATGGCGAAGAAGACCCCGTGGCCCAGGGACAGGATCCCGGTGTAGCCCCAGATCAGATCCAGGGCCAGGGCGACCATGGCCAGGGCGAGGAAACGCCCCGCGAGGGTGACCATCCAGCCCGGCATGTGGAACGGCGAATCCGGTGGCACGAACCAGTACAGCACCGGCACCACCACCAGCGCCAGGAACGCGAGGATCGCGAGGATGGCCCAGGCGGTTCCGCTGTGCAGCCGGCCGAGACGGGAGATTGCGCTGGACGAATGCATGAAGACGGTCTCCTAATCGTCGGCCGAGCGGCCCTTCAGGGCGAAGATCCCCTGAGGACGCCACTGAATGAACAGGATGATGGCGGCGAAGACGATGATGGTGCCGAGCACGGCGCCGACCGCCGGTTCCAGGAATTTCGTGGTCACGCCGATGCCGAGGGCGCTCAGCACGGGGCCGAACAGACTGCCCACGCCGCCCAGCACGACGACCATGAACGACTCCACGATGTAGTTCTGGCCCATCTCGGGGCCCACGTTCACGATCTGGGACAGCGCGACCCCGCCCAGTCCGGCCACGCCGGCGCCCATGCCGAAGGTCCACATGTCGACCCGGCGCGCCGGGACGCCCAGACAGGCGGCCATGTCCCGGTTCTGCATGACCGCGCGGACCTCGAGGCCCAGACGCGTCCGGTTCATCAGCACCCAGACCAGCCCGACGACGAAGATCGCGAACACGATGACCCCGACGCGCGAGGTCGACAGACTGACCCCCTGCATGATCTGCACGCTGCCGGAGAACCACGGCGGGCTGGCGACGCTGACGTTCTGTGCACCGAAGATCATGCGGACGGACTGAATCAGGACCAGGCTGATGCCCCAGGTGGCCAGCAGCGTCTCCAGCGGACGGGTGTAAAGAAAACGGATCACGCCGCGTTCCATGGCAATGCCCACGGCACCGGCCGTCAGAAAGGCCAGTGGGACGGCCGCGATCAGGTAGTAATGGAAGTACTGCGGGATGAGAAGGGCGAACAGTGCCTGGGTCATGAAGGTCGTGTAGGCCCCGACCATCAGCAGTTCGCCGTGGGCCATGTTGATCACGCCCATCAGCCCGAAGATGATCGCCAGACCCATGGCGGCCAGCAGAAGCACGCTGCCCATCGAAAGTCCATAGACGAGGTCGGACACGAAGCGGGCCGTGCGTTCACGCTGCTCGATTGCACGAACCCCGGCCGCGGCGGCTTCGCGGATCTCCGGGTTCGTCTCGACGGGCTGGCCCTCGTCGTCGCGTTCCAGCAGGGCCTGCAGATCGCTGCGCAGGCGGCTGGCCCGCACCTCGGCCACGATCTCGACGGCTTCCAGCCGACGGGCATCGTCCTCGCTGTCGAGGTCCAGCTGGGCCAGGGCAATGTTCAGAAGGCGTTCCGTTTCCGCGGCCGTTTCCTCGTCGAGGGCGGCGACGATGGCATCGCGCATCTCCGGACGGGGGCGTTCCGCCAGTTCTTCGGCCGCGGCGAGGCGGGCGGCCGGGTCGTCCGCGAAGATCTGCAATGCGCCGATGGTCGGGCGCAGGATCCGGCGGATGGGGTTGGTCGCACGTGGTTCGTTCAGATCGCCTGTGTCCAGATCCTCCCGGGGTTCACCGGTAATGGCCTCCCGGAATGTCCCGTCGCGGGCATCCTCGATGATCAGGGTCTCGTCATCGGTGAAAAACAGCCGACGGTCGCGCAGCGCCAGCAGGGCGGGCAGCGTGTCCGCGTCCTGACTGGCCGCGATGTCCTCGATGGCGGCCTGCAGCGCCCGGATGTCCTGAGTGGCCATGGCCCTCAGGAGTTCTGCGGTATCTTCGGCCAGTTCTTCGTCGGTGACTTCGGCCAGCTCGGCTTCCAGTTGTTCTTCCTGCTCTTCTTCGAGCTGTTCGGCCTGTTCCCGGGCCTCTCCCATGGCCGCCGATGCGCCCGGTGACAGCAGGGGCGTCAGGAGCATTGCGCACAGCAGGCCGATGGCGACACGTGCGGTGAGTCGCATGATTCTCTCTCCTCAGGGTGCCCCGCCACGGATGCGCGGGGGGCAATCGGGAAGGCCGGCACCGGTGTGGTGCCGGCCGGACGTACCCGGACTCAGAAGCGCAGGTCGTAGGTGGGTTCTTCGCAGTCGCCGCAGACCCAGGGGTAGCGCCAGTTCGCTACACGGTCTTCGTTACCTTCGACGTAATCGCTCCACGGCTCGGCGCGGACCACGTCATCGGTTTCCCAGACCGGGAAGAACTGACCATCCGGCTGGATCTCGCCAATGATCACGGGCTTGTGCAGATGGTGGTTCTCGTCGTCCATGCACACCTCGAACCCGGACGGCGCGTCGACGCACTGCCCGTACACCGCCTGGCGAACGGCGTCGACGTCCGTCGTGCCTGCCTGCAGGACCGCCTGGGCCCACATGCGCATGCCGATGTGCGTGGCTTCCATCGGATCATTGGTCACCCGGTCGGAACCGCCGGACAGGCCTTCCTGTTCCACGTATTCCATCCACCGCTCGGTGAAGCGTTCGTTCTCCGGGGTCTCGATGGACATGAAGTAGTTCCAGGCGGCGAGGTGGCCCGCGAGGGGGTCGGTGTCCATGCCGCGGAGTTCTTCCTCGCCCACCGAGGTCGCCAGTACCGGAACGTCGATGGGATCAATGCCCTGGTTGGCCAGCTCCTGGTAGAACGCCACGTTGGAATCGCCGTTGATGGTGTTGATCACCGCGGTGGGGCCATCCTGGGAGAAGCTGTCGATGTCGCTGACCAGCGTCTGGAAATCGGCATGTTCGAACGGGAAGTAGACCTCCTCGATGGCGTCGTCCGAAATCCCGTGGGCATTCAGATAGGCACGCACGATGCGGTTGGTGGTCCGCGGGAAGACGTAGTCAGTGCCGACCAGGAAGAAGCGCTCGGCGCCGCCGCCCTCGTCGCTCATCAGATATTCCACGCCGGGCAGGGTCTGCTGGTTCGGCGCGGCGCCGGTGTAAAAGATGTTGCGCGAGGACTCCTCGCCCTCGTACTGGACCGGATAGAACATCAGCCCGTTGAGTTCCTCGAGGACCGGCAGGACCGCTTCACGGGACACTGATGTCCACGAGCCGAAGATGACGTCCACGTTCTCGCGCTCGATCATCTCACGGGCGTGTTCGGCGTAGGTGGGCCAGTCGGAGCCGGGGTCCATCACCACCGGTTCGAGTTCGCGGCCCAGCAGGCCGCCGTTTTCGTTAATGTCCTCGATGGTCATCAGGGCCACGTCCCGGAGGGACGTCTCGCTGATGGCCATCGTGCCCGACAGCGAGTGGAGGATGCCCACCTTGATCGGATCTTCGTCGGCCTGTGCGGTTATGCCTCCGCCGGTTGCCAGGCCCAGGGCCAGTGCGACACCGGTGGCGGTGCGGGTGGCCCGGCGCGCGAGCGAAATTTGCGGGGGGTGGCTCGTGTTTGGATGCATCGACTGTCTCCGTTCTCCGCTAGGGATCGTTTCCAGGGAACAACCCGGCACTCCGTAATACCGGCGCCGGACATTCCCGGGGCAGCAAGCTGTGTGCCATGAACGGAAAACGGGGTCTTGCGCCCGGTGTCCGCAGTCATCTCCGGTCGGGAGGGGAGGGCGGACTGCATGCACATGGTGCATCTGTCTCGTGATGGGGCGGAGGTTGCCGCACGGGTGTGCATCGTCCGCCGGGCGGTCGCTGCTCAGGCCGATTCCCTGGCGGGGAGCATTCCATGCTCGATGATGAACCGGACGACTTCATCCAGGCCCTCGCCCGTGCGCATGTTCGTGAAGACAAACGGGCGCTCGCCGCGCATGCGCCGACTGTCGCGGTCCATGACCTCCAGCGAGGCACCGACCCCCTCGGCGAGATCGATCTTGTTGATCACCAGCAGGTCGGAACGGGTCACGCCGGGCCCCCCTTTGCGCGGGATCTTGTCGCCCGCGCAGACGTCGATCACGTAGATCGTCAGATCGGACAGCTCCGGGCTGAACGTCGCGGACAGGTTGTCGCCGCCGCTCTCGACGAATACGACCTCGAGGCCGGGAAAACGGATGCCGAGGTCGGCCAGGGCCGACAGGTTCATCGAGGCATCCTCGCGGATCGCCGTGTGCGGGCACCCGCCGGTCTCCACCCCGACGATGCGTTCGGCCTCCAGCGCATCGTGGCGGGTCAGGAACTCGGCATCCTCGCGGGTGTAGATGTCGTTGGTGACCACGGCGATGCTGTACATCTCGCGCATGCGCTGACACAGGGCCTGGAGCAGGGCGGTCTTGCCGGAGCCGACCGGCCCGCCGATGCCGACGCGCAGGACTCGGGGATTCAGTGACATGGGTGCCTCCCGGGAATTTCGCTAACTGCGGAACAGGCGTGAATACTGGGTTTCGTGCAGGGCGCTGGCGATGGCGACACCGGGGGCCGTGCCGCCAATCGCCGCGTCGTCCCGCGCAAGCCCCTCCCGTGCAGCCCCGCCGATGGTCGAGGCCAGGCGGTGGAGCAGGCGCTGACCGGCGGTCTGCCCCAGCGGGACCAGCTTGATCGCGGCCGCGACCTGGTTCTCGCACCAGGACCAGAGAATCGCCTCGGCTCCTTCCTCGACCGGGATGGACCAGCGCGCCAGCGCCAGCGCGAACAGCGTGGCCCAGGTGGCGTCGGGATGACCCTGCCACCGGTCGGCCTCGTTCAGATCGAGCTCGGACAGCAGACGCGCCAGCGCCTGCCCGAGGTGACGGTCTTCGGCGCGCAGTTCGCGGGTCTCGCGACTGGCGCCCAGCCACGCACTGAACCGTTCGACGGCCTCGTCGTCGTCCTCCAGCCAGGCCCGGTGCAGGCGTGCGAGCAGGGGGATGTCGATCCGGCTCAGGCTGTGGCGGATCTGGCCCTGCATCCAGTCGGCCACCGCGGCCTCGTCCGCGAGCCAGCCCGCTTCGATGGCCCATTCCATGCCGCCGGAATAGCTGTAGGTCCCGACCGGCAGCGTGGGGCTCACCAGTTGCCAGAGACGTCGCCGTGCCAGGCCCGGGTCAGTCAGTTCCGGGTCAGTCAGCCCCGGATCAGTGCGAATGGCCATGGCCGTGACCGCCGTGGGCGTGTCCGTGCCCGTAGGCGCCGGCCTCCGGCTCGAACGGGGCGTGCTCGAAGATTGGATCGAGTCCGATGCCGCGCAGCATGTCGTCCAGCACGTGGTCGTGCAGGTAACGCAGCCGGCCCGGGTCGATCTGCAGGGCAATGTGGCGGTTGCCGAGGTGGTAGGTCGCGCGTGCTAGCAGCAGCGGGTCCTCGCAGTACACGGTGCTGACGGGTTCCGGCGCGGCACGCACCGTGACCCACTCGCCGCTGTCCGCGCGCAGGGCGGACCCGTCGCGCAGCATGCCGCCCCGCTCGAGGAATACGCCGACCTCGTCGCCGGTGTCGAGGGTGGCCCGGAAGCGGCTCTTCATCCGTGTCTCGACCGGCAGATGCAGGGTTCCGGTCACGGTGGTCGGGGCGCTCTCGGCGCGTTCGATCAGGCGAATCATGGGGACCTCAGAACAGGAAGTAACGCTGGCTCAGCGGCAGCTCGGTGGCGGGTTCGCAGGTCAGAAGCTCGCCGTCGGCACGCACCTCGTAGGTCTCCGGGTCCACTTCCATCTTCGGCAGCCAGTCGTTCAGCCGCATGTCCTGCTTGCCGATCTCGCGGCAGCCGCTGACCGCGACCAGTTTTCGCTGCAGGCCCAGCTGTTCGCCGATCCCGGCCGCCAGGGCCGCCTGCGAGACGAAGCTGACGGACGTGCCGGTCATGGCCGGGCCGTAGCTGCCGAACATCGGCCGGTAATGCACCGGCTGTGGCGTGGGGATGGAGGCGTTGGGGTCGCCCATCGGGGCCGAGGCGATCATCCCGCCCTTGATGATGAGCGCCGGCTTGACGCCGAAAAAGGCCGGATCCCACAGGACCAGGTCGGCCAGCTTGCCGGGTTCGACGGAGCCCACTTCGTGGGCCATGCCATGCGCCAGCGCGGGATTGATGGTGTATTTGGCGACATAGCGCTGTGCGCGGAAATTGTCGTGCTCGGACGGATCGCGAGTCAGGGAGCCGCGCTGGGTCTTCATCTTGTGGGCGGTCTGCCAGGTCCGCAGGATCACCTCACCCACGCGTCCCATCGCCTGCGAGTCCGAGGCGATCACGGAGAACGCACCGAGGTCGTGCAGGATGTCCTCCGCGGCGATGGTCTCGCGCCGGATCCGGCTCTCGGCGAACGCGACGTCCTCCGCGATCTGCGGGTCCAGATGGTGGCAGACCATCAGCATGTCCAGGTGTTCGTCGATGGTGTTCACCGTGAACGGCCGCGTGGGATTGGTGCTGGACGGCAGGACGTGGGCCTCGCCGCAGGCCCTGATGATGTCCGGGGCATGGCCGCCGCCGGCGCCCTCGGTGTGATAGGTGTGAATGGTGCGCCCCTTGAACGCCGCCAGGGTGTCCTCGACAAAGCCGGATTCGTTCAGGGTGTCGGTGTGGATGCAGACCTGGACATCATGGGCATCGGCGACCGACAGCGCGCAGTCGATGGTGGCCGGGGTGGTGCCCCAGTCCTCGTGCAGCTTCAGGCCCAGTGCCCCCGCCTCGACCTGCGCGTGCAGGGCGCCGGGTTCGCTGGCGTTCCCCTTGCCCAGAAAGCCCAGGTTCATCGGGAAGGCCTCGGCGGCCTTCAGCATCTGCTGGATGTGCCAGGGTCCGGGGGTGCAGGTGGTGGCGTTGGTGCCGGTGGCGGGTCCGGTCCCGCCACCCACCATGGTCGTGATGCCGGAGGTCAGGGCCTCCTCGATCTGCTGCGGACAGATGAAGTGGATATGGGCATCGATGCCGCCGGCGGTCAGGATTCGCCCCTCGCCGGCGATGACCTCGGTTCCCGGGCCGATCACGATGTCGACACCCGGCTGGGTATCCGGGTTGCCGGCCTTGCCCACCGCGTGGATCCGGCCCTGCTTCAGGCCGACATCGGCCTTGACCACGCCCCAGTAGTCGAGGATGACCGCGTTGGTGATCACGGTGTCCACCACGGCTTCGTCGTGCCGCTGGCTCTGGCCCATGCCGTCGCGGATCACCTTGCCGCCGCCGAACTTGACCTCGTCGCCGTAGACGGTCCAGTCGCGCTCCACCTGGATCAGCAGCGCGGTGTCGCCGAGGCGCAGGCGATCGCCGGTGGTGGGGCCGAACATCTCGGCATAGGCGCGGCGGGGAATGGTCTGGCTCATTGCGCATCTCCGTCCAGCGGGCCACCGATGCGGCCCTGGAATCCGAACACCCGGCGCTCCCCGGCGTAGGCTACCAGCTGCACGCTGCGGGTCTGCCCCGGTTCAAAACGCACGGCCGTTCCCGCCGGTATGTCCAGGCGGAAGCCTCGCGCGCGCTCGCGGTCGAAGCGCAGGGCGTTGTTGGTCTCGAAGAAGTGATAGTGAGAACCGACCTGGACGGGCCGGTCGCCGCTGTTGGCCACCTCCAGGGTGACGGTCTCACGGCCGGCGTTCAGGGTGATGTCGCCGTCCGCGGGCAGGAGCTCACCGGGGATCATCGGGCACTTCCTCTTAACGGATGGGTTCGTGAACGGTGACCAGCTTGACCCCGTCCGGGAAGGTCGCCTCGACCTGTACCTCCGGGATCATCTCCGGGACGCCTTCGAGTACGTCGTCACGGGTCAGCACCTCGCCGCCCAGGCTCATCAGCTCCGCGACCGAACGGCCGTCGCGGGCCCCCTCGAGGATGGCCGCCGAAATCAGCGCCATGGCCTCCGGGTAGTTGAGCTTCAGCCCGCGCGCCTGGCGGCGTTCCGCCAGCAGAGCGGCCGTGAACAGCAGCAGCTTGTCTTTCTCGCGTGGGGTCAGTTCCATGGATCTTCCGGTGGTCAGGTGTTCCAGATACGGGGGGTGCACGGGGGGCGCCCGATGACCGGCTCGCGCAGGAAGGCCCAGGCCCGCTGCAGCAGCGCGCGCACGGTCTCCGCGCCATGGCCCAGACAACGCAGGAACAGGACATCCCCAATTCGCGAGATGCCCAGGCGCAGGGCGTCGGGCGTTCCGAGATGCTCGCGCAGTGCCGGTTCGAGTCCCTCGGGGGCCGGGGTGGCCACCAGCTGGCCCACCACGGGGAAGCCGTCGAGGCCCCAGGGGCGGCTCAGCAGCGGATCGCCGTGGGCCAGATCAAGGCGGTCATGTACCAGCGGTCGGCCGTCGCGCTCGATCCACAGATCCTGGGTGCACACTCCGCCCTCGTAGTGGTCGCCATGCGCCGGGCGTCCCAGGCACAGGACATCCCAGGTGCACAGGCGGGCGCCGGGTCCCAGGCGGAAGTGGTTGTGCAGCATCACGCGGGAGCGACCGTGCAGGATGGTTTCCGTCGGCAGGAACTCCAGGCTCGCCTCGGGCCCCACCGTGAAGCTTTGTTCCTGGCGGGCGCTGGCTGCCTGCGTCCGGTAGAACTTGGCCGCGGCAGGGGTCGTGAGCAGCGCCCGGCTGCCGGCGTCCAGCTCCGCTTCCAGCTGCAGGCGATCGCCGCCGGCGACGCCCCCGGGGGGGTGGATCACGTAGCAGTGGCAGACATCGCCTTCGGGGAAGAAGCTTCGCTGCACCAGCAGAGGGCCCTCGTGACGGCGGCGGGCCAGCCGGGTCCGTCCGCCACGCGAGGCGAAGCCCAGCTCCAGGCGCCCGAGCCATCCGTCCCGGGTCTCCGGGACGGTCTCTGTAGCGCCAGCCAGTTCCACGGGGGTCATGTCCACGCCGCTAGACCACCAGCAACAGATAGACGCTGGCGGCAACCATGGCCCCACCGGCCGCCTGTCCCACCGGACGCTCGAGACCCGTATCGCGTATCCGGGAGGCGGCCAGTGCACCGGCGGTCAGCAGCAGGGCGCTGGCCAGCAGGAAGCCGGCGGCGAATCTCAGTGCGGACAGGTCGGCCGCCATTTCGGCACCGTGGGCGAAGCCGTGCAGTGCGGCGAAGCCGGCCGCGATCGCGGCGGTCACCACCAGCGGGAGACGCGTGCCCAGAAAGACCAGCACGCCGGTCAGCAACAGCGAGGCGAGGATGCCGAATTCGACGGTCGGCAGCGGTCCTTGCGCCACGCCCAGGGCGAAGGCGAGCGCCAGAGTGGCCAGTACCGCCGCGCCGACGGTCAGGGTGCCCGGGAATCGCTGTGAGCGGGCCATCCAGAACCCGATTCCGAGCAGGACCAGCAGGTGATCGAGGCCGGTGAACGGGTGCAGAAATCCCGCAGCGAAGCCCGCATGTTCGTGGACGTGGTGCCCGTGGTGGGGATGGGCCAGCGCCATCACGGGCACCAGAAACAGAACAACGAATGCGATGCAGCGTCGATGCAGCATGGTTCTCCTCGCTTGAATCTCGGTGCGGCGCGCAGGAATGCGCCGGCAGTAATCCGAGTAAGCAGGAGCCATGCCATGGTCGCCCCGAAAGCGTTGCGGAGCGTGGTGCCGGGCCAGGGAGCGCCGGTCTGCGGAGCGAATGTTTCGTCGTGGTGCAGCCCGTTTCGGGGGCATGCATCAAGATGGATCAGGCTGCCCTGAAAGTGTGCGAGCGCGGGAGGTTTCGAGGCGGTGTCTGCTGATGCCGGGCGGATGCCGGAAGGCGTGCAGAGGCGTTACTCCCGGCTGAAGCCGACACCCCGCGCCGGCCCGGCGCCGGGGTGGCGGACCGGCGCGGCCGGATCAGGCGAACAGCTTGCGGCGGAAGAATTCCGGGGTCGCGCCGGCGGCGCGGTGGATGGCCGCGTTGTAGTAGTGCGTGACGAACGGGATCTCCTCGGCGGCTTCCTCGCGCAGGAAGGCGACCGGGGCGTCCTTGGAGGCGATGGTGCAGGTCCACCAGCCGGAGGGGTAGGTGGGCTGCGGGAAGTGCATGGTCAGGGCGTCGATGAAACCCGCCATGCGCATACTGTCGTGCATCGGCCGCAGGATGCTGTCGGTGTGCAGCAGCGGGGATTCGCTCTGCTGCACCAGCAGGCCATCGGAGCCCAGCGCCTTCACGCAGTCGCGGTAGAAATCCGCGGAGAACAGCCCTTCGGCCGGGCCGACCGGGTCGGTGGAGTCGACGATGATCACGTCGATGGAGCCGGGGTCCGCGTCCTTGATGAACTGGATGCCGTCATCGAACAGGAGTTCGGCGCGCGGGTCGTCGTTGGCGTCGCACAGCTCGGGGAAGTACTGCTCGGACAGGCGGGTCACGCGTTCGTCGATATCCACCTGCGTGGCCTTTTCCACCTCGTCGTGCTTGAGTACCTCGCGCAGGGTGCCGCAGTCGCCGCCGCCGATGATCACCACGTTCTTCGGTGCGTTGTGCGAATACAGGACCGGATGCGACATCATTTCGTGGTAGATGAAGTTGTCGCGGCCGGTGAGCATCACGAAGCCGTCGATCACCATCAGGTTGCCGAAGCCCGTGGTCTCGAAGATCTCGATCTTCTGATAGGGCGTCTGCTCCTCGTGGAGCTTTTTCGTGATGCGCAGGGACATCGCGATGTCGCGGTCGGGCTCGGTGAACCAGTTGTCGTCGAGTGCCATCGGGCGGGCTCCCCTTGTGCATGGGTGAACGGTAGGATGCGCCGCCATGATAGTGCCCTGTATCCTGCGGGCAACTCCGAGTCTGCCGTCATTGCGAGGAGCCGCCCTCTGATCCCGTCATTGCGAGGAGGCGCCCTCCCATTCCGGTCATTGCGAGGAGCCGAAGGCGACGAAGCAATCTCCTGAACGACGGGCAGCGCGCCGGAGACCGGCCAGCCCCTCGATGTCCCGGGGGACATGGAAGGCGATTGCCGCGTCGCTTCGCTCCTCGCAATGACGGGACCAGAGGGCCGCTCCTCGCAATGACGGGATCAGAAGGCCGCTCCGGATGACAGAATCAGAAGACCGCCCTCGCAATGACGGGGTATATCCACTGCGAAAGCCGGAATCGCCATGTCTGCCAAACCCTGGAGTCTGGAAGAGGCTCGTGCCACCTACGGCATCGATCACTGGAACGGGGACTTCTTCGAGATCAATGCGTCCGGGCATGTCTGCATGCGCCGGCCGGACTGGCCGGACCACCCTGGAGTGGATCTGCACGCGCTGGCCTGTCGCCTGCGCGAGGAGCACGTGGGCCCGCCGGTGCTGGTGCGCTTTCAGGACGTGCTCGACGGTCGCGTGCGGCGCCTTTCGCGTGCCTTCGCGCGGGCGGCCGAGGAGCTGGATTACCAGGGCGATTTCACCGCGATCTATCCGATCAAGGTCAACCAGCAGCGCTCGGTGGTCGAGCGCATCCTCGCCGCCGGCGATCACGCGGATGCCGAAGGCCACCGGCCGCAGGTGGGGCTGGAGGCCGGTTCCAAGCCGGAGCTGATCGCGGTGCTGGCGCAGTCGCGCCCGGGCTCGGTCATCATCTGCAATGGCTACAAGGACCGCGAGTACGTGCGACTGGCCCTGATCGGGCGGCAGCTCGGCCACCGGGTGTACATCGTGATCGAGAAGCCCTCCGAGCTCGAGGAGGTGATCCGCCAGGCCGAAGCCATGGACATATCGCCGCTGCTGGGGCTGCGCGTGCGCCTGGCGTCCATCGGCAAGGGCAAGTGGCAGAACACCGGTGGCGAGAAGGCCAAGTTCGGCCTGTCCGCGGCGGACGTGCTGGCGATCCTCGAACGCCTGCGCGGGCTGGACTGGCTCGACCGCCTGCAGCTGCTGCATTTCCACATGGGGTCGCAGATCGCCAACATCCGCGACATCCAGAACGGCATGGGCGAGGCGGCCAGTTACTTCGCCGCGCTGCACGAGGCCGGGGCCGGCATCCGCGTGGTCGACGTGGGCGGCGGCCTGGGCATCGACTACGAGGGCTCGCGCTCGCGCAACGAATGCTCCATCAACTACTCGGTGGAGGAATACGCCCTCAACATCCTGCGCCCGCTCAGCCGTATCTGCCACGAGCACGACCTGCCGATGCCCGAGGTGTTCAGCGAATCCGGCCGCGCGCTGACCGCGCATCACGCGGTGCTGATCACCAACGTGATCGACTGCGAACCGGCCCCCGGGGACGGCCCCGTGCCGCCGCCGGCCGCCGACGAGCCGCCCGAGATCGCGACCCTGCGGGCGCTGCTGGAGGACAGCGTGCGTCCGCCGTCCGAGGTCTTCCACGACGCCGCCTGGCATCTGGCCGAGGTGCAGGCGCAGTTCGCCCGCGGCCTGCTTTCGCTGGCCGACCGCGCCCGCGCCGAGGCGCTGTACTTCGCCCTGTGCCAGCGACTGCTGGCGGACCCGGATGCCCTGCCGGCCGAGATCCATGCCGAACTGACCGACAAGCTGGCGGACAAGGTCTTCTGCAACTTCTCCGTGTTCCAGTCCATCCCCGACACCTGGGCGATCGACCAGATCTTCCCCATCATGCCGCTGCACCGGCTGGATCAGGCGCCCACGCGCCGGGCGGTGCTGCAGGACCTGACCTGCGACTCCGACGGCCACGTGGAGTACTACGTGGAGCGCGAAGGCACCCACACCACGCTGGCCCTGCACGAATGGGAGCCCGCGCAGCCGTATTATCTGGGCATCTTCCTGGTGGGGGCCTATCAGGAGATCCTGGGCGATCTGCACAACCTGTTCGGCGACACCGACACGGTGAACGTCGAGCTCACCGCCGACGGCGGCTACCGTCTGGTCGACCCCGAACGCGGCGACACCGTGGACGAACTGCTGTCCTACGTGCATTTCGCCCCCGACGACCTGCGCCGCGCGTTCCGCGCCCGCATCGACGCCGCCGGCCTGCGCGGCGAGGCGGCCGGGCGGCTGCTGGCGGAACTGGAACACGGCCTGACCGGCTACACCTATCTGGAGGACTGAAATGCAGTGCTACGTCTATCGCGCCACGCGGCGCGCCGACACCTATGTCTATCTGCCGGAGAAGGACGATTTCTCCGATCTGCCCGACACCCTGATGAAGGCCCTGGGCAGCCTCGAATTCGCGCTGGAGTTCGAGCTGACCCCCGACCGCACCCTGGCGCAGGAAGACCCGCAGAAGGTCCTCGCCAACCTGCAGGACCAGGGCTTCCACCTGCAGGTCCCGCCGCCGGACGACAAGCTCGACCCGTGGCAGGGCGGGGTGTCGGGCTGATCGGAGCGGACGCTTACCAGAGGCAGCGGATCGGGAATGTCTGCAGGGCCGGGTCCGCGGTGACCAGCGGGACCTGTTCCAGTTCGGCCTGAGCTGCGAGGACCCGGTCGAACGGGTCCCGGTGTTCCTGGGGGTAGGACCCGGCATGGATGGCCTGTCGGTAATTCACGGCCAGATGCGAGAACCCGTCGGCGGTGATCAGCTCATCGAAGTCGCGGAGCACCCTCGCCCCGATCGCGAGCTTGCCCAGACGGCACTTGGTCGCGATCTCCCAGGCGCTGGCCGCACTCACCAGCACCGTGTGTGTTTCGTCCTGGATGGTATTTCTGGCAGTGGTGGAGAGTTTCGGGTCGTCGGTCATCCACCACAAGAGGGCGTGCGTATCCAGCAGGACTCGCATCACTCTTCCCATGCGCGAAGTTCTTCCTCGGGCAGGGGCTCGAAGAAGGATTCCTCCACACGGCCCTGAACCCTGCCGGGCTGCCGTTTCTGCGGTGTGCCCTCCAGCGGGACCAGCCGTGCATAGGGGCGCCCGGCGCGCGACAGGATGATCTCCTCGCCGTCGTGTGCCCTTTTCAGCAGACGCGATAAATGAGTTTTCGCTTCATGCACGTTCACGGTGGTGGTCATCAAGGCACCTGTACAACCTGGTCATCTGATTAGTCTATGCGAGGGACGCTGTCGCGACAACGCTAGCCAAGCACTGCTCTGCATAAATCTGTATAGTGACGGCCCTTTTGCCAGTACCCAGAGTTCGTATTCCATGACCGAGAAGCTTCGCAACATCGCCATCATCGCCCACGTCGACCATGGCAAGACCACGCTGGTCGACCAGCTCCTGCGCCAGTCCGGCACCCTCGACGAACGTGGCGACCACGGCGAGCGGGTCATGGATTCCAACGCCCTGGAGCAGGAACGCGGGATCACCATCCTGTCGAAGAACACCGCCATCAAGTGGCAGGACTACCGCATCAACATCGTCGACACCCCCGGGCACGCCGACTTCGGCGGCGAGGTCGAGCGCGTGCTGTCGATGGTCGACTCCGTGCTGCTGCTGGTGGACGCGGTGGACGGCCCCATGCCGCAGACCCGCTTCGTGACCCAGAAGGCCTTCGCGATGGGCTTCAAGCCGATCGTGGTGGTCAACAAGGTCGATCGCCCGGGGGCGCGTCCGGACTGGGCCGTGGATCAGGTCTTCGACCTGTTCGACCGCCTGGGCGCCAGCGACGAGCAGCTGGACTTCCCGATCGTCTACGCCTCGGCGCTCAACGGCTTCGCCGGCATGGACTCGGACGTGACCGACGGCGACATGACCTGCCTGCTGGAGACCATCGTCGAGCACGTGTCGCCGCCGGACGTGGACGCCGACGGCCCGTTCCAGATGCAGGTCTCCTCGCTGGACTACAACTCCTACCAGGGCCTGATCGGCGTCGGCCGGGTGAAGCGCGGGCGCATCACCCCGAACACCCAGGTCAAGGTGATCGACCGCGAAGGCGGCGTGCGCAACGGCCGCATGCTGCAGATCATGGGCTTCCACGGGCTGGACCGGGTGGATGTCAGCGAGGCCAACGCCGGCGACATCATCACCTTCACCGGCATGGACAAGCTGTTCATCTCCGACACCCTGTGCGACCCGAGCAATGTCGAGGCCCTGCCGGCCCTGACCGTGGACGAGCCCACGGTGAGCATGACCTTCCAGGTGAACACCTCCCCGCTGGCCGGCAAGGAGGGCAAGTACGTCACCTCCCGCGTGATTCGCGAGCGCCTGGACGAGGAGCTCAAGCACAACGTCGCCCTGCGGGTGGAAGATACCGAGGACCCCGACAAGTTCCGCGTCTCCGGTCGCGGCGAGCTGCACCTAGGCATCCTCATCGAGAACATGCGCCGCGAGGGCTACGAGCTGGGCGTCTCGCGCCCCGAGGTGGTCATCCGCGAAGTCGACGGGGTCAAGCAGGAGCCCTACGAGACCGTGACCGTGGACATCGAGGAAGAGCACCAGGGCACGGTGATGGAGAAGCTGGGCGAACGCCGCGGCGAACTCACCAACATGATGCCGGACGGCAAGGGCCGGGTGCGCCTGGACTACACCATCCCCTCGCGCGGGCTGATCGGCTTCCAGACCGAGTTCATGACCGCGACCTCCGGCACCGGCATCCTGCACCACGTGTTCGACCACTACGGGCCGTTGTCCACGACCGGTTCGGTGGCCTCGCGCCAGAACGGCGTGTTGATCGCCAACGGTCCCGGCAAGGCGATCGGCTTCGCCCTGTTCAACCTGCAGGACCGCGGCAAGCTGTTCATCGGCCCCGGCGAGGAGGTCTACGAGGGCATGGTCATCGGCCTGCACGCGCGTGAGAACGACCTGGTCGTCAATGCGCTCAAGGCCAAGCAGCTCACCAACGTGCGCGCCGCCGGCACCGACGAGAACATCCAGCTGACCCCGCCGGTGCGCATGACGCTGGAGCAGGCGATCGAGTTCATCGATGACGACGAACTCGTCGAGGTCACCCCGAGCGCCATCCGCATCCGCAAGAAGCTCCTGCTGGAGCACGAGCGCAAAAAGGCCTCGCGCGCCGCCGCCAACGCCTGACGCCTGTCCCCGCCCCGGTGCCAGCACCGGGGCGGAGTGCTACCCTGAGCCTTGACGTGTACGCGATATTGGCGCGAGGACGACGTGTGGACTTGAATTTTGGCGATGTCGTCCGTTGAGCCTGACGGCCGCCATTGGACGTCTCATCCGTCCAGTTGCCGCAGTATGCTGTCCAGCTCCCGGGCCATGACCGGGACGTCGGTGGTGGCGGTATTCCAGATAATACGGTCGTCGATCTTCGCATAACCGTGGATCAGCAGGTTTCGCAGATCCACGGCCGCTCTCAATTGCGGGATCTGTCGCGCCACGTCGGGATTGGCTTTTTCCAGCTGGCCCAGCGCCTCGCCCAGAATCTCCAGCTGCCGCTCAACGGCCGAACGCATCAGATCGCTGGCAACGTAGTCCTCTTCATTTGCGTCCTTCACGAATTCCGCCACGCGTCGGGCGGCTTCACGCGCATCCCACAGGTAAGCCCGCGGATCACGCCGCATGGACCGCTTCCCGAGATTTTTCAATATCCGCGAGGACGTACGGATTGGTCACGCTTTCCGGCATCACCAGGTCCACGGGCCGCCCAAGAATGTTGCTCAACTTTCTGCGCAGGGCGAGGAATTGCTCCAGAGAGCATTCGGTCTGGTCCGGACCGAATTCCACCAGGAAATCCACGTCCGAACATTGAGGGTCGAAATCATCCCCACGGGCTGCAGACCCGAAAACCTCCAGCCGCGATACACCGAAGTCGCGGCAGACCGATTGGAGCGCTTTACGATGTTGCTGGATCAATGGATGCATGCCCGAGCCTCCTGTCCTCCTACGATACGACAGTCACGCCCGGGGCGCAGCCACAAGGCGTTGCCCGCCCGAACGCATATGCTGCCGCAGTGCGGCACTCCCCACGGCCAGACCGGCTGGGGCCTCACGCCATGTTGAGGTGTTACTGCGGTTCGGGCTGGTCTTCGGCGTCCATGCGGGCGAGCATGCGCATGCCGCCGGCCATGCAGGTCAGTGCCGAGTGGGTGGCTTCGTCGAATGTGGCCGGGTCGTCGTGCAGCACGCTGGCCGGCGGGAGTTGCCAGTATTTCGGGCGGCAGCCGGGCGGGCGACCGGCCGGCATGGCCTCCGCGGCCTCGGCGTCCACCGCCACCAGCAGGTCCGCCCACTCCAGGTCCTCGCGCGCGAGTTCGCCCATGGCCGGGCGCGGGCGCACCTCCAGCCATTCGGCCACGTCCCTGTCCTGCGCGGCCAGTTCGGCCACGCGATCGGCGCGGCCGTCATCCCCGGCGGCGGCCACCAGCAGCCGCGCCCGGCGCTTAAACATCTCCGCTCCCCTGCGGGTTCATTTGGCGACGGCCCGCGCGGGGCCGCAGGATGCCGGGATCATCATTCATCGCGGAGAACCTCTGATGGCCGAATTCGACTGGTCGCAGTATGCCCTGAGCGAGCTGAAGCTGGTGTATACCACGCTGCATGCCCAGCTGACCCTGCAGCCGGAGCTGATGGACTCGAAACTGATGGAAGACCTGCAGGCCCACCTCCAGCAGGCAGCGAAGGCCGACGGCGTGGACGCCTCCACCCACTCCCAGTGGGCCGCCTGGCTCAACGATCGCTGACGGGGAATTGCTCAAGCTGGATCACCAGTTCGGGCAAATGGGTCTGCACCAGGCTCGCACGACACCCTTCGCGCCCCCGGGCATCGCGAGCCGAGAAGTCTCCACCGTCATCGCGAGTCGCGAAGCGACGTGGCGATCTCCATCCGAAACCACCTGATCCTGCGTGCAACCAGCGTCGGCCGATTGCCACGTCGCCTTGCGGCTCCTCGCAATGACGGGGTGCCCGGAGTGTCGCCAGGACCCGGTCACGTTCAAGTGGCGATGATGCGAGGGGCTGTCCCGCAAGCGTTGTACCGGTCGCATGAGGCGGCATCATCCCGATCCCCGGTCAGGCGTCGCCGGCGGTTGCCTTGCGGTGCTCGGCGGCGAAGTCGAGCATGCGCTGCGTTGCGGTCAGGGCCTTCAGGCGGGCGTCCTCGTTGATGAAAATCTCGTTGGTGGCCGGTTCGGCGGTGTCTTCCAGCGTATTGGCCAGCGAGACCAGATCGTTCATCGCCATCCACGGGCAGTGGGCGCAGCTGGTGCAGGTCGCGCTCTCGCCACCGGTGGGGGCCTCGATCAGCGTCTTGTCCGGGGCCGCCTCGCGCATCTTGTAGAAGATGCCCTTGTCGGTCGCCACGATGAACTCCGGCTCGTCGCGGTCCTTCACCGCGGCGATCAGCTGGCTGGTGGAGCCCACCACGTCGGCCTGATGGATCACCTCGCGCGGCGACTCCGGGTGCACCAGCACGGCGGCGTCCGGATGACGGCTGCGCAGATCCTCCAGCGCCCACGAGCGAAACTCGTCGTGCACCACGCAGGAGCCGTCCCACAGCACCATGTCGGCGCCGGTGGTGCGGCGGATGTAGTCGCCCAGGTGCTTGTCGGGCGCCCACAGGACCTTCTTCCCCTGATCGCGCAGGTGTTCCACCAGCGGCACGGCAATACTGGAGGTGACCACGTAGTCCGCCTGCGCCTTCACGTCCACCGAGGTGTTCGAATACACCACCACGGTGTGGTCCGGGTGCTGCGCGCGGAATTTCGCGAACTCGTCCGCCGGGCAGCCCAGGTCCAGCGAGCACTCGGCCTCCAGCGTGGGCATCAGCACGCGCTTTTCCGGGCTGAGGATCTTGGCCGTCTCGCCCATGAAGCGCACCCCCGCCACCACCAGCGTGCTGGCCGGATGGTCCTTGCCGAAGCGCGCCATCTCCAGCGAATCCGCCACGCAGCCGCCGGTCTCGTCGGCCAGGCGCTGCAGCGATTCGTCCACGTAGTAATGCGCCACCAGCACCGCATCGCGCTCGCGCAGCAGGCGCTTGATGCGTTCCACCAGCTCCGCGCGCTCGGCCTCGCCGAGGTGGTGCAGCCCGGCGGTCACGTGCGCCGTGGACGGCACGTGGAACAGCGGTTTTTCGGCCACCGGTGCGTTCATGGGAATCCTCGCCGTCATTACAGTCTGCTTATAATACGACAGCCCCCTTTCCGGTGTCGTTCGGCCCTGCCATGACCGAGCTTGAGCAACAGTATCGACAACTCTCTTTCGACCAGCGCATGGAGATGGCGCTGGCCGCCGACCTCGACCCGTGCTGGCGCCCGTTCCTGGTGCGCGACCAGCATGCCCAGGTCAAGGCGTATTTCTCCCGCCGTCTCGATCTGCAGCCCGACGAAGTCGCCCTGCTGCTGGCGGACCCCAACCAGACCGTGCGCCTGAACTGCGCCAAGCGGCCCGACCTCACGCCGGAGCAGGTGGCCGCCTGCGTGAACGACCGCGACCCCAACCTGCGCTACTTCGTGGCCCGCAACCCGCTGCTGAGCGAAGACCAGCGGGAACAACTGATGGACGACGAGGACGAACTGGTACGCATTGCTGTGCGCAAGGGCCCCAAGCAGCGCGGCACCCGCGCCCGACCCGGCCAGGCCGAGATGATCCGTTGACCGATACCCAGCCCGAAAAACCCGAACGCCCGAAACCCACCGCGCGCCGCCGTGCGCTCGGCTGGGGCATCCAGATCGCCATCGCGCTGGCCATCTTCCTGCTGGTGCGCGCATGGATGGCCCGCGACATGGTGGAAGGCCCGGCCCCCGAGTTCGAGGCCGAACTGCTCGACGGCTCGCCCGTGGCACTCGCCGACTACGTGGGCGACGAACCCGTGCTGCTGCATTTCTGGGCCAGCTGGTGCGCCATCTGCCGGCTGGAGGAAGGCGAGATCGTACGCCTGTCGGACAGCCATCCGGTACTGACCGTCGCCATGCAGTCCGGTGAACGAGAGGAAGTCATCGCGCACCTCAACGAACGCGAGCGCGAACTCACCACCGTCAACGACCCGCAGGGCCAGCTCGCCGCCCGCTACGGCGTCCAGGGCGTCCCCGCCAGCTTCATCATCAACACCGACGGCGGCGTCGTCTTCCGCAAGCAGGGCTACGCCCCGCCGCTGGAACTGCGCTTCCGCCTCTGGCTCGCCCGCTGGCTCTGATGGTGCAGCCCCGGGCGGCCTGTTCCACCCGCAGCTCATGGGGCGCGGGCCATGGGATTTGGGCAGTACAGGCCCAAGAGTTACACTGAAAAGTGTAACTCCGGGAGGCAAAGATGGAAGCCACCACCAAGGACATGCGGCTCCACAGCCGCGAACTCCTCGCCGCGATCGATCGCGGAGAGGAGATCGTGATCACCTATCATGGCCGCAAGCGGGCGCGTCTGGTCCCCTTCACCCTCCGCGAGGAAAACGGGCAAGAAGAGGGGGCTCGCAATCCGTTGTTCGGACTCTGGGGTGACCGGACCGGATCGGTAGACGACCAGGTTCGGCGGATGCGCCAACCGAGGGCGTTCGACTGATGCTGGTGGACACGGACGTCCTGATCTGGAACCTGCGCGGGAACCGGAAAGCGGGGGACTGGCTCGACAGTTCGCCCGGATTCGCGGTGTCTGCGGTGACGTACATGGAGCTGGTCCAGGGCCTGCGGAACCAGGTCGAATTCCGGATGCTTCGGCAGGCCATGCGCTACTGGGATGCCACGATTCATCCCGTCAGCGAAGCGATTTCGACTCGTGCCACCTTCCTGGTCGAGACGTATGCGCTCAGCCACAACATGCAAATGGCCGATGCCCTGGTTGCCGCAACGGCCACCCAGCTTGGCCTGCCTCTGGTCACGGCCAACGATCGCCACTACCGCCACATCGAAGGCCTCGAAATCCATCTGTTCCGACCGGAATAAGGTCTCACTCATGCCGTCTTCGGCCAGAGGACGGGCCCCGCGGCCCGGGGGTGCCTTGTAGGAGCGCAGCCCCCTGCGCGATCCGGTGCTCGTGCAGTACGCGAAAGCCCCTCATTGGTGTCCATCTCGCCCACGTTGCGACGCCGGCGCGCGGTGTCAGCTGGCTACCAGGCGTTCTCCGGGAGGGATGCTTGTCATCGCTGGAGAATGCGTACAGTATTGCGTACATGTACAGGTTCAATGACGGCGAGGTATACCATGGATGCCATTAGCTACACGGCGGCCCGGAATCAGCTGGCCAGGACGATGGAGAAGGTCTGCGAGGACCATTCGGCCGTCATCATTACCCGGAGCAAGGCTCCATCCGTGGTGATGATGTCGCTGGAAGACTATGAAGCCCTGCAGGAGACCTCGTACCTGCTCCGTGCCCCCGAGAACGCCCGCCGGCTTCTTGAATCCGTGGTCGAACTGGAACGCGGGGGAGGTCTGGAGAAGGACATCGAGGAATGAAGCTGCTCTTCTCCGAGCATGCGTGGGAAGACTATCTCTACTGGCAGCGCCACGATCGGAAGACCGTCAAGCGCATCAATGAACTCATTCGCGCCATTCAGCGCGACCCCTTCGAGGGCATTGGCAAACCCGAACCGCTCAGGTACAGCCTTTCAGGCTACTGGTCCCGTCGAATCAGCACCGAACATCGGATCGTCTACAAGATCGAAGAAGACACTGTGCTCATCGCACAGCTCCGTTACCACTACTGACCCGAGCGATCGCCTCAGGCCGCTCGCGGTTCGATCTCGCGGCGCACCCGCTCGGCAAGTTCGAGCTGCGCCTGCCTGAGTTCGAATTCCAGCTGGAGATTGTCTGGCTCGCCGAGAAACATGCCGACAGGCCAGGGGTCGGAGTAAGGAGGCCGTGTTACGCTTCGGCTCTGACCGGACAGGGAGTGTCGGTATGGCGGATCACCACGACAACAGCTACAAGCTCCTGTTTTCGCATCCCGAGATGGTGCGGGACCTGCTGACCGGTTTTGTCCGGGAGGACTGGGTGAGGGAGCTGGATTTCTCCACGCTCGAGAAGGTCAACGGGGCCTATGTGACCGACGAGCTGCGCGACCGCGAAGACGACATCGTCTGGCGCGTGCGCTGGGGCGGCGGCTGGCTTTACGTGTACCTGCTGCTGGAGTTCCAGTCGAGCGTGGACCGTTTCATGGCGGTACGGATGATGACCTATCTCGGGCTGCTGTATCAGGACCTGATCCGGCAGAAGGCCCTGACGCCCGGCGGCCGCCTGCCCCCGGTGCTGCCGGTGGTGCTCTACAATGGAGAGACGCGCTGGACGGCCGCACAGAACGTGGGCGAGCTGGTCGAACGGGTACCGGGTGGTCTGGAGCGTTACCGGCCCGATCTG
>NZ_KB906454.1:0-192780 GCF_000381385.1 Thioalkalivibrio sp. ALE10
GCCCGCGAATGGATGCTCGCCTTCGTGCACTGGTACAACGAGCAGCACCGCCACAGCGCGCTGAACTACGTCACACCCGCCCAGCGTCACAGCGGCGAGGCCACCCGGATCCTGGCGAACCGCAGAGCCACGTACGAGCGAGCCCATGACGCTCATCCGGAACGCTGGCCCGGTGCCATCCGGGACTTCGGCCTCCCAGAATCGGTGACCCTGAACCCGGAGACGGCGGCGAATTGTTAAAGAACCCTGAACCCAATCAGGCGTCATCTACGTTGACAGATAGCGTGTCCTCCTGAATGTCAATGCCAGCAAGACAATCTACTCTCAGGAGATCCGTGCCGGGGTTTTCCGTTTCATTGATTTTCGCCGATTGCTGGACGCCGAAATCGGGTATACCCGCAACGAGCCGGTACAGCTGGCTGTGATGTCGGCCATCGAGTCCGCGGTCCTCCATCTGATTACTCAGGGCGTGGACAAGGGGCTGTGGAATGTTGACGATCCGGCGGATGTGGAACACCCCGTGTTCCAGGCTTACCGCTCGCACCAGGTTCCCATAATGTAAAAGAAGGGTCGGGTAAAAGAAGGTTGGATCGAGAGCAGGGCGGGCCTCTTACGGGGGTCCGCTTTTTTGATTCAGGTGCATGAAGAAAGTACTAAAAAGTTCACCTCGACAATCATCCATCCGGCTGATTCCCGGGGGTTATAGGGGCGTGCAGAATCCAGGGTGAAGGCGGAAAGAAACGCTTCCACCTTCAGGGAATTCCTCCCAGTGATGGGGGACCCGATGACTCAACTGCGTGTTCCTAACTCAACCCTCAGGGGGTAGTCATTATGAAACTCAAATATTCCATGATTGCGATCGCGATGGGCGCTCTGTTTTCCGGTTCCGCCATGGCGGCCAACAACGATTCCACGATTGACCAGGCGGGCATGTTCAACAATGCCGACGTTTCTCAGATCGGATATTCCAACATGTCCGACATTGACCAGGAAGGCATGAAGAACAGTGCCAGCGCCTTCCAGAAAGGCTGGGGCAACCGTGCCACCCAGGAGCAGACCGGTATCCGCAACTCCAGCGATGTCCGTCAGGAGGGTGTCAAGAACCGTGCGGACGTCGAACAGGACGGTTACCGTCTGTCTTCCGAAGTGGATCAGCGTGGCAACTATAACCGCGCCGATGTCTCGCAGTCCGGCCAGAAGAACCATTCGGAAGTGACTCAGCGTGGCTACCGCAACAAGGCCAACGTCGAGCAGTCCGGTCGTTCCAATCAGTCGGACATCTCCCAGCACGGAGAATGGAACCGTGCGGACACCTACCAGAGCGGCTTGGGTAACCGGGCCAAGGTGTCGCAGAACGGAACCAAGAATTTCTCCGATATCGAACAGACCGGCTACAACGACCGGGCCAACGTGAAGCAGACCGGCTTTGGCCATCGCTCCTACGTGACCCAGACGCTGGGCGGCTGGGGCAGCATTGCCAGCAACCACGCGACCGTTCAGCAGGTCGGTCATAGCAACGTGTCGACGGTCAACCAGGCGGGTGGCGGTAACATGGCCAACGTCTTCCAGAACTGATCGAAGAACGGACTTGTCCGGCCCCGGTTTCTCGGGGTCGGATTTTTCCTTCCCGCAAGGGGTGGTGGTTCATGAATCGATGCCGGGTGTTACGGGTCCCGCGGAATGGAGGCGCTGGCGGGTGGAAGGCCGGATTGGCGGCCGCAACGTTGCTGATAACTGGGGGCGTCAGTGCCATGGGCACAACAACCGATACCCGGATCGCGCTGAGTGCGCAGGGTCCGGAAGGCACCGGATATTCCATCGAGTGCGCGGTCATGGAAGACGGCGAGCTGCATCAGATGGAGTTCGAGGGCGAAGTCCCGCTGACCATTGAATTCAAGGGCGATTCCGTCGACTGCCGAGTGGTCCAGACCCACGGCAACGGGGTGCTCGAGATCATGCTGAAGAAGAACGGCAACGTGACACGCTCACGCAGCCAGGGACCCAACAGCACGATGAATATCCGGATACGCTGACGATGGGAGATGATCCACGACGTCGCATAATGGATATTATGTTAAATTAGGTAATGGACCTGGAAAGGCCCTGGATTGCAGGCCTCTCCTTCACTCACTTCCACTCACTTCAGGGTTGCAATGACCCGGGCCAGGAGCTGCTTGACCTGCTCCATGCCGGTTTCCAGATTACGGCCGATTTCGTCCATCGTGATCTCGCCGCCGCTGCGCCCTGCGGCACGGTTGGCAATCACCGCACACGCTGCATAGCTCAGGCCCAGCTCCCGCGCCAGGGCCGTTTCCGGCATGCCGGTCATGCCCACCAGGTCGCAGCCGTCGCGCTCCATGCGATCGATCTCCGCGGCGGTTTCCAGGCGCGGACCCTGGGTGGCGCCATAGGTCCCCTGCTCGCAGATTTGCAGGTCCAGTTCACGGGCCGCCTCCAGGAGCCTCCGGCGCACTTCGGGACAGTACGGCCAGGTCATGTCCACGTGGGTCACTTCATCGAGATGGCCACCTTCGAAATAAGTGTTCGCACGCGACCAGGTGTAATCGATGATCTGGTCCGGAATCGCGAGTCGCCCGGGCTGCATGCACTCGCTGATGCCGCCGACCGCGGCCACCGCGATCGCCGTCTCCACGCCCGTGTTATGCAGCGCCCAGATGTTGGCGCGATAGTTCACCTGGTGCGGCGGGATGGTGTGTCGCGCCCCGTGGCGCGGGAGAAAGACCGTTTCGATGCCGTTCAGCCGCCCGAACACCAGGGGTCCGGAGGGTTCGCCGTACGGCGTATGCATGACCCGGCGGTGGGTGATCTCCAGGTCCTTCAGTCGGGTCAGTCCGGTGCCGCCAATGATGGCCAGTCGGGGTGCGGTCATGGCACGCGTCCTTCAGTGATCGGCCACGGCAAAGATGCCGGGCGCGTTGCGCAGGTAATCCTGATAATCCATGCCGTAACCGAACAGATACCGGTTCGGTGCTTCCAGTGCGGCATGGTCGACGGTGATCGAGGGGTCGCGCTCGGGGTTGGCCTTGTCCACCAGCACGATGGTCACCACGCGACGGGCGCCCTGCTCCTGGCAGAAGCTCTGGATACCGGCCAGGGTGATGCCGCCGTCGAGGATGTCGTCGACGATGACGACGGTGCGTCCCTGCATGGACTGGTGCGGGAGGGACAGCCAGTGCAGTTGTTCTTCGCCGCGGGTGGCCCCGCGATAGCGGGTGGCGTGCAGGTAGTCCACCTGCATCGGGAAGGACCAGCGTGTGAGCAGGCCGCCCAGCAGCACGACCCCGCCGTTCATCACGCCCAGCACCAGCGGATTCTCGTCCGCCAGTTCTCTTGCGGTGCGTTCGGCCAGGCGGTCAATGGCGGTTTCCACCGCGTCGCGGCTGTAGAGGCAGTCGGCGTCGCGCAGCGTGGCTCGTGCCTGTTCGGGATTCATGCGGGCCCCCGGGGTTCATCTGGGGCCGGGGCTGTGAGCCCGGCCTGGCGGCGCGGCGAATGCCCCGCCCCGAAACAGAACCGGCCGGCACAGGGGCCGGCCGGTCGTTCGACGGATTCCGTCGCTTCGCCTCAGTAGGTGAAGGTGACGGTGTCGTCGTCCATCGCCTCGGAGATCACGTAGGCACCGCCCACGGTCTCGTCCACTTCGTCGATCAGGTCGTTGCCCCACAGGTCCAGCGTCGGGGTGCAGACCTTCATCACGACGCCGGCTTCGTGGGCATCCTTGATGAAGTCGTAGACGCTCTTGCTGCTGCCTTCCTGCACGAACAGGTTTTCCGCCACGCCCTTCTTGGCCAGTTCACCGGCCCGGCCGGTCATCACGACTTCGACGTCGTATTCCATGGCGGCGGCCACGGTCGCCTGGAAAAACGGGGCGCCGAGTTCGGACGGATTGTTCGGGTCGGTGTTGACCATGACGATCATGAGCTTATCGGCCATGACGATTCTCCATCATTGTGGGATTGGTTAACTATATTATTAGCAGCTCAGTGTCGAACCGGTGGCGCATTATAGGCGGGTCGGAAGCGCGGCGCCAACGGTGCTTGCGGCACAAGGTCGCGAAGGGGGGCATGCCCCGCCACTGCCCGCCTTCAGCCAGGCGTGCAACTGGGCCTGCAATGCCGTGCGATGTTGCACATCGTCCGCCACCGCGCGTGCGTGCATGCGCCGGAGGCGAGCCCGGGTATCGGCGTCCTGGCGGTGGTCGGCGAGGTGATCGAGGATGACGTCCGCCTGCTCCGGCCGATTGCAGATCAGGATCATGTCGCAGCCGGCCTCCAGTGCCGCGTCGGCCCGCTCCGCGGGCGAACCCATCTGTTCGGCACCGGCCATGGCCAGGTCGTCGGAAAAGATCGCGCCCTGAAAACCGATCCGGCCGCGCAGGATGTCCTGCAGCCAGATGCGCGAGAATCCGGCCGGGCGGGCGTCGACCTCGAGGTACACCACGTGGGCCGGCATCATGCCCTCAAGGTGGCCGGCCAGCGGCCGGAACGCCTCGATGTCGCTGGCCTCGATCTCGGCCAGCGGGCGCGGGTCCTCCGGCACCGCGACATGCGAGTCGGCCGCCACTGCCCCGTGTCCGGGAAAGTGCTTGCCCACCGAGGCCATGCCGGCCACCGTCAGGCCGCGCACGAACGCAAGCCCCAGATCGGCGATCACCGCGGGATCATGATGGAACGCCCGATCGCCAATCACCTCGCTGATCTCGAGATCGCGGTCGAGGACCGGCGCGAAACTGAAGTCGATCCCCACCGCCTGCAGCTCCAGCGCCAGCAGCTCGCCCGCCCCGCGCGCCAGCTCGCGTGCCCGCGCCGGCACCTGATCGTGCAGGTGGCCGAGACTGCGCATCGGCGGGAAGCGGGTGAAGCCCTCGCGCAGACGCTGCACCCGCCCTCCTTCCTGGTCCACCGCGATCAGCAGTTCCGGGCGCAGGCGGCGCATGTCTGCGGTCAGGGCTTCGACCTGTTCCGGGCCGTGTACGTTGCGGTCGAACAGGATCACCCCGCCGGTCGCGGGGTGCTGCAGGCGTTCGCGGTCTTCCGCCTTCAGTTCGGGGCCGGACACGTCGAGCATGACCGGACCGGGCGGACGGGGATCGGGCTGGTAGCGCATGAAGGGGGCAGTCCCTTGTCAGACGGGTGTCAGAGGCGCGTCAGGATAGCGAAGCCTCGGGCAGAAAGGCGAGCGCCTTGAGCTTCTCGATACGGTCGCGCAGACGCGCCGCCTCCTCGAATTCCAGGTCGCGCGCCTTCTGGAACATCTCCTGTTCCAGGCGCTCGATCTCGCGCGCCGCATTCTGTGGCGCGTCGACGTAGTCGGCGGCCTCCTCGGCCACCTTCTTGTCCGCGCCCTTGCGCTCACCGGACTTGCGCCGGGTGCCGGGCGCGGCCTGCCCGGCCTCGAGGATGTCCGCCACGCTTTTGTGGATGCCCTCGGGGGTGATCCCGTGGGCCTCGTTGTGCTCGATCTGGCGGGCGCGGCGACGTTCGGTCTCGTCGATCGCGCGGCGCATCGAGCCGGTGATGGTGTCCGCGTACAGGATGGCCTTGCCGCGCACGTTGCGCGCCGCGCGGCCGATCGTCTGGATCAGCGAGCGGTCGGAACGCAGGAAGCCCTCCTTGTCGGCGTCGAAGATCGCCACCAGCGAGACCTCGGGCATGTCCAGGCCCTCGCGCAGCAGGTTGATCCCCACCAGCACGTCGAATTCGCCCAGACGCAGGTCGCGGATGATCTCCATGCGCTCGACCGTGTCGATGTCCGAGTGCAGGTAGCGCACCCGCACGCCGTGCTCCGACAGGTAGTCGGTCAGGTCCTCGGCCATGCGCTTGGTCAGCGTGGTGATCAGGGTCCGTTCGTCGCGCTCCACCCGGTCGCGGATCTCGGACAGGCAGTCGTCCACCTGGGAAGCCACCGGACGCACCTCCAGTTCCGGGTCCAGCAGCCCGGTGGGCCGCACCACCTGGTCGATGATGGCGCCGGCATGTTCGCGCTCGTACGGCCCCGGCGTGGCCGAGACGTGGATGGTCTGCGGCATCAGCTTCTCGAATTCCTCGAAGCGCAGCGGGCGGTTGTCCAGCGCCGACGGCAGACGGAAGCCGTACTCCACCAGGGTCTCCTTGCGCGAACGGTCGCCCTTGAACATCCCACCCACCTGCGGCACGGACACGTGGGATTCGTCGATCACCAGCAACGCATCCTCCGGCAGGTAGTCGAAAAACGTCGGCGGTGGTTCGCCCGGCGCACGTCCGGAAAGATAGCGCGAGTAGTTTTCAATCCCGTTGCAGTAGCCGATCTCCAGGATCATCTCCAGATCGAACTGGGTGCGCTGCTCCAGCCGCTGCGCCTCCACCAGGCGGTTCTCCTGGCGCAGGAAGTCCAGCCGTTCCTTCAGCTCGTCGCGGATCTGGTCCACCGCCTCCAGCAGGGTCTCGCGCGGGGTCACGTAGTGGGTCTTGGGATAGATCGTCAGGCGCGGCACCGTGTTCAGCACCTCGCCGGTCAGCGGGTCGAAATACGACAGCCGCTCGATCTCGTCGTCGAACAGCTCGACGCGCACGGCCTCCCGCTCGGATTCCGCCGGATGGATGTCGATCACCTCGCCGCGCACCCGGTAGGTCGCGCGGCGCAGCTCGGTATCGTTGCGGGTGTACTGCAGCTCCGCCAGGCGGCGCAGCAGATCGCGCTGGTCGATGCGCTCGCCCCGCTTGAGGTGCAGCACCATCGACAGATACTTGCGCGGATCGCCCAGACCGTAGATCGCCGAGACCGAAGCGACGATGATCGCATCGCGCCGCTCCAGCAGTGCACGCGTGGCCGAAAGGCGCATCTGCTCGATATGGTCGTTGATCGACGCGTCCTTCTCGATATACGTATCCGAGGACGGGACATAGGCCTCCGGCTGGTAGTAGTCGTAATACGAAACGAAATACTCCACCGCGTTATTGGGGAAGAACTCCTTGAACTCGCCGTAGAGCTGCGCGGCCAGTGTTTTGTTGGGCGCCAGCACGATCGTCGGGCGCTGCAGGTTCTCCACCACGTTGGCGATGGTGAAGGTCTTGCCCGAACCCGTCACACCCAGCAGGACCTGGTGCGCCAGGCCGTCCTCGATGCCCCGGGTCAGTTCGCGAATGGCCTGGGGCTGGTCCCCCGCCGGCTGGTATTTCGACACCACCCGGAACGTTCCGTCTTCATGTTCCGCCAACCGCTTATCCTCCGCGTCTGATTTCAGTATCATTTCGGGCCGCGAGCCGGCCGGCCACTCCGCCTGCTCGACCCCATCCACATCGAGGCAGTCCCTTGGAAATCCAGCTATCCGACCGCGTGCAGAGCATCCAGCCCTCCCCCACCCTGGCCGTGACGGCCCTGGCCGCCCGGCTGCGTGCCGAAGGCCGCGACATCGTGGGGCTGGGGGCCGGCGAGCCGGACTTCGATACGCCGGAGCATATCAAGCAGGCGGCGATTGATGCGCTTGCCCGCGGTGAGACCAAGTACACCGCGGTCGACGGCACGGCCGGTCTGAAGGACGCCATCATCCGCAAGTTTGAACGTGATAACGAGCTCACGTTCACTCCCGGGCAAATCCTGGTCTCCTCCGGCGGCAAGCAGAGCATCTTCAACCTGTGCCAGGCCCTGCTCAATCCGGGTGACGAAGTGATCGTGCCGGCCCCCTACTGGGTCTCCTACCCCGACATCGCGATGCTGGCCGGCGCACGGCCCGTCATCGTGAGCGCCTCGCAGGAACAGGGCTTCAAGCTCCGCCCCGAGGCCCTCGAAGAGGCCATCAGCGAACGCACCCGGCTGATCTTCCTCAACAGCCCCTCCAACCCCACCGGCGCGGCCTACTCACGCGGTGAACTGGAGGCTCTGGCCGAGGTCCTGCGGCGCCATCCGCAGATCGTCATCGCCACCGACGACATGTACGAACACATCCGCTTCGGCGAGACCGAGTTCGTCAACATCGTCAATGCCGCGCCGGATCTCGTCGAACGCAGCGTAGTGCTCAACGGAGTGTCCAAGGCCTACGCCATGACCGGCTGGCGCATCGGCTACGCCGGGGGGCCGGCCGACCTGATCGGCGCGATGAAGAAGATCCAGTCGCAGAGCACCTCCAACCCGACCTCCATCGCCCAGGCGGCCGCCGAAGCCGCCCTCAACGGCGACCAGACCTGCGTACGCCAGATGTGCTCGGCGTTCGCCCAGCGCGCGCGGCACGTGGTGGGCGGCCTCAACGCCATCGACGGCATCGAATGCCGCATGCCCGACGGTACCTTCTACTGCTTCCCGCGGGTCACCGGCCTGATGGAACGTGCCGGGGTCGACAGCGACGTAGCTCTGGGCGAGCGGCTGCTGGACGAGGCCGGCGTGGCCCTGGTTCCGGGCAGCGCGTTCGGCGCCCCGGGGCATCTGCGCGTGTCCTTCGCCACCAGCCTGGAGATGCTGGACAAGGCACTGGAACGCCTGCGCGAGTTCGCCTCCCGAAACGCTTGACGGACCCCGGATCGGGCTATACGATACGCGGCCAATTCCCCGGTAGCTCAGTCGGTAGAGCGGGTGACTGTTAATCACTAGGTCGGCGGTTCGAGCCCGTCCCGGGGAGCCAGATAAAATAACGACTCAGGCCAGCCTTCGGGTTGGCCTTTTTCGTTTGTGTACCCGGATTTGTACCACTTCGCGAGTCGTGTACAGGAGCGTGTACCAACGGTCGCTCTGCGGGTTACCAACGCCATCGCGGACACGGACGATGTTCCGAGCCCAAAAAAACCGCCGTAGCGGGGACGAAGGGTATCGGCGTTGGTGTGGTTCCAATGGGTCAATTCCAGGTTGACTCGCTGGTCTTGTCCCGCAGCGCGAACCCCACGCCCTGCATCCGCCCGAGCACCACGATATCGACCCCGATTCCACCCCGCCACGACCGGGCCACCAGGGCATGATGGTCTCCGCCCGCTGGCACGATGCGGCCCGGGTGGGGGAAACTGTCGGGCACTGGCGACTGTGGTGCGGGGATGAAGCATGGACGGATCCGGCGGCGAACTGCGGGGAAACCGCGCGGGTGTGGCCCGGACGCGCTGGTCGGGTCGCATGCTGCGCGTGGCGGCCTACGCCGGGATCTGGTGGATCCTGACCGAAGGCGACCCGGGCGCCTGGTGGTGGGGCCTGCCGGCGATCCTGGCGGCAGCGTGGTTCAATCCCTTCGCGCCGGGATGGACGGGTGGCTGGCGTATCCGCGGGATTATCACCTTCGTGCCGGTGTTTCTGTTCTTTTCGCTGCGCAGCGCGCTGGATGTGGCCTGGCGCGCGGTGCATCCGCGTTGCCCGCTGGAACCGGCCCTGCTGGATTATCCCTGGGCGCTGCCGGCGGGGACCCCGCGCCTGATGTTCGCCAATCTGGTCAATCTGATGCCCGGGACCCTGTGCGTGCGCATCTCGGAACAGGCGATTACGCTGCACGTGCTGGCCCGTCCCGGCCGTACTCAGGACACCCTGGAGCGTCTGGAGGGGCATGTGATGAACATGTTTCAGCCGGAATCGCCCAATGACTGATCTGTTCCCGTTCCTGGTGATCCTGCTGATGCTCAACATCGTGGTGGGGCTGATGCGGGTGCTGCGCGGGCCAACGGCCGCCGACCGCATGCTGGCCGCGGAGATGTTCGCGACCTCGGCCATTGCCATCGCGCTGCTGATGGCGGTGCTGACGCAGCGCGAGGCCCTGGTGGATCTGGCGCTGGTGTTCGCGCTGCTGTCGGCGCTGGCGGTGGTCACGTTCGTGAACCGAGCCTGGTCCGGCCGCGCCCGTTCCAGCGACGGGGGGGACCGGCCGTGAGCCTGACGGGCGTGATCGGGGGAATCCTGACGGTGGGCGGTGTGCTGTTCCTGCTGCTGGGCACGCTGGGGCTGCTGCGTTTCCCGGATGTGTATACCCGCCTGCATGCCCAGCCCAAGGCCGACAACATCGGCCTGGGCATGATCTGCCTGGGGCTGGGGGTATATTCGGGGAGTCTTGCAGTGACCCTGAAACTGCTGCTGGTGTGGCTGCTGATGCTGGTCGCCACGGCGGTGGGGGCGGGCCTGATCGCGCGCGCCGCCCTGCGCCGTGGAATCCGCCCGTGGGGGCTGTGAATGGGCGCCCTGGGTCTGGCATTCGACGGGGTTCTGGCCACGGCCCTGCTGTGGACCGCCTGGCAGGCGATCCACGCGGCTGGACTGTTCCGCGCGGTGGTCAGTTTCATGGTGTTCGGGCTGCTGATGGCGCTGGCGTGGGTGCGTCTGGAGGCGCCGGACATCGCTCTGGCCGAGGCGGCGATCGGCGCTGGCATTACCGGTGCGCTACTGCTGTCCGCGCTGGGGCGGCTGGACTGGGAGTCGGGGCGCGCGTCGGATGTGTGTCTGCGCGGGCGCGACCGGGCGTTCTGGCTGCCGATAGGCCTGTTGTTGCTGGCCGGTCTGGGCGGGGCGGCGTGGCTGCTCCCGGCCCCGGGACTGGGCGAACCGGTGGCCGCGGAACTCGGGCGCTCCGGGGTGGAAAACTCGGTCACCGCGGTCCTGCTCAATTTTCGCGCCTTCGACACCCTGCTGGAGATTGCCATTCTGCTGCTGGGCGTGGTCGTGCTGTGGTCGCTGGGTCCTACTCCCTGGCCTTCTTCGCCCGAACTGGTGTCGCCCGCCCTGCCCGCTCTGGGCCGCGTGCTGTTCCCGGCCTTCGTGCTGGTTTCGGCCTATCTGCTGTGGCGCGGCAGTCATGCGCCCGGGGGTGCCTTCCCGGCAGGTGCGGTGATGGGCGCCGGTGGCGTGCTGATGCTGCTGGCCGGCGCCCGCCCCTGGCTGTCGGGTGATGTCTACGGCCCGTGGCGCTGGGCGCTCGCGCTGGGGATGACCGCGATGCTGGGGGTGGCCTTCGCGGTGATGGTCGGGGGTCACGGGTTCTTCGAGTACCCGGTCGAGCTGGCCGGGCCGCTGATCCTGCTGCTGGAGCTGGCCGCGGGGCTGTCGATCGCGCTGCTGCTGTTTGCGCTGTATCTGGGCGGTGAACCCCCGGCCGACTGGGACACCCGGAGGCCGGCATGATCCTGTATCTGCTGCTGGCCGTCGCGCTGCTGATCATCGGCCTGCACGGGCTGTTCGTCTGTGCGCAGCTGATGCGCAAGATCCTCGCGCTGAATGTCCTGACCACCGCGGTCTTCCTGCTCCTGGTGGCGCTGGCGCATGCCGCCGAGGTGCTGGACCCCGTGCCCCACGCCATGGTGCTGACGGGCATCGTGGTGACGGTGTCGACCACGGCGGTGGCACTGGGGCTGATGGTCCGCCTGCTGGAGCGCCGTGGCGGGCCGGTGAGTGGCCACGACCGGGACTCGCGCAACCCGTGAACACCACGCTGGCCACGGCCGTGGTGGTGGGGCTGCCGCTGATGGCCGCGGCCGTCGCGTTCGCACATCCGCGCCGGGGCCGCATGGCGACGCTGGGGACCGGGCTGCTGCTGTTGCCGGTACTGGCCGTTCTGGTCCTCGAAAACCTGCGCACCGGCCCCTGGCGCCAGGATCTGGGGGGCTGGGCCGCGCCATTGGGAATCGGCTGGCAGATCGATGCCCTCGCCCTGACCCTGCTTGTTCTGACCACTATGGTCGCGCTGGCCGCGGCGATCTATCGCCTTGCCGAGCGCCGTCTGGTGCCGGACAGTCGCCAGAGACGTTATTTCTGGCCGTTGTGGCTGTTCCTGTGGGGCGGGCTCAATGCCTTGTTCCTGTCTGCCGATCTGTTCAATCTCTACGTGATCCTGGAGATGGTGGCCCTCGCCGCGGTGGCGCTGATCGCCGCCGCCGGCGGGCCGGCGCTGGCCGCGGCATGGCGCTACTTCCTCGCAACGCTGCTGGGTTCCACGCTGTATCTTCTGGGTGTCGCTCTGCTCTACGGCCAGTACGGCGCACTGGACATCGCCCTGCTGACCGGCCGGGCCGCGGAGGAACCCGTCACCCTGGCGGCCGCGGTGATGATCACTCTGGGTCTGTTGCTGAAGGGGGCGATCTTCCCGCTGCACTTCTGGCTGCCCCCGGCCCATGGCCGGGCCCATGCGGCGGTCAGTGCGGTGCTTTCCGCTGTGGTGGTGACCGCGGCGTTCTATCTGCTGGTGCGTCTGTGGTTCGGCCCGTTTGGCGGGATGCTTCCGGGGCTGCCGGCACAGCTGCTGGGCCTGCTGGGGGCGGCGGCGGTCATCTGGGGCGGTGTGCTGGCCATGCTCCAGCGCCACCTGAAGATGGTGATCGCGTATTCGACCGTCTCGCAGCTGGGCTTCGGCCTGCTGGTGTTCCCGCTGGCGGCCGCCGGGGCCCTGCCCGGCCAGGCCCATGCGGGCATGCTGATGCTGTTGCTGGCCCACGGCCTGGCCAAGGGCAGCCTGTTCCTGGCGGCGGGCTGCCTGGCGTGGCAATGGGGCAGCGACCATCTGCGCCGCATCGGCCCGCCCATGGCCGGTGGCAGCCTGCTGGCCTGGATCGCGATCGCGCTGGCGGCGGCGAGTCTGGTGGGTCTGCCGCCAAGCGGAGGCTTCGTCGCCAAGTGGTGGCTGCTGGAGTCGGCGCTGGCCGCGCGCGCCTGGCCCTGGGCGGCGGTGATCGTGCTCGGGACGTTCATCACCGCCGGATACCTGTGGCGCATCCTGCGGGATCCGTTGCGGTTGGGAAGCGATGACGCGGCCGCGGCGCCCGCGCAGGGGCCACCGCTGCCCATTCCGCTCGCCATGCCCCGGGCCGCATTGCTGCTGGCCCTGGCGGCGATCGCAAGCGGCCTGTTCGCCACGGCGCTGCGCTCGGCCTTTGCGGCCGGGGGGCTGGCCGGATGAACGCCACGCAGCTCGCACTGCTGCTGGCCGTGCTGGCGCCATGGCTGGCCCTGACCGCGCTCGCGCTCCCCGCCCTGCGTCGCCGGGCCACCATCCTGCTGCCGCTGGCGGCCCTGCCGGCGCTCTTGCTGGCCCTGGCAGGCCCCGACCCCGATGCCGGGATCGTGCTGCCCGGGCTGCTGGATCAGGCCCGTCTGGCGCTGGATGGCACGGCCCGCGCCTTTCTGTTGCCCGGCGCCCTGTTGTGGCTGCTCGCCGGGGCGTACGCCCATCGACACCCGCTGACACACCCGCTGCGGTTTGCCGTGTTCTGGCTGCTGACCCTGGCCGGCTACCTGCTGCTGGTGCTGGCGGCGGATCTGCTCACCTTTTATGCCGGCTTCGCGCTGATGACCTTCGCGGCCTACGGTCTGGTCACCCACGCCGGGTCCGCGACCGCCCTGAGGGCCGGGCGGCTCTACCTCGGACTGATGCTGATCGGCGAGGTCGCGCTGTTCACGGCGGTGGCCTGGACCACCATGCTCGCCGGTCCTGGCCATTCGCCGGATCTCGCCGGGCTGGGTGCGGAGATGGAACCGGCCGCCGCCCTGCTGTTCGCGATCGGCTTCGGCCTGAAGCTCGGCGCGCCGGGGCTGCATGCCTGGCTGCCCCGGGCCCACGCGGTGGCCCCGGTGCCGGCCAGCGCGGTGCTGAGCGGGGTAATGATCAAGGTCGGCGCCCTGGGGGCATGGCGACTGCTGGAAGGCGGTCTTGAGATCCCCGGGCACGGCGACCTGATCCTGACCGCGCTGGGCCTCACGGGCACCCTTTATGCCGTGGCCGCGGGTCTGCGCCAGTCCGAACCCAAGACCATCCTCGCCTGGTCCAGCGTCAGTCAGATGGGCCTGGTGGTCGCCCTGCTCGGCATGGGCGCGGCCGGGACGTCGCCGGGAGCGCCACCGGCGGCGGTCTGGGCGGGCCTGGCGGTGATGCTCGCTCATCACGGCCTGGCCAAGGGGGCGCTGTTCCTCGGGACCGGGCTGCTGGCGACGGCGGCGGATCGCTTCACCCGGAGGACGATACTGCTCGGTCTGGCGCTGGCCGGGGCCGCGCTCGCGGCCGCCCCGCTCTCCGGCGGCGCCCTGGCCAAGGCCGCCCTTACAAACGGAATGCCCGGCTGGCTGGCGGGGCTGACCGGCACCGCCACCGCCCTGCTGATGCTGCATTTCCTGCGGCACACGGCCAGCGACACCCCGGAGTCCGACTTGAAGCCGACGACCGGCGCCGCCGTTGGCATCAGGGGCATGACACCCTGGTTGCTGACCCTCGTTGCGGGGCTGCTGTTGCCCTGGTGGTTAGCGGATACCTCCCTGCGCGAATACGCCCTCACTGCATCGGCCATCGGGGACGGCGTCTGGCCGCTGTTGCTCGCCGGGATCCTGGCAGGCGGGGCATGGTGGCAGCGATCCCGATGGCCCGGGATCGGCCGGGTCGCGGCGCGGCCCCCCGAACCCGACCGAAGCGCCCCGCGCACCCTGCCCGGCATGGCCCGGCTGGCCCACTGGTGGACCCTGACGGAACGCCAGCTCCATCGCTGGCCGGTCATCGGGCGCGTGGCCACCACCATGATCCTGCTGCTGGCGCTCGCGCTGGCCTTTTCGGCGACTCCGGCGCTGTTCGCCTGCAAGCAGGCTCCTGCAGATGCGGGAGCAGGTGTGGGAGCGGCCATGGCCGCGAACGGACGGGTGCTTGTCCGGGACGAACTCCCCGGAACCCTTGCGGCCGGATGCCCCGAGCGCGGCCGTCAGGCAGAATGCGCGGGACGATTCCGGACGAAGGCAGGCGCATGAACGAGCAACAGTTGCGCGAGGCGGTGATCGACACGGCGCTGGAGACCAACCGGCGCGGACTCAATCAGGGGACCTCGGGCAATGTCAGCGTCCGCTGTGGCGACGGCCTGCTGATCACCCCTTCCGGCGTGGCCTACGAGGACCTGGCGCCGGAGGATCTGGTGTACATGGATGCCGACGGACACTGGCCGGCGCACCAGAAGCCTTCCAGCGAATGGCACTTCCACCGCGCGATCCTGCAGCAACGCGAAGACATCCATGCAGTGGTGCACGTGCATTCGGTCTACGCCAGCGTGGTCGCGATCCAGCAGCGCGACATCCCGCCGCTGCATTACATGATCGCGGCCGCCGGCGGCGATTCCATCCGCTGTGCCCCGTATGCCACCTTCGGGACACCGGAACTCTCGCGACATGCGCTTGCCGCACTGGAGGACCGCTACGCCTGTCTGCTGGCGAATCACGGGATGATCGCCACCGGCCCGGACCTCGCACGCGCGCTATGGCTCACCGAGGAGGTCGAACTGCTGGCGCAACAGTACGTGCTGAGCCTGTCCATCGGTGGCCCCGCCCTGCTGGATGCCGCGGAAATGCAGCGCGTGCGGGAGGCCTTCAAGCAGTACGGCCCGCGGCGGGAGGCGACCCCGAGCGGATCCGGACAGGAACCGGACGAACCCTGAGACGGCGTGACGCGCCCCGGGCTCGCCCGGTCTATTCTTTCGTTTTCACCCCTGCGAGCAGAGAGATTGCACCATGGCCAGCGGCACCCGTTTTTCGGTGGGCGAGATCGTCCATCACCTCAAGTATGATTACCGCGGCGTCATCGTGGATGTCGACCCGGTCTACAACGGCTCGGACGAATGGTACGAGACGGTCGCGAAGAGCCGGCCGCCCAAGGACCAGCCGTGGTACCACGTGCTGGTGGATGGCTACACCCACAGCACCTATGTGGCCGAGCGTCATCTGGAAAGCGACACCTCGGGCGAACAGATCGATCACCCGGACCTGGGCAAGTTCTTCGACCGTTTCATGAACGGGCGTTACAGTCGCGAAAACCAGACCCGGACACACTGAGGACACCATGAGCCAGGACAACCGCCGCTCGCGCGTGGTCACCGAAGGGCCACGCCGCACACCCAATCGCGCCATGCTGCGCGCCGTCGGGTTCGGAGACGACGACTTCCAGCGTCCCATCGTCGGGATCGCCAACGCGCACAGTACGATTACCCCCTGCAACACGGGGATCGGCGCGCTTGCCGAACGCGCGGAACGAGCGGTGCGTCAGGCCGGCGGCATGCCCCAGACCTTCGGCACCATCACCATCTCCGACGGCATCTCCATGGGCACACCGGGGATGAAATACTCGCTGGTCTCGCGCGAGGTGATCGCCGACGCGATCGAAACCGTGGTCAACGGGCAGAGCATGGACGGGGTGCTGGCCACCGGGGGATGTGACAAGAACATGCCCGGGGCGATGATCGCGCTCGCCCGCCTCAACGTGCCGGCCATCTTCGTCTATGGCGGCACCATCAAGCCCGGCCATTACAAGGGCCAGGAACTGACCATTGTCAGTGCCTTCGAGGCCGTGGGACAGCACGGCGCCGGTCGGCTGTCCGACGAGGACCTGCAGGGGGTGGAGCGCAACGCCTGTCCCGGCGCGGGTTCCTGCGGGGGCATGTACACCGCGAATACCATGTCCTCAGCCTTTGAGGCGCTGGGGATGAGCCTGCCGGGATCCTCGACCCAGGCCGCCGAGGATCCGGAAAAAGGCGAGTCCGCGGCGCGCTCCGGCGAGGTCCTGCTGGAGGCGATCCATGCCGATCGCAAGCCGCGCGACATCCTCACCCGGCCGGCCTTCGAGAATGCCCTCGCGGTGGTCATGGCCCTGGGCGGATCCACCAACGCGGTGCTGCACCTGCTGGCGATCGCGCATGCCGCCGAGGTGCCCCTGGATCTGGACGATGTCGAACGGATTCGCCGCCGCACCCCGGTCCTGTGCGATCTCAAGCCCTCCGGGCGTTACGTGACCACGGCCTTCCATCAGGCCGGCGGCACCCCGCTGGTGATGCGCCTGCTGCTGGACGCCGGCCTCCTGCACGGGGAGTGCCTGACGATCACCGGCGAGACCCTGGCGGAAACCCTTCGCGATGCGCCCGCCGCCCCGCCGGCGGAGGCCGCAGACATGGTTCGCACCCCGGCCGACCCGCTCTATCCACAGGGCCACCTGGCGATCCTCAAGGGCAGTCTGGCCCCCGAGGGGGGCGTGGCCAAGGTGACCGGCCTCAAGCGGCGCAGTATTCGCGGACCCGCCCGCGTCTTCGACTCCGAGGAGGCCTGCCTGGATGCGATTCTCGCCGGATCGATCCGCGAAGGGGACGTGATCGTCATTCGTTATGAAGGTCCGCGCGGCGGGCCCGGGATGCGCGAGATGCTGGCCCCCACCGCGGCGCTGATCGGTGCCGGTCTGGGAGATGCGGTGGGCCTCGTCACTGACGGGCGATTCTCCGGTGGCACCTACGGCATGGTCGTGGGTCATGTCGCGCCCGAGGCGGCCGCGGGTGGCCCGATTGCCCTGGTGAAAGAAGGTGACACGATCGTGATCGATGCCGACCACAACCAGCTGGATCTCGAGATTGCCTCCGAGGAACTGGAACGTCGGCGGGCGGCCTGGCATGCCCCGGAGCCCCCGGTGGCCCGCGGCGTGCTTGCCAAATACGCGCGCACGGTGGGCTCGGCCAGCCGCGGCGCCGTGACCGACGACTTCTGAGCCGGACCGGCGCACCCTCCGCATGACCCATCCTGATCCGCGCTCGCCGCGCTTCAGCATGATGCCTCCGGTGATCGGTTTCCTGCTGGTCACCAACGTCCTGCTGTTCCTGGCCATGCCCGCGCTGGGCAACTGGCTGATGGCCCATTTCGCCCTGTGGCCGATCGGCACCCCGTCCACCATCATGCAGGACGGCTCGATGATGCGCGTGCCGGATTTCCAGCTCTGGCAGCTGGTGACCTATGGCTTCCTGCATGGCGGGCCGCTGCACCTGTTCGTCAACATGTTCGTGGTATGGATGCTGGGCGTTCAGGTCGAGAATTCATGGGGTTCGCGCATGTTCGCGACCTATTTTCTGATCTGTGTGATCGGGGCCGGTCTGGTGCAGCTGGTGGTCACTGCAGGGGGCAACGGTGATGCCATCTACCCCACCGTGGGGGCCTCCGGCGGGGTGTTCGGGGTGCTGCTGGCATTCGGGATGATGTTCCCCAACCAGCGCCTGTTCCTGATCTTCCTGCCGATTCCGATCAAGGCCAAGTACTTCGTGATCGGTTACGGCATCCTCGAGCTCTATCTGGGGGTATCCGGGACCATGTCGGGGATCGCCCATTTCGCGCATCTGGGCGGCATGGTGGTGGGGCTGCTGATGATCCAGTACTGGCGCGGGCGGTTGCCGGTTCGGCCCCGGCATCGGCGGCTTTGGTGGTGAGCGCCGGGCCCGGACGCGTCAGCTGTCCGTCCGCGTGCGCAGGTATTCGCGGAAATCGTCCTTGAGTTCGGGGTGGTCGAGGGCGAACTCGACCGTGGCCTCGAGATAGCCCAGCTTGCTGCCGCAGTCGAAACGCCGCCCGGAGAACTCCCAGGCCGTCACGCGTTCCTCCTCGCGCAGGCGATCGATGGCATCGGTCAGCTGGATCTCGCCGCCGGCCCCGGGTTCCTGCCGTTCCAGCAGATCGAAGATCCGCGGCGTCAGCACATAGCGCCCGACCACGGCTACGTTCGACGGTGCAAAGGCCGGATCGGGCTTTTCCACGATGCCCTTCACGTCCCAGCTGCGGGGACCGGTGCGTTCCGGATCGATGATGCCGTACTGATGGGTTCGGTCTTCGGGCACCTCTTCTACCCCCAGCACGCTGCAGCCATGGCCGTTGTACTGCTCCACCATCTGTGCGGTGGCCCCGCCATCCACGGCCTCGATCAGGTCATCCGCGAGGATCACGGCGAACGGTTCCTCCCGCACCACGGGGCGCGCACAGGCGACCGCATGCCCCAGCCCCAGGGCTTCGGCCTGGCGCAGGTACACGCAGGTGACGTTCGATGGGACGATGTTGCGGATGCGTTCGAGGAGCTCGGTCTTGCCCCGCTCCTCCAGCTCGTTCTCCAGCTCGTAGGCCTTGTCGAAATGATCGGGGATGGCGCGCTTGTTGCGTCCGGTGACGAACACCAGGGTGTCGATCCCCGCCGCGACGGCCTCTTCGGCGGCATACTGGATCAGTGGCTTGTCCACTACCGGGAGCATTTCCTTGGGGTTGGCCTTGGTCGCCGGCAGAAAGCGCGTCCCCATGCCGGCCACGGGAAAGACCGCGGTACGGATTCGTTTGCTCTTTTCGGTCATGTGCCCTCCGGGCTGCGGGGCATGGCCGCACAATGGCGGTCATGCCCCGGCCGCTCTCCCTATTCCAGTTCAATCCGATCCAGATTCATTTCCACCGTCCGTTCGCCAATGCCGGACACCTCGGTCAGGGCCTGCACGGATTCGAAATCCCCGTGTTCTTCCCGATGTTCGAGGATGGCACGCGCCGTGACCTCACCGACATTGCTCAGGGTGACCAGCTCCTCCAGCGGTGCCGAATTGACGTTGACGGGCACCTGTTCGCCGGCAGTGACCGCCGAGCCGAGGCTCAGCCCCAGCGCCATGGCGGGCAGCAACACCCGGGCGGAACGGAACATGGATACAGTACGGGTCATGGTGAACCTCCTTGTTTTTTCAATGGTGGCGAGCGCCATCTCCCGTGCGCTCACCATGGATCCTAGCCCGATCACTGCGTCGGGGAAACCCCCTGCATGCGTCCCGCGATCGTCCGCATCGCCGCGGCGGGATCCTGCGCACGGGTGATCGGCCGGCCCACCACAATGGCACTGGCGCCGGCCTCCAGGGCCCGTTCCGGCGTCATTACCCGTTTCTGGTCGTCGTCCCCGGCCGTTTCCAGGCGAATCCCGGGCGTCACCAGCCTGGGTGCCGCCCCCAGCTCCTCGCGCAGCATCGCCGCTTCGCGTGCTGAACAGACCAGCCCGTCCAGCCCCGCCTGCTCCACCGCCAGGCGCCCCAGGCGCATGACCTGGCCATCCGGGGTGTCGTGCACGCCGGTCTCCTCCAGGGTCGCCCGGTCACTGGAGGTCAGCACCGTTACGGCCAGCAGGGCCGTCCGTTCATTGACCTCGCGGACCGCGTCACGGGCCGCCCGCATCATCGCCAGGCCGCCGGAAGCGTGCAGGTTCACCAGCCACACATCCATGCGGGCCGCCGCGCGACAGGCGGCGGCAACCGTGTTGGGGATGTCGTGAAACTTGAGGTCCAGGAAAACCCGGAAGCCGAGCGCGTGCAGGCGTTCGACCAGGTCCGGTCCGGCGACCACGAACAGCTCGAAACCCACCTTCAGCGCACACTGGTGCGGGTCCAGGCCGCGGGCAAAGCCCAGCGCCTCGTCGCCGGAGGCGAAGTCCAGGGCGACGATCAGCCGCGGCTCCTGGAGGTTCGGGGTTTCCGTTACCGGGTCCATTCAGTGGTTCTCCTCGCGAATCAGCGCCGCTTCGGCGTCTTCAGTGTTCTGATCGATATCGAAATCCAGCCCCCGCAGGGTGTCCCAGCGCCGGCAGCTGGGGCATTGCCAGACATGGCCGCGGCCCTGGTAGCCGCAGTTGGTGCATTGATACAGGTGCTGACTGCGCAGCTGGTCCGACAACGCCTTCTCGAAGGCCGTAAACTCGCTTACGTAGCTCTGCACCGCGGGCAGCACCTTCATCCAGCGCACCGCCTCCAGCAGCCCCGAGGTGGGTACCGGGCGCTGGGCCAGGATGACCCCCAGCTCGTGCAGCGCCCGGTCCATGCGTCCGGTCCGTCGATACAGCCGCATCAGCGCGATCCGCGCCATGGTCACGCCGCGGGTCTCGGCGAGGTCGGTCAGTACTTGTTCCAGCGCCGCCAGACGATGCTCGCCCGGCAGGGCCTGATGCAGCTGCTCCAGCCGCGGGACCAGCAACGGTGCCAGCCGCGGCGTGCGGGCCACTGCATCACTGCCGTAATCGATGGCCTCGCGAATGCGTCCCTCGCGTTCGGCGATTTCCGATTTCAGCAGCAGGGCCCGCGACAGACCCGGTACCAGGGCTTCGGCCTGGCCTGCCCGCTCGGAGGCCTCGGCCAGGTCATTGCGTTCCAGCGCCTCGCTCGCCAGTTCGCAATGGTAATGCGCAACCCGCAGGGGTTCCTGTGGCGAGCCCTCGGCGCGCAGCCGGTTGCCGACCTCGATCGCCTTGTCCCACTCGCGCTGCGTCTCGTACACGTGCCGCAGGCCTTCCAGTGCCTCGGAGGCCTGGTTCGGCGAATTCATCAATTCGCGGAACACCCCCTCGGCCCGATCGAGCACCCCCGCCAGCAGGAAGTCCTGGCCCAGTTCGCACAGCGCCTGTGCCCGCTGGGCATCGGTCAGCGCCGGGCGCGCCACCAGGTTCTGGTGAATGCGGATCGCGCGGTCCACCTCGCCCCGCCGCCGGAACAGGCGCCCCAGGATCACATGGGTTTCAAAGGTTTCATGGTCGACCTCGACCATCTCGATGAAGGTCTGCAGGGCGTCGTCGGTACGATCGTCCAGCAGGTATCGTACGCCCTGGAGATAGCGGTCCAGCGCGGGATCGCGGGTTTCTTCCTCCTCGGGAACCCCTCGGCGCGCGGCCCACCAGCCACTGGCGGCGGCAACCGGCAACAGCAGCCAGAACCAGTCCTCAATCATTCCGGTTCAGTAGAAATCCCGCATCGGCGCGGTCCGCAGCTGTTCTACCTCGACCCGCAGCGCACGGTTCTCATCCCGTAGCCGGTCGATCTTGCGTTGCAGACGCCGCAGCCTGAGCCAGAAGATCAGGGATGCAATCAGTACACCCGCCAGGGCGCTCAGGCCCAGGAGCACGATCAAGGGGGCCTCGAGGGTGAGACCGGGGAGATGGAGGGTGGCGGCGCCCTCGTTGAACACCACCAGGATCCCGATGCCGGAGGAGATCAGGATCAGGGCCACGAATGCGACCCAGTGCCGCAGCCGGGACTTTCCGTGCTCGGCCATTCGTCGTATCCGCCTACTGGTCCTTTTGCGCGCCGGCATTGACGCGTTCCCGCAATTCCTTGCCGGGCTTGAAGTGAGGGACATATTTGCCGGGCAGGGCCACGCCCTCACCGGTCTTGGGATTCCGCCCCATGCGCGGGGGCCGGAAATGCAGCGCAAAGCTGCCGAATCCGCGAATTTCCACCCGCTCGCCACTGGCCAGTGCCTGACTCATCCGCTCCAGCAGGGCCTTGACGCTCAGTTCGACGTCGCGTGGCGGAAGGTGCGGTGATTTGCGGGCAAGATTGTCGATCAATTCCGATTTGGTCATCTGGCACTCGCAGCAAAGGGGGAGGAAAGACAAAAAAAGGCCCGCACCCGCGGTTACGACGCGGATGCGGGCGGTGGAACGGGGCTTAGTCGTTCTTGCCCATCTGTTCCTTCAGCAGGTCGCCCAGCGAGGTGGTGGCGCCGCCGCCCTGCCCGTATTCGGACACGGCTTCGGCCTCCTCGGCACGATCCTTCGCCTTGATGGACAGGCTGATTGCACGGGTCTTCTTGTCTACACCCATGAACTTGGCCTCGACCTCGTCGCCGACGTTGAGCACGGTGCGCGCGTCTTCCACACGGTCCTGCGAGATGTCGGCAGCGCGCAGGATCCCGTCGATGCCGTCGGCCAGCTCGATCACCGCGGCCTTGGCGTCCACTTCCTTGACCGTACCCTTCACGATGCTGCCCTTGCTGTGTTCCGCCACGAAATTGGCGAACGGGTCGCGGTCCAGCTGCTTCAGGCCCAGGGAGATGCGCTCGCGCTCCGGATCCACGGACAGGACCACGGCCTCGACCTCGTCACCCTTCTTGAAGTTGCGGATGGCCTCTTCGCCCGACTCGCTCCAGGACAGATCCGACAGGTGGATCAGGCCGTCGATGCCGCCTTCCAGGCCAACGAACACGCCGAAATCGGTGATCGACTTGATCTGGCCACGGACCTTCTCGCCACGGTTGTGGTTGGCGGCGAAGTCGTCCCACGGGTTGGACTGGCACTGCTTCATGCCCAGCGAGATACGGCGGCGCTCTTCGTCCAGGTCCAGGATCATCACCTCGACCTCGTCGCCGATGGCCACGACCTTGCCCGGGTTCACGTTCTTGTTGGTCCAGTCCATTTCGGAAACGTGCACCAGGCCTTCCACGCCGTCTTCGATTTCGACGAAGCAGCCGTAGTCGGTGATGTTGGTGACCTTGCCGAAGATGCGGGTGCCGGTCGGGTAACGCCGGGTGATGTTCTCCCACGGATCCTCGCCCAGCTGCTTCAGGCCCAGCGAGACACGCATGCGCTCGCGGTCGAACTTGAGCACCTTGACTTCGACTTCCTGGCCGATTTCAACGACATCGGACGGATGCTTGACGCGCTTCCAGGCCATGTCGGTGATGTGGAGCAGGCCGTCGATGCCGCCCAGATCCAGGAACGCACCGTAGTCGGTGAGGTTCTTGACGATACCCTTGACCTGCGCACCTTCCTGCAGGTTCTTGAGCAGTTCCTCGCGCTCGGCGCTGTATTCCTGCTCGACCACGGCGCGACGCGACACGACCACGTTGTTGCGACGGCGATCCAGCTTGATGAGCTTGAACTCCAGCTCCTTGCCTTCCAGATACGCGGTATCGCGCACCGGACGGACATCCACGAGTGAACCCGGCAGGAATGCACGGATGTCGCCCAGTTCGACGGTGTAGCCGCCCTTGACCTTGCCGGAGATCTTGCCGGTGACGTATTCCTCGTCTTCCATCGCCCGTTCGAGGCGATCCCAGGCCTTGGCACGCTTGGCCTTCTCGCGAGACATGCGGGTCTCGCCGAAGCCGTCTTCCGGGGTTTCCAGGGCAACTTCCACGACATCGCCCACGGCGACTTCGAGTTCCCCTTCGTCGTTCATGAACTGCTCGGTGGGGATGACTCCCTCGGACTTCAGGCCCGCGTTCACCACGACGACTTCCGGGTTCACCTCAATGACGGTGGCACTGAGGATGGCACCCGGCTGCATCTGGGTGTAGGCCATGCTCTCTTCGAGCAGTTGCGCGAAACTTTCACTCATGGATTTAAAAACCTGTTAAATTAAATGCGGTTACAGAAACTTCCTGAAACCGGTTTCAAGTGTTGTCGATCCCGCTGCCCGGGGTTTCGTCGGCAGGGGGGCGGTCTTCCGGGAGTACGTCCCGCAGGCGCTCCAGGATGAGATCGACCACGGCGACGATGTCCAGATCCGTGGTATCCAGGACCCAGGCATCCTCGGCCGGCTTGAGCGGCGCCACGCTGCGTTTGCGGTCGCGACGGTCGCGTTCTTCCATCTCTTCCCGAAGATCTTCAAGGCTAGCACTAAGTCCTTGTTCCAGCAACTGCAGTTGGCGACGCCGCGCACGTTCCTCGGCACTCGCATCGAGAAAGATCTTCAGATCCGCGTCCGGGAACACGATGGTCCCCATGTCGCGCCCGTCGGCGACCAGGCCCGGCGGCACCGCGAAATCGCGCTGGCGTTGCAGCAGTGCCTCGCGGACGGCGGGAATGGCTGCTGCACGCGAGGCGTCGTTGCCTGCCTGCTCGGTGCGCAGCTCCTCGTCCACGGGGTCGCCTTCCAGCAGGGTCGTGACCCGTGTGGCATCGCGGTCGATTTCAAAGCGCACGTCCAGCGCCTGAGCCAGAGCCGGGACGGCCGCCGCGTCGTCCGGCTCCACACCCTGCCGGCGTGCGGCCAGGCCCACCAGGCGGTACAGGGCGCCGCTGTCGAGCAGGTGCCAGCCCATGGCCGCCGCGATGCGCATGCAGACGGTACCCTTGCCTGCGCCGCCGGGACCGTCGATGGTCAGTACCGGTGTCATCGGGCCTCCAGATGCAGTCCGGTCTGCCGCGCCAGGTCGGCGAAGTCGGGGAACGACGTCGCGACGTTGCGGCAATCGTGAATGGTGACGGGCGCGTCGGCGCGCAGTGCGGCCATGGCGAAGGCCATGGCGATGCGGTGATCTCCGTGGCTCTGGATCTTGCCACCGTGGAAGCCGTCGCCCCCCTGAATGCGGATGCCGTCCGGCCGAACCTCGCAGTCGACGCCGAGGGCCGCGAGGCCGTCGGCCATCACCTGGATGCGGTCGCTTTCCTTGACGCGCAATTCTTCGGCGCCGGTCAGCACGGTCTCGCCGTGCGCACAGGCGGCGGCGATGAAGATGGCCGGGAATTCATCGATGGCCAGCGGCACCTGATCCTCCGGGATCTCGATCCCGCGCAGCTCGTGCGACAGCACCTCGATGTCGGCCACCGGCTCGCCGCTGACCTCGCGCAGATCCAGCAGACGAATATCGGCGCCCATGCGGCGGAGGATCTCGATCACACCGGTACGGGTCGGATTGACCCCGACGTGGCGGAGGATCACGTGGGAACCCGGCGCGATCGACGCCCCGACCATGAAAAAGGCGGCCGACGAGATGTCCGCGGGCACGTCCACGTCGCCACCGCGCAGGCGCCCGCCGCCGGCCACGCAAGCCGTGGCCCCGTCGCGTTCCACTTCGATGCCGAAGCCTTCCAGCATGCGTTCGGTATGATCGCGGGTTGGCGCGGGCTCGGTCACGCAGGTGCGGCCCTCGGCCCACAGGCCGGCGAGGAGCAGTGCGGACTTGACCTGGGCCGAAGCGACCTCGAGGGCGTATTGCGTGCCCTGCAGCGACTTTCCGCCCCGCACCCGCAACGGCGGGGTGCCGCCTTCGGCGGTGTCGATCTGCGCGCCCATGCGCGCCAGTGGCTCGGTGACCCGGCGCATGGGCCGACGCGACAGGGAGGTGTCGCCGGTGAGCTCGCTGTCGAACGCCTGCCCGGCGAGTACACCGCACAAAAGTCGCATGGCGGTACCCGAATTGCCCATGTCCAGCGGACCCTCGGGGGCACGCAGGCCGTGCATCCCGACCCCCTCGATGATGACCTCGCCCGGCCCTTCGCGGCGGATGGGGACACCCATCGCGCGAAATGCTTCCAGGGTGGCGAGGCAGTCTTCCCCTTCGAGGAAGCCGGTCACGTGGGTGGTGCCTTCGGCCAGCGCCCCCAGCATGATCGACCGATGCGAAATCGACTTGTCGCCGGCGACCCGCAGGGTCCCGCTGAGGACGCCGCCGGGTTGAACGGTCAGGGTATCCATCGGTTCAGGTATCCAGTTGAGCTCGGGCGGGATCACAGAAACGATCCCGCGTGGTCTTGGCGTGAGTGAATTCCTGCTCCAGGCGCTGCCCGTCGCCCTGCTCAATCGCCTGCCGCAGGGATTCGAGATCGGCCTGGTAACGTTCGATCACCTCCAGGATGGAGGGCCCGTTGGCAAGACAGATGTCGCGCCAGACGACCGGATCGCTGGAGGCAATGCGGGTGAAGTCGCGGAAACCGCCCGCCGCATAATGGAAGATCTCGTCGCGGTCGCTCATCTTCGACAGCGACGCCACCAGGGTAAAGGCCAGCACGTGCGGGAGGTGGCTGGTGGCTGCCAGCACGTGATCGTGATGCGCCGGCGTCATGAATTCGACCCGCGCGCCGGCGGTCTGCCACATCGCAGTCACGCGGTTGGTCGCCATTACGCTGGTGGCGTCGGCCGGCGTCAGGATCACCAGCCGTTCGCGGAACAGTTCGGGAAAGGCGGCCGCCACCCCGCTCTGCTCGGTGCCGGCGATCGGATGCCCGGGGACGAACTGCCGCGGAACCTCGCCGAACCCCCGCGCCAGGGCCTCCAGCACCGCCTGTTTGCTGCTGCCCACGTCGGTCAGCGGCGCATCCTCCGGCCAGACCCCGGCGAGCGATGCCGCCAGCCCTTCCATGGCCCCCAGCGGTACGGCCAGCACGCCCATGTCGGCCCCCCGGGCAGCATCGACCGGATCGGTGGTCCATTCGTCGATCACACCCAGGCGTTCGGCCTCGCGCAGATTGTCCGGATTGCGCGAACAGCCCACGACCGTCCCCACCTCCCCGGCCTCGCGCAGCGCCAGCGCCAGCGAACCGCCGATCAGGCCGACTCCGAAAATGACCAGCCGGTCGATCATGCAAGGGCCTCGCGCAGGGCGGCCAGGAATCGTTCGTTATCCTCCGCGGTCGAGACCGTGACGCGCAGATGCCGGGGCAGCCCGTAGTTTTCCACCGGCCGGGCAATGACCCCACGCCGCTGCAGGCGGTCATGTACCGCGTTGACGTCGGTGCCGGTGTCAAAGGTAATGAAATTGCCGACCGAAGGGATGACCCGCAGGCCCATGGCCCGGAGTTCGCGATCCAGCTGCACCAGGCCTTCCCGGTTGACCGCCACCGAGTGCCGGATGTGGTCGCTGTCCTCGAGCGCGGCCAGACCGGCCGCCTGAGCCACCGCGTTCACGTTGAACGGCTGACGCACGCGGTTGAGCATGTCGGCCACCGGCGCCGAACTCACGGCATAGCCCAGGCGCAGCCCCGCCAGACCCTGGATCTTGGAAAAGGTCCGGGTGACGACCACGTTGGGATAGCGATCCAGCCAGCGTGTGGCGTCCGGATAGCCGTCTTCTTCCACGTATTCGGCATACGCCTCGTCGATCACGACCACCGTCTGCGGCGGCATCGCCGCCACGAAGGCCTCCAGCGCCTGCGCATCCACCCAGGTACCGGTCGGGTTGTTCGGGTTCGCCACGAACACCACCGCGGCATCGTCATCCACCCGGGCGCGCATCGCATCCAGATCGTGCCCGAACGGCTGGCGGGCATCGTCCGCCGACACGGCCGGGACCACGCGCGCCTCGGCCCCGGTGGCCTGCGTCACCAGCGGGTACACCGCGAAGGCGTGGGCGGAAAACACCGACGCCCGCCCCGGCGCCAGCCAGGTCCGCGCGATCAGCTCCAGCACTTCGTTGGAGCCGTTGCCCAGGGTGATCTGCGCCGGGTCCACCCCATGACGCGCGGCCAGCGCCGCCTTCAGCTCGAACGCATTGCCGTCGGGGTAGACATGAGCTTCGCCCAGCACGCCCCGGGCCGCCTCCACGGCGCGCGGCGACGGGCCCAGCGGGTTTTCGTTGGAGGCGAGCTTGACCGCCTCGCTGATGCCCAGCTCGCGTTCCAGCTCGGACACCGGCTTGCCCGGCTGATACGGCTGCAGTCCCTGCACGCCGGACACGGCCCGGGTGGCCGGACCCGGCCCGGGGGCTGCGGATTCGGAAGGATTCGTTGCCATGGATGCCTCTCAGGTTGCGGCCCGGGGGTAGCTGCCCAGGATCTTCACCGTGTCGGCGGTCTCCTTCAGCTGTTCCAGGCACCCGGCGATTTCCGGGTCCTCCTGGTGTCCCAGCAGGTCGAGGAAGAACACGTAGGTCCACTGCGCACAGCGCGAGGGACGGGATTCGATGCGCGTGAGGCTGATGCCGGCCTCGGCGATCGGCTTCAGCAACGCATACAGCGAGCCCGGCCGGTTGGCCGTGCTCAGCATGATCGACGTACGGTCCGCGCCGCTGGGACGGGTGGTGGCCGTGCCGATGATCAGGAACCGGGTGGTGTTGTCGGCGCGGTCCTCCACGTGCTCCACCTGCACCGGAACCCCGTAGTGCTCCGCCGCCACGCGCGACGCAATCGCCGCCGCGGACCCATCCCCGGCCGCCAGTTCCGCCGCGCGGGCGTTGCTGGCCACCGCATGACGCTCGGCGTGTGGCAGCCAGGTATCCAGCCACTCACGGCACTGCGCCAGAGCCTGGGCATGGGCCAGTACCTGGCGGACCTCGCCGAGATCGGCACTCTGCGACAGCAGGTGATGGTGGATCGGCGTCACGACCTCGCCGCAGATCTGCAGCGACGAGTCCATGAAGCAGTCCACCGTATGCGTGACCACGCCCTCGGAACTGTTCTCGATCGGAACCACGCCGAACTGCGCCCGCCCGGTTTCCACCGCGCCGAACACGGCGTCGATGGACGCCAGCGGCGTGGTCGTGACCGCATGGCCGAAATGCTTGCGCGCGGCCAGGTGGGTGAAGGTCCCCTCCGGCCCCAGATAAGCCACCGTGAGTGGGTGTTCCAGGGCCAGACATTCGGACATGATCTCCCGGAACAGCCGGACGATCACGTCATCCGCCAGCGGCCCCGGATTTTCCTCCCGCACCCGACGCAGGATCTCGGCTTCGCGTTCCGGCCGGTAGAACACCGGCTCCTCGCCGTTGTCGCGCTTGACCCGCGCGACCGATTCCGCGCAGCGGGCCCGCTCGCTGAGCAGGGCCAGCAACTCGCCGTCGATCGCATCGATCCGCGCGCGCAGCGACGCGAGAGACTCCCCTTCGCTCACGACCTAGAGCACCCGCGCCCGCAGTACACCGTCGATGCCATATAGCGCATCCAGCGTGCTCGGACTGGGATGTCCGTCCACGTCCAGCATGGTGTAGGCGATGTCCCCGCGCGAGTCATTCATCAGATGCAGGATATTGATGTCGGATTCACCGATGACATGCGAGATCTGCGCCACACGGTCCGGCAGGTTGCGGTTGACCACTGCGATGCGCGCCTGCCCCTTGCGCTCCAGCACCAGGGTCGGCAGGTTCACCGAATTGACGACGTTGCCGTTCTCGAGATAGTCACGCAGCTGATCGGCGATCATCACCGCGCAGTTCTCTTCCGACTCGGTGGTCGACGCGCCCAGGTGCGGCAGCGTGATCACCCGCGGGTGATCCAGCAGGCCGGGGACCGGGAAATCGGTCACGTAGGCGTGCAGGTGGCCCTCGTTGAGGGCCTCGCCGGCCGCGGCGTCGTCGACGATCCCGTCGCGGGCCATGTTCAGCACCATCGCGCCGGGGTTCATCGAACGGATGCGCTCGGCATTGACCAGGTTCTGCGTGTTTTCGGTCAGGGGTACGTGAACCGTGACCGCATCCGCCCCTTCCAGCGCCGCATCCACCGAACGCGCGCGCTCGATGTCCGATGCCATCTGCCAGGCGCTCTCCACGGTGATCTTGGGGTCGAAGCCCACGACCTCCATCCCCATGGACCGGGCGGCGTTCGCCACCTTGACCCCGATCGCGCCCAGGCCGAGCACGGCCAGCCGCCGCCCCGGCAGTTCGAAGCCGCTGAAGCGCTTCTTCCCGTGTTCCACCGCCTCGGTGAAGCTCGAGTCGTCCGGGTCCAGCGACTGCACGTAACCCGCCGCGGGGACCAGGTTGCGTGCCCCCAGCAGCAGCCCCGCGATCACCAGCTCCTTGACCGCGTTGGCGTTGGCCCCGGGGGCATTGAAGACCGCGACGCCGCGCTCGGTGAGATCCTGCACGGGGATGTTGTTCACCCCGCTGCCGGCGCGCCCCACGGCCAGCACCGAATCCGGGATGGTCTCCCCGTGCAGGTCATGCGAGCGCAGCATGATCGCATCCGGGTCTTCCAGACCGGAGGCGACTTCGTAAGTTTCGCGCGGGAAGCGTTCCAGCCCCCGCAGCGCAATGTTGTTGTAGGTCTTGACGCGGTACATCACGACCTCCTTTTCAGGCGTGGCGTTCCTCGAAATCCGCCATGAATTCGATCAGGGCGTCGACGGCCTCTTCAGGCACTGCGTTGTAGATGCTCGCGCGCATGCCGCCCACCGAGCGGTGGCCCTTCAGCGAGGACAGACCGGCCGCGTCGGCTTCCTTCAGGAACGGACCGTCGAGGCTGTCGTCGGCGAGGATGAACGGCACGTTCATCCACGAACGCGCACTCGGCTCCACCGGGTTGCGATAGAACGCCGAGTTGTCGATGAAACGATAGAGCTTGTCTGCCTTGCGCTGGTTGATCTCGGCCATCTTTTCCAGCCCGCCCTGTTCCAGCAGCCATTCGAAGACCAGGCCGGCGAAATACCAGCCGAAGGTCGGCGGGGTGTTGTACATGGAGTCGTTGTCGGCCTGCAGCTTCCAGTCCAGGACGGCGGGTACCTGGCCCTTCTCGCGTTCCAGCAGGTCCTTGCGCACGATCACCACGGTCACGCCGGCCGGACCGATGTTCTTCTGGGCGCCGGCGTAGATCACGCCGAACTTCGAGACATCGATCGGACGCGACAGGATGGTGGAGGACATGTCCGCCACCAGCGGCTTGTCGCCCACGTCGGGCACCTCGTGGAATTCCACCCCGCCGATGGTCTCGTTCGGCGTGTAGTGCACGTAGGCGGCGTTCGGATCGAGTTTCCAGGTCGAACGCTCGGGGATGGACGCATAGCCCTCGGCCTGGGAACTGGCGACGATGTTCACCGGGCCGACCTTCTGCGCTTCCTTGATGGCCTTTCCGGACCAGGCGCCGGTGTCGATGTAGTCCATCGGCTGGCCGCCGGTCTGCAGGTTCATCGGGATCGCGGAGAACTGGCCGGTGGCCCCGCCCTGCAGGAACAGCACCGCGTAGTCGTCGGGGATGCCCATCAGCTTGCGCAGATCGGCTTCCGCCTTTTCAGCGACTTCCATGAAGGGTTTGCCGCGATGACTCATCTCCATCACCGACATCCCGGTACCGTGGAAGTCCAGCATCTCGTCGCGTGCCCGTTCCAGCACCGCCTGCGGCAGGGCCGCGGGGCCGGCGCTGAAGTTCCAGATTCGGCTCATTCTTCATCTCCCTTTTCGCTGGGTTCGCGGCCGCCCTGCGGCTCGTCCTCGTGCGTTTCCGGGGCGGCCGACTGTTGATTCTCCGTGTCGGCTTCCGCGTCAGTGTCGTCCTCGTCGCCGGCGAAGCGCGCCACCCGTGCCAGTTCCACCAGCTGTTCGCCGGAATCCAGACGGATCAGGCGTACGCCCTGGGTGTTGCGGCCGATCAGCGGAATCTCTTCCACCGGCATGCGTACTAGCGTGCCGCCATTGGTGATCAGCATCGCCTCGTCGTCTTCCTGCACCCGGGCGGCCCCTACCAGAGGGCCGTTGCGCCCTTCGGTCTGGATCGCGATCACGCCCTGGCCGCCGCGTCGGTGAACCGGGAACTCGTCGAAGCGGGTGCGCTTGCCGTAGCCGTTCTCGGTGGCAAACAGCGCCGCGCCTTCGTCCACGTTGAGCAGTGCGATCACCCGCTGGTCGTCGTCCATGCGCACGCCGCGCACCCCGCAGGCCGTGCGACCCATGGCGCGCACGTCGGTCTCGGAGAAGCGCACCGCCTTGCCCGCGGTGGTCACCAGCATCACGTCCTGGCTGCCGTCGGTCAGCGACACGTCCACCAGGTGGTCGCCCTCGCGCAGATCCACGGCGATGATGCCGCTGGCGCGCCGCCGCGAGAAGTCCGTCAGCGGCGTCTTCTTGACCGTGCCCTGGGCGGTGACCATGAACACGTAATGATCCGGATCGTAGCTGCGCACCGGGAGGATCGCATTGATGCGCTCGTCGGATTCGAGAGGCAACAGATTGACGATGGGCTTGCCCCTGGATGCGCGCGAGCCCTGTGGCAGCTCGTAGACCTTCAGCCAGTACACCCGGCCGCGGCTGGAGAAACACAGCACCGTATCGTGGGTGTTGGCCACCAGCAGGCGGTCGATGAAGTCCTCTTCCTTGAAGCTGGCCGCCGCCTTGCCGCGTCCGCCCCGCCGCTGTGCGCGGTAGTCCGCCACCGGCTGGTACTTCACGTAACCGGCGTGCGACAGCGTGACGACCACGTCCTCCTCGCCGATCAGATCCTCCAGCGTCAGGTTGGCCTGCTGCTCGCGGATCTCGCTCATGCGGTCGTCGCCGAAGCGCTCGGCCACGCCCAGAAGCTCGCCCCGTATCTCCTGCTGCAGGCGTTCGGGCGAGCCGAGAATGTCCAGCAGGTCCTCGATGGTATCCAGCAGCTGGCGATATTCGTCGACGATCTTGTCCTGTTCCAGACCGGTCAGGCGGTGCAGGCGCAGGTCGAGGATCGCCTGGGCCTGGGTCTCGGACAGGCGGTAGCCGTCCTCGCCCATGCCGAATTCGGCTTGCAGGTCTTCCGGGCGCGAGGCCGCGGCCCCGGCGCGGTCGAGCATCCCTTCCACCATGCCCGGCGGCCAGCTGCGCGCCAGCAGGCCGGCTTTCGCTTCGGCCGGATTGGGCGCGTTGCGGATCAGTTCGATCACCGGGTCGATGTTGGCCAGCGCGATCGCCAGCCCTTCCAGTACATGGGCCCGATCGCGTGCCTTGCGCAGATCAAAGATGGTCCGGCGGGTCACTACCTCGCGGCGGTGGCGCAGGAACGCCTCGAGGATCTGGCGCAGGTCCAGCACCTTCGGCTGGCCGTCGACCAGCGCCACCAGGTTGATGCCGAACACGTTCTGCATCTGGGTGTGCATGTACAGGTGGTTGAGCACCACCTCGCTCATCTCGCCGCGCTTGAGTTCGATGACCAGGCGCATGCCGTCCTTGTCGGACTCGTCGCGCAGCTCGGAGATGCCCTCGATGCGCTTTTCCTTGACCAGCTCGGCGATCTTCTCGGTCAGGCGCGCCTTGTTCACCTGGTACGGCAGCTCGGTGACCACGATGGCCTCGCGCTGCCCGCCTTCCAGCGGCTCCACGTGCGAACGCGCACGGATCACCGCCCGACCGCGCCCGGTGCGGTAGGCCTCGCGGATCCCCTCGACGCCGTTGATGATCCCGGCGGTGGGGAAATCCGGGCCCGGCAGGTATTCCATCAGGCCGTCGACATCGATCTCGGGGTGGTCGATCAGCGCCACGCAGGCATGGATGACCTCGCGCAGGTTGTGCGGCGGGATGTTGGTCGCCATGCCCACGGCGATCCCGGAGGAGCCGTTCACCAGCAGGTTGGGGAACTTCGCGGGCAGGACCGAGGGCTCCTGTTCGGAACCGTCGTAGTTGTCGACGAAATCGACCGTTTCCTTGTCGATGTCGGCCAGCAGCTCGGTGGCGATGCGCGCCATCCGCACTTCGGTATAGCGCATCGCGGCCGGCGAATCGCCGTCGATCGAGCCGAAGTTGCCCTGTCCGTCGGCCAGCATGTAGCGCATCGAGAACGACTGCGCCATGCGGACGATGGCGTCGTATACGGCCGAGTCGCCGTGCGGGTGGTATTTACCGATCACGTCACCGACCACGCGGGCCGATTTCTTGTACGGCTTGTTCCAGTCGTTGCCCAGTTCGCGCATGGCGTAGAGCACACGACGATGGACGGGCTTGAGGCCGTCGCGCACGTCGGGGAGTGCGCGTCCCACGATCACGCTCATCGCGTAATCGAGGTAGGACTGCTGCATCTCGTCTTCGAGATTGACCGGGAAGATTTCCTTGGCGAATTCAGCCATCGATGGGTCACGCCGTCCGTTAGAACAAGCCCGCGATCATACCATATTCCCCCGCCGGAGGCGCCCTGCCGGGGCGGTCAGGTTCCCTCGTGAACGCCCCGCGGTTCGGGGGTATCTCCGGGGTCCGGCCGCCAGGCCGCCAGGCGTTCGGCGTCGGGGTTCTCGAGCACTCCCCGCTCGGTCACGATGGCGTCGATCAGCCCGGCGGGAGTGACATCGAATGCCGGGTTGTAGGCGGCGGCCCCGGCGGCTGCCAGGGGCTGGCCCGCGAGCGTCAGTACTTCACCGGCATCGCGCTGTTCGATCGGGATGGCATCGCCGGCGGGGGTTGCATAATCGATGGTGGCGACCGGAGCGGCGACCATGAAACGCACGCCGTGCGCTCGCGCCAGCAATGCCAGCCCGTACGTACCGATCTTGTTGGCGGTGTCGCCATTGGCCGCAATGCGATCCGCGCCCACCACCACGCAGCCGACCTCGCCGCTCTGCAGCAGCCGCGCCGCGGCGCCTTCGCACAGCAGGGTCACCGGAATCCCGTCATGCACCAGCTCCCAGGCCGTAAGCCGGCTGCCCTGCATCCAGGGACGGGTCTCGTCGGCGTAGACCCCGGTGATGCGCCCGTGGTCCCAGGCGGCCCGAATCACTCCCAGCGCGGTGCCGTAGCCCCCGGTCGCCAGGGAACCGGTGTTGCAATGGGTCAGCACGGCGCGGCCCGGTTCGATCAGCGCGGCGCCATGGGCCCCGAGCTCGCGGTTGCCGGCGATGTCGGCTTCCAGCATCGCCATGGCTTCCTCGCGCGTCGCGGTCAGCGCGGCCCGGGCGCTTCCGGCGGCCGCGACCACCGCCTGCATCCGGTCCAGCGCCCAGAACAGGTTCACGGCGGTGGGTCGTGCCCCCCGCAGGGTCGCGATGTCGGCGCCCACGCGCTCGCGCCAGTCCGAGGCCTGCAGCGCCCGATGACAGGCCAGCACCACCCCGAACGCCGCGGTGATGCCGATCGCCGGTGCCCCGCGCACCACCATCTCGCGGATCGCGTCCGCCACCGCCGGGGCATCATCCAGAGCCAGGAAGGTTTCCTCCGCGGGCAGACGGCGCTGATCCAGCAGCCAAAGACGGTCGTCGGCAAAGCGGACGGGGCGAATCGTATCGGAAGCAAAATCATTCATCCGCCCAGTCTAGGGAAACTCTGATCAATGTACACACTCGCGCTCGAGTCGCTTTTGCGTGCGAACAAGGCGCGGTGACCGCCGTGCAGTCATTCTGCACAAGGGAGCCGCAACGCCGTGCGCGCTCAAAAGCGGCCGAGCCCCTTCGGGGTTGGCACCCCGGGTTCCCCGATCCTGCGTTGCGGCACTTGCCGGTAGAACCACTACCGGCTGCGCGCCACGCCTTGTCTCGGAAAACCCGGGGTGCCAACGCGAGCGTGTACATTGATCAGGGTTTCCCTGGCTTGGAGTGACATGGATTGCCTCGGTCGTTCAGGGGTGCGGCCGTTGCCAGAACCGGCGACGTTCGTTCCGCCAGCCCGCGCCCGCCTCCCAGGCGGTTCCGGCCCGCAGGCGCAGGGCCCCGTCCGTGGCCGTGGCACGCAGGTCGACGGGGCCAGGCCTGTCGGGACCGTCGGGCATCGTGCCCGCCAGCCAGCGGGTGGGTGCCCGCACCCCGGCCAGCCCCTCCCCGTTGTCGATGGCCATCGCGGGTTCGGCGGTCACCAGCAGGCGTGCCTGCAGGTCCTCGTCGGGCGTTTCGTGGCCCAGCACCGCCGCACCGAGTCCGCGCAACCCGCCGGTCAGCAACACTGCGCCGCCGGCGGTCTCGATTCGCAGCACGCAACTGGCGGCGCGCGAGGCGTCCCAGCCGGGCGGTGGGTGCAGGACGCGAAACACTACCCCGTCCCGTTGCCACTGCTGCCCGGCCCGGCAGGCCCGATAGACCGGACCGGACTCGCCGATCCGTCGGGGGTGTCGCTCGTCACGGTGCAGCACCCGCTCGACCTCCACGGCCGCGGTCAGGGCCTGCAGTGCGGCGGCGCGCGACCCGCTGTCGTCAAGCAGCCCGTCGGCCACGATGACCCGGTCGACCCGGTTTCGCTGGCGTGCCCGCAGCGCAGGCAGCAAGGCCGATTCCACGTCGCGGGCACGCCCCGGCCCGTAGACCACCACGTGGTTGCGGGTCTCCAGCAACACCACCGCCTCGTGCCCGGTATCCAGCAATTCCGCCCGCAGCTCGCCGTGGGACAGGTCCGGGCGCAGGGGCAAGCCCAGCGGCAGGGCCGCCAGCAGCACCCAGGGGGCCATCCGGCGACGTCCGGGCAGGAGCAGAAGAATTACCGCCAGGCCGGCGAGCAGGGCCGCCGCCAGCGGAACGCCCCGTTCGGCCACCGCGGCCGGCAGGTCGGCCAGGGCCTGCAGCAGCGTTACCAGCAGCCCCAGCACCGCATCGCCGAGCCACAACGGCGGGCCGCCCAGGGGCGGCCACAGCATGGCCAGTCCGGCCCCTGTCAGCAGTGCCGGGAGCACCACAAAGGAGATCAACGGGACGGCAACGATGTTGGCCAGCGGCGCGATCCACGATCCCAGCTGGAACCATGCCAGCGCCAGCGGCAGCATGGCGAGCGCCAGCAGCACCTGGATCGCCATGGCTTCGCGCAGCCCGGGGCGAGCGCGGCGCCCCTGAAGCAGGCCGAGGATCACCGCCACGGCACCAAACGAGAACCAGAAGCCCGGCGCCAGTACGCCGGGCGGGTCACGGATCAGGATGATGAGCGCTGCCAGCACCAGCGCCCGCCACGGGGCTCCGCCCCGCCCCAGCAGCAACGCAGCCAGCACCGCCAGCAGCATCAGCAGAGCGCGCTGGGTGGGGATGCTGAAACCCGCCAGCGCCGCATATCCCAGCGCGGCCAGGGCCGCCGCGGTGGCCGCCAGCACGCGGCGGGGCCAGCGTTCCCGTACGCCGGCCACATGACGCCAGAGCAGCGTGGCCAGCAGGGCTGAGAACCCCGCCACCAGGCCCACGTGCAACCCCGAGATCGCCATCAGGTGATTGGTGCCGGTCTGCAGGAAGGCGGTCCATTCGGCATCCGTCATGCCGCTGCGCTCGCCGATCACCAGCGCCTGCACCAGTCCCGGGTGGCGCAGTTCCGGAGCGGCGGCCTGCAGGCGGCCCCGGAGCGTGGCGCGCTGTCGGTGCAGGGCTCCGCGCAGGGCCCCCGGGGCCGTGTCATCGACCGCATGACGCAGGTCAGCGGCCGAGACGTTCAGGCGACCATGGAGGCCTGAGCGATAGAACCACGCCTCACGGTCGAAGCCGGCACGATTGGCACGGCCCTGCGGTGGATAGAGGCGCCCCTTCAGGCGCAGCACGTCCCCGGCCCCGACATCCGCCCGCGGGGGGTAGACCGAGACCTCCAGCCGGCGCGGTGGGTCGCCATGCGTCGCCAGATGGAATCGCGAGCTCCGTTCGCCGTGGCGCGGCAGGTCCACGACCCGGCCACTCAGCGTGGACTCCGGTTCGACCTGCGTCACCACCCGGTCCAGCCAGGTCGTGGCATGAACGGTTCCCAGCAGCAGCCCCGCGAGGCTCCCCGCCAGGACCGCGGACAGTGCCACCGGACGGCGCGTTATCATGGAAGCGACCAGAGTGGTGGCGAGCGCCACGAAGATCCACGGTGGCGGCAGGGCCGGCAGCTGGTGCACCAGCCACAGAACGGCCACAAAACCCGCGGCGAAGGGAATCATGTCCGCCCCGGCATTGTCCGCGGGGCATCCACGGGGTAGGGTCCACCTGCCCCAGGCGGTGACGCGCAAGGCCGGCAGGAGTCGAACCCGAGACCATGGCCCGACACATCATCAAGAAGCTGTTCCCCGGCATGGACCGCCTGCGGGGACACCGTGCGCTGGCCCCGCTGGGGCCCCGCCTGCGCTCGCCGGATCTGTGGCATCTCAACCGCCGCTCCGTGGCCGGTGCTTTTGCCGTGGGGCTGTTCGTGGCCTTCCTGCCACTCCCGATGCAGATGCTGATCGCGGGTGCGATCGCCATTCTGGCCCGGGTCAACCTGCCCATCTCGGTCATCCTGGTGTGGATTTCCAACCCGGTGACCATGCCCCCAATGTTGTATACGGCCTATACCGTGGGCCGCAAGCTCCTGGGCGAAGAACGGCGCGAATTCAGCACCGAGATCACCTGGGAATGGTTCGCCACCGAGATGCTGACGGTATGGAAGCCGTTGACGACCGGGTCACTGGTACTGGGCGCGGTGGCAGGCCTGGCCGGCTATCTGCTGGTGCGAGGTCTCTGGCGCCTGAACGTGATCCAGCGCGTGCGCCATCGGCGCTATCTCGCACGCCAGCGGCGCGAGCGCGAGGCCGAGCTGCGCGAGGTCTTCTCCCGCACCCCGGTGGATCCGGAAGCCCCGCGGGAATCACGCGAGACGAAGGCCGCCGAACCGGAAGCGGACTCCCGGGCTTCCGGCACTCGTTCCGACGGCGACGACCATTCGCGCCCGCATTGACCCGGCGTACCGCCGTGCTCAGTCGCCGTTGCCCTGCAGGTGTCCCTTGACCAGGTGAACCGAACGGTCCATCTGCGCGGCCAGCGTGGTGTCGTGGGTCACCAGGGCCAGCGCCGTGCCCGTGGCGCGGTTCATTTCCCGCAGCAGCGCGAACACGTGCTGTGCCCGTTCCTGGTCGAGATTGCCGGTGGGCTCGTCCGCGAGGATCGCCGAGGGTCGTGTCACCAGCGCCCGGGCAATGGCGACGCGCTGCCGCTCGCCACCGGAAAGCTCCGCGGGCTTGTGCTCCGCACGATCACCCAGGTCCACCTGTTCCAGCCAGTGCAGCGCCTCGCGACGTGCCTGCGGCCCCGAGGTTCGGCGGATCAGCAGCGGCATGGCGACATTTTCCGCCGCCGTCAGCTCGGGCAGGAGATGGTGGAACTGGTACACGAAGCCCAGATGGCGGTTGCGCAGGCGCCCGCGACGGGCCTCGCTCATCCCGGACCAGGGCGTGCCCAGCAGCCGGACTTCGCCGGCGGTCGGACGGTCCAGGCCGCCGAGCAGATGCAGGAGCGTGCTCTTGCCGCTGCCGGAGGCGCCGATGATTGCCACCAGCGCGCCGGGCTCCAGGGCGAAATCCACCCCGCCGAGCACGGTCACGTCCAACTTGCCGTCGCGAAAGCGGCGCTCCAGACCCCGCGCCTCCAGCACCGTTGCATGCACGTCGTGATCAGTCATGGCGCAGCGCCTCCGCCGGCTGAGTCCGTGCCGCGCGCCAGGCCGGGAACAGGGTCGCCAGCACGGTCAGCAGGAACGCCACCCCGCCCACGCGCAGCACATCCGCCGGATCCAGTTCCGATGGCAGATCGCTGATGTAATAGACATCGGCGGACAGGAATTCGACCCCGGTCACCTGCTCGATGAACGGCACGACCACGTCGATGTTGAGCGCCAGCGCAACACCCGCCGCCGTCCCCAGAAGGATCCCGAACAGACCGATCACCATCCCCTGAACCACGAATACCGCCATGATGCCGGAGGGTGGCATCCCGAGGGTGCGCAGGATCGCGATATCGCCCTGTTTGTCGGTGACCAGCATGATCAGCGTGGACACGATGTTGAAGGCCGCCACGGCGACGATCAGCGACAGGATGATGAACATCACCATCTTCTCGATCTGGATCGCCCGGAACAGATTCGCATGCTGCCGGGTCCAGTCGGAGATGAAATAGGCGCCGTTGAGTTCGCGCGTCAGGTCCTGAGCGATCCGGCCCGCCTGCATCATGTCGTCCACGCGCAGGCGCAGCCCGGATACGTCCTCGCCGGTGCGGAACACCGCGCGGGCGTCGTCCAGATGGATGAAGGCCGTACCCCGGTCGTATTCATACATGCCGACCTCGAACAGCCCGACCACCTCGAAGCGCCGCATGCGCGGCATCACCCCGGCGGGAGACACGCTCGCCTGCGGGGCCATCAGGATCAGCGATTCACCCACCCGCACCTGCAGTTCCGCGGCCAGCTCGCGGCCCAGGATGATGCGGTAGGCGCCGCCTTCGAGCTGTTCCAGCGCCCCCTCCTCCATGTGCTCGCCGATCGGCGCCACTTCCAGCTCCAGTGCCGGATCCACACCCCGGATCATGCCGCCGGAAATCCGGTTGCGTGCACTCAGCATGGCCTCGCGCTGGACGTAGGGGGCCGCGGCCTGCACGCGTTCGTCGGCGGCGAGCACGCGCTCCTTCACGCTTTCCCAGTCCGCCAGGGCCCGTCGGCTCTCCTCCAGTGTGGCGTGCGACGCCATGCCGAGGATCCGCTCGCGCAGCTCCTTCTCGAAGCCGTTCATCACCGACAGCACCGTGATCAGCGCCATCACGCCCAGGATCAGGCCAAGGATCGAGACCACGGAGATGAACGAAATAAAGTGATTGCGACGTTTGGCGCGCGTGTAGCGCAGGCCGATCGCAACGGACAGGGGTCGGAACATTCGGCAAGAATGCCAGAACTGCGAACGTCCGCCCATCCCCCGAGGAAACAATGATCGATGTACACGCTCGCGCAGGGCACCCCGGGTTTTCCGGGGCAAGGCGCGGATGCACAAAATCCCGTATTCCCCTACTATAAGTGCGAGCCAGCCCGGTCCGACCCCGGGACCCACATCCAGACGGAGACATGGCCATGCCAGGGAAACGCGTTGCCTCCCGATCCCCGATCCACCGTGCGTCCGGAGTGCTTGTCGCCCTCCTTCTCGCCGGCGGCGCGGGGCTTGCCGGAACCGCCCAGGCCGACATCCTGCGGCTCGAGGACGGTTCGTTCACCATCAAGGAACGCGAGAGCGTGCCAACTCGCGGGCAGACCAAGGAAACGGTACGCGGCCGTTACGGCGAGCCGGCAACCCGGCACCCGACCGTGGGCGAGCCACCGATCACCCGCTGGGACTACGACAGTTTTTCGGTGGTGTTCGAGGATCGCTGGGTGATCCACACCATCGTGCACGGCAACGACGACTGACGCCGCCTTGGAAACCGGACACGAAAATATCCGCCGGCTGCCGGCGGAATGGGAGCCGCATGCGGGTATTCAGCTGACCTGGCCGCATGCGGACAGCGACTGGGCCGACAGCCTGGAGGAGGTCGAGCCGGTGTTCGCCCGACTTGCGGCCACCATCAGCCAGTACGAACCGGTCCTGATCGTGGCCCGCGATCCCGAACATATCGAGTCGTTTTCCGGGCTGCTGGTGGAAGCCGGTATCCGCAGCGACCGTCTGTGGTTCGCGCTCGCCGATTCCAACGACACCTGGGCGCGCGATCACGGCCCGATCACGGTGTATCACCAGGGCCGGCCACATCTGCTGGACTTCACCTTCAATGGCTGGGGCGGCAAATATCCGGCCGACCGGGACGATGCGATCACCGCCGCGCTCGCCGCGCAGGGGGTCTTCGGCACCAGCCCGGTGGAAGATGTCCCCCTGGTGCTGGAGGGGGGCAGCATCGAGAGTGACGGTCAGGGCACCCTGCTGGTGACCCGCTCCTGCCTGCGCCACGCCGGTCGCAATCCGGAGCTCGACGATGCAACCATCGAGGCCGCGTTGCGCCAGCACCTGGGCGCCCGGCGGATCCTCTGGCTGGAGCACGGCCATCTGGAAGGCGATGACACCGATGGCCACATCGACACCCTGGCGCGCTTCTGCGCCCCGGACACCATCGCTTACCAGCACTGCGACGACCCCGAAGACCCGCACTACGCGGAACTGGCGGCGATGGAGCGACAACTCGAGGCACTGCATCAGGCCTCGGGCGAGCCCTACCACCTGATCCCCCTGCCCTGGCCGCGGCCTCTGGAGCATGCCGGCCGGCGCCTGCCGGCCACCTACGCCAATTTCGTTCTGCTCAACGGCGCGGTGCTGGTGCCGGCGCACGATGATCCGGCCGATGCCGTGGCCCGCGAGCGTCTGGCCGAGGCCTTTCCCGGACGGGACATCCTGCTGCTGGACGCCCGTGCGGTACTGCGTCAGGGTGGCAGCCTGCACTGTCTGACCATGCATTATCCGCGGGGCGCCCTCGGCATCCCGGAGGAAGACGAAGCCGCCAGCGCATGACCGCCGCCCCCCGTCCCGAACGCCGGGCGCCCCTGCCGGCCGCACTGGTCCAGCACCGTGATGCCGGCAGCGTCGACGCCAACCTTCAGGCCACCGAGGACGCGGTGGCGGAGGCCGCGGCCGGTGGCGCACGGCTGGTCGTGCTGGCCGAGCTGCACACCGGCCCCTACTTCTGCCAGACCGAGGACGCCGCGACCTTTGATCGCGCCGAGCCGATCCCCGGCCCCTCCACCCGCCGCCTCGGCGAGATCGCCCGGCGCCACGGCGTGGTGCTGGTGGGGTCGCTGTTCGAGCGCCGCGCACCCGGCCTCTACCACAACACCGCGGTGGTGCTGGAAAGCGACGGGCGCCTGGTGGGCACGTACCGCAAGATGCACATCCCCGACGATCCGGGCTATTACGAGAAGTTCTACTTCGCCCCCGGCGATACCGGCTTCAGGCCGATCGATACTTCCGTCGGCCGGCTGGGCGTGCTCGTCTGCTGGGACCAGTGGTACCCCGAAGCGGCCCGGATCATGGCCCTGTCCGGGGCCGAGGTACTGATCTACCCCACGGCCATTGGCTGGGATCCGGAGGATACCCCGGACGAACGCGAACGCCAGCGCGAGGCCTGGATCACGGTTCAGCGCGGGCACGCGGTGGCCAACGGTCTGCCGCTCGTCGCGTGCAATCGCACCGGGCACGAACGCGACCCTTCGGGCGCGTCTGCCGGCGCCCATTTCTGGGGCAGCAGCTTTGTGGCCGGCCCGCAGGGCGAATTTCTCGCCCGCGCCGGCGAGCAGGCGCCCGAGGTCCTGGCGTTTACCCTGGACATCGCCCGTGTGGACACTGTCCGGCGCATGTGGCCGTTCCTGCGGGACCGGCGCATCGACGCCTACGATCCCATCCTGAAGCGCTACATCGACCCGGAATCGTAAGCGCGGAATCCGTATAATGCCGCGTCCGCCATTCCGGAAGCTTCACACCGCATGTCCGAAGAACTGCGCAACCCCCTGAATCCCGGCCGCCTTCCCCGCTCCGGGTTCGAGACCTGGACCGGCCTGGGAGCGAGCGCCAGCACGCTGGCACTGGCGCGGGCCGCCGCGGATTTCCCGCACCCGCTGCTGGTGATCACGGAATCCAACGAGGCCGCGGACCAGTGGGAGGAAGAGTGGTCGTTCTTCACCGCCGGGCAGGACATCCCCCTGCTGCGCCTGCCCGACTGGGAGACCCTGCCGTTCGACGTGTTCTCGCCCCACGAGGACATCATCTCCGAGCGGCTGCGCACCCTGTACCGCCTGCCCGGACTCGAACGCGGGATCATCCTGATGCCGGTCGCCACCCTGATGCAGCGCCTGCCCCCGCGCCAGTGGCTGGCGGAACAGGGCATCGCGCTGCACAAGGGTCAGCGTCTCGACCGCATGCAGCTGCGCGAGGACCTGGTTCAGGCGGGCTACAACCCGGTACAGCAGGTGATCAGCCACGGCGAATTCGCGGTGCGCGGGGAGATCCTGGATCTGTTCCCGATGGGCGCGGAGCAGCCCGTGCGCATCGAGTTCCTCGACGACGAGATCGACTCGCTGCGTCATTTCGACCCGGAATCCCAGCGCTCCACCGAGACCACCGAGCGCCTCGAGATCCTGCCCAGCCACGAATTTCCGCTGCATGAAGAGGCGATCCGGGAATTTCGTAGCCGCTACCGCACCCGTTTCGAAGGTGATCCCGGCAGCCACCCGATCTATCGCGACATCTCGGAAGGACTTGTGCCGCCGGGCATCGAATCCTATCTGCCGCTGTTCTTCGAAGCGCTGGATACGGTGTTCGACTACTGCCCGCAGGCCCGCGTGGTGCAGGTGGGCGACATCGCCACCGCGGCCGGACAGTTCGCCGACGAGGTCTTCCAGCGCTATGACCAGCTGCGTCATCAGGTGGACCGGCCCCTGCTCCCTCCGGACGAGCTGTATCTCAACCCCGAGGCGCTGGCCGGAGCACTGGGGGACACGTCCGGGCTCGCCCTGGGAGCCAACCCCGCTCCCCTGCCCGCCGGGCGCGGGCGCGAGGTGAGATTCCAGTGCGAGGATCACCCCGACATGGCCCTGGAACCCGCCCGCGACGACCCGGCGCGGCGGCTGCAGGACGTGCTCTCCGGAGGCCCGCGTGTGCTGGTGACCACCGAGTCCGCCGGACGCCGCGAGGCCCTGCTGACCCTGCTGCGGGATCACGGCCTGGACCATCATGCGGTGGCTGGCTGGGAGGACTTCCTCGCGAGCGAACCGGGGCTGCACGTGACCGTCGGTACACTGGCGGCAGGATTCCGGCTGCCGGATGACCGCATCGTCGTCCCCGAATCCGCCCTGATGGGCGAGCGCGCACGCCAGACCCGGCGGCGGGCGCGCCCGACCCGCGACGCGGAGGCGGTGATCCAGAACCTCTCCGATCTGACCATTGGCGCCCCGGTGGTGCACGAGGAACAGGGCGTGGGCCGTTATCTGGGCCTGCAGACCATGGAGATCAACGGCCAGCCCTCCGAATTCCTCACCCTCGAGTATGCCGATGGGGCGCGGCTGTACGTGCCGGTTTCCTCGCTGCATCTGATCAGCCGTTACGCCGGGGCCGATGCCGAACACGCTCCGCTGCACCGCCTCGGCAGCGAGCAGTGGAGCAAGGCCCGGCGCAAGGCCGCGGAGAAGGCCCGCGACGTGGCCGCGGAGCTGCTGGATATCCATGCCCGCCGGGCCGCAACGCAGGGCACGGTGTTCGAGACCGAGACCCCCGAATATCACGCCTTCGCCGCCGGCTTCCCGTTCGAGGAGACCCTCGACCAGCAGCAGGCGATCGATGCCGTGCTGTCCGACATGGCCGCGGATCAGCCGATGGACCGGGTGATCTGCGGCGACGTGGGCTTCGGCAAGACCGAAGTGGCGATGCGCGCCGCCTTCGTCGCGGTGCAGAACCACAAGCAGGTGGTGGTTCTGGTGCCCACTACCCTGCTCGCGCAGCAGCACCACCAGAACTTCATCGACCGCTTCGCCGACTGGCCGGTGCAGATCGAATCGCTGTCGCGGTTCCGCTCGGCCAAACAGCAGGAAACCGTGCTCGAGGGCCTGCGCGAAGGGAAGGTCGACATCGTCATCGGCACTCACAAGCTGCTGCAGAAGGACCTGAAGATCGACAATCTCGGGCTGGTGATCGTCGATGAGGAGCAGCGCTTCGGCGTGCGCCACAAGGAGGCCCTGAAGAAGCTGCGCGCTCAGGTGGACATGCTGACCATGACCGCCACCCCGATACCGCGCACGCTCAACATGGCGTTGGCCGGGCTGCGTGACCTGTCGGTCATCACCACCCCGCCGCGCGAGCGTCTGGCGGTGAAGACCTTCGTCAACGAATGGAACGACGCGGTCATCCAGGAGGCCTGCCTGCGCGAGATCCGGCGCGGCGGACAGGTGTACTTCGTGCACAACGAGGTCAACACCATCGACAAGACCGCCGCGCAGGTGCGTGAACTGCTGCCCGGGGCGCGGGTCGGCGTGGCGCATGGCCAGATGCGCGAGAGCGAGCTGGAACAGGTGATGCTCGATTTCTATCACCGTCGCTACAACATCCTGGTCTGCTCCACCATCATCGAGACCGGGATCGACGTGCCCACTGCCAACACCATCGTGATGAACCGCGCCGACAAGCTGGGTCTGGCGCAGATGCACCAGCTGCGCGGGCGCGTCGGCCGCTCGCATCACCGCGCCTACGCCTATCTCCTGACCCCGCCGTGGAAGAGCCTCAGCGCGGACGCGAAGAAGCGCCTCGAGGCGATCGCCTCGCTGGAAGACCTGGGAGTCGGCTTTACCCTCGCTTCACACGACCTGGAGATCCGCGGTGCCGGCGAGCTGCTGGGTGACGAGCAGAGCGGGCAGATCACCGAGGTCGGCTTCAACATGTACAACGACCTGCTCAACCGCGCGGTGAGCGCGCTGCGCTCCGGCAAGATGCCCGAGCTGGAGGCTCCCGAGCCAACCGGGACCGAGGTCGAGCTGGGAATGCCGGCGCTGCTCCCGGACGAATACGTCCCCGACGTGCATACCCGGCTGATCCTGTACAAGCGGATCAGCAACGCCGATTCCGAGGACGCCCTGCGTGATCTGGAAGTGGAGCTGGTCGACCGCTTCGGCCTGCTGCCGGATCCGGCGCGCACCCTGTTCGCGGCGGCACGCCTGCGTTTGCGCCTGACGCCGCTGGGCATCCGCAAGCTGGAGATGGGGCCGGCCGGCGGTCGCCTGGTCTTTGGAACGGATCCCGATCTGGACATCGGGGCCCTGGTGGAACTGGTGCAGTCGGACCCGCAGGGGTATCGTCTGGACGGACAGAAGGCCTTCCACTTCCATGGCAGCATGGAGACGCTGGAAGCCCGAACCGAGGCGGTTCACCGCCTGTTGAACACCATCAGCCGCAACCAGGAGGCGGCCTGAATGTCACGCAAACATCGCGAGTCCCCGACGACCGACGTCCGGTCCGGTCCGCACAGCCCCGGTCGGCGCCGGCTGCTGGGCACGCTGGTGGCCCTGCCCTGGCTGGCGCCCGCCGGCCCGGCGCTGGCCCAGGTCGGGCGTGAGTACCGCATCGAGCTGGTGATCTTCCAGCACCTGACCGAAGAAGGCCGCCGGTTACTGGAAACCACGGGGGCCGCGTTGCAGCCATCGCCGGGATCCGGCCCGATCGGCGAAGGGACCTACCGGCATTCGCGCCGGGGCTTCGACCTTGGCCATGTGGTCCGGCGCATCGAGGACGATCGCGACAGCCGCCTGATAGCCACCCTCGCCTGGGACCAGCGCGGCCGGGACCATGCCTCCACGCCGTGGCTGACGGTACGTGAGGGGCGCCCGCTCGAGCGCCGCACGCCGCTGTACGACGATCGCGGTCCGGCCTCGCCGATCCTGCAGGAACCGGCAGAGGAACGTCACGAACTCGAAGGCCGTTTGCGGGTCTGGGTCGGTCGTTTCCTGCATCTGGAGACCGACCTGATCTTCCATGACGCGACCGCCGGCAATGGCGCCATTGCCGTCCGGGGCCATCAGCGGATGAATTCGGGCGACGACCTGTTCTATCTTGATCACCCGGTCGTCGGCATGATCGCGCGCGTCACGCGCATCGACACCAGCGACTGAGGCGCGCGCCCACCGGACATGGAGTCCGCGGGGCGGCCCAGCCCCTGCCGGGTTCCGGCTCACCGGCTCATCGCCACTGAGGCGTGGATTCCAGATTCAGCACCTGCTGCATCACCACCGTGCCCAGGTCCTCCAGGAACAGCTGGATGGGCGTGCGGCGCGGACGGAATTCCACCATCTCCTCGATACCGATGACGTCGCGAGCCACGCTGCGCGGATTGCCGAGACCGTCGGTCAGCCCGAGCTCCACGGACCGTTCGCCGGTCCAGGTGAGGCCGTTGAAAATATCGGCGTCCTCGTCCAGACGTTCGCCGCGTCCGGCACGGACCACATCGATGAACTGCTGATGGACATCCGTGATCAGGCCTTCCATGTGATCCACATGGTCCGGCTCCAGCGGCAGGAACGGGTCGAGGAAGGCCTTGTTCTCGCCCGCGGTGAACAGCCGGCGCTCGACACCGATGTTGTCGATCAGGTCCACCACGCCAAAGCTGTCCAGACGCACGCCGATGGAGCCCACCAGGCTGGCGCGGTCGGCGTAGATCTCGTCCGCCGCTACCGCGATGTAATACGCGCCCGAAGCCCCGATGTCGCCGATCACCGCGTACAGGGGGATGTCTTCGTGTTCCTCCTTCAGGCGCAGCAGTTCGTCGTGGATGATCCCGGCCTGGACCGGACTGCCGCCACCGGAGTTGATGCGCAGCATCACCGCCTGCGTGCCGTCATCCTCGAACGCCCGTTGGAGCGTCCGGGTAAGGTCCTCCGCATTGGCGCGGGCCGAGGCCGCGATCATGCCGTCCACGTCCACCACGGCCACGTGTTCCCCGGGTTTCCTGTCGGTTTCGAACCAGCTGTCGAAGCCGTCGCCCCGCACCAGGATCAGCAGGGCGAACAGATAGGCGAACAGCAGGATCTTGAAAAAGATGCCCCAGCGGCGCGCGCGGCGCTGTTCGATGACCTGCGCCTGGACCAGGTTCTCCAGGGTTTCACGTTCCCAGCCCGGCTTGTCGTCTTTCGACCATCCCATCTCGTTCGTCCTCTTCCAGGGAAACACTGATCCGCGTTCCGTCACGGTTCCATCAGTCGGCGGTGCAGCGCGGGAATGTCCGGCACCAGCGCCGCCGGTTCCTCGGCGGCGAGGCGCGCATCCGAATGGGCCCCGTGGGTGATCCCCACCGCCCGTACCCCGGCCGCCCGCGCCATCTGCAGATCGTAGATGCTGTCGCCCACCATCAGCGCCCGCTCGCGGGCGACCCCCGTACGCCGCAACAGGTCCTCCAGCATCGCGGGGGCGGGCTTGGACGGCTGCTCGTCACTGGTCACGGTGGCCACGAAGCGGGGGCCCAGTCCACTGGCCGCCAGCGTCCGGTCGAGCCCGGCGCGGGATTTGCTCGTGGCTACCGCCAGCAGGATCTCGCGCCGGTCCAGGTCCTCCAGCAGCGCCTCCACGCCGGGGTAAAGCGGCTCGTCCGGGGCATCCGTGGCCTCCAGGTAGCACTGGCGGTAGCTCGCGGCGAACGCCTGTATCCCGGCGTCGTCCAGTTCGGGGTGGAGCTGACGTACCGCCGCCTGCACCCCCAGCCCGATGATGCCACGCAGCGCGCTTTCCTCGCGCTCGGGAAGACCGTGCTCGCGGGCCGCGCGGCGCAGGCAATGGATGATGCGCCGCGGCGAGTCCATCAGCGTCCCGTCCCAGTCGAAGACCACCAGGCGGAGTTCCCCGGTGTCGGGCGGAAGCAATGCCACCTGCGTATCCTTGCCCGTTGCCGTCATGTCGTCGCGTCCGCCGTGTCCAGATTTTCCAGCACCTGCTGCAGTTCGTCCGGCAAGGGAGCGGAAAAGATCCGCTCCTCGCCCCTTCCGTCCTCGAAGCGCAACGCCTGGGCATGCAGGAACAGGCGTTCGAGGCCCAGCTGACGCAGCCTGCGATTGGCATCCGGCAGGCCGTATTCATGATCGCCCGCGACCGGATGACCGATCTCGCGGCCATGCACCCGGATCTGGTGAGTCCGTCCGGTGCCGATGCGGACGTCGGCCAGCTGAAAGGCGCCATGGGCTTCTAGCGGCACGAACACGCTGTTCGCCGCGCGCTGGCGTCCGCCGGTGTCGCCCGCCGCGGACATGCGACGGCGCCCGTCGTCGCCGCGATCCGCGCTCAGCGGGGCATCGCAATGGATGGGCTGGTCATCTTTCCAGCGGCCAACCAGCAACGCCAGGTAACGCTTGTCCACGCGCCCGTCACGCAGGGCTTCGTGCAGGGCCTGCAGCGGCTCGCGCCCCTTGGCAAGCACCAGACACCCGGAGGTCTCGCGGTCCAGGCGGTGACCCAGTTCCAGCGACGCATCCGGCCGCAACACCCGCATCGCCTCGATGATCCCGAAGGGCAGACCGCTGCCCCCGTGCACCGCCAGACCCGAGGGCTTGTCCAGCACCAGGTAATCGTCGTCCTCGAACAGGATCGCCCCGCGCAGGCGTTCCAGCACCTTCGGAGGAACATCCGGGGTGCCGGTCTCCTGCGGACGCTCGAGGTCCGGCACGCGGACCTTCGAGCCCGTGGCGAGGCGCTGGCGCGCGCTGGCTCGCCGGCCGTCCACGCGGATGGCCCCCTTGCGGATCAGCCGGTAGAGCAGACTCCGCGGCACTCCCCTGAGTTCGCGCAACAGGAAATTGTCGAGACGCTGGCCGTCGGCGCGCTCGCCCACCACCAGCTCGCGGGGGCCGGAAGCGCCTGCGTCGGAAGATCGGGATTTCATGCGCGGAATGCTACCGCAGTCCCCTCCCCGCGGCCATGCGCGCCGCGCCTGCCGACGCCGCGGCGATCGTCACCCGGGGGACAGAACGGGTCCTGCCGTGCGTCGCCATAAAGTAGCAAAAAACTTGCCGCGGCAGGGCCTTGTATCCTACATTGCCCGCTGGCGGTACCCCGTTTCGGGCGTACGCCGCCACGAATCATCCACCGCTCCGGCCCGCGCCTCAGGCGCCGGGGCCGGACGGCCCTCGCCAAGAGCGAACGCGTGACACTATTTCTTTTAACCCAGTCCTGCTTCCCCGGTCGCTGTCCAGAAGGACGGCTGATCCCGTGGCTGCTGGTGAACACCTGGCTGGCGCGCTGGCTCACGCTACGCGCCGCCCCTGCGCGCACTCTTTCAGCACAGCATCCGTGCCGCACGGTCACCGCCCGCCCGACCGGCCCTGTCGGGGAGCAGCGGGACGCCCCAACGAGTCCATCGCATGAAACGCATCCTGATCAACGCAACGCAGCCGGAAGAGCTGCGCGTCGCCATGGTCGACGGCCAGCGGCTGTACGACCTCGACATCGAACTTCCCTCGCGCGAGCGCAAGAAAGCCAACATCTACAAGGCGAAGATCACCCGCGTCGAGCCCAGCCTCGAAGCAGCCTTCGTCAACTTCGGGGCTGACCGCCACGGCTTCCTGCCGTTCAAGGAAATCGCCCACTCGGCGGTGGGAGCACCAGCCGACAGCGACAAGCCCGTCCGCGAGTTCCTGAAGGAAGGCCTGGAAATCCTGGTCCAGGTCGAAAAGGAAGAGCGTGGCACCAAGGGTGCAGCGCTCACGACCTTCATCAGCCTGGCCGGGCGCTACCTGGTCCTGATGCCCAACAACCCGAAGGCCGGCGGCGTGTCGCGCCGGATCGAGGGCGAGGACCGGGCCGAACTGCGCGAGGCCCTGTCGGGCCTGAACATCCCCGAAGAGATGGGCCTGATTGCCCGCACCGCCGGTGTCGGCCGCAGCACCGAAGAGCTCCAGTGGGACCTCGATTACATGACCGCGCTGTGGTCGGCGGTGACCGAGGCCTCGAAAAAGGCCCGGGCCCCTGCCCTGATCCACCAGGAAAGCAACGTCATCATCCGTGCCCTGCGCGATCACATGCGCACCGATGTCGGCGAGGTGATCATCGACGATGACACCATCTACGAACAGGCCGACGAGTTCGTGCGCATGGTCATGCCCAACAGCCTGCGCAAGCTGAAGCACTACACCGACCCGGTCCCGCTGTTCAACCGCTACCAGATCGAAAGCCAGATCGAGAGTGCGTTTGACCGCGAGGTGCAGCTGCCCTCCGGCGGCGCCCTGGTGATCGACCACACCGAGGCGCTGATCTCCATCGACGTCAACTCGGCGCGCTCGACCAAGGGCGGCGACATCGAGGAGACGGCCTTCCATACCAACCTGGAAGCGGCAGAGGAAGTCGCGCGGCAGCTGCGGATCCGCGACCTTGGCGGCCTGATCGTCATCGACTTCATCGACATGAGCGCCAACAAGCATCAGCGCGAGGTCGAGAACCGCCTGCGCGAGGCGCTGGAGATGGATCGCGCGCGCGTTCAGGTCGGCCGCATCAGCCGCTTCGGGCTGCTGGAAATGTCGCGCCAGCGGCTGCGCTCCTCGCTGGGCGAATCCAGCCAGATCACCTGCCCGCGCTGCCACGGCCACGGCCAGATCCGCAGCGTGGAATCCATGGCGCTGTCCATCCTCCGCCTGATGGAGGAAGAAGGCATGAAGGACCGTACGGGCCTGGTCCTGGCCCAGGTCCCGGTGGATGTGGGCACCTTCCTGCTCAACGAGAAGCGCCAGGCCATCGGCGAGATCGAAGAGCGTCACGGGGTCGAGATCAGCATCATCCCCAACCCGCAGTTCTTTACCCCGCATTTCACCGTGCAGCGCGTGCGCGGTGACGAACGCGAGGAAGTGGTCAGCGATCGCAGCAGCCACCAGCTGGTGGAAATCGTGGAGGAAGACCCGGACCCGCATCAGGAGCGCCGGCAGAAGCCGGAAAAACCGCTGGTTCAGGGCGTCAGGGTATCCGCACCACCGCCGGAGTCCCCGGCCGCGCCGCCGACCGGTGCGGGTTCCTCCGCTCCGGCCGGGCCGCCGCCGGAACCGGTGGCCCAGCCCGGATTCTTCGGACGCATCTGGTCCGCGCTGTTCCCCAACAGCCGTCCCCCGGCCAGCACTGCCGGCACGCCGGCCGAATCGGACACGCCGGCAGAGGGCGAAGCGCGTGGCCGGCGCCGTGGCAAGGGTGGCGAGCGCGGGCCGGATCGCGACCGCAAGTCCGGCGACAGGAGCGGCGACAGCGGTGGCAATGGCAGCCGCCGTTCCCGCGGCGGCAAGGGTGACAAGTCCCGCAAGTCCGACAAACCCGACAAGTCCGGGGAGGAAACGCGCACCGGCAAGGGTGGCGGCCGGAACGGCGGCAAGCCCGAAGGTGATGACAAGCCGCGCAAGGAGAGGACCGGCGAACCCGGCGAAGGCAAGGGCAAGTCCGCCGGCGGCGGGCGTTCCGGCAAGGCCGGCGGCGCCGACAAGTCCCGCAAGGGTGAAGACAAAAGCGACGACAAGACCGCCCCTGAAGGCGCGAATGAAGGCCCGAAGACGGCCGAAACCAGCGCAGATACGCCCGTAGAGGCCACCACACAGGAAGCCGCGGATCGTGCGCCGGAGACCTCCGGTAGCGGCGAGGACAGCGGGGATGACGGCAAGGGGCGGACGCGCAGCCGGCGTTCCCGCCGTGGTGGCCGGCGTCGTGGTGGCCGTTCCCGCAGCGCCGACGCGGCAGCTGACAGCCAGGAGACCCGTGACGACCAGGACGCCAGCGCCACCGATTCCGGCGGCACCGACTCCGGCGAGCCCACGACCGACAACAGCGAATCCGGATCGCGGGCCCCGACCCCGGTCCGCTCCGACGCCGAAGCACCGGAGGCGAGCCCCTCGCAGGAAGACAGCGAGGCGGCACCGGCATCCGGCGGTCGCAAGCCCCGCACCCGCAAACCGGCGAAAAAGAAGGAACCCGCCGCCAGCGAAGGGGACGCAGATAACCAGGCCCCGGCCGAGGCACAGGCGGAACAGGCTCCGGAGGCGGCCAGCGATGACACCGGCGAAGACGCGAGTGGAAGCAGCAGCCGTCGGCGGCGTTCCTCCGGGAGCCGCGGACGCTCGCGGGCCGCGCAAAAGGCGGAGGGCAATACGAGTGACGAGGGCAGCGCGGAGCCGGTGACGGAGCCCGCCAGCGAAGCGGCTACCGCATCCGCGCCCGAAACCGGATCATCCGACGGATCCCCGGAGTCCAGCACGGCCCCGTCCAGCCGCCGTCGCCGCACGAGCTCGACCCGGTCCCGCAAGAGCGCACCCGCGAGCGAAGCCTCCGACGCCGGCCCGGCGGCGGACGCCGGGGACAGCAAGCCCGCGGACAGTGAGCCCGCGGACACCGGCGGCGAGACGGACGCAGACGGTTCCGGATCCAAGAAGGACTGAGGCCCGGTTCCATGAATCCCGCCCCCGCAGGCCCGCCCCTGTGGCGGCGGGATTCCCGGTCAGCCGGTGGATCCCTTCCCCGGCCGGATGCCGTGCTCGCGTTCGAAGTGCTCGAGCAGGCCGTCCGCGGCCGCCTCGACCAGGTCCATCACATGGACGAAACCCTCCCCTCCACCGTAATACGGGTCCGGGACCTCGGTTTCGGGCCGGTTCACGGCGTACTCGGGGAAGCGTTGCAGGCGGGCGCGCGTATCCTTGCCCTGCAACTGGCGAGCAATCCGCTCGTTCGCCTCGTCCATTACCAGGATGTAGTCGAATTCATCGAAGTCTTCGCGTTCCAGCTGGCGCGCGCGCAGGTGGCTGATGTCGTAGCCGCGGCCCCGGGCTTCATCGCGCGCCCGGGGATCCGGCCCGGAGCCGATGTGATAGCCATGGGTCCCGGCCGAATCGACTTCGATCGCGTTCTCCAGCCCGCGCTCGCGCAGGCGCTGTTCGAGTACGCCATGTGCCATCGGCGAACGACAGATGTTACCCATGCAGACCATGAGTACACGCAGCTTGGACATGTTGTTTCCTCTGTTGATGAATAAATGACTCGACGCGGCGGGAGCCTGCCCGGCCGCGGCCCTTGTGACAAGCAGGCATGCTCGTGCCCGAGATTCCGCCCGAGCCGGGCTTTGTGCCATGCTGATCCGGCATTCCAGCGAGAAGAGCGTTCCCCATGGGCGATTTCACCGGATCGCGTCCTCTGCTACCCCTCCCCGCCTCCGCGGACGGTGCGCGTGCCGGCGGGGTCCGCGATCCGCTGGCCGCCGTTGGACAGCGGATGGAGGTCCGCATGATCGAGCGCCTGGCGGACGGCAACGTCCGGCTGCAGCTGCCCGCAACCGGGGGTGGTAGCGGTGGCAGCGGCGATCGCCCCGGCGTGATGGTCGCTCGGCTGGCCGGCGCGATGTCCGAGGCGCTGGCTGCCCGCGCCGAAAGCGGCCAGCGCCTGATGGCCGAGGTCACGCGCAGCTCGCCCTCGCTGGAAGTGCGGCTCCTGCCGTCCGCGGGTTCACCGGGCGTCGGGACCGGGTCGCCGGCGGAGATGGATCGCCTGGCGGCCTTGTTGCGCCGGACCCTGCCCGCGGCGCGCGCCCTGGCACCAACGCTGCAGGCCCTCTCCGCCGCCGCAACGCCCGCGGACGCCCGCTCCGACACGGCCTCGATGCGCATCGACGCCCTGGTGCGCGGTCTCCCCGACGTCTCCGGCCTGACCCGCCCCGAAGGCCTGCAGCAGGCGACGCGTGCCTCCGGGGTGTGGCTGGAGTCCATGCTGGCCCAGTCCGGTACACCGGGCAGCGCGGGCCCGAACGTGTCGGGCGACCTCAAGGCCCGGCTGCTGCGGGCGGCCGACGCCCTGCGGCAGATGCCCGGCACCGGCCCGGGCGTCAGTGCCGGGTCGGCCCCCGCGGGCGGGACGGGCCCGCTGCTGGAGGGCATGCTGGCCCGCCTCGCCAGTCTCCAGCTGCAGGCCGCCAGCGACGGAGCGGATCCTCAGCGCTGGTTGTTCGAACTGCCATTTCGGACCCCGCAGGGTATACAGGGCCTGCATGGCGAGATCGAAAAACACGCCGGCGAACACGACGGGGCCACCGAAGGGGACTGGCGCTGTCGCCTGACCCTCGATCTGCCGGCCCTGGGCCCGACCCTCATCGTGCTGCATTCACGGGCCGGACAACTGCACATACATTTTACCGCCGAACGTGCGGAGACCGTGGAACGCCTGCAGGCCGGCCAGGGGTCCCTGCGCGACAACCTCGCCGCGCGCGACCTGGAACCGGCGAGTCTTGCGGTGCGTCAGGGCGACGTGGATACCGATCCGCAGGCCCGGCCGGACCGGGTGCACGGCATGCTGGACGAACGCGCATGACTCGTGGCCGCGACAGGCGAACGGGCGGGGCCACGGGGGCGCCGGGGCATGACCGGGCGGTCGCCCTGGAGTGGGATCGCCGGCAGGCACCGCGCATCACAGCTTCGGGCGCCGGAGTGACCGCGGAGGAGATCCTCCGGATCGCCGAGGAAAACGATATCCCGCTGCATCAGGACGCCGCCCTGACCGAGGCCCTGGCCCAGGTCCCGCTGGGCGAGGAGATCCCCGAGGAGCTTTATGTGGCCGTGGCGGAGGTACTGGCCTTCGTGTTCCTGCTGGCGGGGATCACCCCGGAGGACCTCGGACGATCCTGATCAGCCCCCGTCATCAGCCCCCGTCAGTCGTCGTCACGCGCACTCCCGGCACCGTGCAGGCTGTAGATCAGGTCCAGTTCCGCGGCGGTCAGGCTGCAGAGCCGGCGGACTTCCTCGCGCGGATAACCCTCGCGGACCAGCTGAATGGCCTTCTCGTACGAGCCCTGATCCGGGTCACGCGCGCGCAGCTCGGTGTGCTGGTCGTGCAGGCGTTCCAGCGCCCGCTGTACCGAAGCCTGCGCCTGACCGTGATTGATCACCCCTTCGGACAGGACCTTCATCGCCCCCTGCAGGGCCATCAGGGAGGTCGCCTGGCGCTGGTAGTCCTGCCGCAGAGCCGTGAGCTGCCGCCGCAGCAGCAGCACCAGCGCAACGGCGAATCCCGCCACGATGGTGGCCAGCAGCGCGATCCCCGCCGCAAGCCAGACCAGTAGATTCTCTCCCATCAACCCGTGCTCCCCGTTGGCTGGCCCGATTGTCGCGTGAAGTCACGGTCCGAGGCCAGTCCGGAGATGCGATGCGACGGCAATCAGGCGTATTCGGCGATCCGCCCGCCCCGGCGCCGTTCGCGTTCGGCCAGGCGTGGCGGTTTTTGCTGGGCCGGGGGGATCCCGGGGCGCAGGATCGGGTCGCGATCATGGTCGTCGCTGAGGGCGTGGCCGGCCACGCTGGTGTGCACCGGACGCACGTCGCGAGGTGGCCTGAGGACCGGGTAAAGCGGCCGTACGGAACGGTCGTGCTGGAGCTCGTCCACCATTTTTTCACCTCCCGCACGGTCGGCCCGTGCATCGGTGCGCCGTCCCGCCCGACCGGGCGAATCCGGCGCCGGGCTACAGCTCCCGCAGCTGCGCCCACTCCTCGTCGGAGAGGAGCTTGTTCAGGTCGACCAGGATGGTCAGACCCGCTTCGGTACTGGTTACGCCCTGGATGAAACGGCTGCTTTCGTCGTTGCCGACCTCCGGCGCCGCCTCCACGCTGTCGGGCGAAATCCGCACCACCTCGGACACCGAATCCACCAGGATGCCCACGTTCTGGTCGTCCACGTCGATGATCACGATGCGCGAGGCATCGTCCGGCTCGCGGTCTTCCAGCCCCATGCGCCGACGCGCATCAATCACCGTGACCACGTTGCCGCGCAGGTTGATGATGCCGAGGATGTAATCCGGTACGCCGGGTACCGGCGCGATGTCCGACACCTTCAGCACCTCCTGGACCTGGAGCACGTCGATGGCGTAGGTCTCGTCGGCCAGGCTGAAGGTCACGTACGGAGCGGTATCGGCCTTGGCCATGGATTCAACGTCTTGTGCGCTCATGCTCATCCTCTTGGAGCGGTCGTGTCCGGCGGGACGGACACGCAACATGGATTCTTTTTCAATGTAACGGCCGACGTCCGGGCGGCTTGAAGGCCACCTGGTCCGGCCGGTGGTTCACCCCTGGCCGGACTCCCAGTCCCCGGCCTCGAGACTGCCGTGCAATGCCGTCAGGTCCAGCAGGGTCGCCATCTTCTCGCGATCCACGCCCGCGAGCCACGGCAGCCGGCGCCGTTCGCTGCGCCAGCGAAGCTGTTCGGGATCGATCGTGCGGGTCCCGTGAATCGCCCGGCAGGCCAGCGCAAAGCGCGAGTTCGCGAGAAAGACCACCTGACGCGCGGTGTCCGGTTCGTACTCCCGGTCCGACGGCGTCACGATGGCGGCGAGGTCGATCAACTGCACCCGGCCCTGCTTGCTGTCCGCGATGCCCAGATACCACGGAGAATGCGCCGGCGTCGGGCGGATGTTCAGCTGATCCAGCGGTGTCACGCCTCCGAGGTCCACCAGGGGAGCCAGCAGGGTCAGTGGCCCGGCTTCGATGACCAGGGCCGAAAACGGCTTTTCCGGCCGGGGATACGTCGGACCCGCGGGAGATTCCGGCGGCGCGGCGGGGCCGGCAACCGGCGCCGGTTCGCTCGCCGGAACCTCCACCGGGCTGTCCACCGGCTCCAGGATGTCGTCGCGCATCAGGCTGCGCGGGCCGGCCGGTGCCTCGGCCACCGGTGTACGCGAATCCTGCGCGGACCGTTCCTCCTTCTGCTCGGCGGGGGCCGGCTCCGGCGCGTCCAGCAGGTCGCCGAAGTAGTCCTCGAGGGCCTGTGGCTCGGCGAGCAGCGGCCCGTTCTGTTGCCGGTGACGGCTCATTTCGCCTGTCTCCTCTCCCCGTGGGTCCGTGGCAGCCGTCCGCCGATGGTTTCCAGCAGGTCGGCATAGGCCAGCACGCCGCGGGCATCCGGGATCATGAAGCAAAGCGGCTGTCCTGCGCTGGAGGCATCACGGAACTTGGTATCCACCGGAATCACCCCGGACCAGACCTCGTCGCCGTACTGCCGCCGCAACTCGGCAAGCGCTTCGTGTGCCGCGCGGGTTCGCCGGTCGAACAGGGTCGGGATGATGCGGTAGTTCAGTTGTGCCTTGCGCGATTTCTGGACCATCGTCAGGGTGTTGATCATGCGCTCCAGCCCCTTCAGGGCGAGGAATTCCGTCTGTACCGGGACCAGCAGTTCGTCGCAGGCCGCCAGGGCGTTGACCATCAGCACGCCCAGCATCGGCGGACAGTCCATCAGGACATAGTCGTAGTCGTCCTGCACGCCCTCCAGCGCATGGCGGAGCACCAGCCCCATGCCGCCCCGCGTACCGAGCTGACGGTCCAGGGTTGCCAGCGCGGTACTCGCGGTCAGCAGATCCAGTCCCGGGAACGGCGTCTCGCGTATTAGCCCGGCCGGGTCCGGACGCTCCCCTTCCACCGCCTGATTGAACAGTTCGTACACGCCGCGCGTCGCGGTCTCGGGGTCGTGTCCGAAATACGCGGTGAGCGAGCCGTGCGGGTCCATGTCCACCAGCAGCACACGCTGGTCCGGACCGGACAGCAATCCGCCCAGGGTCACCGTCGTTGTGGTCTTGCCCACCCCGCCCTTCTGGTTGGCTACTGCCCAGATCTTCATGCGACGTCCTCTCGTGGCTACGGCGACGGCACCGCACGCAGCTGTTCCGGTTCCCGTTGTCCGTCCTCGCGCGGGGGGGCCCCGGGCAGCACCACGATCGCCACCCGGCGGTTTTCCGCCCGCCCGGCCGCGGTCTCGTTGTCGGCCACGGGTCGGTGTTCCCCGTGCCCCAGCGCCACCATGTCGGCCGGGTCCATGCCCTGCTGTTCGAACATCCTGACCACTGTGGCCGCCCGCGCGGCGGACAGTTCCCAGTTGGAAGGATAGACCTCCGTGGTGATCGGCACATTATCGGTATGCCCCTCGACGTGAATGCGCGCCGCGCGCGGCGCCAGCACCCCCGCGATATCTTCCAGCACGGGCTCCGCATCCGGGTTCAGGGTGGCCTCGCCGCTGGGGAACAGCAACTGGCTGGTGATCTCGATCTCCAGCCAGTAGGTGTCCCGCGTCACGTCCACCTGCCCGTCCTCGATCATCGGTGCCATCGCCGATTCGATCTCGGCGGCCACCTCGGCGATCTCGTCCAGCAGGCCCTGCAGGTCTTCGTCACCGCGCTCCTCGAACAGACCCGAGGCCGCCCGGTCCAGCGCTTGCGGGCCGTCGTCCAGCAGCCCCGGCCGGATGTCGATGGGTGCCAGCGTACGCGGTACGTCCGCGTCCGACGGTGGTGCGACCACGCCGGGATCGCCGACCTGGATCGGCTCCAGCTGCCCCGGGGTCCCGAAGGCTTCCACCAGCGAATCGGACAGCACCCGGTACTTGCCCTCGTCGACCGAGGAGATCGCATACATCACCACGAAAAACGCGAGCAGCAGCGTCACGAGGTCGCCGTAGGGGATCGCCCAGGCTTCGTGGTTGGCTTCCTCCTCCTGACGTTTGCGCCGGGCCATGTTCGTCCTACCCGTGCACGTAGCCGCCGAGCTTGCTCTCGATATTGCGGGGGTTCTCCCCCTCCGCGATCGCGATCAGACCCTCCATCAGCATCTCCTGGTGACGGGAGCGCTCCTGCACCAGTGCCTTCAGCTTGTTGGCCACCGGCAGGAACAGCAGATTCGCCGAAGCGATCCCGTAGACCGTGGCCACGAACGCGGCCGCGATCCCGGCGCCCAGACGATCCGGATCGGTCAGGTTCTGCATCACCGCCATCAGCCCCATGACCGCGCCCACGATGCCCAGTGTGGGCGCATACACCCCCATGCTCTCGAAGACTTTGGCGCCCTGCAGATCGAAGGCCTCGCGGTTGTCCACGTCGGATTCCAGGATCTGCCGGATCACCTGCGGCTCGGTTCCGTCCACCAGCAGCTGCAGCCCCTTGCGGGCGAACGGGTCGCGTTCCTCTTCGGCCACGCTCTCCAGTCCGAGTAGTCCTTCCTTGCGGGCGATGTTCGACCAGTCCACCACGCGCCGAATCATCGCCGCGTTGTCGATCGCCGGCGGACGAAAGACCCACGGCAGCATCTTCATGCCGTGCGTGAAGACCCCCAGACGCGCCTGCACCAGGGTCGCGCCGAGGGTGCCCAGCACCACGATGATGAACGCCGCGGCATTCCACAGCGCGCCGATCCCGCTTCCCTTGGCGATGCTTCCGCCCAGCACCGCAACGAGCCCCAGGAGAATCCCGATGAGGCTCAGGATATCCATGTCAGCAGAACCCCTTGACCAGGGCCGGTCCAATCTCCGGCAACGGATACACGTGGTCCGTCAATCCGGCCTCTGCGACCGCCGCCGGCATGCCGTACACCACCGAGGTCGCCGCATCCTGCGACCACACCTGGGCCCCGCAACCCTTCAGCGCGCGCACGCCCTCGCGGCCGTCCGCCCCCATGCCGGTCAGGATGATGGCCAGGACCTGGCCGCGCAGCGCATCGACGGCCGATTCGAAGGCCGCGTCCACGCTCGGCTTGTAGATGGTGCCCGCCGGACTCTCGGTCACCCGCACGCGGGTCTGGGAACCGCGTTCCAGCGTCAGCTGCTGGCCACCGGGGGCCAGCAGAGCCGTGCCCGGGCGCAGGAAGTCGCCGTCCACCGCCTGCTTGATGCGGATCGGGCAGATCGCGTCCAGCCGCTCGGCAAACGCCGGGGTGAAGCTTGCCGGCATGTGCTGGACCAGCACCACCGGGAGCGGGAAGTTCGCCGGCAGGTGCTTGAGCACCTCCTGCAACGCCACCGGCCCCCCGGTGGAGGTCCCGATCAGCACCGCGCGCAGGGAACTGAGCGGTGCCGGCGGACGGGCCACCGGCGGCTTGGGCGTCTCGCGCGCGGTTTCGCTCGCCTTGCGGTCCGCAGCCTGCCGGCGTTCCGACACGGGTGCCTCGGTTTTCGGCCGGTCCCCTCCCGGCGCACTGGAGGAACGCGCGCGGCTGCGCGCCAGACTGCGGACCCGCCGGCGCAGCAGGGCACGGGCACTGTCTTCGTCCCCGGCCATGTCGGAGAAGCGTTTGGGCAGAAAGTCAACCGCCCCGGCCTCCAGCGCGTCCAGGGTCGCCTGGGCACCCTCGGTGGTCAGGCTGGAGAACATCAGGATCGGTCGCGGATGGTCCGCCATGATCTTGCGGACCGCCGTGATGCCGTCCATCACCGGCATCTCGATGTCCATGGTCACGACATCCGGGTCCAGTTCCTTCACGGCGTCGACCGCCTTCTGGCCATCCTCGGCCGTACCCACGACCTCGATCCCGATATCCGCGTTCAGGATCTCCGCAATCCGGCGTCGGAAAAACCCGGAATCATCCACCACCAGAACCTTGACCGGCATCCTCAGCCCTCAGCTCGTCGGGCGGCCCGGCGCGCGCGCCCGCTGCCCGGTACCTGATTCACCAGCAGGGTGACCAGGTCCGAGACATCCAGAATGAGTGCAATGCCACCATCGCCGGTAATGGTCGCCCCCGCCAGGCCCTTGACCCCCTGAAGATTCTGGCCCAGGGGCTTGATGACAACCTCTTCCTGCCCCACCAGACCATCCACTACCAGGCCGACCTTGCGGTCGGCCGCATGGACCACGACCACATGGGCGTTCTCGCGGGGTTGTGGTTCCACGCCGGGCTTCGCCCAGCGCGACAGATAATGGATCGGCAGGGTCTGGTTGCGCACCACGATGACTTCCTGCTCGTCCACGTAATGGGTCTGGGTGAGGTCCAGGTCGAGGATCTCGGAAACCGCCGCCAGCGGGATCGCGAAACGCCGTTCGCCCAGGATCACCATCAGCGCCGGCAGGATCGCCAGGGTCAGCGGCAGCTTTACCCGCAGCGTGGTGCCGACGCCCACCTCCGAATCGATCTCCACGGTGCCGTTGAGCTGGTTCAGGCTGGTCTTGACCACGTCCATGCCCACGCCCCGGCCGGAGACATCCGAGATCTCGGCCTTGGTCGAAAAGCCGGCCATGAAGATCACGTTGAAGGCCTCGCGGTCGGTCATGCGCTCGGCCATCGCGGGCTCCATCAGCTCCTTTTCCACCGCCTTGCGGCGCAGGGCCTCCGGATCCATGCCGCGTCCGTCGTCCTTGATGATCAGGGCGATATGGTCGCCCTCCTGGGCGGCCCCGAGGACCACCGTGCCGCGTCGCGGCTTGCCGGCCGCCTCGCGCTCGTCGGGCATCTCGATCCCGTGGTCCACCGCATTGCGTACCAGATGCACCATCGGGTCCGACAGGGCCTCGACCAGGTTCTTGTCGAGGTCGGTCTCCTCGCCAAAGATCTCCAGATCGATTTCCTTGCCCAGGTTACGCGACAGATCACGAATCACGCGCGGAAAGCGATTGAAGACCTTCTTCACCGGCTGCATGCGGGTCTTCATCACCGACGCCTGGAGATCCGAGGTCACCAGCGCCAGCGAACTGATCGCCTTGCCCAGTTCATCGTCCACGTGCTCGGAGCGCAGCATGCTGAGCCGGTTGCGCACCAGCACGAGCTCGCCCACAAGGTTCATGATCTCGTCGAGCCGCTCGGTATCCACGCGCACCGAGGTTTCGCCCTGGTGTCCACCGCCGCCCTGGCCGCCGCCCCCGGTACTCCCGCCGGCGCCGCCACCGCCGGAAGCGCCGCCGCGCGCACCGCCGGAGGCGGGCGCAGGACCGGAACTTTCCGCTTTCTGTTCCTTTTCCTTCCCGGCCATGTCCCCGGGCGAGGCTGCCGCCGGTTCTGCGGCGGGCCCGGTGTCCGCATCTCCGGTCCCGCCCGCCGCGGCGGCGGACGGGCCCGGCTCGGCCGGTTCGGCCGGGGCTGTCGGTGGACCAGCGCCTTTCGCCTGCAGTTCGTCAAGCAGGCTCTCGAACTCATCGTCGGTGATCTCGTCCTCGCCCCCACCCGTGTCACCGCCATCCGCAGCCGCGACCTCCGGGGCCGACTCCGCTGCCGTGCCCGGATCCACCGGTTTCGGTGGCTGGTCTCCGTGCAGGCTGTCCAGAAGGGCCTCGAACTCGTCGTCGGTGATCTCGTCCCCGGCACCCACGCGGACTTCGTCATCGCCCGGCGCGTCATCCGCTGCCGGCTCCGGCGCGGACGGCGACTCGGCCGCTTCCTCCAGCGCCTCCGACGGCCAGTCGTCGGCCGTCGCCGGCGCTGCCTCCCCGGCCGGAGCCGCGTGCGGCGTTTCTTCCGCGACCGGGGCGGCTTCGTCCCCGCCGCCGACGGGGACCGTTTCGTTGCGGGCCATGCGTCGCAGGGTGTCGACCAGATCTTCGGGCGCCGGCGTCGGCTCCTGGCCGTCGCGCAGCTCGCCGAACATCACGTTGAGGGTGTCCAGCACCCGCAGCATGGTGTCCATGAGCTGGCCGTCCACCTGGCGCTCGTGATTGCGCAACAGGTTGAAGACGTCTTCGGCGTTGTGGCAAACCGTCACCAGCGGGTCGAGCCCGAGAAAACCGGCCCCGCCCTTGATGGTATGGAAACTGCGGAAGACCGCATTCAGCAGATCGGTATCGTCCGGATGCTGTTCCAGGTCGATCAGCTGTTCGTTCAGGCCTTCCAGCAGCTCCCCCGCCTCGATCAGGAAGTCCTGGAGGATTTCGTCGTTGGGGTCGATGGCCATGCGGTCTCTCCGTTCCGGTGACTCGAATCGTCGGCAGATGGCTGCCGGTGCAAGGGGATCCCGGGACGGACCCTAGAACCCCAGGCTCGACAGCAGATCGTCCACCTCGTCCTGTCCTTGAACGACATCCGTGCCGGAATCTTGAGTGTGGGGCACCGCGGGTCCATGCCCGCGGCGGTCCTCCTCGCGCGCGGTTTGTTCCGCCTCCGGGGCCTGTTCGGCCGCCGCCCGGGCATCCTTCTCCAGGCGCCCGGAAGACAGGCGGATCAGCGAGACCAGGTTTTCCTCCAGATCCGTGACCAGACGGATGACCCGCCGGATCACCTGCCCGGTGAGATCCTGGTAGCTCTGTGCCATCAGGACCTGTGACAGCAACCGGCGCAGTTCCTCGGTGTCCTTGCCGGTCTGTTCGAAAAATGCATCGAGTTCGCGCGCGAACTCGCGGAATTCCTCCACCGACAGTTCGCGGTTGCGGAACCGGGTCCATTTTTCGGTGAGTTCCGCGGCACGCCCGGCGAATGCCTCGGCAATCGGCAGGGACGATTCCACTGCATTCAGGGTTTCGTGCGTGGCCTGTTCGGTCTGGGTCACCACGTAACTCAGACGCTCGCGCGCATCCGGAATCTCGTCCTGCGCCAGCTCGACCAGACGCGAATCGCCCCGGAAGCTCTCCAGTGCCTCGTGCAGTTCGCGGGTCAGCTTGCCCAGTTCGTCGAACAGTTCGCGTTCATAAGGCCGCGCGAGCTCCTGGATCAGGCGGCGCGAAGCCTCCTCGTCACCGCCTTCCAGAGCGCCCACCAGCTCCCGCGCCAGCGCGAGCCGGTCTTCCCCGGAGGCATTCTCTTGTTCGGTCATCGGGTCTCTCTTGCCGTGTCAGCCGGTCGCGGTATTCAGCCTTGAGCTTCAATACGTTCGAAGATCTTTTCGATCTTCTCCTTGAGCGTCTCGGCCGTGAAGGGCTTCACAATGTAACCGTTCACGCCGGCCTCTGCCGCCTCCACGATCTGATCGCGCTTGGCTTCGGCCGTGACCATCAGCACCGGCAACGATTTCAGCCGCTCGTCCTTGCGTACCTCGCGCAGGAGGTCGATGCCCGGCATGTTGGGCATGTTCCAGTCGGTGATCAGAAAATCGAAGTCGCCGTTCTGCAGCATCGGCAGGGCCGTGCTCCCGTCGTCGGCCTCCATGGTGTTGTTGAAGCCAAGATCCCGCAGGAGATTCTTGATGATGCGCCGCATCGTGGAGAAGTCGTCCACGATCAGGATTTTCATACCCTTGTCCACAGTTCGCTCCGGGAATGTGTTTGAACCTTAGAATATCTGCAGGGACTCGACGTCTTCGAGCCACGAGCCCAGACGCGCCCGCAGACGGTGCACCGCCTGGCTGCGGATCTGGCTGACGCGCGATTCGGTCACGTCCAGCACGGCACCGATCTCGCGCAGGTTGAGTTCTTCGGTGTAGTACAGGTTGAGCACCAGTCGTTCACGCTCGGGCAGATCGCCCAGTGCGCCGGCCAGTTCCTCGCGGAACTCCCCGGCCTCGATGCGCCGCGACGGGGACTGCTCCTGCCCTTCCAGCACGCGATCCGCCTCGCCCTCCGGGCCGCCCACCTCGTCCAGCGCGAACAGATGGGCACCGGCGTGATCATCCAGCATCTGGTAGTAGGTTTCCACCGGGACGCCCAGCTCCTCGGCGATCTCCGGGGCGCGAGCGGCGCGGCCCTCGCGGGCCTCCACCGTCTGCATCGCCTCGGAGATCCGCCGGCTGTTGCGGTGCACCGAGCGCGGCGTCCAGTCGCTGCGACGCAGCTCGTCGATCATCGCCCCGCGGATGCGGATCCCGGCGTAGGTGGCGAAGGTCGCCCCCTGGCCGCCTTCGAACTGCCGCGCGGCCTCGATCAGCCCAACCATGCCTGCCTGCACCAGGTCATCCACCTGCACCGAGGCCGGCAGCCGAGCCATCAGGTGATGGGCGATCCGATTCACCAGCTCGACGTGGTCCGCGACCAGCTGATCCGGTCCCCCGGTCCCCGCCCGGGCGTATCCCGAAAGTCTGTTCTTTGGCGTGTTCATGCGCTTTGCAGCATCCTCTCGACGAAGAATCCAACCCCCCCGCTGGCGCCGCGGGCCACCGGCCAGCCGTCGACCTTGCGCGCGAGCTCGAGGAACGCCCGTCCCGCCGGGCTGCCCGGAGACTGCTGCACCACCGGCGCCCGTTTCTGCACCGCCTGGCGCAGGGCATCATCCAGCGGAATCACGCCCACCAGATCCAGTATGACCTCCGGCAGATAGGTGGAACAAACCGCCTGCAGCTTCTGCATCACGCGTTCCGCCCCGGCACGGCCCTGCACCATGTTTGCGACCACGCGGAACCGGTTCACGCCATGATCCCGATGCAGGACCTTGATCAGTGCATAGGCGTCGGTCATCGATGCCGGCTCGTCGGTGACCACCACCAGGGTCTCCTGCACGGCCTGACAGAAACTGGTCACCGACTCCTGCAACCCGGCGGCGGTATCCACCACCAGCACGTCCAGCGGTCGCGTATACATGCTGAAGGCCTGGATCAGGCCGTGATGTTCCGGCCGGCTCAGGTTGGCCATGGTCGCGATCCCGGACGCGGAAGGCACCACACGGATTCCCTCCGGGCCCTCGATGATCACGTCCTCCAGATCCTCGACGTCCCCGGTCACCAGGTCGTGCAGCGTCCGCTGCGGACGCAGGCCCAGCAGCACATCGACGTTCGCGAGCCCCAGGTCCGCATCGAACAGCATGACCTCGCGTCCCAGACGGGCCAGTCCGACCGACAGGTTGACCGAGACATTGGTCTTGCCGACCCCGCCCTTGCCCGAGGCCACCGCGACCACCTTCAGGGGCTTAGTGTTGTGTGACATGACGTCCCTTCAGCACCGGTTGAATCATTTCCAGCGGGGCGGGCTCCTCGCCCGCGGCCGGCTCGTCCGCGGATCGCGGCCGCCGGGCCTCGCGTTCCGTCGCCTGGCGCCGCCGCCAGGCCTGCATCGCCTCGTCGACCCAGGCATCGGCCGCCCCGTGTTCGGGTTCCTCCTGCAGCGCCAGGCGGGTCAGATGTCCGGTATCCACGCGATGGAAATCCTCGGCGATGCGCTGGCCGTCGCTCATGAACGCGACACCCAGCGGCTGGTCCAGCAGCACCGAAAGCACCTCCCCCAGCTGTTCCGCCTCGTCCAGCTTGGTCAGCACAAGGGCCGAGGGTTCCGTGGGGGCGAATGCCTCCAGCACCCGCCGCAGGGCCATGCCCTGGGTGGTGGCCGCGATCACCAGCCAGGTCTCCGCGCGCACGTCGGCAGGCATGTCCGTCAGCAGGGGTTCGCGCGGGGCGGTACGCGGCGACTGTCCGGCGGTATCCACCAGGATCAGGTGCCCGCTGCCCGCCGAGCGCCGCGCCATCTCGCGCAGCTCGGCCTCCGTCTCCACCACACGCACCGCGGTGCCCGCCATCTGGCCGAAGGCCTGCAACTGCCGCGTCGCGCCGATGCGCTGGGCGTCCATGGTGACCAGGGTGACCGAATCCGGCCCCATGCGGCGGATCTGGCGCAGTGCAATCCGCGCAATGGTGGTGGTCTTGCCGACCCCGGTCGGTCCCTCCAGCGCGAGTACCCCGCCCTCGTCGAGGATCGAGGCGCGCGCGGTCACGATGGCGCCCGACAGGCGCGCCCGCAGGCGCTCCCATGCCTCCTCCGAGGTATGATCGTCGAGGATGCTGCCGGCCAGGCTGCGCGCCAGCGGCTCGCGGAAGCCCAGATCCATCAGCCGCGCCTTGCATTCGGCCGCCAGTGGATGCCGCGCCGCCCAGCGGGCCTGCTCGTTCTCTTCGTACTGCCGCGTCAGCAGGCTGCGCAGATCCCGCAGTTCCTGACGCATCGCGGACACCTCGGGGTCGGTGGGCCATTGCGGGGCCGGCCGCTGCCGGGACGCGGCACCCGCCCCCCCGCCGGTGGAAGCCGCCGCGGGCTCCGGTGCGCGGGGCTGCTCAGTACGTGGCGCCGGTTCATCGCGCACGCCCTGGCGCATCGATCCCCGGGCGGGGCGTGCCCCGCTGCCGGCGTCGTCCTGCCGCGGGGCACCCCGGCCGTCACCCTCCGCCGTTCCGGCGGGCGCCTCGCCGCCATCGAGGGCGGCGACCACCTCCAGCCAGCCGTCGACCCGGCGGCTGGACAGGATCACGGCGTCCTCGCCCTGCTCCTCGCGGACCTGGCGCATCGCGTCGCGCATGTCCCGTGCCCGGTATCGTCTGACATTCATCGTTCGCTCTCCCGCCGATCGTTGACTGGTGCTTCAGGCCATGCCCGTTCGCACATCACGCCGACTTCTTGTCTGCTTCATCCTGTCCCACCGTGGCCACCACCCGGATCCGCCGGTTGTCCGGGATCTCGGTGAACGCGAGCACGGTCAGGTTGCGCACCGCGCCCCGCAGCCATCCGGCGATCCAGGAGCGGATTTCCGGGGCCACCACCAGCACCGCCGGCTGTCCCGCCGCCTCCTGACGCTGGGCGGCCTCGCCCACCGATCGTTGCAGGCGTTCGGCCAGGCCCGGCTCCAGTCCGACGGTGTCGCCATTGCTGCCCTGCAGAGACTTATGCAAAAGCTGTTCCAACGAGGGGTCGAGGGCGATCAGGGGCAGCTCCTCCTCCGGTCCCACCAGGTCCTGGACGATGGAGCGCGACAGCGCGACCCGCACTGCGGCGGTCAAAGTGCCGGGATCCTGACTCTTGGCACCCTCCTCTGCCAGGGTTTCGGCGATCGTGCGCAGATCGCGGATGGAGACCTGTTCGGCCAGCAGGTTCTGCAGCACCTTCAGGATCACGCTCAGCGACAGCGTCTTCGGCACCAGGTTTTCCACCAGCTTGGGCGAACGCTGCGCCAGCTGGTCCAGCAGGTGCTGGGCCTCCTCGTGGCCGATCAGCCGGTGGGCGTTCTCGCGGAACACCTGCGACAGATGGGTGGCGATCACCGTGGAGACGTCCACCACGGTGTAGCCGGCCCCCTGCGCCTGTTCGCGGTTCTCGGGGTCGATCCACAGGGCATCCAGGTTGAACGTCGGATCCTTGGTCGGCGTGCCCGGCACCTCGCCGAAGACCTCGCCCGGATTGATCGCCAGCTCCTTGTCCGGGAACACCTCCGCCTCGGCGACGGTGACGCCCAGCAGAGAGATGCGGTAGGTGTTCGGACTCAGTTCGAGGTTGTCGCGGATATGCACCGGCTGCAGCAGGAAGCCCAGCTCCTGCGACAGCTTGCGGCGCACGCCCTTGATCCGCCCCATCAGCTGCCCGTCCTGGGTCCGGTCCACCAGCGGGATCAGGCGGTAGCCGACCTCCAGCGACACCAAGTCCACCGGCGGCACGTCTTCCCAGGACAGCTCGCGGTTCTCCGGCGAGGGTTCCTGCTCGGCCTCCGGCAGACGCTCCACCTCGGCCGCCTCCTCGCGACGCTGGCGCGACATCAGATAGCCACCCCCGGCGGCCAGCGAGGCCAGGCCGAGGAACACCGCATTGGGCATCCCCGGCACCATGCCCAGCGATGCGATCACCCCGCCGACCACGTACATCACGCGCGGGTTGGAGAACATCTGCCCGACCACCTGCTGGCCCATGTCCTGAGTGGTGGACACCCGCGTCACGATGATGGCCGTGGCCGAGGACAGCACCAGCGACGGGATCTGCGCGACCAGCCCGTCGCCAATGGTCAGCAACACATAGTTGGTGGCGGCATCGCCGATCGACATCCCGTGCTGCAGGGCGCCGATGGTCAGTCCGCCGATGATGTTCACGAACAGGATCAGGATCCCGGCGATGGCGTCGCCGCGCACGAACTTCGAGGCCCCGTCCATGGAACCGTAGAAATCGGCCTCCTGGGCGATCTCGTCACGCCGCCGGCGCGCCTCTTCCTGAGTCAGAAGCCCGGCATTGAGGTCGGCGTCGATCGCCATCTGCTTGCCCGGCATCGAATCCAGGGTAAAGCGGGCGCTGACCTCCGACACGCGCCCCGCCCCCTTGGTCACCACCACGAAGTTGATGATGATCAGGATCGCGAACACCACCAGGCCAACCGCGTAGTTGCCGCCGACCACGAAATCGCCGAAGGCCTGGATGACCTGCCCGGCCGCGTCCGTCCCGGTGTGCCCTTCCAGCAGGATCACCCGGGTGGAGGCGATGTTCAGCGCCAGACGCAGGAGCGTGGCCACCAGCAGTACCGTGGGAAACACCGCGAATTCCAGCGGCCGCGGGGTGTACACCGCGACCATGATCACCACCAGCGACAGCGCGATGTTGAAGGTGAACAGCACGTCCAGCGCCACCGGCGGCAGCGGCAGCACCATCATCGACAGCATCGCGATCAGCAGCAGCGGGGCGCCCAGCCCCCAGCGGCCCATGCCGCTCAGGCGATCGAGGAAGCTCATGCGTCATCCTCCCGGCGCCGGCCGTGGCGTCCCTGATGGGGATCGAGATATTCGTCCGGCACCGGCAGGTCGTCCGGCATGTCCACGCCCTGGTCGGCCCGCTTGAGCTGATACACGTAGGCGAGGATGCGCGCCACGGCCACGAACAGGCCGTCGGGAATCTCGCGGTCCAGGTCGGTGGTGTAATACAGTGCGCGCGCCACCTTCGGTGCCTCGACCCGAATGATGTCGTGCTCGTCGGCGATCTCGCGGATATTCGCCGCGACCTCGTCGACGCCCTTGGCCACCACCTTCGGCGCCGACATCTTCGAGGCCTCGTAGACGATCGCCACGGCATAGTGCGTGGGGTTGGTGATCACCACGTCGGCCTTCGGCACCTCTTCCATCATCCGGCGCTGGGCCATTTCCTGCTGTTGCTGGCGGATCTTCTGCTTGACCTCGGGCTTGCCGTCGGTCTCCTTGTACTCGTCCTTGAGCTCCTGCCGCGTCATCCGCAGCTGCTTCTGGTGATTCCACATCTGGAACGGCGCGTCGATCGCCGCGACGATGATCAGCGCCGCCGACACCGCGATGAAGGTGCCGAGCGCGATCTGGGCCGCATGCGACACGCCCTGGTGCAGTGGCTCGTAGCCCAGTCCCAGGAGACGGTCGGAGAAGGTCCACAGGGTCAGCATCGCGACCGTGCCAACCAGCGTGAACTTGGCGAGGGTCTTGCCGAACTCCATCAGCCCCTGCCAGGAAAAGATCCGCTGCAGGCCCTTGATCGGGTTCAGCTTCGACGCCTTGGGCGCCGCCGCCTGCCAGGAGAAATTGGCGCCGCCGATCAGGATGGGCGCCATCACGGCCGCCACCATCAGGATCCCGAACAGCGGCAGCAGCGCCATCAGCGTCTGGAAGATCTGATCCGCCAGATAGGGCAGCAACAGATCCGGGTCATGGGCCAGCTCCGGCTCGAAGTCCAGACGGGCCCGGGTCTGGTTGGCCAGCTGTCCGCCCAGGGTCGGGCCGAAAAACAGCATGAAGATACCGGCGGTGATCAGCACCAGAAAGGTCGACAGCTCCCGCGAGCGCGGGACCTGGCCCTTCTCGCGCGCCTCACGGAGCCGTTTCTCGGTCGGCTCTTCGGTTTTTTCCTGTCCGTTCTCGTTCTCGGCCATGTCAGAACCCCAGCAGGACCTGCATCAGTCCGAAACCTTCCATGGCCAGCTCGCCCACGCGCTCGGGCAGCCCGGGCAGGATCAGCAGCAGGAGGACGAAGCCCATCAGGATCATCATCGGGAACCCGACGGCGAAGATGTTGAGCTGAGGGGAGGCCCGCGTGATCACTCCCATGGAGATGTTCACCACCAGCAGCGAGGCGACTGCGGGCAGCGCCACCAGCACCGCCCCGGCAAACATCGTCTGGCCGAACAGCGCCACCTGCATGAAGGCCTCCGCATCCAGTCCGGACGGCGCAACCGGCATGGTCTCGAAGCTCGCCAGCAGCATTTCGAACAGGATCAGATGGCCGTTCAGGGCGAGAAAGATCAGGGTCGCCATGGTCACGAAAACCGTGGAGATCACCGGTACCTGAACGCCCTGCGCCGGATCCATGACCGAGGCGAAGCCCAGCCCCATCGACAGGGCCACTACCTCCCCCGCCTGCGTCATTGCGGAGAACACCAGCTGCAGGATGAAACCCATGGTCAGGCCGATCAGGACCTGATGCAGGGTCACGATCGCCCCTTCGAGGCTGATCGGGTCCACCTCGGGCAGGGCGGGCTCCTGCATCGCCACCACCACCGCCAGCACCAGCGCCAGGCCCATGCGCATGCGCGCGTTCAGCTGGTCGCCGCCGAAGATCGGCATGACCACCAGCATCGCGCCAATCCGGGCCAGTGGCCACATCACGGCGGCCACCCACACCAGCATCTGGTCGGTGCTGATCTCCACGAGGCCCCCTAGCCCACCATCCCCGGCGCGTTCTCGTACAGGCGCTCGGTGAACTCGATCACCAGCGACAGCATCCAGTGTCCGCTGATCAGCAGCGCGGCGAACATCGCCAGCAGCTTGGGAATGAACGACAGGGTCATTTCCTGGATCTGGGTCGCCGCCTGCAGCATGCCGATCGCCAGGCCCACGGCCAGCGCCGTCAGCAGCGGCGGCGCCGCCAGCAGGACCACCACCATCAGCGTCTCGCGCCCGATATCCACGACCGTTTCGGGTGTCATCCGCCTCTCCTAAACAAAAAAGCTGGTTGCCAGCGTGTTCATCAGCAGGGCCCAGCCGTCCACCAGCACGAACAGCATCACCTTGAACGGCAGCGAGATGATCAGCGGCGACAGCATCACCATGCCCATCGACATCAGCACCGAGGCCACCACCAGATCGATGATCAGGAACGGGATCAGGATCAGGAAGCCGATCTGGAACGCCGTCTTCAGCTCACTGGTCACGAACGACGGCACCAGCAGCGACAGCGGGATGTCGTCCGGATCCTCGAAGCCGTCGATGCCGTTGATCTCCGCGAACATGCGCAGATCGCTTTCGCGGGTCTGCTCCAGCATGAAACCCCGCAGCGGCTGGATACCCGTTTCCAGGGCCTCTTCGGTGCCGATCTCCTCGGCCAGGTAGGGCTCCACCGCCACCTCGTGGATCTCTTCGAACACCGGCGCCATCACGAACAGCGTGAGAAAGAACGCCAGCCCGATCAGGATCTGGTTGGACGGTGTCTGGGACGTGCCCAGGCCCTGGCGCAGGATCGCCAGCACGATCAGGATCCGGGTGAAGGCAGTCATCATGATCAGGGCCGCCGGCAGCAGGGTCAGCAGCGTCATCAGCACGAGGATCTGCAGGGTCACCGACCAGGTCTCCCCGCCGTCCTCGTCCGTGGTGATGGTCACCGCCTCGATGCCCTGCCCCACCTGAGCGCCGGCCAGGCCGGGCAGCAGCCACAGCCCCAGCAGCAGCCAGGGGAAATAGCTCCGCAGACTCACGACTCCTGACCTCCCCCGCCGGCGCGGCGCGAACGTACCGCGCGTTTGAGCACGCCGGAAAAATCGGGGCCTTCGCCGCCGGCGGGCACCTCGACCGGCGTCTCCATGGTGTGCAGCGTCCGGATCCCCGAGGGCGCCACGCCGATCAGCACCTGTTCATCACCCACGCGAACCAGCATCAGCCGTTCACGGGCACCCACCGAGCGGACCGACTGGACATCGATCATCTGCCGACCGTGGCCCACGCTCCCCTGGGTGCGCCGGAGCACCCAGGCCAGCACCACGATCGCCACGATCACGATCATCAGCCCGCCAATCAGCTGCGTCAGGTAGGCCGCGGCGTTCATTGCGCCGCCGTCCTCGTCGGCCAGGGCGCCGGCCGGCAGCAGCGCCAGCAGCCAGAGCGATCCGGAAAGAACACGCGAGCACATGACTATTTCAGCTTCCGGATGCGTTCGCTGGGGCTGATCACGTCGGTCAGGCGGATCCCGAATTTCTCGTTCACCACCACGACCTCGCCGTGCGCGATCAGGGTCCCGTTGACCAGCACGTCCAGCGGCTCCCCGGCCAGGCGTTCCAGTTCCACCACCGAACCCTGGTTGAGCTGGAGCAGATTACGAATCGGGATGCGGGTGCGGCCGATCTCCATGGAGATGGTCACCGGCACGTCCAGCACCATGTCCAGATTCACGTCTTCTTCTTCGCCGCCCCCGGAATCGGTGAGTTCATCCGGTTCCAGCGGCTGCGCATTCGGATCCGGCTTGTGCTTGCGTTCCCGCTCGCCCCCGGCAGCCGCCTTGCTGCGGCCGCCGGTGCCAGTGGAGGCGGCGTTGGCCGCATCGCTCTCGTGCGAATTGGACTGCGCCTGGGCCAGCAGCGCGTCGGGGTCCTCCGCCTCGCCCCCGGAGCTGTCATCCTGCTCCGCCAGGGCCGCAGCCCATTCATCGGCCAGGGCATCCTGATCCACCGACTCCTCGCCGTCGCCCTGTTCGGTTTTCTGATCCGGACGCTTGTCGTCGTCTGCCATCGTCCTGTCCTCTTGCCTATCGTTGTACGCGACCGGCGATCTTGATCGCGTTCTGGCCATTCGAAACCCCGAACTTGCCGCGCAGCAGCGGGATGTCCTCGACCTTCAGAGTGACTTCTTCGGGGATGTCCACCGGAATGATGTCGCCCGGCTTGATGTCCAGCAGCTCCTGCACGGTGACCTCCGCCTCGGTGAGCACCGAGGAGATCTCCACGTCCGCGTCCTGAACCTCTTCCCGCAGGGCGTTCATCCAGCGCTGATCGACATCGGAGCGATCCGACTGGATACCGGTATCCAGCTGCTCGCGGATCGGTTCGATCATCGAATAGGGCAGGGTCACGTGGAGATTGCCGCCGCCCCCATCCAGCTCGATGTGGAATTCGTTGATCACAACGATCTCGGTGGGGCTCACGATGTTCGCGAACTGGGGGTTGACCTCGGAGTTGAGAAACTCGAAGTCGATGTCCATGACCGGCTCCCAGGCCTTGGTCATGTCCTCGAACGCGCCCTCGAGGATGCTGTGCACCACCCGCATCTCCATCGGGGTGAAGTCACGGCCCTCGATGCGGGTATAGAAGCGCCCGTCGCCGCCGAAGAAGTTGTCCACCAGGATGAACACCAGCTTGGGGTCGAACACGAACAGTCCGGTGCCATGCAGCGGATGCGCGCGTACCAGGTTCAGGCTGGTGGGCACGAACAGGGAGTGCATGTACTCGGAAAACTTGGTCAGCCGGGTGCCGCTGACCGAGATCTCGGCCGAACGCCGCAGCATGTTGAACAGCCGCACGCGCAGATGCCGCGCAAAACGCTCGTTGATCATCTCGAGCGTGGGCATGCGCCCGCGCACGATGCGATCCTGGGTGGCGAAATTGAACTCGCGCGCCTGACCGTCGTGGGGAAACTCTTCCTCCTCGGTCTCGACGTCGCCGGAATCGACGCCGTGCAGCAGCGCGTCGATCTCGTCCTGGCTCAGGATGTCGGTTTGCTGTGCCATGACGCGGCCTTACTGCATGACCAGTTCGGTGAACACCACGCGCTCCAGATCGGAGGGCGCTTCGCGCGACTCCAGGATCGCACGGACAGTGGCCGTCAGCTCCTCCGCCAGCGCTTCCTTGCCTTCCCGCGTGTTCAGCTCGGTATATTCCTGATCCGAGAGGATGCCGAGGATGTCGTTGCGGACTACGGGCAGGTGATCCTCCACGGCTTCCAGCACCGCCGGGTCGGTGGACACCAGACCGATCTGCACGCGCAGGAACTGCACGCTTCCCGGGGCATCGATGTTCACCGTCATGGGATCGAGCGACGAATAGTGGCGCTCGGGCGGCAGATCTTCCGCCGTTTCGTCAGCGTCCTGCGACAGCAGGTACCAGGCGGCCGCGCCCCCGCCGCCGGCGAGCAGAACCGCAACGACCAGGAGGATGATGATCATCCATTTCCTGCCGCCGCCCCCCTTGTTCTCCAGTTCGACTTCCTTCTCCGCCATGACACACCCGCATTGCGTGGATTCGCTGCCGGAACCCAAGCAAGCGCGGTGCCATGAATCATTACTGTTTTATAAACAGGGAGTTGAATCCATCTGAGGGGGTGTGGTGCGTTATCCGGAGGATCGAGCGCCCGGCGTATGCGTCAACGAACCGGACGCTCCATCGATGGAGAAGTCGAGATTCTGGCGGCCGGCCTGCCGGAACGGACCTCAGGCAAACAGGTCCACCCGCCGGTTGAGGAAGGAAAGGGTGCTGCCGGGGGCGACGGGACCTTCTTCGTCGTCGCTCTCTTCGCCCTCCGCACCCGTGGCGACGCCGGGTTCATCCCCGCTCCCGTAACCGTCGCCGGCCATCTCGGTATCCGCGGAATCGTCCGGCGGTTCATCCGAAACCGAGGCATCGGCAAGTTCGAGCCCGCTGTCGGCGAGACTGTCACGCAGGCGCGGCATTGCCGCTTCCAGCACCTCACGGGTCACGGGGTTGGTACTGAAGAACTGTACACTGGCACGGTCCCCCTCCATGCTGACCCGCACATCCAGGACCCCCAGCTGAGGCGGATGCAGTTTCATCTCGGTGCGCCCGCCGCGGGCCTGCGCCATCATCTGGATCTGCTCCGCAAGCTGGCGATCGCCCGAAGTCTGCAGCAGGCGGGTCAGATCCAGCCGCATCCCGCCGCCCCGCGCACCCTCGGCATCGGAGGCCTGGGCTGCCGGCTGGGCCAGTGCCTGGGCATTCTCACGGCCGCTGCGCGCCGATTCCGAGGCCTGCGTCAGCCACTGGGCCAGGACCTCGGTGGTCCCTTCACGCGAGCCACCGCCGGTCAGCGCCCCGGGAGCCAGTTCCTGCAGCCGCGACCCCGGGTTCTGCCCTTCCGGACCGGCCTGCAGGAACAGGCGCATCAGGGAAACCGGGATGCCGTCGCCCGCCGCTCCGGACCCGGGCCCGTCTTCCAGCAGACTGCGCAGCTCGCGGTCGTCGATCTCTCCGTCACCTTCCTCGCCGGTCAGCCAGCCGGGCGGCAATTGCATGCCGTCCACAGCGGTCAGATCCTGCCCTTGCAGGAGATCCTGGAACCGCTGGATCAGTCCTTCCAGATCCAGCTCGGCCAGCTCGGAATCATCCACCCCGAGCGCGCCCAGCATCGCTTCCAGCTGCGGGCGGAGTGCCTTCAGGAAACCGTCTTCCCCGCCTTTTCCCTTGTCTTTCAATTCCTTGAGCCGATCCATGCCCTCGCCGCCGTCGAGCAGCTGTGCCAGCGCTCCCAGCCCCTGTCCCGATGCCTGTGCTGCGATCATGTCCCGTCCTCGCCTGTTGCGCGCACCGCGCGCGTCTGCCCCTGCGGGGTCTGCGTATCCATACCTTTCAAGATTCCTGCCAGTTCACCGTGCGTTCGCCGGATTCCGGTTCCCGTGCGAAGGCCTGGCGGGTCGCCCACATGTCCTGTTCCACCTGCTGCCGCCGGGCCTGATGACGCTGGTCTTCGGCTCGCGTGCGTTCCAGCAGCTTTTCCAGCGACATGCAGTCGCGATGGTGTTCCAGCCATTGTTCGCGCGCCGTCTCCACCTGGCTTTCGGCCGCCTGGATGCGCAGGGCCTGCTGTTCCAGCGCCTCGCGCAGCTTCTGCCGCATGCCGGCCAGCCACTTGAGGGTGTTGGGGTCCTGCGGCATGGAGGCCGCCAGGTATTCCTGCTGGAAGGTTTCCAGCTGCTCGCGCTGGGCCTCGGCGGCGTTCAGCTGAGCGATGCGTTCGCCCAGTTCGCGAGTCGCCTCGGTCTCGCCGATCTGGCGGATACGCAACAGCCGTTCGATGCGCTGCGGATTCATGCCCCGCCCCCGGTGAGTGCGATCAGCTGATCCCGCGCGGTGGCAAAATCCACCGCCTCGGTCGTGCCCTGCGCCAGGAACTGCTCCAGCCGGTCATGCATCGCCACGGCCTGGTCGAGGTGTGGATCGGCACCCTTGCGGTAGGCCCCCACCGAGATCAGGTCACGGTTGCGCTGATAGGTGGCGGCCAGATCACGGAACCGCCGTGCCGCTTTCTCGTGTTCGGGCGTCGTCAGCGCACTCATCACGCGCGAGATCGATGCACCGACATCGATGGCCGGGTAGCGACCGGTCTCGGCGATCTCGCGCGAGAGCACCACATGCCCGTCAAGGATCGCCCGCGCGGCGTCCACGATCGGATCGTTCGGATCATCTCCCTCGGCCAGCACCGTATAGAATCCGGTGATCGAGCCCCCGCCCACGTCGCCATTGCCGGCACGCTCCACCAGCTGCGGCAGGCGCGCGAACACCGAGGCCGCATAGCCCTTGGAGGCCGGCGGCTCGCCGATGGCCATCGCGATCTCGCGCGCGCCCTGGGCGAAGCGGGTCAGCGAGTCCATCAGCAGCAGCACGTTCAGCCCCTGATCGCGGAACTGTTCCGCCACCGTGGTCGCCACCCAGGCCCCGTGCTGGCGCAGCAGCGGCGACTGATCCGCCGGCACCGCCACCACCACCGTACGCCGGCGGGATTCCTCGTCGAGGATCTCGTGGATGAAATCGTTGACCTCGCGCCCGCGTTCACCGATCAGCCCGACCACGATCACGTCGGCGCTGGTGTGGCGGGTCATCATCCCCAGCAGCACGCTCTTGCCCACGCCGGAACCGGCGAACAGGCCCAGCCGCTGGCCGCGCCCGACCGACAGCAGGGCGTTGATCGCGCGTACGCCGGTGTCCAGAGGCTCGCGCACCGGGGCGCGCGACAGCGGGTTGATCGGCTGTCCGTTGAGCGTGGCACGATCATGCGTGCGGATCGGCCCGAGGCCGTCCAGAGGCTCGCCACGGGCGTCGATCACCCGCCCCAGCAGGCCATTGCCCACCGGGATCGAACGCTGGGTGTCCACCGGCTCGATGCGGGCCCCGGGCACCAGCCCGGCGGCCGCCTCCTCCGGCATCAGGAACGTCCGGTCGTTCTGGAATCCGACGACCTCGGCGGGCACGGTTTCGCCGCGTTCGCCATGGATCAGGGCGCGGCCGCCCAGCGGCAGGCGCAGGCCCTCGGCCTCGAGGGTCAGACCGGTCACGCGCGACAGGATCCCCTGCGACTGCGGGGCCGCCACCCGTTCGACCCGCCCGCGCGACTGCTCCAGGCGTTCGCGCAGGCCCGCGGTGAGCCCGTCTCGCTGACGTGTATGGGCATCGCGAATACTGGCGGTCATGCCGGATCCTCCTCATCACGGGTCGACGCATCGTCCCCGGGTTCCTTTCGCTTCTCCGTACCCGCCCCGTCATGCGCCGACGTCGTGACCGGCTCGCGCGGCTCCGGATCCGTGTCCGGCACGCTCGCGTGGCCGTCCCAGATGGCCTCCACGGCCTGCCGCAGGCGACGCTCCAGACTGGCATCCACTTCGGACGCACCCGCCTCGACCCGACAGCCTCCGCGCGCCAGTTCCGGGTCCGGGATCCAGGTGATCTCGCCCGCCTGCGCGGACCCCCATTGCTCCACCAGGGCCTGATCCTCGGGATGCAGATGCACCCGCACGCTGCGGTTGCGCCCCGGCAACTGCCGCATCGCCTCGTCCAGCACCTCGCGGATGATCTCCGGTCGGGTCTGCAGCTCCACCCGGATCACCTGGCGCGCCAGCGCGGTCACCAACGACAGCAGTTCCGGTTCCAGGGCATCGGCAGCCTCGGCGAGTGGATCACTGAGGCCCTGGCCCACCGACTCCAGGGCCGCCACGGCCTCGCGCAGCTTCTTTTCCTCGCGCGCCCGCGCCGCCTTTTCGGCCTCCTGTTTGCCCAGTTCATGGCCCTCGGCGTAGCCCCGCTCGAAACCGTTCTGGCGCGCCTCTTCCTCGATCGCCTCGATCTCGGCGGCGGTGGGCAGGCGCCGCTGTTCCGGCTCGTTGCCGTTCTCGTCGAACTCCGGCGGCTCCCACAGGGAGGCCGCACTGGCGGACCCGGCGTCGTGCACGCTCACAGCATCTGCTCCCCGCCCTTGCCGCCGAGCACGATCTCACCGTTCTCCGCCAGGCGGCGAGCGACCTGCAGGATCTCCTTCTGCGCCCCTTCGACCTCGGAGACCCGCACCGGACCCTTGGCCTCCAGGTCCTCGCGCAGCATTTCGGCGGCGCGCTTGGACATGTTGCTGAAGATCTTGTCCTTCAGGTCGTCGTCGGCACCCTTCATCGCCAGCACTAGGGATTCGGTGGACACCTCCCGCAGCAGGGTCTGGATCCCGCGGTCGTCGACGTCGATCAGATTGTCGAAGACGAACATCAGCTCTTCGATACGCCCGGCCAGGTCCTGGTCCATCTCGCTGACCGTATCCATGATCTCCGCCTCGCGCGACCCGTCCATCAGGTTCATGATGTCCGCGGCGGTCTTGACCCCGCCGACCATCGAGGTCTTGGCCGTGTTGTTGCCGGAAAGCTGACGGTCGAGGATGTCATCCAGCTCCTGCAGCGCGGAGGGCTGGACCCCGTCCAGGGTCGCGATGCGCATCACCACGTCGGACTGCACCCGCTTGGGCAGGTAGCTCAGGGTCTCGGCGGCCTGGTCGGCATCCAGATGCGACATCACGATCGCCACGATCTGCGGGTGCTCGTTGCGCAGCATGTCGGCGATCGCGCGCGGGTCCAGCCACTTCAGCGCATCGATGCCCTTGGAATTGCGTCCCAGCAGGATGCGATCGATCAGGCCTTCGGCCTTGTCCTCGCCCAGCGCGTTCTGCAACACGCTGCGCACGTAATCGTCGGCACCGATACCCAGGGCGGTCTGCTCGCGCACATGTCCGGAGAAGTCCTCCAGCACCGCGTTCACGTCGGAACGCGAGATGCGCTCCATGTTGGCCATGGCCGCCCCGATCTTCTGGACTTCCTTCGGTCCCATGTGGCGCATGACCTCGGCGGCGGAATCCTCGCCGAGGCTCATCATGAACACGGCCGCGCGTTCCGCGCCATCCAGTTTGGACTTCTTGCTATCGGCCATCTTCGTTCAACCAGGTCTTCATTACCTGCGCCACACGCTTGGGATCTTCCTTCACCATGCCCCGCACGGCTTCGAGGTCCATTTCCTGCTGATCCTCTTCCGGCCCGGTCAGCGAAGCCACCGCAGAGCCCTCACCGCTGGGACCGCCACCACCGGCCGCGGATTCCCCGCTCTGGTCGGTCAGAGCCAGATTCTCGTCCGATTCCGCCTGCGGCTGCTGTGCCGGGCGCGCGGTTGCACCGCTCATCAGATGTTTCAGGGCCGGACGGATCACGGTCAGCAGGATGATCAGGGCCAGCAGCAGCGCCCCGATGAGCCTGGCCAGCTCCATGAACCAGGCCTGCGTCCAGAACGGGCGTTCTTCCTCGACGATTTCTTCTTCCACCGGCGCCTCGAACGGAGCACTGACCACGTTGATCGAATCCCCGCGCTGCTCGCTGAAGCCCACTGCCTGGCGGACCAGGTTCTCCAGACGCTCGATCTCCTCGGCGTCTCGTGCGACGCGCTGGACCTCTCCATCCTCGCCCACTTCCTCGCGGAAATCGACCACCACGGCGGTCGACAAACGCTCGACGCCGCCGGGCATTTCGCGGATGTGAGCGATGCGCCGGTCGACTTCGTAATTGCGCGTCGCCGAGCCCGAACGTTCACCGGTCGCCCCGTTCTCCGCGTTCTCGGCACCTTCGCCTTCTTCTTCGCCCACGGCACCCCCGGCAGGCGGCTGATTGGTCAGCGCGCCCGGCACGCCCATCGGTCCTTCGCCCGCGTCCCCGCGGATATCCTCGGAGATCTGCTCCGAGCGCAGCGCGATGGTGTCGGGGTCGTAGAGTTCTTCGGTACGTTCGATTTCCGAAAAATCGATGTCCGCCGATACCTGGACCCGCACGCGGTCGCCGCCCACGAGCGGCGACAGCAGGTCCCGGATCGCCTCGGCATAACGGCGCTCCACCTGACCCTGGAACGACAGACGGTCGCCACTGCTGCGTATGCCGCCCTCTTCCATCCCGTCCTCGGTCAGCAACCGGCCCTGCTGGTCGACCACGGTCACGTTTTCGGGCGACAGGTCCGAGGTACTGGAGGCCACCATGTGGACGATGGCCCGGACCTGCGATTCGCTCAGGGAGCGGCCCCCGTGCAGGTGCACGGTGACCGAGGCGGTCGCCGGCGTGCGTTCACGCACGAAGACCGAATCCTGTCCTTCGGCGATGTGCACGCGGGCACGCTCGACCGCGTCCAGCGAGGAGACGGTACGGCCCAGCTCGCCTTCCATCGCCCGGCGATGGCGCGCGCTTTCCATCATCCGGCTGGTGCCGATCCCGGTGTCCTCCTGCAGGAGCTCGAAGCCGACATCCCCGGAGCGCGGCAGCCCTTCACCGGCCAGATGCAGGCGGGCTTCACCCACATCGCCGCGCGGCACCTTGATCTGACCGGTATTCGTATCAATGCGGTAGCGGATGCCGGCCCCGTCCAGCGCGGTCACCACCTCCGCGGCCTCGTCCTGCTCGAGCGACGAATACAGCGGGACGAAGGTGGGACTCGTCGCCCAGAAAACGATCCCCGCGATCACGGCCAGCGCGCCGGCCAGCATGCCGATCAGGGCCAGCTGTCGGCCAGCCGGCATGGTGCCGAAATCCTTGATGCCGCCGCTGACGACGGCGGGCAGACTTTGCTGTGCTGCGGCCATGATCACGTCTCTCCGGAGGGATTACAGGCCTACACCTGCATCCGCATGATTTCCTGATAGGCATCCAGCAGGCGGTTGCGCACCTGATTGGTGGCCTCGAACGCCAGGCTGGACTTGTTCATCGCTACCATCACCTGCGGCAGGGACACGTTTTCATCACCCAGTTCAAAACGGGTCTGCAGATCGGTCGCTTCCTGCTGCACCTCGTTCACGTCGCGCAGCGAGTCACGCAGGACGTTCTGGAAGTCGGCGCCGCCGGCCTGACCGGTTCCGCCTCCGGACGCAGGAGCCTCGACGCTCCCGCTTTCCGAGAGCTGCCGCATCTGCTGCAACACGTTCTGGATCTGCATTTCACTCATGCGTTACCTCCGGCTTCCACACGGGACGACGGTGCCTCGCCCCCGCTGAACCCAATCCCAAGCAAATGCCGGGCCAGTTCTCAGACCACTCCGGTGCGGGGGACATGGATGCCCGATTCGCGCAGTCGGGCGAGCTTGTAGCGCAGGGTGCGCGGGCTGATTCCCAGCCGTTCCGCGGCCTCCTTGCGGCGCCCTCCCGCTTCTCGCAGCACGTTGAGGATCACCCGGCTTTCCTGGGTCTGCAGGGTCTGTTCCAGCAGAGGGGCCGACGGGATGTCGTCATCCGAAGCCGCCGGAACGGAAGGAGCGCCAGCCGCACTGACACCTTCGCCATGCTCCAGCATGTCGGCATCCAGCCAGATGGACTCGGCGGTGACCCGCCCGTCGCTGCGCTCGCCGGCCAGGGTGGCCGCCCGCTCCATCACGTTGGCCAGCTCGCGGGCATTCCCGGGCCAGTCATGCCCCATCAGCCGCGATTCGGCCTCCGGTGCCAGTTCCACGAGCCGGCCCTGGCTGGCACGGGTCAGCAGCGCCCGCGCCAGCGACGGAATGTCCTCCGGCCGCTCGCGCAGCGGCGGGATCCGCACCGGGAACACGCTCAGGCGGTAATACAGGTCCTCGCGGAGCACCCCCTCGGCCACCGCCTCGCGCAAATCACGATTGGAGGTTGCGATCACCCGCACGTCGACCGGACGGGTGCGCCGGCCGCCCAGCGGTTCCACTTCCCGTTCCTGCAGCACACGCAGCAGCTTGGGCTGCAGATGCACGGGGATTTCCGTCACCTCATCCAGCAGCAGCGTGCCACCGTCCGCCTGTACGAACTTGCCCGGCCGCGCCTCGATCGCGCCGGTAAAGGCCCCCTTCGCGTGCCCGAACAGCAGGGCCTCCAGCATGGCCTCGGGCAGAGCGGCGCAGTTGATCGCCTCGAACGGCCCCTGCGCACGGGCCGAGCGCGCATGGATCTGCCGCGCCAGCACCTCCTTGCCGACCCCCGACTCGCCCGTAATGAAGACCGTCGCAGCGGTTTGCGCGATCCGTTCGGCAAAGGCATCCAGCGAACGCATGCGCTCGCTGTGCGCCACCATTTCCGGGATCCGGGCCCGGGTGCCGGGGCCGGGGCCGGGGAGCTGATCGCGCAGCCACTGCGCCAGCGGCGCCGCCATGTCCGGGAGGCCGAAATGGGCATCCACGCCGGCGCGCATGGCGGCGATCTCGTTGTCATGGGTCGCATCCGGACTGATCACCGCGACCGGCAACCGTGCCGGGATCCGGTCACGCAGCGCGGCGGTCGCGGGATGGGCGACCAGGACGACCTCGGGGCGCTGCGCTTCCAGAGAGCGTTCGAGCTCCCCTTCGCTGCAGTCCTGGAGGCGAACCCGCGGGATGGTGGCCAGCACCTGCACCACGCGTTCACGCAGGGCGGCGTCGGCATTGACCAGAAGAAGGGTCGCTCGAGGCATCGGTGCAGTCCTGTCGATGGGATTCGGACTGCCTCAAGCAGTTAGTGTGCCACTATGAATAAATCCCTTTTATTCAGGGACCTGAAAACAAGGTTGCCGGTTTTCGTCGGGATCTCGACAGCGGCAAGGCCTTGCCACGGAGGCTCAGCCGTCAGAATCCCGTCCCAGCCCGAACTTGCGCATGCGCTCAACCAGCGTCGTCCGCCGCATGCCGAGCCGCCGCGCGGCCCGCGCCACCACATGACCGGTATCGGCCAGCGCCGCTTCGATCATCGAGCGTTCCAGGTCGTTGAGATAATCGCGCAGATCGACGCCTTCCGGTGGCAGGCCATCCGGTCCCGGCATGTTCGGGCCGGTGGCCGATGCCGACGACCCGGCCGATGCCCCGCCCGGTTCGGCCGCCGCACCGCTGCGATCCTCCACCCCTTCCGGACGCACGCGCGGCGGCAGCTGCCCCAGGTCCACCGGCAGATCGGGGTACATGATGGACAGCTGTTCCAGCAGATTGCCCAGTTCGCGGATGTTGCCGGTCCAGTCCAGACGTTCCAGGTGAGCCACCACCGCCGGCGTCAGGTGCGCGGGGCTGCCCCCCTGTTCGCGCAGCCGCTCCTCCAGCGCCGTGATCAGCTGCGGAATGTCACTGGCGCGTTCGCGCAACGGCGGCAGTTCAATGGGGAAGACGTTGAGGCGGAAGAACAGGTCCTGACGGAAATTCCCCTCCGCCACGGCTTCGTCGAGGTTGCGATGGGTCGCCGCAATGATGCGCGCGTGGGTGGTGATCGACTTGTTCGAGCCCACGCGTTCGAACACCCGTTCCTGCAGCACCCGCAGCAGCTTGACCTGCATGGGCAGGGGCATGTCCCCGATTTCGTCGAGGAACAGCGTGCCGTCCTGCGCCAGCTCGAAGCGTCCGGTGCGCGCGGTGAAGGCCCCGGTGAACGCACCCTTCTCGTGACCGAAAAGCTCGCTTTCCAGCAGATCCGGGGGAATCGCGCCGCAGTTGACCGCGACGAACGGCTTGTCGGCGCGATCCGAGGCATCATGGATGGCCCGGGCGACCACCTCCTTGCCGGAACCGGTCTCGCCCAGGATAAGCGCGGTGGCATCGGTTCGCGCAACCTGCGCCACCAGCCGCTTGACCCCGACCATGGTCGGATGGTGACCGACCGACCAGCCCGGGTACGTCGTCATGCACGCGCTGACCGCCGAACCGCAACCACTGCAGGATCTGGGTCACCCGGGAAACCGACACCGGGTGTTCCACCACCCAGTCCACGGCCTGGTGCTCAACCTTGCCGCCGTCGGTCGGCTGGGCCACCACTGGCAGGCTGTCGGGTGCGGCATCCGCCTGGGCCGCGACCGTGGATGCCGGGCCGCACAACCAGATGGCGGCAGGTTCGCGAGGGCCATCGGTGAGTCCGTTCGCGTCGATGCGCGTCTCGGCCTCGCACCCCATGGAGGCCAGAACGGCCCGCGTGTCGCGGGCGGCATCGGGCTCGCCACCCAGGGCGATGTGAAGGCCGGTGTCGTCTTCCTCGGGTGTCGCCATGCCGTGAGGGCTCCGGTCAGGGTATGAGTGGCCTCATACGTGAAGCCGATCACAGTATTATAGCGATCACCCGCCCCCGTCAACTTTCTGTCGTTTCTCCGCGACGTCGCGTCGATGCAGACGGAAAATCCACCGCCCCAGGGCGTCGTGCATGCGGTCATCATGCGGGGTCCAGCGGATCAACTGGGCCTCGTTACGACGTGTCGGGGGTTCGACACCCAGCACCAGGGGCTGAGGCAGAAAGTCGCTCAAATACAACGCCAGACGATCGGCATCTTCGGGCAGCGTGCCCTCCGGCAGCACGATCCCGCCACGGCTGATGACGACCGGCCGGACCGACGGGCGTTCGGGCTCCAGCGATTCGGCCAGCAGATGCACCAGCAGGTCCAGCTTGCGTTCCAGCCGCTGCAGTTCCTGGGTAGTCTCGTCCGCCGACCCGTGGGCCGCGTGGTTGCGTCCACCGCCGGCCTCGAACAGTTCGATACCGTCCACCAGACGCTCGGCCAGTTCGCCGTGGGTGAGCGGACGGCTGGTCGGACCCACCGCCAGCGATGTGTTCACTGTCAGGGTCTCCCCCAGCCAGTCGCTCCAGTCCTGTTCGCTCATTATTTCCCCCTGTGCGGCCGTCGGTCAGCCAACGAATGCCCGGGCGTTGCGGAACAGACGCATCCACGGACCGTCCTCGCCCCACTCCGCGGGGTGCCAGCTGTGCTGCACGGTGCGGAACACCCGTTCGGGATGCGGCATCATGATGGTCGCGCGGCCATCCTCGCTGGTAAAGGCGGTCGCCCCGCGCGGCGAACCGTTGGGGTTGGCCGGGTAGGCCTCGGCCGGGGAGTCGTCGGCCTCCACGTAGCGCAGCGCCGCCTGATCGTACACCGGGGCCTCGCCGGGATATTCCACGCGCCCTTCTCCGTGCGACACCACCACCGGCAGCACCGAGCCCCCCATCCCGTCCAGCAGCACCGACGGCCCCGGCTCCACCCGTACCAGCGACAGGCGCGCCTCGAACTGTTCCGAACGATTGCGCACGAAGCGGGGCCAGTGCCCGGCCCCCGGGATCAGCGGCGCCAGCCGCGACAGCATCTGGCAGCCATTGCACACGCCGAGACTGAAGGTATCGTTGCGCTCGAAAAAGGACGCAAACTGCGTGCGCAGCCCTTCGTGATTGAGAATCGTGCGGGCCCAGCCCCCGCCGGCGCCCAGCACGTCACCGTAGGAAAACCCGCCGCAGGCCGCCAGGCCCTGCATGTCGGCCAGATCCCGCCGGCCCTCGAGCAGGTCCGTCATGTGCACGTCCACCGGCTGGAAACCGGCGCGCTCGAAGGCCGCCGCCATCTCGAGCTGACCGTTGATCCCCTGCTCGCGCAGGATCGCCACGCGTGGCCGCGCCCCGCTGGCGATGAACGGCGCCGCGATATCTTCCGACGGATCGAAATGCAGGCGTTCGGTAAGTCCGTCATCGGCGTCGATGCGTGCGTATTCCTCGTCGGCGCATTCGGGATTGTCGCGCAACCGCTGCATGTGTCGGGTGGTCGCCTGCCACTGGCGCTGGAGCCCTGCGCGCGTCGACTCCAGCAGGTTCCGCCCGGCCTGCGCGACCGTGACCGTCTCGTCTCTGCGCAGACGGGCCACCTCGTGCAGATGCGCGCCGAGACCGGCCTGTTGCATCGTCTCGCGCAGGGCCTCCTCCGCCCCGGCCCGCACCTGCAGGACCGCCCCCAGTTCCTCGTTGAACAGCCAGGCAGCCGGGTCCATCCCCGCCGGCACGTCGATGTCCAGGCCGAGACGCCCGGCAAAGCCCATCTCCAGCAGGGTCGTGATCAGGCCTCCGTCCGAGCGGTCGTGGTAGGCACACAGCAGCCCCTCGCGGCGCAGGTGGCCGACCGCGTCCACGAATGCGCGCAACGCCGCCGGATCTTCAACATCCGGGGGCACTTCACCGATGCCGCCCGCCGTCTGCGCCAGGGCCGAGCCGCCCAGACGCATCTGGCCGGCTGCCAGATCGACGAACCACAGGCTGCCCCCCTCGCGGGCATCCGGCTCCGGGGTCAGGGTCCGGCGCGCATCCGCCACCGGGGCAAAACCCGACACCACCAGGGTCACCGGCGCATGCATGTGGCGCTCGTGACCGTCGGCGTCCTGCCAGACCGTGCGCATCGACAGCGAATCCTTGCCTACCGGGATGCTGATGCCGAGCTGCGGGCACAGATCCTCGGCGACCGCCCGGACGGTATCGAACAGGCCGGCCTCCTCGCCCGGCACCCCCGCAGCGGCCATCCAGTTCGCCGACAGGCGAATCGCCCGGGTGCCATCGATGTCCGCGGCGGCCAGGTTGGTCACCACCTCGCCGATCGCCATGCGTCCGGAGGCCGGCCCGGAGAGGATCGCCACCGGCGAACGTTCACCCATGGCCATGGCCTCGCCGGTATACCCGTCGAAGTCGGTCAGCGTCACGGCGCAGTCCGCCACCGGCACCTGCCAGGGGCCGACCATGGGATCCCGCGCCACCAGGCCGCCCACCGAACGGTCACCGATGCTGATCAGGAAGTGCTTGGCGGCCACCGCCGGCAGATTGAGCACTCGCTCCAGCGCCTCGGCCAGATCCGTGCCGGCCGTCTCCAGCGTCGTGACCGGCGCGGCCCGGCGCGCGTCCTCGCGCGTCATCTTCGGTGTGGCGCCCAGCAGCATGCCCATCGGCATGTCCACCGCCGGCTCGTTGAACAGCCGGTCATCCACTCGCAGGTGGCCGTCATCGGTCGCCTGCCCGACCACCGCGAACGGCGCGCGCTCGCGCTCGCAGATCGCGCGGAAGGTCTCCAGGGCCGCGGCGTCCACCGCCAGCACGTAGCGCTCCTGCGCCTCGTTGCACCACAGCTCCATCGGCGACAGGCCCGGCTCGGCGGTGGGCACTTCGCGCAGTTCCATGTGCCCGCCGCGCCCGGCATCATCCAGGATCTCCGGGATCGCATTGGACAGTCCGCCGGCCCCGACGTCGTGGATGGAACGGATGGGGTTGCCCTGGCCCAGCGCGGTGCAGCGATCGATCACCTCCTGGCAGCGCCGCTGGATCTCGGGGTTGCCACGCTGCACCGAGGCATAATCCAGGGCCTCGCTGCTCGAGCCGCTGGCCATCGACGACGCGGCCCCACCGCCCAGTCCGATCAGCATGGCGGGACCGCCCAGCACCACGATCGGCGTCTGTGCGGGCACCTCGCCCTTGTGCACGTGCTCGGCGCGCATCGATCCCACGCCGCCGGCCAGCATCACGGGCTTGTGGTAACCGTACAGGACCTCTCCACCGTCCGGTTGCGGCAACGCGGACTCCAGCGTGCGGAAATACCCGCACAGCGCCGGTCGTCCGAATTCGTTGTTGAAGGCCGCGGCGCCGATCGGCCCCTCCAGCATGATGTTCAGCGCGCTCTCGATCCGATCGGGCCGTCCGAAATCCCGCTCCCAGGGCTGCGGATGCGCCGGAATGCGCAGGTTGGACACGGTGAAACCGGTCAGCCCGGCCTTGGGCTTCGATCCACGCCCGGTGGCGCCCTCGTCCCGGATCTCGCCACCGGAGCCGGTGGCCGCCCCCGGCCACGGCGAGATCGCGGTCGGATGGTTGTGGGTTTCCACCTTCATCAGCACCGGAAGATCCAGGTCCTCGCGACGGTACTCGCCATCGGGCCCGGGCATCAGCCGCACCCCCCGGTGGCCTTCGATCACCGAGGCATTGTCGCTGTAGGCGGACAGCACCCCGTCCGGATGGAGCCGATGGGTCTCGCGGATCATCCCGAACAGCGTACGGTCCTGCTCCTCGCCATCCACCACCCAGCGGGCGTTGAAGATCTTGTGCCGGCAGTGTTCGGAGTTCGCCTGTGCGAACATCATCAGCTCGGCATCGGTCGGGGCCCGCCCCAGCGCTCGATAGCCTTCGGCCAGGTAATCGATCTCCTCTTCCGACAGCGCCAGCCCCAGCTCCCCGTTGGCGCGCGCCAGCGCGCTCCGGGCATCCGGCTCCAGGCCCACCCGTTGCAGCGAACGCGGCGTCTCCGCGCGGAACAGGGCGCCCGCGTCCGCGGGATCCTCGATGACCGCCTCGGTCATGCGGTCGAACAGCGGCGCAGCCATGTCCACAAGGTTCAGCCCCTGCGGAAGCTCACCACCCACGTACCAGTGGGTACCCCGTTCGATCCGCTCCACGGCGGATTCCAGCCCCGCATGACGGGCAATCTCGGTGGCCTTGGATGACCAGGCGCTGATGGTGCCCGGGCGCGGGATCACCACGGGTTCGCGCACCGGCTCGAATGCCGGAGCGGACCAGGCCTCGCCTTCGTCCAGCAGCGCAGCCAGACGCTTCTCCTCGCCCGCATGGAGCCGGCGGTGCAACTGCACGAAATACAGATGACGCGCCGCCAGACGGACCGGCACCCCGGTGCGCTCCTCCACCGCCGTTTCCAGCGTCCGCAGTCGAAAGGAGGAAACCGCCGTGCCGCCTTCAAAAACCCGCATCATCTTCACCCGGTGTGCCGTGGTTGGACCTGTTTCGAGCCGCGCATTGTACCGGAGCACCGCCACCTCCGGGAGAATGTCGGAGGTGCACGGGAACTCCGACTGCGGTACCCTGTCCCAGTAGTTGCAAAGGGGGCGACCTGGATTCGACGCGGGTCGCGAAACCTGAGGTGCATGCCGAGGATGTAGTGAGCCTCGTAAAAATCACTGCAAAAAAATAGTTGCCAACGACGACAACTACGCACTCGCCGCTTAAAACCCGGTAGGGTGCCGTCCGACTGGAGCCGTGCTTGTGCGTCCAGTATCGGGCGTCGACTCTCACAAGCTCGCGGTGAAGCGTGCCCGGCGCGGATCCGTTAAAACTGAACCGGGATCGCCAGACGTCTTCCCTGCCTGTCGGGTAGCGGCTGGTTAAACGCAAAGACAGGATAAGCATGTAGAGCCGAGGGCGGAGGGCCTGCGGACGCGGGTTCGATTCCCGCCGCCTCCACCACATTCTGAAGAAAATCAGGCGCCTGAGGGCGCCTTTTTTGTTGCTTATGAGCGTTTACCAGGAAGATCTGACGATCACCACGCGGGGCCGCGGCAGCATCGCCGTCACCGATGCCGTGCGCGACATCATCCATCGCTCGGGCATCACCACCGGCACCTGCCACGTCTTCCAGCACCACACCAGTGCCTCGCTGCTGATCACCGAGAACGCCGACCCGGACGTCCGGCGCGATCTGGAAACGATCCTGGCCCGGCTGGCGCCGGACGGCGACCCCGCCTACCGCCACGACATGGAAGGCGACGACGACATGGCCGCCCATGCCCGGGCCATGCTGACCCACAATGACCTGACCGTACCCGTGACCGGCGGGCGGCCCGCGCTGGGCACCTGGCAGGGCATTTTCCTGTGGGAACACCGTTATGCCGGCCATGACCGGCGGCTCACGGTGACCGTGCAGGGCGAATAGCCCGTTTTTCACCAGCCGGCCGCGCCGCGCGCCGGACGGGCGTGCACGGTGATTTCCTCGCGATCGTGATACAGCTGGCGCGCGCGCAGGCGAAATCCGTACCCGACCAGCCGGCCCTCCAGTCGATCAAGACATTCGCGCACGGTCTCGTAGCGCTTTTTCATCGGCAGCTTGAGGTTGAAGATCGCCTCTTCGGCCCAGCCCGCCTCCAGCCAGTCCCCGATTCGCTCGCTCACCCGTCCCGGCCGGTCCACGATGTCGCACACCAGCCAGTGCACCGGACGCGGGGGCATCCAGGTGAACGCATCCTCGCGGATATGCTCCACCTGGCCCCCGGCCATCAGGTCGGCATCCATCGGCCCGTTATCCACGGCCTGGACATGCAGGCCGTGCCGCACCAGCTGCCAGGTCCAGCCCCCCGGCGCCGCCCCCAGATCCACCGCCGTCATGCCCTCCGCCAGTCGCTGTTCGCGCTCCTCGGGAGTCAGGAAGTGGAACCAGGCTTCCTCGAGTTTCAGTGCGGAACGGCTGGGCGCTGCGCGCGGGGCCTTCAGCCGCAGGATGCCCCCCGGACGGTCGCTGCTGCTCTCCGGCGCGGCCAGACCCAGCTGCACACGGTCGCCGGCCGTCCAGAAACAATGCAGACGACGACCCTGCGCCTCGCCCTGCCCGCGCAGCGCGCCGGCCTTGCGCAGTGCCGAATCCAGCGGGCGCTCCAGTGCCTTTCCCAGGCGTCGAAGCTCCTTGCCCTCGTTGGTATCCGGTGTCTCGTGCCAGATGGCCTCGAACGACCAGCCACTCGCGCGAATCCGTTCCACGACCGGGCTCACCCGGTCTTTGCGTGACAGGCCCTCCAGCGGATGCAGCGCCGGGAGGCGCTGGCGCGCGAAGATCCGCTCATCCAGGGGAAAGGCGTCGCGCAGCGGTGCCGGATCGCCATCGGCCGATAACAAGCGGACGAAGGCCGTCCCTTCAACGAACCGTGGATAGACGGCCAGGCCTTCGCGCGCGGCTTCCGCGGCCAGCTCGCCGGCCAGGTCCTTTTCGAATCCTGCCCGGCAATAAAAAAGCAGTTCTTCCATGATCCTCCCCAAGTAATTCCGCGCGCCTGCGGCGCCCTGTGGAGCGGCCCCGGCCGCGAATCGCGGCGCCAATCAACACCCCGCGTTGTTCGCGTGCAAGCACGCTCCCATCAAGGGTACCCCGAGAAACCACCCCGGGAGCCTTTCCGGGATCCCTCCTTCACTCGGGGCCTCTCGGGGGCAACAAAAAGGGCCGCCCCTCGCGGGACGGCCCTTCACGATCCGGCTCCGGATCACAAGGATCCGGAGCAACTGGCGGCCTTAGCGAGCCAGGCCGGGATCACCCTCCACGTTCTTCAGCTTCGGCAGGTAGGGCTCGCCCACGTTGACCGTATCCTGGTTGCGCAGCCAGTTACCCACCACTTCCCAGACCGGGGGCGTGTCATGCGGCTGATGCACGTCGGCCCAGCCTGCCACCACATAGCGCCGCTCCGGATCCATGGGTTCGCCATTGATCTCCATGTCGGTGATGCGCTCGCCCATCGGCTTGTGCGGGTCAATGGTGTAGCGGATACCGCCGGTGCGCACCATGTCGCCGCCTCGATGACGATACGGATCTTCGTTGAAGATCGAGTTGGCCACGTCTTCCATCGCGTGCTTGAGATCCGCGCCGGTCATCTCGTTGCGCGTGGTCTCGGAGTACGTCGTTGCGGTCTGGGTCATCAGCTCTTCGAAAGTAATCGGCTGGCCCGGCAGCACGCTCACGCCCCAGCGGAAACCCGGCGACAGCGCGACTTCGGCGTCCATCTCTTCCATCATCGCCTGGACGATGACCTCGTCGAAGGTACCGTTGAAGTTGCCGCGGCGGTAGAGGACGTCGTCGGTCACCGCCAGTTCTTCCCGCAGCTGGTCCTCGAACGGCTTGCGCACCTCTTCGATGTGCGCCTCCATCTCCGGATCCGCGTCCAGCATGTTGGCGAACACCGGCAGCATCTTGAAGCGGTAGTCCTTGATGCCGCTGTCGTTCACATCCAGGTCCAGCACACCCAGGAACTTGCCGTTGGAACCGGCGTTGGTCACCAGCGTGCGCTCGCCCGCGGCGTTCTCGATCTCCAGCGCACCCGGGATCGCGTCGTGAGTGTGGCCGCCCATGATCACGTCGACGTCACGCAGCCGGCGGGCCATTTCGATGTCCGTCACCATGCCGTTGTGCGACAGGATCGCCACGACCTTCGCGCCCTTCTGACGCACCTCGTCGATCATCTGCTGCATCTTGTCGTCACGGATGCCGAACGACCATTCCGGGAACATGTAATCCGGATTGGCCACCGAGGTATACGGGAAGGCCTGCCCGATCACGGCCACCGGGACGCCGTTCATCTCGCGGATGGTGTAGGGCTCGAAGATCCGGTCACCCCAGTCGCGATCCTCGACGTTCTGCGCGACGAAGTCGATGCCGTTGGGCTTGAAGTCGTTCTCGATGACTTCCTTGACGCGCTCGTCACCGAAGGTGAACTCCCAGTGACCGGTCATCACGTCCACGCCCAGCAGCTTCTGCGCGTCGACCATGTCCTGCCCGCCAGTCCACAGCGAGGTCGCCGAACCCTGCCAGGTGTCGCCACCGTCCAGCAGGAGGGAGTTCGGCCGGTCCGCACGCAGGCGCTTCACCAGCGTCGACAGATGCGAGAAGCCGCCGACCCGACCGTATTTCTCGGCCGCCTCGGCGAAATCGAGGAAGGTCAGCGCATGGGCCTCGGGTGTGCCCTTTTCGACCCCGAAGTGGTCAAGCAGCGCCTCGCCGGCCAGCACCGGCGGCTTGCCCTGCATGTCCCCCACGCCAATGTTCACGTCCGGCTCACGGAAATAGACCGGGCGCAGCTGCGCGTGGCAGTCGGTGTAGTGCAGCAGAGACACGTTCCCGAACGGAGAAATGTCGTAGAAATCCGACGGCGCGCGCTGCCAGTCGATGCTCTCGCCCGCCCAGGCATTGGTGGCGAGGCCGGCCGCGCTGGCGGCCACCATGACTTCGAGGAATTCCCTCCGCGTGAGGTTCATATACCACTCCTGAGTGTTAGGACCTGAATGAAGAAAGCCGTCTGCCGGATCGCGCCGACAGACGCCCTGGTGAACCAAAAGACGTCGGCCCGACATCCGTTATTCCGTCCGGACACCGACCATAGCTACAGCGTGACGCGGAACGCCGCCTGCGTCGCAAAACGCCCACACAGGAAGGGGACACAAAAAAGGCCCCTTCGTCCTGAAGGGGCCAACACGCGACATACACCACTCAACGGTGCCCGGCCCGGGGCAGAGACCCTGCCGGCGACCACCACCGCAGAAAGCGGACAGCTCAAGTGTAGCGTCCACACATGGCGAGTTCGTGATGCAGATCAACGAGTAATGCCGGCACACTCCGGCGGGGGCCTCCCTTCGGGAGCGCGCGGTTTCGTCGATTGCACAAGGCGCCGATGTCGTTTAACCTTTCGCAGCTTACGGAGAGGTGGCCGAGCGGTCGAAGGCGCACGCCTGGAAAGTGTGTATACGGTAACCCCGTATCGAGGGTTCGAATCCCTCCCTCTCCGCCAGATTCTTGAACCAGGGGCAACCGGGCCCCTGGTTCCATGTAAATCCCGGTCGGACGAGGGATTTCGAACCCGAGGAATCGAGCAAACCGGGTTCGACGGGTGCCGCACCGCGGCACCCGAACATCGCCGCAGGCGATGGCCCGGAGGGCGAGCCACAGCGTGGCGAGTAATCCCTCCCTCTCCGCCAGATTTCAGGGGGTATTCCGGCGCCCGCAGAGGGGGCAACGCCGGAATTCGGCAAAAAAGGGCCCTCGCGGCCCTTTTTTTACATCGGCTCCGCGTAAGGCGCGCACCCCGCGCCGGGACCAGGGAAGAATGGGCAACCCCAAGGATCAACCGGGCGACCACCGCACCCGCTGGCTGGGCTCCCTCGTCAACCTGCCGCGCCGAACCAAGCGCTGGCTGATGGTCGCGGCCGATGTGGTCATGCTCCCGCTCGCCCTGTGGACGGCCTTCGCCCTCCGGCTGGCCGAACCCCTGCCCGAAGCCCTGATCAATGCCTGGTGGCTGTTTCCCCTGCTGCCGGTGGTCGGTGTGTTCATCTTCGCCCGGCTGGGCCTCTACCGTGCCGTGGTTCGTTTCATGGGCACCCGCGCGGTATGGTCCGTGGCCACCGGGGTCGTCCTGCTCGCCGGATTCCTCTGGGCGGCTGCGGCGATTGGGCGGCTGGACGACTTCCCTCGCCTGGTCCCGGTGGCCTTCGCCCTCCTGGCCTTCATCTACGTGGGCGGCAGCCGTTTTCTCGTGCGCAGCTGGTACCAGAACGTGAACGAACTGCGCCGCCACGCGGAACCCGTACTGGTCTATGGCGCCGGTGCCGCCGGGATGCAGCTCGCGGCCGGCCTCGGTACCACCGGGCAGTTCCGCATCGTCGCCTTCATCGACGACAACCCGGCCCTGCAGGGGCAGGCGATCAACGGCGTTCGGGTCCACCCCCCGCGGCTGATCGGCACGCTGATGCACCAGTACGGCATCCGGCGCATCCTGCTGGCCGTTCCTTCGGCCTCGCGCTCGGCGCGCAAGGCCATCCTGGAGCGCCTGGAACCCTATCCCCTGCACGTGCAGTCGGTACCCTCCATGGAGGCCGTCGTCTCCGGCCAGGCCCGCCTGGACCAGCTCGAAGATATCGACGTGGCGGATCTCCTGGGACGCGACCCGGTGCCGCCTCAGCCGGACCTGCTGCAATGCAGCATTGTGGATCGCCGCGTAATGGTCACCGGTGCCGGCGGCTCCATCGGCTCGGAGCTGTGCCGGCGCATCCTCCGCCAGGGACCGGCCGAACTCGTCCTGTTCGAACGCAACGAATTCGCGCTCTACCGTATCGAACAGGAAATGCAGGCCCTGCGCGACGAGCTCGGCGTGGACTGCCCGATCCACGCCGTTCTGGGGTCGGTCACCCTGCCCCGGCGGGTGGAATCCGTCCTCGCCCGCCACCGAATCCAGACCCTTTACCATGCGGCCGCCTACAAGCACGTACCCATCGTCGAGGAGAATGCCGTCGAGGGAGTGCGCAACAATGTCCTCGGAACGCGGGTGCTGGCCGACGCCGCGATAGCGGCCGGCGTGGAACGATTCATCCTCATCAGTACCGACAAGGCCGTGCGCCCCACCAACGTCATGGGCGCGAGCAAGCGGCTGGCGGAAATGATCCTGCAGGACCGGGCAGCCGGCACCCCGGCTACCGTGTTTTCCATGGTGCGCTTTGGCAACGTCCTCGGATCATCTGGTTCCGTCGTGCCCCTGTTCCATCGCCAGATCCGGGAGGGCGGCCCCGTCACGGTGACCCACCCCGAGATCACGCGCTACTTCATGTCCATCCCGGAGGCCGCCGAGCTGGTGATCCAGGCCGGCACCATGGCCGGCGGCGGTGAGGTCTTTGTTCTGGACATGGGCGAGCCCGTACGAATCCAGGATCTCGCCCGACGCATGATCCGCCTGCACGGCCGCCAGGTCCGGGACGACAACGGCGACCCGCCCGACGGCGTGGCGATCCAGTTCACCGGGCTGCGCCCGGGCGAAAAGCTCTACGAAGAACTGCTCATTGGCGACAACGTGGAGAGCACGCGACACCCCCGCATCATGCAGGCCCGCGAAGACCGGGCACTCGCCGATGCCCTGAACGAGGCGCTGGAGGCTCTGGAACGCGCCGACCAGGCGATGGATGCCGCGGCGACCCGCGCACGTCTGCGGGAGATCGTTCCCGAATACCGTCCCGCCGGGTGAACCGGGAGTTCCGCTACTTGTACGAGTAGTGGTAGTAACCGTAGCCGTAACTGGCAGTGGCGGTGGCTTCCATGGAGTTCAGGATCGCGCCCCGCGTTTCCACCCCCGCACTCTCCAGACGACGCCGGGCCGCCTCGATCTCGCGCGGCGGATTGAGCTGGAAACGCACCACCATGAGGGTGGTCGAGCAGTGGCGCGCCACCACGGAGGCATCCGTCACCGCGAGGATCGGCGGCGTATCGATCAGCACCAGGTCGTACTGCTCGCTCGCCTGGTCGAGGAACCGGGTAAAACGCTCGTTCATCAGCAGCTCGGCGGGATTCGGGGGCGCCGACCCCCGGGCCATGTAGTCCAGGCCCTCGATATCGGTCTGACGGATGGCTTCTCCCGGCGTCAGCTTCTCCGACAACAGATCGGACAGCCCGCCCGCGCTGGCCTCGCCGAATGCATGGTGGACGTGTCCCTTGCGCATGTCGGCGTCGACCACCAGGACCTTCTGGCCCGCCTGGGCACACACCGCCGCCAGGTTCACCGAGATGAAACTCTTGCCAACACCCGGGCTGGGACCCGTGATCACCAGCCGATTGTCCGCCGCCTCGAGCATCGCGAAATGCAGGCTGCTGCGCAGACCACGCAGCGCCTCAATGGCCCCGTCCGTCGGGGAATACGAGGCCAGCACCCCCGTTACGACCCCTTCTTCCCCGGTGGCCCCGCGTCGACGCCCGCTTTTCAGATCACGCCGCCGCCGCAGCCGCTTGACGAGTTTCTGCTGCACGTCCGACAGCGGTACGGTCGCATAGACCGGTAGATCCAGTTCCTCGATCTGCTCCTGTGATTCAACGCCCCGGTTGAGCATCCCGCGCAGCAGCACCAGCGCCACCGAAAGCATGCCGCCGAGGACCGTGGCCAGCGCCACGATCAGCCCGCGCTGTGGCTCCACCGGTGACGGCAGAACTGCGGCATCGTCCAGGATGCGGACATTCCCCACCGTGCTGGCTCGCGTGATGTCCATCTCCTGCATGCGGTTGAGCAGCTGGACATAGACTTCCTGGTTCACTTCGACATCGCGTTGCAGGCGGAGTACTTGCTGCTGGGTCTCCGGCAGGCCCCCGATCTCCTGCTGCAGCTCCCGACGTTCGTTCTCCAGTTGCTCGCGCTTTTCCAGCAGGGTGACGTAGGTCGGATGGTTCTGCGTGTACCGACGGGAGATCTCCGCCTCCTCGAATTCCAGCTCGGTGATCTGGCGCTCCAGGTCCACCAGCCGGTCGAGGACCGCCTGCGTCTCCATCGACATGTCGACGCTTTCCTGCTCCACCTGATACTCGTTCAGGGCGTCTTCCGCTTCCCGCAGCCGTGCCCGTACCTGGGGCACCTGCTCTTCCAGGAACTCCAGGCTCTGTTCCGCCTCCGCGGCCTGACGTTCGACGTTCTGTCGGCGATAGATGTCACTGATCGCGTTCAGGGCGCCGCGAGCCTGTTCCGAATCGGTGTGGGTGAACGTCAGGCTGAAGACGCCACTCTCATTGCCCTGTTCCGTGGCCTGGAAACGGTTGCGCAGATCGCGTATCGCGGCCAGCCGAGCGCGGCGCTGGAGTTCGAAGCGGGCCCCGGCCCCGGCCGAGATGTCCTCCACAAACAGGATGACCTGCCCGTCGAGGAAGCTCGCCTCCTCCCCGGTTCGGCCTTCTCCCAGGACCCGATCGTCGTGGGCCAGGCGGAACCGATCCTCGCCGGTGACCTGCAGTGTCAGGGTTTCCCCCTCCATCGCGGGCGTGACCCGCAGGTCGCCCACCGTCAGCGATTCTCCGGACCACGCATAGCGCTCGGCGACTCCGCCCAACATGGCGGCCCGGCTCCGGTCCCAGTCCTGGCGGACCAGAAAATCTCCGATCACCGGCAGGCGCACCGGACGCACGATCAGGTCCAGGCGCTCGCGATCCACCGCCTGACCCAGCACCATGCGCGAACGCAGGATCTCCAGCTCCGCCGACGCACGCGGCTCGCGCCCCAGCATCTCGCGCATGTCGTTCAGTGGCGCACTGACACCGCCGGTATCCTCCACCTGGACCAGCGCATCCGCCTGGTAAACCGGCGTCGAGAGGGTCGCATACGCCCCACCGCCCAGCATGAACAGGAACGTAATGCCGACGATCCACCACTTGTGATCGAGCAGCAGTCCGAACAGCCGGCCAAGGTCGATCTCGTCATCCGCCGGCGGCGGGGAAGCGGGGGTCTGCGTCATCGGTTACCTGTTCCTGTCGTGGCGCGGCCGGGAGATCAGCCCAGTCGCTCCGCCCAGCTCTGTGCGGCTTCGGTCAGCAGCGCGTGCACTTCCCGAAATGCCTCGTCGCTCTTGCCATAGGGATCGGGGATATCGCGCCCGTGGCCGTCATCCAGCCAGTGACCGAAACGCATGGTCTTGCCCAGGGCACGGGGGTGGTTGCGGCCGATCGCCTGACGCTGCCCGTCACTCATCACCAGCACCAGATCGGATTGCTCGAGCATGCCGGTGGTCAGTTGCCGGGCCTGGTGACCGGACACGTCCAGGCCATCGGCCTCCGCCAGTGCCCGGGCCTGCGGCGCGACACCCTCGCCTACCAGCGCGCCGAGACCGGCCGAACCAATGTTGCGCTCCGGGGCATGCCGGCGCAGCATCGCCTCGGCCACCGGACTGCGACAGATGTTGCCCGTACATACCACCAGGATCCGTTCAAACATCCGTTCCACCCTGCCCGCTCAGAAGTCGTCGCGCAGCTCGCGCACGTCGCGCGTGGCCCGGGAGGCACGATAAACAGCGTTAACAGTCGGAAGCAACTGATTGATCACACGGTTCCAGCGCCCCAGGGGAGTCGTCGTCACATAGACGATATCCATGGGTTCGAGCTCGAACTCCGTCCCCAGCACCAGCGCCGTGGCATCCCGGGCATCCAGCTGGTAAACCGTCGCCAGCAGGTCACTGTCCGGCGGCGCCTGACGGACCACAAAGATGCCGCTGGCATCCGCCGTCGCCTCGTTGAAGCCACCGGAATCGGTAAGTGCGTCGGTCAGCGAGATCCGTCCGCGTCCCATCGGGATACTGCGCGGTTCGCCCACCTCGCCCAGCACATACGCCTTCTGGTCGGTCGTGTCCGGCACGTGCAGCACGTCGCCATCCCGGAGCACGCGGTTCTCGGACAGATCGCCCTCGCTCAGCATCGCGTACATCGACAGTGGCACTTCTTCACCATCGCGTGTCAGACGTACGTTGTGCCAGTTCGCCTCCTCGGTCAGGCCACCGGCATCATTGATCGCGTCCAGCACCGTCAGCGGAACGTTGGTCACCGGCTGGCGCCCCGGTTCACGCACCTCGCCGGTCACGTGCACCTGCTGCGAGCGGTAATCCGCCACCAGCACTTCTACCTGCGGATCATTGATGACCGCGGCGAGCTCTTCCGCAAGGATGTCCCGCACTTCGGCTACCGTTCGGCCCTCGACCTCCACGCGTCCGACGAACGGATAGAAGATGGTCCCGTCGGAATGCACCGTATTGCCGGATTCGGCCGCCGAGCGTTCCGAACCGGCCGGGATCGTCAGTTCGGGATGGTCATAAACGATGATGCTGAGCACGTCGCCGCGACCGATCCGGTAGTCGTACCGCGTGTCATCCGCCTCGAGCTCCTCGCGTGCCTGTTCCAGATCCGGCTGGACGGGATCCTCGGCCTCCTGACGAACCAGACCGCGGGTGATCGGCTTCACCTCCACCATGTCGTGCAGTGGTTCGCTCTCGGCGCGCTCCTGAATGAAACCACCCGGCGCGAACCCGCAGCCCGACAGGGCGACGGCGACCACGAGAGGCACCGCGGTTTTCCAGCTTCCTGCTGCGATCATTGGCAACTGCACCCGGGTTTGGCGATCTCTGAAGGCCGCAAGGATACAGCTCGGTGCGGGCATGTTCCACAGTTCCGGCCCCATCCTTTCCGGGTATCGGAGCGGTCCGTCGGCCGGGCCGCGAACGTGTACATTGGTCCGCGTTTGCTTACCATGCGCGGATTCCGAAACCCGATCTTCAAACCGTCACCTCGGAGTACCGATGTCCGAAGCAGCCACGCTGATCCTGAGCGCCTCCTGGGTGCTGCCCGTGGTTCCACGGGGGGCCGTCCTGGAAGACCATGCGGTAGTCATTCGCGACGGTGCCATCCTGACCGTCAAGCCACGCGAGCAGGCCCTCGCCGAGCATCCCGAGGCCCGCCACGAACATCGCGAGGGGCACGCCCTGATGCCGGGGCTGGTGAACGCCCACACCCACGCCGGGATGACTCTGTTGCGCGGCATCGGCAGCGACCAGCCGCTGATGGAGTGGCTGAAGCGCTACGTATGGCCGGTGGAAGGCCGGCTGCTTTCGCCGGAGTTCGTCTACGACGGCACCCGTCTGGCTGCCGCGGAGATGCTGCGCGGCGGCACCACCTGCTTCTCCGACATGTATCTGTTCGTGGGGGACGCGGCCGCCGCGGTGGATGCCAGCGGGATCCGCGGGGTGATGGGCCTGACGGTGTTCGATTTCCCCACCCCCTGGGCGCAGACCCCGGACGAATACTTCCAGCGCGGGCGCGAGGTCGTGGACACCTGGGGCGATCACTCCCGCATCCGCTTCACCGTCGCCCCCCACGCGCCCTACACCGTGGGCGACGAGAGCATGCAGCGGGTGGGCGAGCGCGCCCGCGAGCTGGGCGTGCCGGTGCACACCCACGTGCACGAGACCGCCGGCGAGGTGGAAGAGGCGGTGAGCAATGGCGGTGAACGCCCGCTGGCCCGCCTCGCTCGCCTGGGCCTGCTGGACCAGCCGTTCATGGCGGTGCACATGACCCAGGTCAGCGACGAAGACCTGGCCCTGCTGGAGAACCGGCCGGTGTCGATCACGCACTGTCCGGAATCCAACCTCAAGCTGGCGTCCGGCTTCTGCCCGGTGGCGCGCCTGGACGAGGCCGGGATCAACCTCGCGCTGGGCACCGACGGGACCGCCTCCAACAACGACCTCGACATGATCGGCGAGATGCGCACCGCGGCCCTGCTGGCCAAGGGCGTGAGCGGCGATGCGGCCGCGCTGCCGGCCGAGCGTGTGCTGGAGATGGCGACCCTGGGCAGCGCTCGCGCCCTGGGGCTGGACCACGAGATCGGCTCGCTGGAAGCGGGCAAGCGCGCCGATCTGATCAGCCTCGACCTGACCTCCCCGGAGCTGCAGCCCGAACACGATCCGCACGCACGCATCGTCTATGCCGCCACCCGCGAGGCCGTGCGCGACGTGTGGGTCGACGGCCGGGCGTTGCTCGCCGACCGCGAACTGCTTACGCTGGACCTTGAGGCCATCCACGCCAGCGCCGTTCGGTGGCAGGGCCGCGTGGCCGAGACCCTGCAAGCCTGCGAGAGCTGAACTGCCCATGACCCAGACGCACTCCAACGTCGATCCGGCCGAGATCCACAAATTCACGGATCGCGCGCACGAATGGTGGGACCCCAACGGGGCCTTCGCCACCCTCCACGCGATCAACCCCCTGCGCCTGGAATGGATCGACGGCCACGCCGACCTGGCCGGCAAGAAGGTGCTGGATGTCGGCTGTGGCGCCGGGATCCTGTCCGAAGCGATGGCCGTGCGCGGCGCCGAGGTCACCGGACTGGACGCCGGAGCCGAACACCTGGAAGTCGCGCGCGAGCACGCCCACGACAGCGGTGTTTCCGTGCGCTACCTGCACGTAACGGCCGAGGAGCACGCGGAAAAACACCCGGGCGAATACGACGTGGTGACCTGCCTGGAAATGCTGGAACACGTGCCGGACCCGGAGAACGTGATCGACGCCCTGTGCCGGCTGGTCCGGCCCGGCGGCTGGATCTTCCTCTCCACCATCAACCGCACGCCGCGCGCGTTTGCCGAGGCCATCGTGGGCGCCGAATACCTGATGCGCCTGCTGCCGGCCGGCACCCACGAGTACGGTCGTTTCATCCGGCCCTCGGAACTGGCCGCGCAGCTGCGCCGGCATCAGGTGGGGGTGGCCGATCTGACCGGGCTCACCTGGTCGCCGCTGTCCGGGCGCTACCGTCTGACTCCGAACACCGACGTCAACTACCTGATGGCCGCTCGCGCATGAGCCACGAACCGGGCGCGGTCCTGTTCGATCTGGACGGGACCCTCCTCGACACCGCACCCGACATGCACGCCGCGCTCAACCGGCTGCTGGCCGAGAACGACCGCGCGCCCCTGCCCTTCGATGCCGTGCGCAACCATGTATCACACGGCTCGCATGCCCTGGTCACCCTGGCCTTCCCCGACGCGCCGGAAGACCGGACCGAGGCCCTGAAGAAGCGCTATCTGGAGATCTATGCGCGCGACCTGTGCATCGCGACCGGGCTGTTCCCCGGCATGGATGTCCTGCTGAACGAGATCGAGGCGCGCGGCTGGCACTGGGGCGTGGTCACCAACAAGCCCGCGTGGCTGACCGAACCGCTGCTGGAGGCCCTGGGCCTCGCCCCGCGCATGAGCGCGATCGTCTGCGGCGACAGCCTCAATCGGCGCAAGCCGGACCCCGATCCCATGTGGCTGGCCGCCCGCCAGACCGGGCTCGAGCCCGCGCGCCACTGCTACTGGGGCGATGCCGAGCGCGACATCGCCGCCGGCCGTGCCGCCGGCATGAGCACTCTCATCGCCGCCTGGGGCTATATCGATGCCGGTCAGGATCCCGATGGCTGGGGCGCCGACGGTGTCCTGCACCAGCCCGGCGACTTCTGGGGCTGGCGCGAGACGTTCACCCGCGCAGCCGGCTGAGTCACGGGCCCCGCCTTGCAGGAGCCGAGCCCCTCGACGATCGCCCGCCGCCCGTCCGATCGGCCGGAGGGCCGGCCTCCCACACAGGACAAAACCGGCATAATGGGTGCACCAAGACCCCCGACTGGAGCTGACATGGCCCGCCCCGACATCGCCGCTGCCTATCGGCATTGCCGCCAGCGTGCCCGGTCGCACTACGAGAACTTTCCCGTCGCCTCGCGCCTGCTGCCACGCAAGCTGCGCGACCCGGTGGCCGCGATCTACTGCTATGCGCGCGACGCCGACGACCTCGCCGACGAGGATTCGCGCCCGGTCGAGGCCCGCCGCGCCGATCTGCAGGCGATGCAGGAGCACGTCCGCGCGCTGGACGACCCGGCCGCGGAGAGCACCCCCGAATGGATCGCGCTCGCGGATGCGAAGAAGCGCTTCGACCTGCCCGTTGAACCCTTCGTCGACCTCGCGGACGCGTTCATCCAGGACCTGGAAAAGACCCGCTATGCGGACATCGGCGAGGTCATGGAATACTGCCGGCGTTCGGCCAACCCCGTCGGCCGGCTGATCCTGCACCTGCAGGGCGACCCCGACGACGCCATGCTGGGCCAGTCAGATGCCATCTGCACCGCGCTCCAGCTGATCAACTTCTATCAGGACCTGCACCAGGACATCCGCGAGAACGACCGCATCTATCTCCCGCAGGACGAGATGGCCCGCTACGGCGTGACCGAGGTGATGCTGCGCGAGCGGCTCAACACCCTGCCCCTGCAGAACCTGATGCAGTTCCAGTACGCCCGCGCCGACCGCCTGCTGCGCGCCGGCGCCCCCCTGGGCGGAACCCTGCGCGGGCGGCTCGGTCTCGAGATCCGTGCCATCGTCAATGGCGGCGCGCGCGTGCTCTGGCGCCTGCGCCAGGAGAACGATGCCTTCGCCCGCCCCCGCCTGGGCGCGCGCGATATGGCGGTGGTCCTGTGGCACAGTCTGCGGCCGCGCCGACGGGGACGCGGTAGCTGAACGTCCACCCCGACCCGATCCCGACTCCGAACCATCACCCGGCTACTGACATGCAAACCAACCCGCTGCTGCCCGGCAACCACCCCCTGCGCGAGTCCATCCAGGAAGAGGTCCATACCCGTTTTTACGAACCGCTGGAGCCGCCGGCGCGGGTGTCCTGGCTGACCCTGCTGAGCCCGCGCGAAGCCATCGACCGGGAACGCGAATGTGTGGCCGACCTGTGCCGGCGGTACGGAATCGAGCCCCCGCTGAACGGCGAGAACTTCGTGGCCGTGGACCTGGACGAGTTCCGCCTGCGCTGGGAACGCCACAACGAATTCTCCACCTGGGCGTTCTTCGTGGTGAACGAACCCCGCCAGGAACCGTTTACCCATCCCGCCATCCATCGGGTGCCCATCGACTGGCTGACCGGCCTGCCGGGAGAGACCATTGCCGCCATCCACCTGGAGCTGGAGCCGCGCGAGGCCCCGGTGCGCAGCATGCAGGACCTGGGCGAGCTGTTCGCGCCCTACTCGTTCGCCGGCAACGGCGTGTCCGGCGGCGACGGCCGGGTGTTCACCGATTTCCGGGTGCGCGAGGACGGCTTCGAGCGTTTCCTGGTCCGCGACGTGGACCTGTCACCCCGTCAGGCCGGGCGCCTGGTGCAGCGCGTGCTCGAGCTGGAGACCTATCGCCTCATGGCCCTGCTCGCCCTGCCGCTGGCCCGCGAGCTGATGCCCGAGCTCAACGAACTGGAGGGCCGCCTCAACGACATCAACGACGAGATGGCCGGCATCTCCGATCGCTTCGGCGGCACCGACCGCGAACAGCGGCTGCTGGCCGCGCTGTCCGATCTGGCCGCCGATGTCGAGCGCATGGGCAGCCACACGGCGACCCGCTTCCACGCCGCACGCGCCTATGCCTCCATGGTGGACAAGCGCGCCGAGGAACTGCGCCCGGTGCGTATCCCGGGTCTGCAGACCCTGTGCGAATACCTCGGCCGCCGTCTGGACCCGGCCATGCGCACCTGCCGCTCGCAGGACGAACGGCTCAACAACCTCGCGACCCGGATTCACCGGACCACCTCCATGCTGCGCACCCGGGTGGACGTCGCCGTGGAAAACCAGAACCGCGACCTGCTGCGCTCCATGAACCGGCGCGCCCATCTGCAGCTGCGCCTGCAGGAGACCGTCGAAGGACTGTCGGTGGTGGTGATCTCCTATTATCTGACCAGCCTGCTGGCCTATTTCCTGCGCGGGATGGACGAAGCCGGCACGCTCCCGATCCCGGTCAACATCGCCATCGGTGCCACCGTCCCGGTGGTGGTCGGCGGGGTGTGGTATGCCCTGCGCCGCATGCGCGCGCGCATCACCGCCACTCACGGCGAGGACGGGCGCCAATGACGGCGAGCAGGATTCCCGTCGCATGATGCCGTGTTCACACGTCTGTAACACGCCTGTTATGCAATGCGGTCATCACGCAACCGGAGGCCGACATGGCTGTTTCGATCCTGCTTGTGGAGGATGACCTCGCCATTCGCGAGATGCTCCGCCTGCCCCTCAACCGGGCCGGCTACGATCTGCGCGAGGCAGGCGACGTCCGCAGCGCGCGCACCGACCTGCTCCAGGACCCGCCCGATCTGGTCCTGCTGGACTGGATGCTGCCGGACATCAGCGGGCTCGACTGGGCCCGGGAACTCAAGGCCAGCCCCGTCACCAAGGACATTCCGGTGATCATGCTGACCGCGCGCGGCGAGGAGGAAGACCGCGTCCGCGGGCTGGACGTCGGCGCCGATGACTACATCGTCAAACCGTTTTCGCCGCGCGAGCTGGTGGCGCGGATCAAGGCCGTGCTCCGGCGCACCACGCCCACCAGCTCGGAGGAGCCGGTGGAGGTCCGCGGTCTGGCGCTCGATCCGGTCTCGCACCGGGTCAGCGGCAACGGGCAACCGGTCAGTCTGGGCCCCACCGAATACAATCTGCTGCATTTCTTCATGACCCACCCCGACCGGGTCTTCACCCGCGAGCAGCTGCTGGACAAGGTCTGGGGCACCAACGTCTACGTGGAGGAACGCACCGTGGATGTGCATATCCGTCGCCTGCGCAAGGCCCTGGCCGAAACCGGACACGACGACCTGGTGCAGACAGTGCGGGGCTCCGGTTACCGTTTCTCCGACCAGCCCTGACCGGACCCGCCCCTTGCAGCCCCCCTTCAACCCCTGGCCACGGGTTATTGCCCGCAACCTGCTCGCCGGCCTGATCATTCTCGGCACCGGGTGGGCCCTCGGCTACCCGTGGATCACCGCGACGGGCCTGCTGACCGCCGCGCTGGGCTGGAACCTCCTGCAGCTCTACCGCCTGGAAAACTGGGCCCGTCGCGGCGGCCGCAGCGAGCCCCCGGATGCCCGCGGCATATGGGGCGAGATCTTCACCAACCTGCACCAGCGCCGCCAGCGGCGACTGCGCCGGGTGGCCGGCCTGCGGCGCACGCTGGAACGCTACCGCGACTCGGCCAGCGCCCTTCCCGACGCGGTGGTGGTCCTCAACCCCGAGCACCGGATCGAATGGGCGAACCCCACCGCCGCGCGCCTGCTGGATCTGGAATGGCCGGCCGACGAGGGCCGCCGCATTACCCACCTGGTGCGCCATCCGGATTTCCTGCGTTTCATGGACCCCGCCAGTCCGCCGCAGGAGAGCCTCAACATGCCGTCGCCGCTGGATGCGAACCGGCGGCTGGAGATTCGTCTGGTGCCCTACGGCGAGCACCAGTACCTGCTGCTGGCGCGCGACACCACGCACCTGCACCGTCTGGAGGTGATGCGCCGGGATTTCATCGCCAACGTGTCCCATGAACTGCGCACCCCGCTGACCGTGCTCTACGGCGTGGCCGAAACCCTCGAGGACGAACTGGTCGACCAGCCGGAACTGATGGACTCGGTACGCCTGCTGCGCGAACAGTCGGAGCGCATGAAACTGCTGGTGGACGACCTGCTGATGCTCTCGCGCCTGGAGACCGGCTCGGAACAGGGCGAGCAGACCTGGTTCAACCCGACCAAGATGCTGCGCAGCCTGATCGACGAGGCCGAACTGCTGTCCGGCGACCGCGGCCACCACCTGGCACTGGATGCCGAGCCCGATCTGGAGATCCTCGGCACCGAGACCGAGTTGCGATCGGCCTTCGCCAACCTGCTGTTCAATGCGATCAAGTACACCCCGGCAGGCACCCGGGTCACCCTGAGCTGGTCCGCAACCGACGACGGCGGCGCCACTCTCGCCGTGGACGACAACGGTCCCGGCATCGCCAGCCACCATCTGGAGAGGCTGACCGAGCGTTTTTACCGCGTGGACGATGCCCGCAGCCAGGATCGCGGCGGCACCGGCCTGGGTCTGGCCATCGTCAAGCATGTGCTGCTGCGCCACCAGGGACAGCTGCAGATCGACAGCGAACTCGGCGTCGGCAGCCGCTTCAGTTGCCATTTCCCGCCGCATACGGTGCGGCGCTGCGAAAATTGAATTCAGATCAACCAGGTCGTGCCGAGACGCAGTTCCGGGGCGGCCCCGGGAATCAGGTCCATCAACGCCCAGCCAAAGACCAGCGTGATGAACGCCCCGGAGAACAGCGTGGCCGCCCACAGGCCGATCCGGTTGCCGCGTTTCAGTCCCAGCAGTTCACGCAGAGCCACATACAGCAGCGCAAGGCTGTACAGGATCAGGGCCAGCGCGAGGCCGTTGCCCCAGGGCCAGGGGAACGCCGCGACCACGTTGCCCAGCCATGCCGGGACCAGCCCCAGGGTCACGGCCATGGCGGCCCGCTCGGGACCCGCCGGCCCCTGGAACAGCTCCACCAGATAGTGAGCCGACAGGGTCAGCCCCGCGACCCCCACCGTCATGGCCAGCACGCTGTAGACGCCGAACCCCACCGGATCCGGAACGGACTCCGGGGGCAGCGCGGGTGGCATCAGCCCGTAAAGCCATTGACTGAGGATGACGCTGGTGAGCACCAGGGGCAGAGAGAAACGCAGGAACACGGCCTGCCACGAAGGCAGCGGACCGTGAGCGGCGAGCGAGCGCAGCACCGGTCCCGGACGAACCAGGACACGGGCGGCCAGGGGCCAGACGCGAAGGGGACGATCAGCTTTCATGGGTGCACTGTATGGAGCGCCGATGACAATCCCGTTACAGCCCCCTGTCATGCTTCTGTCACGTTGCCGTCACCAAACTGCAAGCATGGCTCCCGATAATCCGGCATCAAGGACCCACCGGTCCGACGCACCGTCAAGCAAGCACGAGGGAGTGACCCATGCTGTTCAAGCGTACCGTTCTGGCCGCCGCCGCGGCCGCCGCCCTTGCCGTCACACCGGCGATGGCCGATGTTGACCCGGACCTGCCGGCCTACCAGACCGTCAGCGGCATCTCCGGCAACCTGTCCAGCGAAGGCTCGGACACCCTGAACAACCTGATGGCGCTGTGGGCCGAGGAGTTCCAGGACTTCTACCCCAACGTGAACATCCAGATCCAGGGTGCCGGCACCTCCACCGCCCCGCCCGCCCTGACCGAGGGCACCGCCGACTTCGGCCCGATGTCCCGCCAGCCGCGCGACAGCGAGCAGGCCTCGTTCGAAGAGCGGCACGGCTACGAGATGACCCTGGTGCCGGTGGCCATCGACTCCATCGCCGTGTTCGTGAACCGCGACAATCCGATCGAGGGGATGTCGATCGAACAGGTGGACGCGGCGTTCTCGTCCACCCGCCGCTGCGGCGGTGCCGAGGACATCAACCGCTGGGGCCAGCTCGGCCTGGAAGGCTCCTGGGCCAACCGCGACATCACCATCTACGGGCGTAACGCGGTCTCCGGCACCTACGGGTACTTCCGCCAGCACGCCCTGTGCGACGGTGACTTCAAGAATGCCGTGAACGAACAGCCGGGTTCCGCCTCGGTCGTCCAGGGTGTCGCCGAGTCCCTCAACGGCATCGGCTACTCCGGCATCGGCTACAACACCTCCGGTGTCCGCGCCATCGCCCTCGGCGAGAGCGAGGATGCCCTGTACGAGCCGACTGCCGAGAACGCCGCTTCCGGCGACTACCCCCTGTCGCGCTTCCTCTACGTCGCGGTCAACAACCACCCGGAAGACGGCCTCGCCCCGCGCCAGGCCGAGTTCCTGAAGATGGTGCTGTCGCAGGAAGGACAGGAGGTGGTCGTGCGTGACGGCTTCGTCCCGCTGCCCGAGACGGTCGCCAAGCGCCAGCGCGAGGCCCTCGGCCTCGAATAACCGGTGCACCTCCCGCAATGGGGAGGCATCAGGGCCCGGACAATGTCCGGGCCTTTTTCGTTTATGCCCCTGAGCACGAGCCGCTGCGCGTTCAAATGCCTGTCACCGCAGTGTCATCGGACTGTCACAACCCGCCCTTAGGATCCCTGCCAATGACCGTCACGCGCCCGTCGATATTTCAGGGGAACCGAATGCCCGGCACCATCGCGAACACCACTCTCGACCGCTTCCAGCGCTGGCGCCGCGCCAAGGACACCTCGGCCCGCTACCTGATCGGATTCTTCGGTCTGGCCGTGATCGGCGCCCTGACCCTGATGTTCGTCTACCTCCTGAGCGAAACCCTGCCGATGTTCCAGGGCGCCTCGCTGGAGGAACGCGCGGCCTACGATGCGCCCGGCGGGGCCGACACCGGGACCATCCACCTGGCGGTGAACCGGCATCGCGAAATGGCCGTGCGTCTGACCGAAGACCGTCGGGCGGTCTTCTTCCGCCCGTACAGCGGCGAGGTGGTACGCGAACAGCCGCTGCCGATACCGGATGACGTACAAGTCACCAGTTTCAGCATGGCCGAACCGCGCACGCGCCTGGTTGCGGCCGGCCTGGACAACGGCCAGGTGCTGGCCATCGAATACGAATACAACGAACGCTTCACGCCGCAGGGTCGCGAATACGATCCGGGCCTGGTGTACCCCCTGGGAGACGAGGATTCGGCGCTGCTGGACGTGGATTCCGAGGGCCGGGCCATCGACGTGGTCGGCATCCAGCGAGGTTCCAGCGGCGTGCGGGTGGCCGCAGCCACCGAGGACGGCGAGCTGCGGCTGGTCAACTTCGAGGAACGCACCTCGATGATGACCGGCGAGACCGAGGTCACCCGTTCGGCCCACGACCTGCCCTCCCTGCCCGAGGGCGCGACGCCAACCCGCATCCTGGTCGACATCACCGGGCGCAACCTGATGGTGGGCGACGACCGGGGCCGGCTGCATTTCTTCGACATCAGCACCCCGCGCAACGCCCGGCTCGTTGACAGCAAGCGCGTGGTGCGCGGGGACGATGCCAGGGTCACCTCGCTGGAATACATCCTGGGGACGGTTTCCGTCGTGGTCGGGGGCTCGGATGGCTCGGTCGCCCAGTACATGCTGGTGCGCGACGAAGACAACGTGAACCGCATCACCCGCGTCCGCGACTTCCCGCAACATGCCGATGCGGTCACCAACACCCAGCCGGAATACATCCGCAAGGGGTTCGCCACCACCGACGCCTCCGGCGCCCTGGCGGTCCATTACCCGACCTCGCAGCGCACCCTGCTCCAGCAGACGATCAGCGACCGTCCCCTCTACCGCGCGTACATCGACCCGCGCAATCGGATGCTGATCGCGATCGACGATGCCGAGACCTGGTTCGTGAACGACCTGTCCAACCCGCACCCGGAAGTCTCCTTCCACGTGCTGTGGCAAAAGGTCTGGTACGAGGGCCGTTCCGGCGGCGACTACGTGTGGCAGTCGTCATCCGCCACCGACGAATTCGAACCCAAGTTCTCGCTGGTGCCGCTGACCCTCGGCACGGTCAAGGCCGCCTTCTACGCCATGCTGTTCGCCACCCCGCTGGCCATCATGGGGGCGATCTACAGCGCATATTTCATGTCGAGCCGCATGCGCAGCCTGACCAAGCCCAGCATCGAACTGATGGAGGCCCTGCCGACCGTCATCCTGGGCTTTCTGGCGGGCCTGTGGCTGGCCCCGTTCATCGAGGCCAATCTGCCCGCGGTAGCCAGCATCCTGATCCTGCTCCCGCTGGCCATGCTGGTGATGGCCTTCGTCTGGACGCGGGTCCTGCCGGAGGGCGTACGCCGTGCGATCCCCGCAGGCTGGGAAGCCGCGATCCTGATCCCGGTGATCCTGCTGGTGGGCTGGTTCGCGGTGTTCATCAGCCCGCATCTGGAAATCTGGATGTTCAACGGGGATGCCCGCCAGTGGCTGACCGACGCCGGCTACACCTACGACCAGCGTAACGCCCTGGTGATCGGCATCGCGATGGGTTTCGCGGTAATCCCGACCATCTACTCGATCTCCGAGGATGCGGTATTCAACGTGCCCAAGCACCTGACCCAGGGCTCGCTCGCACTGGGCGCCACCCCCTGGCAGACGGTGGTGCGCGTGGTGCTGCTGACCGCCAGCCCGGGGATCTTCTCGGCGGTGATGATCGGCTTCGGCCGCGCCGTCGGCGAGACCATGATCGTGCTGATGGCGACCGGCAACTCGCCGGTGGTCAACTTCAACATCTTCGAGGGCATGCGCACGCTCTCCGCGAACATCGCGGTGGAGATGCCCGAGACCGCGGTGGGCGGCACCCATTACCGCATCCTGTTCCTGGCCGCGCTGGTCCTGTTCGCCCTCACCTTCACGGTGAACACCATCGCCGAGATCGTGCGCCAGCGCCTGCGGAACAAATACAGCACCCTGTAAGGAACAACGATGAAACACTGGTTCCAGTCCGGCACCCCGTGGATCTGGCTGAATGCCGGGGCAATCGCCGCCTCCCTGGTGATGGTCTTCGGGCTGATCACCATGATCGCGGTGAATGGCCTGTCGTTCTTCTGGCCGTCCGAGGTCATCGAGTTCGAATACCAGCCCGCGGCTGACAGTGAGCCCCGGGGCGTGATGGGCGAGCTCGCACGTTCGGAGACCATGACCGCCCAGGCCGCGCGGGAAGCCGGCTTTCAGGTGCCGGAGGGTCAGGAAATTGTCGTGCGCCACCTGATCAAGCGCGGCAACCGCGACCTGGATTCACGCGACTTCCGGTGGTATCTCGAAGACGCGATGTCCGAACGCCGCACCCCGCGCGACGCCGTGGTGCTGGAACGCCTGCAATGGGGTGACTTCTTCGGCTTCATCCGGGAATACCGCGAGGACGGCGAGACCGTGGCCGAAGGCGAAGCGGCACGCACCGCCTTCGAACAACGCATCCGGGAGACCCGCGATCTGGTGCAGCAGCTCGAACGCATCGAGCGGGTCGAGATCGGTCAGGTCAACCATCAGATGGAACGGGTGCGGCTCGACCGTCGCGGCCTCGAGCGGGATACCTCGCTGACGGAGGAACAACGCGCGCAGCGCCACCAGGAACTCGACGAGGAACAGGCGGCCCTGGACGCCCAATACGCCGAGCTGGAATCCGAACGCAACGCCCTGCGCGAAGAAGTCGCCCGCTACGCCATCGTGCTGGAGACCGCCGATGGCCAGCGCACCACCATCGCACTGTCGCAGATCGTGAACGCCTGGTGGCCGAACGACATGAGCACGGCCGCCAAGCTGCGCCACTACGTCGGCAGCTTCTGGGACTTCATGACCGGCTTCCCGCGCGAGGCGAATACCGAGGGCGGCATCCTGCCGGCGATCTTCGGCACCGTGCTGATGGTGATCCTGATGTCGATCGTGGTGACCCCGTTCGGCGTGCTCGCCGCGATCTACCTGCGCGAATACGCGAAACAGGGCCCGCTGGTGCGCATCATCCGCATCTCGGTGAACAACCTGGCCGGGGTACCGTCGATCGTGTTCGGGGTGTTCGGCCTGGGCTTCTTCGTGTACCTGATCGGCGGCAACATCGACCAGATCTTCTTCCAGGATGCCCTGCCCTCGCCCACGTTCGGCTCGCCGGCGATCATCTGGGCATCGCTGACGCTCGCCCTGCTGACCCTGCCGGTGGTGATCGTCTCTACCGAGGAGGGCCTGACGCGGATCGGCAGCAGCGTACGCCACGGTTCCCTGTCGCTGGGCGCCACCAAGGCCGAGACCCTGTGGCGTCTGATCGTGCCGCTGTCCGCGCCGGCCATGATGACCGGCCTGATCCTCGCGGTGGCGCGGGCCGCCGGCGAGGTCGCACCGCTGATGCTGGTGGGCGTGGTCAAGCTCGCGCCCAACCTGCCGGTGGACGGCACTTTCCCCTATCTGCACCTGGACCGTGCGTTCATGCACCTCGGGTACCACATCTACGACGTGGGCTTCAAAAGCCCGAACGTCGAGGCCGGCCGGCCGCTGGTCTACGCGACCGCGCTGGTCCTGGTGCTGCTGATCATCGTCCTGAACCTGACCGCCATCTCCATCCGCAACCATCTGCGCGAGAAATACCGCGCGGAAAGCGACTGAGACGGGCCATGTTCAACGTCTCTCTCAGGCACCGTCATTGCGAGGCCCCGCAGGGGCCGCAGCAACCTCGTGACGCAACCCCGACGTTCGCTCCAGTCGCCTGCGGCGTCCGCCCCGGAGATCGCCACGGCGCTGCGCGCCTCGCGATGACGCCTGGCTTTCCCCGTCATTGCGAGGCCCCGCAGGGGCCGCGGCAACCTCGTGACGCAACCCCGACGTTCGCTCCAGTCGCCTGCGGCGTCCGCCCCGGAGATCGCCACGGCGCTGCGCGCCTCGCGATGACGCCTGGCTTTCCCCGTCATTGCGAGGCCCCGCAGGGGCCGCGGCAACCTCGCGACGCAACCCCGACGTTCGCTCCAGTCGCCTGCGGCGGCGTCCGCCCCGGAGATCGCCACGCGCCTGCGGCGCTCGCGATGACGGTGCTTTTCCGGACCGCTGCCGCACGCTTCGCGCCGACGCGATGTGTCGAACCCCATTCCCCATGGAGTACCCGAAATGAGTGACACCCGGACCCACGCCGTCAACCTGCCCCAGGAGCAGGCCCCGCGCGACCTGAACATCGATCGCGAAGACATCTGCCTGACCGCAGAAGACCTGAAGCTATACTACGGCGACGACCAGGCGCTCAAGGGGATCGACATCCGCATCCCGAAGAACCGGATCACCGCCTTTATCGGCCCGTCCGGCTGTGGCAAATCCACCTTCCTGCGCTGCTTCAACCGCATGAACGACCTGATCGACGCCGCCCGCATCGAGGGCACCATTCGCCTCGACGGCGAGGACATCTACGGCGCCGATGTCGACGTGCCCGAGCTGCGCCGCCGCGTGGGCATGGTGTTCCAGAAACCCAACCCCTTCCCCAAGTCGATCTACGAGAACGTGGCCTACGGCCTGCGCCTGCAGGGCGTGAAGAACCGGCGCCGGCTCGACGACGTGGTGGAAAAGTCGCTGCGCCGCGCGGCCCTGTGGGACGAGGTCAAGGACCGCCTGCACGAGAACGCCTTCGGCCTGTCCGGCGGCCAGCAACAGCGCCTGGTGATCGCCCGCGCCATCGCCATCGATCCCGAGGTACTGCTGCTGGACGAGCCCTGCTCGGCGCTGGACCCGCTGGCCACGCTGAAGATCGAAGAGCTCATGATCGAGCTCAAGAAGGACTACACGCTGGTCATCGTCACCCACAACATGCAGCAGGCCGCGCGCGTATCGGACTACACCGCCTTCATGTACATGGGCGAACTGATCGAATACGCCGACACCGACACCCTGTTCACCTCGCCCGCGAATAAGCAGACCGAGGACTACATCACCGGCCGCTTCGGCTGAGGAGCCCCACGCCATGGACAAGAGTTTCTTCAAGCAGCACATCTCCCAGCAGTTCAACGAGGAGCTGGAAGACATCATCAAGCGCGTGATGGAAATGGGCGGACTGGTGGAACAGCAGCTGGCCGATGCCGTGAACGCCATGGTCGAGGGTGACACCGAACAGGCCGAGACCGTGATTACCACCGACTACCGCATCAACGCGATGGAGGTGGAAATCGACGAGCAGTGCACGCACATCCTCGCCCGACGCCAGCCCACTGCCTCCGACCTGCGCCTGGTGATCGCCGTAATCAAGACCATCACCGACCTCGAGCGCATGGGCGACGAGGCCGAGCGCATCGGCCGCATGGGCCTGCATCTGCTCGAAGCCGACCGCCAGACCGCCCCGATGAGCGATCTCGCGGAAATGGGGGAACACGTGCGCCACATGACCCGTGGCGCGCTGGACGCCTTCGCCCGCATGGACACCGAGCAGGCGGTGCGGGTCGCCCAGCAGGACATCCAGATCGACAGCCTGTACGAATCCGTCACCCACAAACTGATGAAACAGATGACCGCCGCCCCCGACGCGGTCCCCCGCCTGATGGACATCGTCTGGGCCACCCGCTCCCTGGAACGCATCGGCGACCGCGCCCGCAACATCTGCGAATACGTCGTCTACTTCGTCAAGGGCAAGAACGTGCGCCACACCAGCTACGAACAGATGGCCGCCGAAGCCACCGGCGACCGGCGCTGACGCGCGTCGCGACCGGACCGTCGGGCACAGGCTGCGAGCCCCGCCCCCTCGCCGCTTGTGCCCGAGCCTGAGATTCGCCTGCACGGGCATCCATCGATCGTGACGGATTGATCGCGGCACGCGGGGCCACGTCGGCGTTACGTCGATCCCCGCACTCATCGGGTATTCACGGGACGTTCAGGGGGTGGCGGGCAAGGTACAATCCTGCCTCGTCCTCGTCCCTGCCCGGGTTGCCATGCGTCGTCTGTCCGTGATCCCTGTTCTGTTCGTGGCCCTGGCCGTGCTGGCCGTGGCCGTGTGGTGGTGGCCCGGCGGCGGCGATCCCGACGGCTCCGAGCGGCGTAGCGGGGGTGACGCACGGCCGGTAGCGGTGGTGACCGCCGAGGCCGAGCGCCGCGAGCTGGTCGAGCGCCGGCGCTTCACCGGCTCGCTGGAAGGCGGTGACCGGATCGAGATCACGCCCCGGCTCACCGGCCACGTGCGCGAGGTGGCGGTGGCACTGGGCGACCGGGTGGAACCCGGGGATCTGCTGCTGCGCCTGGATGCCGAGGAGTTCGAACAGGAACTGGAGCGTGCCGAGGCCGAGCTGGCGGTGGCCAAATCCGGGCTGGCCGAGGCTCGCGCCGGCGAGGCGGCCGCGCGTCGGGAGCTGGCTCGCACCCGCGACCTGCGGGAACAGGGGATTGCATCGTCCTCCGAGCTGGAGGCGGCCGAGACCGAACGGGAGCTGGCGGTCACCGCGGTGGCGCTGGCCGAGTCGCGCCTGCGGCAGAACCGCTCCGCCGTGCGTTCGGCGGCCATCCAGCTGGAATACACCCGGATTCACGCCGATCGCACCGACGACGGAGAACCCGGAGCCACCCGCTACGTGGCCGAACGCCAGGTCGATCGTGGCGCGCTGGTGGGCACCGGCGACACACTGCTGACGCTGGTCCGGCTGACCCCCATGCGCGCGGTGCTGTCCGTCACCGAGGGCGACTACGCCCGGCTGCAGCGGGGCATGCCCGTGGAGGTGACCACGCCGGCCTGGCCGGGGGAACGCTTCGACGGGGAAATCTCGCGCATCGCGCCGGAGTTCCGTCCGGGTTCGCGTCAGGCCCGTGTGGAGGTGGAGCTGCCCAATGACGACGAACGCCTGCGGCCGGGGATGTTCGCGGAACTGTCGGTGGAACTCGACCGGCATGCGGAAAGGCTCGCCATCCCCCGCGACGCGGTCATGCACCGCGAAGCCGGCGCGGTCATCTTCGTGGTCGAGGATGCCGGGGAAGACGGGGATGACGGACCGGTCGCCCGCCGCCACACGGTCACCACCGGGGTACGCGACGGCGATTTCATCGAACTGCGCGAACCCGAACTGGAACCCGGGACCCGGGTGGTGGTGCTGGGCCAGCATCTGCTGAGTGACGGCACCCCGCTGCGGATCCGCGACGACGCGCCGGGGTCCGGCCAGTGAATCCGGCGCAGTTCACGGTTCACCGCCCCGTGCTGACCAGCATGGTGGCGCTGATCGTGCTGGTGCTGGGGCTGTCCGCCCTCACCCGTTTGCCGGTCGCCCTGCTGCCGGACATCGCCCTGCCGGTGATGACCGTGAACACCTCGTGGTCGAACGCCGGCGCGGAGGAAGTGGAACAGCTGGTGACCCGGCCGATCGAACAGGCCGCGGCCGCGGTCACCGGGGTCGAGGAGATCCGCTCGACCTCGGCCGAGGGCAACTCGCGGGTGCGCATCACCCTCGCCTGGGGCAGCGACCTGCGCGCGGCGATGGATGACCTGCGCGACCGCATCGCGCGCATCGAAAGCAGCCTGCCGGACGACGCGGAGCGCCCGCGCGTGCGCCAGTTCGATACCGCGGATTCGCCCATCATGCTGCTGGGCGTGGCCAGCGGACTGGACGCGATCCACCTGCGCGGGCTGATCGACGACCGCATCGGCCCGCGCCTGGAGCGCCTGCCGGGGGTGGCCGCGGTGGACGTGCGCGGAGGACTTGAGCGCGAGGTCCGGGTGGAGGTCGAGCCGGACCGCCTGCGCGCACTGGATCTGGGGCTGGACGACATCCGCTCGCGCCTGACCGGGGCCAGCGTGATCGCGCCGGGCGGGCCGATCCGGGATGGCCGCCGCGAGTTCAACCTGCGCACCCCGGCCCAGTTCGAGGCGCTGGACGAGATCGGCGAGGTAGTGGTCCACCGCGACGAGGACGGCCGCACCCGCCTGCACCAGGTGGCCCGGGTGCTGGACACCCACGAACGCGAGACCCGCCGCTTCCGGGTGGATTTCGAGGACGGCGTGGTGCTGGCGATCCGCAAGCTGACCGACGCCAACACCGTCGAGGTCGCCGACCGAGTGCACGCCGAACTGCGCGCGATCAACCGTGATTTCCCGCAGGCAAGCATCAGCGCGGTCAGCGACGAGTCGGGATTCATCCGCAATTCCATCGCCAACGTCGGCCAGGCGATCCTCTACGGCTCGGCGCTGGCGATGCTGGTGCTGCTGCTGTTCCTGCGCAACCTGCGCTATACCCTGGTGGCCGCGACCGCGATCCCGCTGGCGGTGATCTCGACCTTCGCGCTGATCCATTTCGGCGGCCACAGCCTGAACCTGATGACCCTGGGCGGGCTGGCGCTGGGCGTGGGCCTGATCGTGGACAACTCCATCGTGGTGATGGAGAGCATCGCGCGGCGACGCGAACAGGTTCCCGACCTCGCGCCCACCACCGCGGCGGCCGAGGGCACCGGGCGCGTGGCACCGGCGATCGTCGCCTCCACCCTGACCACCCTGGCGATCTTCCTGCCGCTGTTCTTTGCGGAGGAGCTGGCCGGCCATCTGTTCCGGCCCCTGGCGGTGGTGGTGGCCTTTGCCCTGTTCGCCTCCCTGATCGTCGCGCTGACCCTGGTGCCGATGCTGATGGCGCGCATGCGCCGCCCCGCGTCCGCGCCGCGCATGCGCGAGCGCATGGAACGGGCCTATGCGCGGGCGCTGCGTCCGGCGCTGGATAATCCGTGGTCGGTGGTGGGCATCAGCCTGGCGCTGTTGATCATCGCGCTGGCGGGGCTGCGCGGAGTCGGCACCGAGTTCATGCCCGCCACCGACGAGGGCGAGATCCGCGTGAACCTGTCGATGGAGCCGGGCACGCCACTGGACGACCTGCAGACGGTGATGCTCGATCTGGAAGAGCAGGTCCGTGACGAGGTACCCGAACTGCAGCACCTGGTGAACAGTATCGGCGCCTCGGCCTTCCGCGCCTCGTCGCCGGCGGCCGCCAACATGCGCATCAATGTCGGCCCGCGCGATGCCCGCGAGCGCTCGTCCGAAGAGATTGCCGATGCCCTGCGCAGTGCGCTGGGCGATCCCCCCGGCGCGGAGATCCGCGTGCGGGCGCGCGGCGGAATCTTCTTCCGCGGCTTTGGTGGCGACGACGAGGAGAGCCTGGCGGTCGAGGTGCGCGGCTTCGATCTCGACACCATGCGCGCGGTTACCGAACGCTTCGAACAGGCACTGGACGACGTCCCCGGCATCACCGACACACGGGTCGCCGAGGACGGTGGCCAGCCGGAGTTCGCCACCCGCATCGACCGCAACCGGGCCGCCGACCTCGGCGTGGAAGTCGAGGCCATTGCGCAGACCCTGGAGACCGCCCTGGGTGGTACCCGTGCCGGGGCCCTGCGCACGGCCGGAGACGAGGTCCCGGTGCGGGTGCAGCTGCGCGACGCGGTCACCGCCACCCTGGATGACCTGCGCGACCTGACCCTGCGCAACGATGACGGCGACCGCGTGGCCCTGCGCAGCGTGGTCGACTTCGACCGGGCGATCGGGCCGGACTCGATCGAGCGCCGCGAACAGGCGCGGATCAGCACCCTGCACGCCAACATCGGCGGGCGTTCCCTGGGCGAGGTGGCCGCGGACGTGCGTGCGGCGCTGGAGGGGATCCCGCTGCCGGCGGAGATCGACTACTCGGTCACCGGCGACATCGAGGAACAGGAAGCCGCGTTCTCGGAGCTGCTGCTGGGCACCCTGCTGGCGGTGCTGCTGGTCTACATGGTGATGGCCAGCCTGTACGAATCGCTGCGTGACCCGCTGATCGTGATGTTCTCGGTGCCGCTGGCCATCATCGGGGTGGTCCTCGCGCTGCGGGTCACCGGCACCACCCTGAACGTGCAGTCGCTGATCGGTATCCTGCTGCTGGTGGGGATCGTGGTGAACAATGCCATCCTGCTGGTGGACCGCATGGCCCGGCGCCACCGCGCGGACGGCATGGAGCTCGTGCAGGCCGTCATCCCCGCCGCCGGGGAACGCCTGCGACCGATCCTGATGACCACCCTGACCACCATCCTCGCCCTGCTCCCGCTGGCCATTGGCGCGGGCGAAGGCGGCGAGGCGCAGGCACCGATGGCGCGGGTGGTGATCGGCGGCCTGCTGTCCTCCGCGCTGATCACGCTGTTCCTGATTCCGGCCCTTTATCTGCTGTTCTACCGCCGCTCGCAGCAACGACCGCCCGTTTATCGCATGGTGGATGCCCATGACTGATCGCCGCTCACCGTCCACGATGGTCGCCTTGCTCGCGGGTGCGGCCCTGGCCGGGCTGCTGGCCGCACCCGCCGCCTCCGCGCTGGAGCTCGATCTGCCGGACGAGGTACTGGCGGTGCCCGAAGGCGTCGCCCCGTCGGGCGGGACTCCCGCCGGCGATACCGGGAACCAGCTTCTTTTGACGCTGGAGGAAGCGGTGACCTCGGCGCTGGAGAACCACGCCGGGCTGCGCGCGGAACGCCTGCAGCCGGCGATCCAGGACACCTTTGTCGCCCAGGAGCAGGCGGTGTTCGACCCCGCACTGTTCGCCGAGGTGGAGACCGGCCGCGACCGCAGCGTGCGCCAGCTCGACCAGATCGGGGTCACCGACGAGGTGGTCTCGACCCGCCGCAGTGGTGAGGTCGGGCTGCGCCAGGAGCTGCCGACCGGCACCGAACTCACCCTGTCCGTGCGTAGTCAGCGCAGCGACAGCAACCGCGTGGACCAGGCGCAGTACACCGCGCGCGGCGGGGTCACCCTGACCCAGGCGCTGCTGCGCGGCGGACGCATCGAATCCAACCGGGTCCGGCTGGAACAGGCGGGGCTGGACGTGCGCGCCTCGGAACACGAGCTGCGCGGCTACGTGGAAGAACTGCTGAACGACGTGGAGGCGCGCTACTGGGATCTGGTCCTCGCCGGCCAGCGGGTCGGGATCTTCGAGGAGGCGCTGGAGGTGGCCGAACGCCAGCTGGCAGAGACCCGCGGCCGGATCCGCGCCGGCGACCTGCCGGAGACCGAGGAGGTGTCGGCGCGCGCCGAGGTCGCGCTGCGCCGCCAGGGGCTGATCGACGCCCGCAGCGATCGCGCGGTGGCACAGGACGCGCTCGCGCGCCGCATTCACGGCCAGGGCGGGTTGTGGGATACCCGGCTGGAGCCGGTCTCCGAGCCCGAGCTGGAGCGTTATTCCCTGGAGCCTATGGAGACCTGGGTGGCCCTGGCCCGGCACCACCGGCCCGACCTCAACGAGACGCGGGTGCGGGCCCGTCGCGACGAGCTGGAACTGGTGCGTACCCGCAACGGCCTGCTCCCACGGCTGGATTTTTTCGTGACCCTGGGCCAGTCGGGCTATGCCGACAGCCTTGCCTCCAGTGCCACCGGCGATGGCGGCTCCGGCTACGATCTGGCCGCCGGTCTGGAGTTCGAGCTGCCGATCGGGCAGCGCGCGGCGCAGGCCGAGCATCGCCGCGCGCGGCTGACCCGCCAGCAGGTCCACGAGACCCTGGCCAACCTGGAGCAGCTGGCGGTGGAGGACGTGCGCGCGGCCTGGTTCGAGGCCGCGCGCCTGCGCGAGCAGATCAACGCCCGCGAGGAGACGGTGAAGCTTCAGGAGGAACAGCTGCGCGTGGAGAAGGCCCGTTTCCGTGCCGGCACCGGCACCGCCCTCGCCCTGGCCCGGGCGCAGCGTGACCTGCTGGAAAGTCGCCTGGAGCGCACCGACAGCATCGTGGCCTTCCGCCAGGCCCGCACCGCCCTGCTGCAGGCCTCCGGGACCCTGCTGCACCACCGCGGGATCGAGGCCCCGGGCGGAGAACCGGAGCCCCTTGCCCCGTAGTGCCTGCCCCCGAACCGGGCGGGCTGCGGGTAACTGTCAGCTGCGACCGATCAGGTTGAGGAATTCGCGCCGGGTGCGCGAGTCCTCGCGGAAGGCGCCGAGCATGACCGAGGTGGCCATCGAGGAGTGCTGCTTTTCCACGCCGCGCATGGTCATGCACATGTGGCGGGCATCCACCACCACGCCCACGCCCTTGGCCTGGGTGACCTGCTGCAGGGCCTCGGCGATCTGACGCGTCAGGTTTTCCTGGATCTGCAGGCGGGCGGCGAACATGTCGACGATGCGTGCGATCTTGGACAGGCCGATCACCTTGCCGTCCGGCAGGTAGGCCACGTGCACCTTGCCGATGATCGGCAGCACGTGGTGTTCGCACAGCGAATACAGCTCGATGTCGCGCAGCAGGACCATCTCGTCGTTGTCGGAGGTGAACAGTGCCCCGTTCACGATGGTGTCCAGGTCCTGTTCGTAGCCGCGGGTCAGGTACTGCATGGCTTTCGCGGCACGCAGCGGGGTGTCCTTCAGGCCCTCGCGTTCCGGGTCCTCGCCGAGCCCGGCCAGGATCTCGCGGTAGTGCCCGGCCAGTTCGCTGGCCAGCGTGCGGTTATCGGGTTCCTCGTCGCTGTGCGAGTCGCTGTGCGAAGCGGCATCCATCATGTTCTCCTTGGATCAGAGCGGATCGGATCAACCGACCGTGACCGCCCCCAGGCCCGCGGCCAGGGAGAGGATCGCGCCGGTGGTCAGCACCATGCGCAGGGTCAGATAGCCCGGCGGCAGTCGCCGGTCACGCAGGCTCAGCCGGTCCACCCACAACACGCCCAGGAACAGGACCGCCAGGGTCATGATCGCCTCGGGCAACGGTTGCAGGACCGCCAGCCAGGCCAGCACGGGCGGGATGACCGCCCAGGCAGGGCCCGAAAGCGGCCCCACGCGATGGGAACGGTCCGCCAGGTGGATGCCCCAGTGAACCGCCCCCAGAAACGCCAGAATGACCGCACCATATAGCGCCAGCGCGTTGAGTGCGAAAGCCTGCCATTCCGGATGGGCGATCCATGCCCCTGCGCCGAAGAACACGAACGGGATCAATCCGCCGGCGCCGAGCACGGTCAGGACCGGGTCCCGCGCGTCGATCCGCGGCGTGTCCGGCGTGGCTTCGCCCAGCCAGGCGCGCAGTTCGGGCACCCCGCCCAGGGCGCCTTCCCGCGTGACCACCAGGGGCAGCATGCGCATGCCGGTGGCCTGCTGCAACTGGTGGAACGCCGCGCGGTTCTCGGCCGACCCCATGCCCCATTCCAGGCGGGTCCACTCGCCGGGCCGCTGCTGATCCAGCAGGGCTTCCGCTTCGCGGGTATCGCTGAGACCGGAGGTCACCAGCACGATCGGGTATTCCTCCAGTGCGCGGCGCACCGGTTCGGGCCAGTCAGGGTCGGTCTCCGCCATGCTTGTCTCCTTCGGCATCATTTACAGCCATTGTACAGGTATTGTATAAGATAGATATCAACCCCGGCCGCTGGAGAGCCCGGACATGCAAAGACAGCGCATCGCCGTCATCGGCGGCGGTATTGCCGGACTCGCCTCGGCCTGGATCCTGCAGCAGCACCACGACGTTCGTCTGTTCGAACAGGCGCCGCAGCTCGGGGGCCATGCGCATACCGTGGATGTGGCCGACCCCGAGGGGCCGACCGCCATCGACACCGGGTTCGTGGTCTATAACCAACGCAACTATCCGCTGCTCACCCGCCTGTTCGCGGAGCTGGCCGTCGAGACCCGTCCCACGGACATGAGCTTTGCCTGTTCGCAACAACCCGCCGGCATCGAATATGCCGGGAACAACCTGAACACGCTGTTCGCCCAGCGCACCAATCTGTTGCGTCCGCGGTTCCTGCGGATGGTTGCCGATATCCTGCGCTTCAACCGCCTGGGCCACGAACTGAATGCACGTCAGGAGATGCCGGAGGGCACGCTGGGCGAGTTCCTGGCCCGTCATCGCCTGGGGCGCGGCTTCACCGAAGACTATCTGCTGCCGATGGGCGCGGCCATCTGGTCGTGTCCGCCGGCGCGCATCCGCGAATTCCCGGCGGCCAGCTTCCTGCGCTTCTTCCTCAATCATGGTCTGCTGGATCTGCGCGATCGCCCGCAGTGGCGCACGGTGGTCGGCGGTTCGCGCAGCTACGTCCGGCGTCTGGCGCAGCGTCTGGTCCCCGGCTCGGTGGCGCACGGCGCGGTATCCGCGGTGGAGGCTCGCGCCTCGCAGTGGCGGGTGCACGGATCCGGCGAACCCGAGGAGTTCGACCGCGTGGTGTTCGCCTGCCACGCGGGCGATGCCCGCCGGCTGCTCGACGGCGGCCCCGAAGCCACCCGCGCCCGCCTGGCCGCCTGCCAGTTTGAGGAAAACCGCGCCCTGCTGCATACCGACGTCCGGTTGATGCCGCGCTCCCGGCGGGTCTGGTCTTCGTGGAACTACCTCTCTCGCGCACGCGCAACCGGCGAACGCGGTGTCTCGGTATCCTACTGGATGAACGCCCTGCACCGGCTGCAGCGTCGCGAGAACTACATCGTCAGCCTCAATCCCCTGCACGACCCGCATCCGTCGCTGACCCTGGGCGAGTTCCTGTGGGAACACCCGGTGATGGACGCACCGGCCGAACGGGCGCGTGCCGCACTGGCCGAACACCAGGGCGAGGACGGCCTGTATTTCGCCGGGGCGTGGATGGGCGACGGCTTTCACGAGGATGGCCTGCGTTCGGCACGGAGCGTGGGGCGCGCACTGGGACTGGAAATGCCCTGGACGGCGGGTTCCGAACCCCTGGCTGCTCCCCGGGCGGACACCAGGCAACCCGCGGGAACCTCCGTCCGCACCGTGACGGGACAAACCTGATGGATGCCGCCCTGCTTCCCGGCCATGTCATGCACCGTCGCCTGCACGGGCCGGACTATCGTTTTCGCTACCGGCTGGTGAGCGCGCTGTTCGACATCGACCGCGTCGAGGATCTGGCGCGCAACCGCCGCTGGTTCTCGCTGGATCGCTTCAACCTGTTCAGCCTGCACACCCGTGACCACGGCCGCCGCGACGGCACGCCCTGGCGGCCGTGGGTCGAGGCCCGGCTGCGCGAGGGCGGACTGGAACCTGATGGCGGCGCGATTCTTCTGCAGGCCACGCCCCGGGTCCTCGGCCATGCCTTCAACCCCCTGAGCATCTGGTACTGCCATCACATCGACGGGCATCTGCAGGCCGTTTTGCTGGAAGTCCGCAACACCTTCGGCCAGCATCACCATTATCTGCTGCCGGCCGGAGACAGCGCGGGGGGCATGCTGCGCGGGGAGAAGGACAAGGTGTTTCACGTCTCGCCGTTCATCGATATGGACGCACGCTACGCGTTCGCCGTGACCGCGCCCGAACTGCGCGAAGGCAGCTCGATGCGCGTGGCGATCCGCGAGTACCAGGACGACCGGCTGCTGCTGGTCGCCACCCAGCACGGCCATGTCCGGCCGATGACCGACGCGACCCTGCTGCGCCAGTGGGCCCGCATGCCCTGGATGACCCTCCAGGTCCTGTTCCTGATCCACTGGCAGGCCCTGAAGATCTGGTGGCGCGGCGGGCGCTACCACCCGCGCCCCGACCCGCCCGAAAAGGAGATGAGCTGATGGAACTGCAACGCAGCGAACGGCTTCCGGCCATGTCCCGGTCCGCGGCGGGCCGGGCCCTGGACCTGCTGGCGCGGCGTATCCATGGACTGGACCATGGTCACCTGACCCTGATCGGTCCGCATGGCGAACGCCGCGAGATCGCCGGGCAGGGCCCAGGCAGCGAGGCGGTCTGGCACCTGCGGCGGCCGTGGGCCACGCTTGTGCGACTGGCCCGCCACGGCGACATCGGCTTCGCCGAGGGGTTCATCAACGGCGAATGGACCACGCCCGATCTGCATGCCCTGCTGCGTCTGGCGATGGAGAACGAGCACCGGCTCGGCCGCGTCTACCAGCGCCCCGCCTGGCAACGCGGAGTGGATGCCCTGCGCCACTGGCTGCGGCGCAACTCGCGCCGGGGCAGCCGCGCCAATATCCGCTTTCATTACGATCTCGGCAACGACTTCTACCGCCTGTGGCTGGATCGCGGCATGGGCTACTCCGCCGCGCTTTTCTGTCGCGGCGACGAATCCCTGGAGCGCGCCCAGGAGCACAAATACGAACGCCTGCTGACGCGCCTGGCTCCGGAACCCGGCGCCCACATCCTCGAGATCGGCTGTGGCTGGGGCGGCTTTGCGGAGTTCGCGGCCCGGCGCGGCTACCGGGTGACCGGCGTCACCCTGTCCGACGAGCAGCTGGAGTACGCCCGCGAGCGGATCCGGCAGGCGGGACTGGCGGACCGGGTCGACCTGCGTCTGCAGGACTACCGCGAACTGAACGAGACCTTCGACCACGTCGTGTCCATCGAGATGTTCGAGGCCGTCGGCGAACGCTGGTGGTCCACCTGGTTCGAGCAGGTGCACCGCTGCCTGCGGCCCGGCGGGCGAGCCGCGGTTCAGGTCATTACCATCGAGGAAGCCGCGTTCGACTATTACCGCCACAACGCGGACTTCATCCAGCTGTACGTGTTTCCCGGCGGCATGCTCCCGACCCCGGCGCGCTTCGGCGACGCGGCGGCCGCGGCCGGCCTGCAGGTCACCGAGCGCGCGTTCTTCGGTGCCGACTACGCCCGCACCCTGGTGCACTGGTACCGCGAGGTCATGCGCACCCGGGGGGCGATCGAGGCGCTCGGTTATTCACCGGCGTTTCTGCGCATGTGGCGTTACTACCTGGCGTACTGCGAAATCGGTTTCAGTTCCGCTCGGGTCGACCTGATGCAGACCGTCATGGAACGCCCGGAACGCGGACTGCCTCACGGGCAGGGAACGCGAGTCTGAACTAGACTCGTCTGTCCGGCGTGGCCTTTGGGTAACCGGCCACGAGGAGGAGGTGGTTATGTCCCAGCGCATCAACTTTCGGGAGGCCAGCTGGCCTGCCGACCGGAAGGCACTGTCCCTGATCCGCCGCGAAGTCTTCGTGGAGGAGCAGCAGTTGCCCGAAGACCTTGAATTCGACGGCCTCGACGCCGGGGCCCTGCACTGGCTGGCGGAGGAGCCGGGAGGCGAACCCATCGGCACCCTGCGCCTGCTGCCGAGCGGCCAGATCGGACGCATGGCCGTGCGCCGGCCCTGGCGCGGTCACGGCATCGGATCGCATCTGCTCGAGTGCGCCCTGAGTGCAGCGATCCGCCACGGCTGGCGGGAGGTCTGGCTGAACGCCCAGGCGACTCGCCTGGGATTCTATGCCCGTCACGATTTCTTTATCATCAGTGACACGTTCGAGGATGCGGGCATCCCCCACCGGCGCATGCTGCGGCGCATCCGGAATTCCATGGCCCGCGCCGGATGAAACGGGCCGGATGACAAAGGAGAAGGCATGAACACGGAAGACCCGCGCGAGCAGGCCCGCGAAATGCTGCGGGAGATGAGCGAAAACGCCGGGCGGATCCTGTGGATCCACGCTCCGGTACCGCTGCTGGAAGAAGTCGCGGACGACGACCTCCCCGGTACCCTCGCGCGCATGGCCCAGCGCCACCGCTCCACCGACATTCGCCTGCTGGTGGACGACGACCTGGCACTGAAGGACCGTCTGCCCGAACTGGTCGGCACGCTCAAGCGCCTGACCACCGCGGTCTCCGTGCGGGTGCTGGAACCCGACGAAAACGCACCGCTGGTGATGACGGTCATCGCCGATCAGTCCGGCTGGATGCAGTTCACGCGTTCGGGCAGCCAGCGCATCCTGCGGGGTGAAACCGATCATCGAGGCCGGACCCGGCGCCGCGCGGAGGAATTCGAAGCGAGCTGGGAAGCCGGCCGGGATTCGGACGAACTGCGACGTGTCCATCTCTGACCGACGCCGACGGTTCCTGCGGGCGAGCGCGGCCGCCTGCCTCCTCGCCCTGCCTCTCCGTTCCACGGCTCGCGACGCGGCCGACCGTGTCACGGTCATCGACTTGCAGAATCGCCGGGCCGAAGCCGTGGTGCACGACCTGCGCGAACTGTTCCCCGGCGCCACCCTGCAGCCGGATGGCTTCCGCCTTCTGGTGCGCGCGCCGGCGCACGAGATCGAGGAGATCCGCCAGATGGTGGCGGAGCTCGACCGGGCGTCCCCCGATCTGATCCTGCGCGTGCGCCGCCGCCGCGACCACGACGACGAAACCGCCGGCCGTATCCGGCGCTTTACCACCCGGCGAGACGAGGACCGCGAGCAGTTCCTGCGGCTGCGCGACGGAGGGCGCGCCGTTCTGATGGTCGGGGAGACGCTGCCCGCCGGTTACCGCCTGTTTGCCGGCCGTGCCGGCGTGGCCATCGAACCCATCTATCGCGACACGGCGCGCGGCTTCGCCGTGGAACCCCGCATGCAACCCGATGGCCGCGTGCGCGTGGCGATCACCCATCTCCATCAGACGCCCCTGCAGCGCGGCGCCGAGCACGAACGGGTCGCAACGGAGATCACCCTGGAGCCCGGGAGCTGGCACGATTTTGCCGGCATCCGTTCGCGGCTGGAAAGCGACGCCCGCGACGTTCATCCGCCCGTTCGCCGCCGCACCACCCGCGCCCGGGATGACGTATCGCTGGAGATCCGGGTGGACCCGACGGAGGACGCCACGACCCCCGGGTTACGCTGAAGTCGCGTCCGGCCCGTGCACGATTCGCGCCCCCAACCAGAAAGGCCCGCCGCTGCAGCGACGGGCCCCGGTATGTCTCCGTTCGGCACGGGCCGACCCGGCGGCGTATACCGCCGGGTGGCCCCGCCTGCCGATCAGTCAGCGCGGAAGCTGTCGTGGCAGGCCTTGCAGGACTGGCCGATCTCGCCGGCCTGACGGCGCAGCTGCATTTCATCGGCCCCTTCATCGATCAGGGCCGTCATGCGCGAAACCTCTTCTTCGAAGTCCGCGATCTTCTGTTCCCAGGTCTCCTGATCTTCCCAGACCTCCATCATGGCATCGGTTTCACCAAGATCGGAGCCCTCGGTAAAGCCCTGCCACGGCATGTCGGCCAGGCGCGCCAGCTGATCGGCACGCTCCAGGAACATCTCCTCGTCGAACGGGATCTCGCCCTGGGCCATGCCCGCCATCGGGCCGAAATTCCAGCTGAAGGCCTTGAACACGCCCTGGCGATACTCGATCGCGTCCTCGGGATCGACGGCCTGAGCGGTACCGGTCATCATCATCGCACCCAGCAGGGCCACGGGAAGACTGCGCAGAAAGAGCTTCTTCATGTTGTGATTCTCCTTTTCGGGCAGAATGAAAGCTGCACGATTGAAATTCCCCTTCATTCTACACCTGCTTGAGGTTCGGAAAAGCGACGCTCGACGCAAAACTCCGACAATAACGTTCGATGAATTCGAAAGCTCGACCCGCCTCCGTACCCGATCATTCGATCGAATGCATCACGTTCGATCTGGACGACACCCTCTGGCCGGTGATGCCGGTCATCCGTCATGCCGAAGACCGTTTCTACGCCTGGTTGCGCGAACGCGCGCCCGCAGTCTGCGCCCGCTTCGAGCCCGAAGAGCTGGTGGCCGACCGCGCGGGCTTCATGCGGGCCGCACCCGAAGAAGAACGCCACGACCTGACCCGCCTGCGCAAGCGATGGCTGCGCGGTCTTGCACAACGCTGCCAGGTCTGTCCGGACACCCTCGAGGAGGAAGGCTTCGCGGTCTTCTGGCATGCCCGCAACGAGGTGACCCCGTTCCCGGAGGCCGATGCGGTGCTCGCCCGCCTGCATGGCCGATTCACCCTCGGCGCCATCAGCAACGGCAACGCCGACGTGTTCCGCACGCCTCTGGGTCGTTATTTCGATTTCGCCGTTCCCGCAGCCGAAGCGGGCGCCGCCAAACCCCATCCGCGAATCTTCGAACAGGCGCGCCGGCGTGCCGGCGTACCGGCACCGGCCATCCTCCATGTCGGCGACGACCCCGTGGCGGACATCCTCGGGGCGCTGGATGCGGGTCTCAACGCCGCCTGGTACAACCCCGACGCGCTGCCCTGGGAACACCCGGTTCCCGCCCCGCCGCGTCTGGGCCGTCTCGGGCAGCTCCCGCGCATACTCGGCTTGCACGACTGACTTGTTGTTAGAATCGGCCCCCATGCCACAGCGCCCCGAACATGCCGGCACGGAGGAACACGGCGGCCCGCCCGACACCGCCCATTTCGTCACCCACGTGACAGAAGCCGGCGAAGTGCGCGACATGCGCACCAGCGAGGCCATCTACAACGCTCACGGCCAGAAGCTCATCGAGGCCGGCCAGCCTCTGGACCGGCGGCTGTTCGAGCGCCTCACCACACACAAACTGCTGCGCCCGCTGGACGCCAGCATCGACGTCGCCGAACCGGTGGACCGGGCGGCCCTGCGCGCCACGTGCGAACGTATCGCGGAAGAAGACCCGTTGACCCGCGCCCTGATGGCCGTGGCCTCGCGGCCCCGCGAAGCCGTCGCGGTGCCCTCCTCCCTGACCCTGGACCCGGCGCTGGCAGGCAAACTGTCCATTCTGCAGGAACGCATGCCGGAGGCGTTCGAACACGCCGTCCAGGTGTCGCTGGGCGCCACGCTGCTGGGAATGGAGCTGCGCCCGCCGGACACCGCCTTTGCCCGCGATCTGGCCACGGCCGGACTGTTCCATGACATCGGCTATCTGCATATCGACCCGGCGATCTTCGAATCCCGCGCCCCGTTGACGCCCGAACAGGAACGCCAGCTGCGCAGCCATCCGGTGATCGCCTGGCTCACGCTCAAGCGTTTTCCCGCGTGCCACCCGGGAGCCAGCCATGCGGTCCTGCAGCACCACGAGCGCCTCGATGGCAGCGGCTACCCACGCGGTCACACAGGCGAAACGCTGGAGCCGGCGGGTCGCTGCCTGGCAGTGATGGAGCTTGCCTCCGCCCTGTGCGGCCGACAGGATCCCGCGGCCCTGTCGGCGATCCTCAAGGGCCACGCCGGCCAGCTCGATGGCGACGCCCTCCGTGTCCTGCTGCAGGCCATGGACCACTGCCCCGTCGCGGAATCGGTCCCGCAGGCGACCGGCTTTCCGGTCGACTGGGAAGCCCTGCGTGCCGGGATCGAATGCGTGGAACAGGGCCTCGAGCGCATGGAACAGCTCGATCCGGCGTCGCAGGCCATCCTCCGGCGCCATCTGGAGCCGCTGACCCGCCTGCTGGACCGGGCCGGGCTGCGCGGGTTGCCCCTGGACCTGATCCGCGAAAGCATCGCCGAGGATGCATCCCTCGGCGTGGAAACCGCCGCGCTGCAGAACGACGTGCGCTATCGCCTGCGGCTGCTGGCACGGGAACTGCCCGACACCGACGAAGAACTGCCGGAGGCCCTGCGCGACTGGACCCGACGACTGCGAGAGGCCACCGGTTAAGTCGACCGGGCCCGCTCGGGCCGTTTCAGGCCGGACGCGGGAGCCGGTGCAGCGTCGCGTAGAGCACCGGAACCACGCCGAGGATCAGCACCGTACCGGCGGCAAGGCCGCTCATCACGGCGATGGCCAGCGGCGCCCAGAACGGTCCGGACAGCGCCAGCGGGATCATGCCGAGGATGGTGGTCAGGGCGGTCAGGAGCACCGGGCGGAAACGATTGACCGCGGCCTCGATCAGGGCCTCCAGGGGTTCCAGTCCACGGCGGCGTTCCAGTTCGGCCTGCTCCACCAGCACAATCGCATTGCGCAGCAGGATTCCGCCCAGGCTCATCGCCCCCAGCAGGGCGATGAAACCGAACGGCTGCCGGAACAGCAGCAGACCCGCGACGACGCCCACCACCGCCAGCGGGACGCTGAGCGCCACCACGAGGGTGTTGCGGAAGCTGTTGAACTGCCAGAGCAGTAACACCACCATCAGTCCCAGGACAATGGGCACCGGCGCCAGCACACTGGCCTGCGCATCAGCGGCCGCCTCGAACTCGCCGCCCCATGCCCGCTCCACTTGCCCGGCGTTCCCGGTGCCCTGCAGCAAGGTGTCGATCACCGGGTCGGCCTCGCGCACGAAACCGCTGGCGGTGGCACCGGGGGCAAGGTCCGCCTGCAGGGTCACGGTGGGGCGCCGGTCATGGCGCCAGATCACCGCCTCGTCGAACACGGGCTCCACCTCGGCTACCTGGCCCAGTGGCACCGCGGCACCGCCGTCGCGCGGCCAGATCTCCAGGGTGTGCAGCTGTGCCAGATCCCGGCGTTCATCCTCCGGAAAGCGCCACAGCACCGGCAGGGCCTGATCGCCATCGCGAAAGACCCCGATCGGCATGCCGCTGACTCCGGCCTCCAGGGTCTCGGCCACCTCGGCGCTGGACAGCCCGGCCGCTCGGACCCGGTCCTGATCCACCTGTACGTCCAGCGTCAGTGTGCGTTCGCGCCAGTCATGCCGGGGCCGTTCCAGGTCGGGGTGACCTTCCATCCATTCCAGCACGCGGTCGGCGGTGGCGCGCAGTTCGGCCCGGTCCTGCGGCCCGGACAGTCGCAACTCCACCGGATAGCGCACGGGCTCCCCCAGCTGCATCGGCCGCACCCGAGGTTCCGCACCGGGGAAGCGACCGTCCATCCATTCGCGAGTCTCCGCGATGATGTCATGCAGTCGATCCACGTCTTCGACCTGCACCAGGATCTGGGCCAGCGCCGGATTGGGAAGTTCGGGCATCATCGGCAGATAGAACCGCGGCGACCCCTCGCCGATGAAGGCCGTGTAGCTTTCCACCTCGGGGTGCTGCGACAGCCAGGATTCCAGACGCGCCACATCGGCTGCGGTGGACTCGATGCGCGTCCCTTCTCCCCGCCAGTGATCGATCATGAACTGCGCCCGGTCGGCCGGCGGGAAGAAGATCTGCGGTACCAGCGCAAAGGACGCGACCGCGACCAGCATCAGGCCGACCACCGACGCCAGGGTCCGGCGGCGATGGCGCAGCATGGCCGTGAGCGCCCGGCGATAGAACGCGAGCAGCTGCGTGCCGATTCCGGGCGTCTCCGTACCGGTCGGGTCGCCATTCGCCGGAGCCGGCAACCAGCGCCACGCCAGCAGGGCCGTCAGGGTCACCGCCAGCAGCCACGACAGGCCCAGCGCGATCGCCACCACCCAGAACAGCGAGCGGGTGAACTCGCCCACCAGGGTCGGCGTCATGCTGATCGGCGAGAATGCCAGCGCTGCGATCAGGGTCCCGATCAGCAGCGGCCCGCCGGTCTCGCTGACCGCCTCGCGCGCCGCCTGCAGCCGCTCGGTGCCGCGCTGGATGCGGGTCATCATCAGTTCGGCAACGACGATCGCGTTGTCCACCAGCATCCCCAGAACCACGATCAGGGCCCCCAGCGAGACCCGGTGCAGTTCGATGCCGGCCACCCACATCACGAAAAAGGTCGCCAGGATGGTCAGCGGCACGCCCATGCCGACGATCAGGCCGGTGCGCCAGCCCAGCGCCACCAGCAGCACCCCCAGCACGATGACCACGGCCGTGGCCAGGTTGCCGCCGAAATCCAGGATGGCCGCGCGCACGGTCTCCGGCTGGAAGTTGACCGTGTCGATGTCGATCCCCACCGGGCGATCCCCGCGCAACGCCTCGATTCGCTCCAGGACGTCGTCACCCAGGGCGACCACGTTGGTCCCTTCGGTCGGACTCACCCCCAGCGCGACCGCCGGCTGGCCGTTGTAGCGCAGCATGCGTTCCGGCGGCTCGGCGTCACCGCGGCGCACTTCGGCCACATCGCGCAGCTGGAAACGCTCGCCGGTCTCGGGGTTGTGAATGGCCAGGTGGCGAACGTCGTCCACTGATTCGAACACCCCGGAGACGAACAGCCGTACGCGGTCCTCCTCCAGTTCGATCGCCCCGCCGGGCGCCACCACGTTCTGGCGCTCCAGAGCCTGGATGATCACCCCCGGATGCAGATCCAGTGCGGCCAGACGCGAACGCCGGGTCTCGACGAAGATCCGCTCGCCGCGATCGCCGAACAGCTCGGCTCGTGCCACCCCGGGCAGGCGCAGCAGTTCACGGCGCAGTTCATCGGCGTAGTCGTGCAGCTCGCGGTGGCTGTAGCCCTCGCCGTGGATCGCCAGCAGGGTGCCGAAGACATCCCCGTAGTCGTCGTCCACCAGCGGACCGCGGATCCCCTCCGGAAGATCCGGCACCGCCGCGCGCACGGTGCGTTCCAGCTCGTCCCATACCTGGCGCTGGGCCTGATCCCCCAGCGCCTCGTCGACGTGGACGAAGATCACCGACTCGCCATGGCGGCTCACCGACTCCAGTTCATCCAGCTCGTCGAGCTGCTGGATATGGCGCTCCAGGACCTCGGTGACCTCCTCCTCCACCCGCGTGGCTCGAGCACCGGGATACGCGGTCTGCACCAGCGCGGTCGGCACGGTGAACTCGGGATCCTCGAGCTTGCCCATGTCGATGAAGGCCCAGGTCCCGCCGAGGACCAGCAGGGCCGTCAGGAACACTACCAGCCGGGCCCGCTGGATGGCCCAGGTCGCGGCGTTGAACCCGGACCCGGCGTTGTCGCCGCCGGGCGGGTTCACGGCCGGTTGCCCCCGGCCCCGGTGTCGCGTCCCGAAGCCGGGGCCTCGTCATTGAACCGACGGGTACGCTGGCCCTCGCGCAGCCGTCCGGCGCCCGCGGAGACCACCTCGTCACCCGGCTCCAGGTCGTCCTGCACGCGCACCCCGTGGCCGTCCGCGCCGAGCACTTCCACCTGGCGCGGGGCGACGCGGCCGTCCTCGGGGTCCCGCACCCACACCGCGTAGCCCTCCGCGTGTTCCACCAGAGCGGACGGCGGAAGCACTACGCCGACACCGGGTTCGGGGCGCGCCCGGAAGGCGACCTCGGCGGTCATCCCCGGCAGGACCCGGTCGGGGTCAAGCGCCGTCGCGGGCAGGGTCAGCGGGTCGGGGGTCTCCAGCCGCACCTTGACCGGATAGGTCTGCCGTCCCGGCAGCACGTCCACCCCGACCGACCGGATGCTGGCGGAGAAACGCGCGTCGTCCAGCGCCGGAATGCGTACCTCCACCGCCTCCAGCCGGTCCCGCAAGACCAGCAGCCCCTCGGGGATGCCGACCTCGATCTCGATGGATTCCAGATCCTCGAACAGAACCACCGGGTGATGCGCCTGCACCGGTTCATGCGGTTCCAGATCGCGTTCGGCGACGTAACCGGTGAACGGGGCCCTGAGTTCGCTGTCTTCCAGTGCGTCGCGCGCCTGCTCCAGCTGCGCCTCGATGCGCCGGATCCGGCCCCGGGCGGCCTCGCGCTCCTCCTCGCGGCCGCCGGCCCGCGCGATGGTCAGCGCCTCCTGCGCCGAACGCCGGTCCGCCGCGGCCTCGCGCAGGGCCCGGCGGGCGCGGTCATATTCCGACTGACTCACATGACCGTCGTCGTGCATGCGCGCCACCCGGCGGTATTCGGACTCGGCCTGTTCCTCGCGGGCCCCGGCCGCCTCCAGCCGCGCCTCCAGCTGGCGCCGTTCTTCCTCGCGTGCGCCGCGCTCCAGCATCAGCTGCTCCGCGCGGGCCTCCACCAGACCGCCCTCCAGTTCACGCACCCGGCGCTGGAAGTCGCGCGGGTCCAGACGGGCCAGGAGGTCGCCCTCGTCCACGCGTTCGCCGCGCTCCACCGCCACCGACTCGACCACACCTCCGACGCGAAACGCCAGCCAGGCGCGTTCCGCCGCCTGGGTACGCCCGGAGAAGCGGCGCTCGATCAGAGTGTCCCGCTCGCTCACGGTGACCAGCTTGACGGGCCGCTCGGGTGCGGGCGCCTCCGACGGCCCCTCGCCACATCCGGTCAACACCAGCGCCAGTATCAGGACACCCGCGGCGTAACGCGCCGTCCGGCGACGCGGCCACTCGCCGGTCATGATCCCCGACCCTGCGCCAGCGCGGCTTCCACGCGTTCTACATCGCTCGGGGTATCGACACCGGGCGGATGCGCCTCCGCGCGCAGCCCCACTTGTATATGCGCGCCCATCGCCAGGGCTCGCAGCTGCTCCAGCTGCTCGAGGCGTTCGAGGCGCGCCGGCGGGGTCGCACTCATGCGCCGCAGGAACCCGGCGCGATACGCGTACAGTCCGAGGTGACGCACGGCCGCCGACGTGTCGGGGTCGCGGCCGTCGCGCGCGGCCTCACGGTCGAAGGGAATGGGCGCGCGGGAAAAGTACAGCGCCCGCCCGTGATCATCGGTCACCAGCTTGACCTGGTTCGGATCGTGCAGATCGGCCGCACTGCCCAGCGGCACCCCGAAGGTCGCCATCCCGGCCTCCGGCGATTCCGCCAGCAGGGCCGCCAGCTCGTCGAGGAGCCCGCCGGGCGTCAGGGGCTCGTCCCCCTGCAGGTTCACCACCAGGGATTCGTCACCCCAGCCCTCCGTCGCCGCCACGGCGGCGATGCGGTCGGTGCCCGACGGGAGGTCCGCGGCGGTCAACACCGCCTCAGCGCCCGCCTCGCGGGCTGCGGCCAGCACCCGTTCATCGTCGGCCGCCACGATGACGCGGGAGGCACGACTCTCCAGCGCGCGCGCGACGACATGCGCGATCAGCGGGCGGCCCGCGACCGGCACCAGCGGCTTATCCGGCAGACGGCTGGAGGCCAGCCGCGCCGGGATGACGACAACGAAGGGTTCCACGGCGCCCTCAGACGTCGCGCCAGCGTTCCTTTTCCTCGTCCGACAGGCGCCGGGCCTCGTCCACCAGCATCACCGGGATCTCGTCCCGGATCGGGTACGCCAGACCGGCCTGAACCGAGATCAGCTCCTGATTCTCGCGGTCGTATTTCAGCGGGCCCTTGGTCTCCGGGCAGACGAGGATGTCGAGAAGGCGGTTGTCCATGTTGTACTTACCCCAGATGGCGGAGCCGGATGCTGGTCGTCAGACGCTGCAGCAGGGCCGGCTCGAAAGTGGCTGGAAGGCTGGCCGCCACGGGCCAGTACCAGTGGCGGGATTGCGCGAACGACCGGCATTTTACGGCATCCTTCTCGGTCATCAGAACCGGCAGGTCGTCATCAAACGCCAGATCACGCGCGCGAAAGCGATGGTGGTCCGGAAACGGGTGCCGGATCACGTAGATGCCGCGCTGCTCCAGCATGGAAAAAAAACGTTCCGGGTCGGCAATGCCGGCGACCGCGTGGACCTCCTGCCCGCCCAGAAACCTCGGGCGCATGATCTCGTCACTGCCGTCCACCCGCCGCAGGCGCGAGGCCGGTACCAGCTGCATCGGGATCTCGTCGGTGCCGGCCTCGCCACCGGTCCGCACGACGAAATCGGCCCGCGCACGTGCCGCCTTCGGCTCGCGCAGCGGGCCGGCCGGCAGGCACAGGCCGTTGCCGAGGCCCCGTCGCCCGTCCACCATCAACACGGTCAGATCACGCGGCAGTCGATGGTGCTGCATGCCGTCATCGGCGATCACCACGTCCGCGCCGCGGTCGGCCAGCGCGCGTGCGCCACGCACGCGATCGCGGTCCACCTGGACCGGCAGCCGGGTCCGTCGGGCCAGCAGCACGGGCTCGTCCCCGACCTCGGCCGGATCCGAATCCGGATGCACCGCCTGCCCCGCCTCGCCACGCCGGCCATAGCCACGGGACACGATGCCCGGACGATATCCCGCCTCCGTCAGACGCCGCGCCAGCCAGTCCGTCATCGGGGTCTTGCCGCTGCCGCCGACCGTCAGATTCCCGACCACAATCACCGCCTTCAACGGCAGTCGGGTATTCCGGCGGATCTCTTCCAGGCGCATGCGGTTATATTCCGCAAGTCCGGCGTAGGCCAGCGACAGGGGGTACAACGTCGCGGCCACCGGGCCGCGGTGGCTCCAGTGTCGCCACCACCATCGACTCAGCCAGGCCGTATTCATGCGCGGCCTCCGTTCCCCGGCAACGGGCTCACCAGTCCCAGACCTCGGCCAGCAGCGTCTCGAAATGGTCATCCACCCGCCGGCGCTCGTCCCAGAACCGGCGGCGGGCGGCATCCCCCAGCTGCCGGCGGACGGCGGCATCGTCACGCAACGCCGTCCAGCGGGCCAGCACCGCCTGCGGATCGGCGTGCACCTCCACCGGCAGTTCCAGGGTCCCTTCGCGCCCGAGACTGACCGCGGTCCCGCCGGCAAGCGCCTGCCACAGCACCCGCGATCCCGGGGCATCCAGATGCACCGCCTGCGCCGCGCTGGCCGCCGCGGCGAACCAGCGCGGGTCGTCCAGCTGCACGACATTCCCGGGCGCGAGCGCATTGCGATCCCATTCGCTCACCCGCAATGAACGCCCCGGCAGCGGGTGACCGGGGTCCTCTTCCAGACTGGCCAGCAGGATGTCCTCCTCCGCGAAACCGGAGGCCTCCCAGGCGGCGCGCCAGGCCGGCCAGCCGGCCGCGGTGCCATGCCACCACCACAGCCGGCGTACCTCGCCACCCACCAGCGAGCGCAGCACCACATCCGCCTGCGCTTCGACGAAACGCGCCATCGGATCCGCCGGTTCCAGCCACCGCGCGGCACCACCCTCGCCGGCGTGCTCGTTCCAGCGCCGGCTCTCTTCCGGATCGCGAGGCCAGGCCAGCTCCAGACCCCGCGCTGCCGGCCGCGTCGGCGGTGCCGCGTTCACCGCGATCACCGGGGCCTGTGTGGCTTCCAGCAAGTTGGGCGGGGTCACGCCGCCCGCCAGGATGATGCCCGCGGGCTGGAAGCGGTCCAGCACGCGGCGCACGACCCGTGGCCGATCGCAGGGGCCGTACCCCACGCCCACCTTGCGAAACGGCTGCATGTGCTGTTCGAACAGTTCGGGGCAGTCGCGCTCGAAGGTCAGCACCAGGCGCACGTCCTGACGCTTGTGGCGCACGAATCCCAGCAGTTCGATCCCCAGGCGCAGGCTCTCGGGGTCGGCCCCGGCCCGAATCCAGATCAGGCGGCCACGGTCCTCCGGCGGACTGAGGAACCCCAGCCGCGCCAGCGCGCGTGCCCGGTCACCGCGGCGCCAGTCCCGCCCGACCGCGCTCCAGACTCCCGCCAGTCCGGCCCCATATCCCGGTTCGGTCGTGTACATGCCGCTCAGTCGTCCGCCGCCCGGCCGTCATCACCCAGTGTCGCGATCGACACCGCGCTGACACCGAGGCGGCCCACCACGTCCAGCGCCCGCACCACCGACTGGTGACTGGCACTGGCGTCCGCGCGGATCACCACGGGGTCATCGCCGCGGGCCTCGAGAACTTCGCCCAGCACCTGTTCCAGGGTTTCGGCCCGACGGTTCACCAGTTCCCGCCCGTCCACGAAATAACGGCCGTCGGCGTCCACCACGATGTCGATCCAGGCGCGATCGTCCACCTGTTCCGCTTCCCGGTCGGCCGATGGCAGGGTGATGTCGATGTCGGCGTGCCGGTCGAACGTGGTGGAGACCATGAAGAAGATCAGCAGCAGGAACACCACATCGATCAGCGGCGTGAGATTGACGCCGGGCTCCTCGCGTTGTGTGGGCGGGCGGAACTTCACGCCCGGCCTCCGGCCTCGACGCTGCTGGCACTGCGCTCGCCGTGCATGATCTCGACCAGCTTGGTGGCTTCCTGCTCCATCTCCAGCACCAGCTCGTCGATCCGGCCGCGGAAGTAGCGATGGAAGATCAGCGCCGGAATCGCGATCCCGATGCCGGTGGCGGTGGTGATCAGCGCCTGCGAGATGCCGCCGGCCAGATCCCGCGGGCTGCCCACGCCGATCTCGGTGACCACCGTGAAGACCTCGATCATGCCGACCACGGTGCCCAGCAGCCCCAGCAGCGGCGTGATCATCGCGATGGTGCCGAGGGTGTTCATGTAGCGTTCGAGTTCATGGGCCACCCGCCGGCCCGCCTCCTCGATGCTTTCCTGGGTAATCTGGCGGGTACGGTCATGGGTCGCCAGACCCGCGGCCAGCACGGCCCCCAGCGGGGAATTTTCACGCAGACGCTCGATGTCCTCCATCGACAGGCCGTGTTCGCGCATCTGTTCCCATACGCGCGCCAGCAGGCCCTGCGGTACCACTCGCCCTCGCCGCAGCGAGATAAAACGTTCCAGGATGATCGCCACGGCCAGCACCGAACACAGCAGGATCGGCACCATCAGCCAGCCGCCACTTTTCACGATCTCGAGCATTCACTGCCTCCTTGGAGTTACCACGCGATCCGGCCGCGCCCTCAGGCCCGGGAAAAGACGGCCATGGATTCCACGTGCGCGGTGTGCGGGAACATGTCCATGATCCCGGCCCGTTCCAGCCGGTAGCCATGATGATGCACCAGACGTTCGGCGTCACGGGCCAGGGTCGCCGGGTTGCAGGACACGTAGACCATGCGCTCGATCCGGCGCGGGCCCAGCGCCTCCACGGCGGCGGCCGCCCCGGTGCGCGGGGGATCGAGCAGGACCCGGTCCCAGTCCTCGTGCAGCCAGTCGGCCCGCGAGAGTGCCTCGGCGTCGTCCAGGTCGGCGCGGGCATAGCGAGTGTTGTCGATCCCCTGCCCGCGCGCGCTGTCCGCTGCCCGCGCGAGCATCGCATCATCCACCTCGACCCCGGTCACCTCGGCCGCCCGGGTCGCCAGCGGCAGGGTCAGGTTGCCCAGCCCGCAGAACAGGTCCAGCACCCGGTGCTCCGGCTCCAGCTCCATGGCGGCCACCGCCTGGCGCACCATGGCACGGTTGACCTCGGGGTGGACCTGGACGAAATCCATGGGCGTGAAACCGACCTCCACGCCGAAATCCGGGTGCCGGTAGACCAGCGGGGCATCCGGCCCCGCCAGATGGACCACGGTCTCCGGCCCGCCCGACTGCAGGAACACGCCGATCCGTTCCTCCTCGGCCCAGGCCGCCAGCCGCGCCCGATCGGCATCGGCCAGCGGATCGAGATGACGAAACACCAGCGCCACGCGGTCGTCGTCATCCACGCCGACCTCGATCTGCGGGATCCGGTCACGCGCCTGCAGGCCGTCCAGCAGCTCCCGCAGCGCACGGATGCGGTGCCCCATCGCCGGATGCAGCACCTCGCAGTGGTCCATCTCCGCCAGATAGGGACTGCCCCGTTCACGAAACCCGACCAGGGTCCCGCCCTTCTTCGGGACATGCTTCGCGCCCAGCCGGGCCGTTCGCCGATAGCCCAGGGTCGCCCCGGTCAGCGGCTCGAACCGCGCCTCGGGCGTCACGTGCCCGATCCGCTCCAGCGCATCGAACAGGGCCTGTTCCTTGATCTCGCGCTGCAGGTCGATCGAGGCGTGCTGCAGCTTGCAGCCGCCGCACAGACCGAAGAATGCGCAGGGCGGATCCACCCGGCCGGCCGCGGGCTCCAGCACCTCCACCACTTCAGCCATATCAAAACGGCGCTTGCGCCCGGTCTGCACCGCGCGCACCCGCTCGCCGGCCAGTGCCCCGTGCACGAAACAGGCCTTGCCGTCACGCCGGATCACGCCCTGGCCATCGAGGGTAACGTCCTCGATCACGGCCTCGAACGGTGTGCGGTCGATCTTCTTGCCCATGCCGTCAGCCCCGCCAGGCTTCGAGAAATTCAAGGTGGTGCTCCGCCGGGCTGGCGGCCAGGTAATCCGCCAGCTGGTCCTGGCGGGACTTCAGCGCATCGTCGGTCAGGTGCCCCCGCATGTGCTCGAAGCGCAGCCACACGAGGTAGGTATTGAGCACGTCGTGCTCCACGTAGTCGTGGATCTCGCCGGCCCGGCCGTCACGCCATGCCGGCCAGACCATGGAGCCGTCCATACCCAGCTTGCCGGGGAAACCCAGCAGGCTGGCCATGGTGTCCAGTCCGGTCACCGCGCGGCCCTGAAAGCCGGCGAGCACGTCCATCAGGTCGACATGGCGCCAGTGGAAGCGCGACAGGTAGTTGTTGTAGCGGAACTCGCGGTCGTCGTCGCCCTGCTCCCAGTACCGCGGCGCCTGCACGCCATTGACCAGCGCGCGGTAGTGCAGCACCGGCAGGTCGAAGCCACTCCCGTTCCAGCTCACCAGCGTGGGCGTGCGCTGGTCGATCACGCCGAAGAACTGGCGCAGCAGTTCGGCCTCGTCCGGCGTGTGCCCGTCCTCTCCGTCGCGGCCGAAGGCCGACAGCTTGAGCGCTTCCCCGCCCTGGTACAGCACCCCGATGGACACGATGCGATGCAGCGGATGGCGCAGGAATTCCGAGCCGGTCTGCGCGCGGCGCATCGCGAACAGCGCATCCGCGACCTCCCGGTCGGTCAGGCCATCAAAGTCGTACAGCCGGCGCGCGCCCTCGATATCGGGCACCGTTTCCAGGTCAAAAACCAGTACGGGAGCAGACATGCCAGCCTCAGTCGGGGTAGACGCCGGTGGAAATGTAGCGGTCGCCGCGATCGCAGATAATGGCCACGAAGGTTCCGCCTTCGACCTGTGCGGCGAGCTTCAGGGTGGCCGCCACCGCGCCGCCGGACGACACCCCGGCAAAGATGCCTTCCTCTGCCGCCAGCCGGCGCATGGTGGTCTCCGCTTCCTCCTGGGTCACGTCCACGGTGCGGTCCACCCGCGCGGCCTCGAAGATCGTCGGCAGATAGGCCTCGGGCCAGCGCCGGATTCCCGGGATGGAAGCCCCTTCTCCCGGCTGCACGCCGACGATCTCGATCTCCGGATCGCGCTCCTTCAGGTACCGCGAAACCCCCATGATGGTCCCGGTGGTGCCCATGGAAGACACGAAATGGCTGACCGTGCCCTCGGTGTCGCGCCAGATCTCCGGCCCGGTGCCCTGATAATGCGCATCGGGATTGTCGGGATTGCCGAACTGGTTAAGCAGGAAGCCTTCTCCCGCGTCCGCCATGCGCTGAGCGAGATCACGCGCCCCTTCCATGCTTTCCTCGCGCGTGACCAGCTTGAGCTCGGCGCCATAGGCCTTCATCGACGCACGCCGTTCGGCCGACATGTTGTCCGGCATGATCAGGATCATGCGATAGCCCTTGATCGCGGCCGCCATCGCCAGCGCAATGCCGGTATTGCCGGAGGTGGCCTCGATCAGGGTATCGCCGGGACGGATGTCGCCGCGCTGCTCGGCGGCACGGATCATGTTGACCGCGGGCCGGTCCTTGACCGAACCGGCGGGGTTATTGCCCTCGAGCTTTACCAGCACGGTCGACGGCAGATCCGCGGCCAGGCGCTGCAGGCGTACCAGCGGCGTGTTGCCGACGAAATCCTCGAGGGTCGGAAAGGAATCGGGATGCAGTCGTTTCATGGCCGCAGAGTATAACGACTCACGCAGGCTTTGCGGGTCCGCGGGCACGACGAATGCGACGTGAACCCCGCCAACAAAAAGGCCCCGGAGCTCGGCTCCGGGGCCCGGATGGCGCGAACGCCCCGCCCGTTTACATGAACAGGCAGATGTCGGAATCTCCGGCGAACTCGAAGAACGCCGCCGCCCCGGCATATTCCACGCCATCAATGAAGTGACTGGTGTCCATTTCGAACAGGTCCACCGTCATCTGGCAGGCGATCATCCGCACCTCGGCCTCCTGGCACAGCTCGCGCAGATCCTCCAGATCGGAGACGCCCTTCGCCTTCATCTTCTTCTTCATCATCACGGTCATCATCTTCTGCATCCCCGGCAGGGCCTGCACAAGAACCGGCATCGGCATGGGCATGGGCATGCCCGGATTGCCCAGTGAGGTCACCTGAAGATCCAGCTTTTTCTCCAGCAGCTTCAGGCCGTAGAAGGTAAAGAAGATCTCGCACTCATAGCCCAGGGCCGCTGCGGTCGAGGCCAGGATGAACGGGGGATACCCCCAGTCCAGGCTGCCCTTGGTCGCGATGATGGCCATTTTCTTCTGTTCGTCGCTCATTGAGTTTTCCTCCTGTTGTTATACATGGCGAGGCCGGGGAGCGCCCCCTGCGCCCCCCGGCCCCGAACGCCCTTACCCAGAGGTGTCAGTGCCCGGCATTCTGGCGGCCGCGCCGCCAGTCCCGGATGAAGGCGCAACCCGCGCAAATACCCAGGGCAGCAAGACTGGCCCAAATCGAGATCGGCACCAGAATCATCGCCAGAACAAACATGACCCACGCCAGCACGGTCATCATCGTTCTCCTCCTTCGGTGCGAACGGCGCAGACCGTCCGGGGACCGCGTTGTTGTTGTCGGCGGCCTCGGGCAACCGAAGCCTACCGCGTTCCGCTGCTCCCTGCATCACTGCTCTCGCCGGCGGCCTCCGTGGCCGTACCGGGTTCCGACGCTGCCGGCCGCGTGGCCGGTTCCGCCGGGCGATGGACATCGGCCGCCGAGGCCCGGCCACTGCCGGGGTCCACGGGGCTCGCGTCCACGAACTGGTTGTTGAGCTTCTGGATGTAGGCCTCGGCCTGATCACGCAGGCGATGCAGCCGTGCCAGGCTCCGCCGCCCCAGACCACGCGGCCCGCGTGCGAACAGCGAACGCATCGGCCGGGTACTCTTGAGAAAGGCCGCCTGCCAGTTCCCGGCCGCCGATTCTTTCGGCAGCTCGCGTGCAATCCGCCGTGCGAGCCAGCGACGGTTGAAGAAATGGATGCCGCCCAGCGCGCCGAGAACCAGCACCACGCCCAGCGACGTCCACCACGGGTTGTCCAGCAGGGTCTGCCACACCCGGCCATCGATCCACGGGCGGACACCGTCGGTCGCCTGGTAGCCGATCACGGCCAGCACCGCCACCAGCACCCCCATCATGCCGGCGTCGAACTGCAGCACCCGGCGCCGCCAGCGATCGAGACTGCGTTTGATCGCCGGCAGGGCGTCCATCTCGATGGATTCGGCGATCGCCTGCAGGGCACCGATGATGCGGTAGGAACGCGAAGAGCTGATCTCGCGGATCTTGGCATGGATCTCCTCGCGGTCGTGCGCGGATTTTTCCTCGTAGCGGCTGCGCACCTGCGGGTCTTCGATCTCGACGGCCCCGCTCTCGTTATAAATGCAGTAGAACCGCCCCGTCGCATTGCCCTGACGCACCACCGCGCGCTGCCAGGCCGCGACGACTTCCTCGAGGTTGTCCTCGCGCCAGGTCGTGTCGATCTGGTTCAGGATAAAGACCAGCTTAGTGAAGTCGTTGCGCTCGGCCACCCGGTTGACCAGATGCTCCAGGGTGTCACGCATGGCGCCGGGTTCGGGGTGCCGTGCATCGAAGAACACCAGCACCAGATCCGACAGATCGATGATGTGGTCGGTCAGCTGCAGGATGGTGGTACGCTGCTCGTCGGCATCGAACCCGGGCGAGTCGATCAGTATGCGGCCCCGCAGCTGCTCCGCGCGCGCGGTCTTCATCGCCAGAAAATGATCCACCGTGCGCCCGCCGCCATCGGTGATCCGTTCGATCTCGTCGGACACCCGATAGAACGGAAAGCGCGGGTCTCCGTCGAGTGCCAGCCCCGGGAGTTCCTGCACCCGTTCGCTGCCGCCGTAGGAGATCACGGTGAACTTGTCGTCCACCGCCTGGCTGCCGCTGCGCTGCACGGTATCGCCCACGAACTCGTTGATGAACGTGGACTTGCCCGAGGAGAAGGTCCCCAGGACCGAGATCATCGGCCACCAGGAAATGGTGAAGGCGTAGGACTCTTCTTCCGGATCCAGCAGGCCCGAGGCATATCCGACCCGATCCAGCTCCCGGAACGGATTGACCACGCCCTCGAGGACCGGGTTTTCCTCCGCCAGACGTTCACTCAGGAGCTTGAGCTGCTTGCGGACGCGGCTGCCAGGTCGATTGAACATTCCGATCTCCGTGTTGGTTCGGGTCCGGGCAGACCGCGCGCACGGCTAGCGCGGCGCCGACGGCGGACGGTAGGGACCGCCCGACCCCGGATAGGGACCGCCCTGCCCCGAGAGTGGGTTGAACATGTTCATCATACCCATGGGACCGCCCACGTTGCGATTCAGGCTCCACATGTCGCGCTGCATGCCAATCACGGACCCGGCCATGACCTCGGTATCCCGGGTCATCGACCCGATGTCCGTGCTCATGCTGCCGGTGTCCGCGCTGATGGACGCAACGCTCTGCTCCATCTCGGCCGTGGACCCGGCAATGTCCACCATGCGGCCCTCCATCGCCTCCATGTGGCGCACAATCGCCGACATGTCGCGGTCCACCACCCGGGTCATCGAGGAGATCTCCTCGGTCAGCTGTGACACGTCCCGGGTCAGGCTGGTGATCAACCAGAAACCGTACACCGCCAGCACGACGAATGCGACCAGGGAAGCATAGACGATCAGTTCGAGCCGTCGGGCCCGTCGTTGCGCATCGTCCGCCTCTTCCTTGACCTCGTAATACTGACTGTCGCCGTCAGCAGGCCTGTCGTTCGCACCCATCGTTCCTCCGGTCGGTCACTACAGCACACGTGATGTGGAGGGCGCCGCAAACCTCAGCGGAACCGTTCCAGGTGGTCCGCCCCTTGCGGATGATGCCGGGCATAGATCGGACGCAGTGGGGCCATCATCGCCCGGCGTTCGCCCTCCGGAAGCTTCTCCAGCGCCCGATCCCAGCTGCCCATGGCGGCTTCAACGTCGCCGGTGGCGTATTGCAGATTGCCCAGTTCCCCGAGGATGTCCGCCCGTTCCCGGCTTTCGTACGCCTGCGTTTCCAGCCCGCCTTCGAGGACGGTCAACGCGGCTGCGGCACCCTCGCGCCAGTACGTCTCCCGTGCTTCGGTCAGCAGCGCCTCGACCTCAACCGGCTCCTCCACGGCTTCTTCCCTGGCGGCTTCTTCCCTGGCGGCTTCTTCCCTGGCGGCTTCTTCCCTGGCGGCTTCTTCCCTGGCGGCTTCTTCCCTGGCGGCTTCTTCCCGAGCAGCTTCTTCCCGAGCGGCTTCCTCCCGAGCGGCTTCTTCGTCCACGGCGGGGGACTCTTCCTCCAGGACCACGCCGGACTCCGCGGGCGGGTCCTCCGGCTCGGCCGGCGCCAGCCAGTCACGGGCGGACCAGGCGATCAACCAGAGGACGATCACGATCAGCACCCAGTAGCGATTGATGAAACCGTGGCGCGGCTTGTCTTCACCTGATTCCATTTGTCACCTCGTTTCCTGGAGGGGATAGCCCCTTCTTATCCGAAAATCGCCCGGGCCAGTCGGTCCAGCTCCTCCGCCGCCTTGCCGGAAGGCTCCAGCTCGTTCACCGCGAGACCCTCGCTGAACGATCGCCGAAAGGCCGTGCGCTGCTTCAGGCGAGGGCGCAGAAAACGGATACCCTCGATCTGTTGCAGGGCCTCCGCAGTCTCCTCGGTCTCGCGCACGAACTGATGCGTGTCGGCGCGATTGATGAACACCTCGATGCCGGGGCCGGTGTCGCGACCGGTCCGACGCTCCTGGATCTCGCGCACGAAACGGTGAGTGGACCAGACGTCGGCCTGACTCGGCGGCACCGGGATCAGCACCCGGTCCGCAGCGACGACCGCCTGCATCAGGGTGTCCATGGCGGAGGGTCCGACGTCCACCAGCCAGTGATCGAACTCCCCCTGCCGACCCAGCGCGACGTCGGCATCGGTCGTGGCGGGAAGTGCGGGGCTGTACCCCTCCTCCTGCCGCACTTCCAGGACATCGCCGAGAGTCCCCTGCGGATCCAGGTCCACGGCCTGTACGCGGTGCCCTTTCGCGAGCAGCCAGAGCGCGAGATTGAAAGCGACGGTGCTCTTGCCCGTTCCGCCCTTGAGGTTGGCCACCACGGTCAGCATTGCGGCTCCCGGATCCATTGAATTCTAAAACGGGCTGCCCGGCGAACCGGGCAGCCGATCATGCACGGGCGAGCCCGTGCGAGCAGATCACTGCTCTTGCTGCTGCTGCGGCATGCCCTGCTGCGGCATGCCCTGCTGCGGCATACCTTGCTGCGGGCCATAGCCGTGGCCGGGGCCGTAACCGTAGCCCGGATGGCCATAGTAGCCGGGACCGTAGCCATGACCACGACCATAGCCGTAGCCGTCACCACGGCCGTGACCGTAGCCGTGACCATGACCGCGACCGCGGGCGGAGAAGTCGAAATCGCCCATCATGTCGCCGAACATGTCGCCCATGTTGTGGCCGCGGCCGTAACCCGGACCGCCAAAGAACGGCATGCCACCGTAGCCGGGGCCGTAGCCATAACCGGGACCGTAGGGAGCCCCGTAGCCCGGACCGCCATAGCCCGGCCCGCCCCACTGCGCGGAAGCCATCATCGGGGCAGCGGCCAGACCGGCCATGGATGCCGCAAGAACGGCTGCTTTCAGAAACTTACTCATAGTGTTACCTCCTCCTATCGGAGACATGCCCTCCCATTTCTGCCACCGATGCGCGGAGGGCGATCACGCACCGGACCCTGCCCGAAGGCAGGTGATTCAGGGCCCCGAAAAGGGTCCCCATGCGCCCGGGCCGCCAAAGAACGGGAATCCGTACCCCGACATGCCCGGTTCACTTGCCCCCGGTCCCCGGTGGCCGCCATACGGATACGGACCGAACCCGTAACCGTAGGGCGACATCCCCGGAGCCGGGCGTGCTTCACCTGCGGGAACGCGCGAGCGCTCCTCGCGTCCCCGCCGGGCCGGATCGTAGTCCGGCGGAGGGAACGATCCGGCCGACCGGGGTTCGCCCCGGGAGAAGCCTCCCGGCTCTCCCGCATCGGCCGCGGATGGCGGTCCGGCATGCCACGGATTGTGGCGTTCCCGGGCCTCGGCGGCCGCAGCGGCCACGATCAATCCGACCGTCACCAGGGCGAGCAGCAGGACGCTCCGCCCCGCCGTTGCTCCCGGTTGCATGCCGTTGCTTCCGAACGCCATTCGCCTCGCTCCCATGCGTCACCCGGTGCTCAGTAATCCCCCGAGTCGCGACGCTCTTCCATCTGCTCCATGCGCATCTCGCGCTGGCGTTCCATCTCCTCCATGTAGGCCTGGCGCCCCTTCTTCATCGCCTCCATACGGGCCTCGCGCATGGCTTCCATTTCCTCGATGCGTTCCTGCCGCTCGGCATGCATCTTCTCGATGCGCTCGCGCATCTCCTCCGGCATGTCCTCGGGCAGATCTTCGGGGTCGAACTCCGGCATCTGGCCGTACGCCGCCGGACCGCGCATGCCGGCGCCATGGCCGGGCCCGTACGCGGGGCCGTGCATCATGCCGGGGCCATGGCCCTGCTGCGGACCGTAGCCGTAGCCGGGACCATGACCGGGCCCGTACCCATGGCCGGGGCCATAGCCGTGACCGTAGCCATGACCGCGGCCCTGACCGTAGCCCTGCCCGTGGCTGCGCCCGGACATGCCGAAGCTGAAGTCACCGGAGGCATCGCGACGCTGCATCATTTCGCCGCCCTGATGCCCGCCCATGCCCTGTCCATACGGACCCGGCTGGCCCCAGGGCCCGGGAACCGGAGCATGCTGGGCCATCGGCTGCCCCTGAGCGCCCTGGTTCCCTTCTTCCGCCTGGGCCGCGCCCAGCACGGACATCGAGACCACTGCGGCGCCGGCCATGGCCAGACCGAGCATGCGTGCGTTGAATCGCTTCTTCATCATTAACCTCCTTGAGGTTCTTTCAGTGATTGCTCATTTCAGCCGAATACCCCGGCGTCGGCGGCCACCCGACTGGCGTGCACCGGGACCGTCCTCCGGAGACGACGCGTCTTTTTGGTCTTCCCCCGAGTCCGACTTCTGGTCCGTCGTGGTGGAATCCGTGGTGGAATCGTGATCCGGCGGCGCACTCGTCCCGGAGTTCTCCGATCCGGCGGAACGGGAATCGCTTCCGGATTTCCGCGGCGCCTCCGTATCTCCCTCCTTCGATCCAAGCCCGTCGTCCGGCGTGGATTCGGCGTTCGCGCCCGCGTCCCCTTCACGGCCGGAGGGGGCGTCCGAGGCCCCCGACGCGGGGGGACCCGGCGCAGGACCGGACGACGGGGCTGGAGAAGGCCCGGAGCCCGAGCCGGAACCGCCGGATCCCGGGCCACCGCCCGGCCCCGGGCGCGTCCCGAAACGTCCGCGCACCAGCTTCAGCAAGGCCAGGAACAGGTCGCGCATGCCCTCGACGAAGGCGACCGCCAGGCAGCGCAGGTAGAGCCCGAAGTACTGGACTGCGCGCGTGACCGGTCCGCCCTCGGCCGGGCCGAAGGGATTGTCGTCACGGCCGGTCCCGGCACTGCCATTCGTCGGGGTAGCACAGCCGGAGCCGTTGGTGCCGTCGCCGTCTTCCAGTGAGGCGGGACAGAACGCGCGCCGCCCGGAGATGCAGCCCAGCGGGATGACGACCAGGGTCAGCAGCGTGGCCACGATGGTCCCGAACATCAGCGAGATCGCCATGCCCTGGAAAATGGGGTCGAACAGGATGACGCTGGAACCGGCGAGCAGTGCGAACGCGGTGATGACGATGGGCCGCGTGCGCGCCTGACAGGCGAGGATCATCGCCTCGCGGACGTCATGTCCCTGATCCACCGCCTGGCGGCCGAAATCGACCAGCAAGATGGAATTGCGCACGATGATCCCTGCCAGGGCGATGAACCCGATCATCGAAGTCGCGGTGAATTCGGCGTTGAACAGCCAGTGGCCCGGAATGATCCCGATCAGGGTCAGCGGGATCGGGGCCATGATGATGCCCGGCAGCACGAAGTTGCCGAACTCCCAGACCACCAGCATGTAGATGAGAATCAGGGCGATGGCGAACGCGATACCCATGTCGCGGAAGGTCTCGTAGGTGACCGTCCATTCGCCGGCCCATTCGAACGCCGTGGACCCGTCGTTCGGCGGCGGCCCCAGCCAGTGCGGCTGGACCCGGCTGCCGTCGGGAAGCTCGTAATCGGCGAGTTGCTCCTGCACCTCGAGCATCCCGTAGACCGGCGCCGCCAGACGCCCCACCACTTCGCCGGTGACATACTCCACCGGCCGCAGGTTCTTGTGATAGATGGGTTCGTCCTGCGGGCGCTCGACGAACCGGCCCAGCTCGCCCAGGCTGACCGTCCCGCCATGCTGCGAGGCCACCGGCAGCTGTTCCAGACGCCCGATATCGGAGCGCGTGGGGCGTGGCAGGCGCAGCTCGATCAGGTGCGGCTCCACCAGCGAACGCGCCTTGATGTCGCCCAGAACCCGGCCACCGATCGCGGTCTCCAGCGTCTGGTTCACGGTCTCCACGGTGACACCGCGGCGCAGGGCCTTGTCGCGGTCCACGTCGAAATGCCAGACGTCGTGCGGGGCCTGCAGGAAGCTGTCGACATCGGCCACGTGTTCGGCCCCGCGGAACATTTCTTCCAGGTCGCGCGCGACCTGCCGCCGGGTATCGGCATCCGGGCCATAGACCTCGGCGACCACCGACTGCAGGACCGGGGGCCCCGGCGGCATCTCCACCACTTCGATGCGCGCGCCGGCCTCGCGGGCCAGCGGTGTCAGACGCTCACGGGCCTCGGTGGCGATCTCGTGGCTGGAGCGCGCACGATCGCCCTTGTCCACCAGCTGAACCTGGATGTCGCCCAGCCAGGGGTCCTGGCGCAGGTAGTAATGACGCACCAGACCATTGAAATTGAACGGCGCTGCAGTGCCGACATACGCCTGCAGCCCGGTCACTTCCTCGAACTCCCGCAGTTCCGCCACCATCGCTTCGCTGAGCGAGGCCGTCTCGGTCAGCGCCGTGCCCTCGGGGAAGTTGATCATCACCTGGAATTCGGGCTTGTTGTCCAGCGGCAGCATCTTCACCCGGACATCCGTGGTGTAGAACAGGCTGGCCATCAGGAAGAACACCACCACGATCCCGGCCAGGAAGGCGTAGCCCCGGGCGGGATTGTCCGCCAGCCCGGGGATCACCCGGCGGAAGAACGTGCCCAGCCGCTCGGCCTGCCGGTGTTCCTTTTCGGTGGCCTTCTCCAGGTAGGCCATGCTCGGGCGCAGCCGCTGGGTCAGCCACGGGGTGAACACGAAGGCCGCGACCAGCGAGAACAGCATGGCGACCGACCCCAGAACCGGGATCGGCTGCATGTAGGGACCCATCATCCCGGAGACGAAGCCCATGGGCAGGAGCGCCGCGATCACGGTAAAGGTCGCCAGGATCGTCGGGTTGCCGACCTCGCGTACCGCGTCCACGTTGGTTTCGGCATCCAGGCCGCGCTTCATCAGCCAGCGGCGGTAGATGTTCTCCACCACAACGATGGCATCGTCCACAAGGATCCCGATCGCAAAGATCAGCGCGAACAGACTCACCCGATCGATGGTGTAGTCGAGCAGCCATGCGCTGAACACGGTGAACAGGATCACCACCGGAATCACGATCAGCACCACCAGCGCGGCGCGCAGCCCGAGGAACAGTGCGACCAGCAGGGTCACTGCGAAGGTCGCGACAAACAGCTTGAAGATCAGTTCATTGACCTTTTCGTTGGCCGTCTTGCCGTAGTCGCGCGAGATCTCGACGCCCACGTTGTCGGGGATGGCGGAGCCCTTCAGGCGCTCGAGGCGTTCGAGCACGCCATTGGCGACCGTGACCCCGTTGCTGCCGGGCTTCTTGGCGATCGCGAGGGTCACGGCGGACGCCCCCTCCGGTGCGGCATCGGGTGCCTCTGCGGCCGGGCCGGAATAGTGACGTACGAAGCGATCCACCTCCCCCGGGCCATAGCTGACCTCGGCCACGTCGCGCAGATAGATCGGGCGACCGTCCTCCACCGAGATCAGCAGGCGTTCGACATCCTCGGCACTGGTCAGGAACGAACCGGTGTGCACCGACATGTGCCGTCCACCCGCCTCGATCGCGCCCGCTCCGCGTTCCGAATTGGCCTGACGCACCGCGCCCGCGATCTGGTCCAGGGTGACCCCGTAACCTTCCAGCCGTTCCGGCCGCACCTCGATGCGCAGCTGCTCCTCGCGGCCACTGACCACGAAGCTCTGCGCGGTGTCGGGTACCTCGTTGAGCTGCTGCTGCGCGTCCAGGGCGATCTGGCGCAGCATCGCGTCATCGACCTCGTGCGACCAGAAGGTCAGCGTCACCACCGGCACGTCATCCGCACCCTTGGGCTTCACCATCGGCTCGCTGACCCCCGGAGGCATCAGGTCGCGGTTCGACATCAGCCGGTCATGCACCTTGACCACCGAGGATTCCATCTCCTCGCCGACGTCGAACTGGACGGTGACCATCGCCTCGCCTCGCTGCGAGACCGAGTAGACGTTGTCGACACCCGAGAGCTCGCTCATCAGACGTTCCAGCGGCCGCGCGGCCAGACTGGCCACCTGCTCCGATGGCACGCCGGGATACTCCACCATGATGTCGACCATCGGGACCGAGATCTGCGGGTCCTCCTGGCGTGGCGTCACGATCAGGCCGAGTATGCCGATGGCGATGCTGGCCAGCAGCAGCAGCGGCGACAGCGGCGAATGGACGAATGCGCGGGCCATGCGCCCGGCAATGCCGGGGTCCGTCGCGTGATCGCCGGGCCGTTCCTGGTTGCGAGGTTCCTGGTCGCTCATGTCCGAGGCCAACGTCCTGTCATTGTCCGAGTTCGAAGCGCATCAATGGCGGCCGCCGGGGTGCTGCAGCACCCGCGCCCCCGGCTCCAGCCCCGAGGTCACGACCACGCCGCCATCACGCGATGCCCCCAGCCGGACCATTCGGATGCGCACCTCGTCATTGGCATCCAGCACGGCCACGCGCGGCAAGGCCCCGCCCGGGATGATCGCGCTCTCCGGGATCACCACCCGGTCCTCGCGCGTCACTTCGCCCGGCAGATGCACCTCGGCATACATGCCCGGGCCGCCGCGGACCTCCTGCGGCAGATCGAACTTCACGGTCACGGTATGGCGCTGCGGATCGGCCAGCGGGAAGATCCGCGAGACCCGGGCGTTGACTTCCTCGGCATGACCGTCGAGCGTCACCGGCACGATGTCGCCCACGTCCAGCTGACGCACCAGGCGAACCGGCACGGCGGCCTCCACCCGCAGGTAATCCAGGTGCCCGAAGGTGACCAGAGGATGCCCGGGCTGGACGGTATCGCCCTGTTCCACGTGCTTGTGCATGATCACCCCGTCGAACGGAGCGCGGGAGCGGGTGTCTTCCAGCGCGACGTCGAGCTCCTCGACGCGGGCCCGGGCCTGTTCCCAGCGCGCCCGGGCCTGATCGACGCCGATGTGGCGGGAAAAGAGATCCGTGGTGCGGTCCAGGGTCGGGTCACCGAATCCCATGAACTGCCCCATGTTGCGCGTGAACACCTGGTCGAACATCGACGGCATGCCCATGCCCGGCATCTGCCCGATGTCCTGCGAGCGCGGGGAAATGACCTCGCGGTCGTACTGCATGCGTGCTTCGCGGATCGCCGCCTCGGTGGTGCGCATCTCGGCGAGCGCCGCCTGGCGCTGAGCCTGGAGGCGATCGTCGGAGATCGCGACCAGCTCTTCTTCCTCCTCGAAGCGGTCGCCCTCGACCCCTTCAACCGCGATCACCCGGCCCCCCGACTGCGCCCGCAGGGTCACTTCACTGAACGGGATCACCGTGCCGCTGACGGTATGGCGCTCCGCGGCGAGCGGCTGCGCGACATGGATACCGGTACGGTCCGGACTCGTGGTTCCCGCGCTCTGGGCCGGCGTCCAGGCGGTCTGTGCACCGGCCGTGCCGGCCACGGTGACCATACACAGCATCAGGCTGGCCGTTCGCATCAGCGTCATTCGCACCTCCCCCCGACAGCGTGCCTGTTCCGTTTCGTGTTGTTCCGTTGTAAAGAAAAGCACGCCTCGACACAAGCAAGAGAGATGCCAATATTAGAATATTATTAAATTTCAGATATTTGTCTCCGTGAAAAAACAAGGCGCACTCAGGGTGTTGCAACACGTGGCACCCGGAGATTCGAATATAAGCATCTGTTACTGCCGAAATTTTTTTGTTGCAACAACGGTGGCGGCGTTGCAACGCCGCTGCCATACTCCCGGTGAATTTCCCGGAGAGGAAGGCCATGAAAATGAACCGTGGGGAGGGTCTGCCGGACGCGTTCCGTTCGGCCGATCCGGACTGCCATCACCAGATGGTCTTCGCCCGCCGGGCGGCGGGCAGCGACATTCGCATGCTGCTGCTGGGCGAGTCGGGAACCGGCAAGACCCGCCTGGCCCGGGGCATCCATGAATGGAGCCCGCGTGCCGCCGGACCCTTCGTCGAAGTCAACTGCGCGGCCATCCCCGACGAGCTGTTGGAATCGGAGCTGTTCGGCCATGTGCGCGGGGCCTTTTCCGGCGCGGTGAACGATCGCGAGGGCCGTTTCGAATCCGCCCACGGCGGCACCCTGTTCCTCGACGAGATCGGCGAACTGCCATTGCGTCTGCAGGCCAAGCTGCTGCGCGCGGTGCAGGACGGACAGTTCGAACGCGTGGGCGAGAACACCACGCGGCAGGTGGACGTACGCATCCTTTCCGCCTCCAATCAGGACCTCCAGGCCCGCGTGGATGCGGGACAGTTCCGCGCCGACCTGTTCTACCGCCTGGCTGTCGCCACGGTGGAGCTGCCGCCCCTGAGGACCCGGCCGCGTGACCTGGCCGCCACCCTCGACCGCTTCGTCGAGGAACACGCGCTGCAGCTGGCGCCGGCGTTAAGGCGCAAACTGGAAGCCCACCCCTGGCCCGGCAATTTCCGCGAACTGGAAAACGTGTTCGCCTGCCTCCAGCTGCACGCGGTCAACGGTCGCGTGGAGGATTTTCCCCTGCCCGAAGGCCGCCCTCCCGGGACCGTTTCACCACAGCCGGAGGCCGCCGCCCCGGCAACGGCTTTCCCGGAAGGGCCCCCCACGGACGCGGCCCCGCAGGTATCCCCGAGGGAGTCCGAAGAGGCGCGGCGCCTGCGTCAGGCCCTTGCCGCTCATAATGGCAACCGCTCGCGGGCCGCGCGCAGTCTCGGAATCGACCGTACGACCCTGTGGCGCAAGCTGCATCGCTATAACCTGGCCTGAGAAAGGCATTCCCCACGCCTGCGGCCCTCGTGCCGCCGATGTTAGGATTGGCCATATCAGGAGACACTGATACCGGTCTCCCGCGGACGGGAACTTCATCCGGTGCACCGTCTCCAAGGCCCGGGCATCAGGCCCGCGCCCCATCCAGCCCAGGACCCGAGCGAGAACTGCATGTCCCGTGTCATGCCGCGAGTCGGCCGTGCCCTCATCCCCGTACTGATCGTCGCGCTCAGCGTGGCCGGATTCATGATCCTGCGCGCCACCGGCCCCGAGGCCCCCGCGCCCGAGGGCGAGGAACGTGCCTGGCCGGTGCGCGGCTTCGTCGCCGAACCCGGGACCCATGAGCCCTCGGTGATGCTCTACGGGCGCAGTGCCTCGGCCCACGACGCGACCCTGCGAGCCGCAGTACAGGGCGACGTGGCCCGGGTCTCCGCGCGCGAAGGCCAGCGGGTCGCCAGGGGCGACGTCCTGATCCGGATCGACCCCGCCGAGGCGCGCCTGGCCCTGCGGCAGGCGCGCGCCGAGGTCGATGAACTCGAAGGCGCGCTGGAAAGCGAACAGCTGCGCGCGCGATTCGATCGCGAGGCCCTGGTGCGCGAACGCGAACTGCGCGAGATTGCTCGCCGCAACCTCGAACGCACCCGCAACCTGCGCGAACGCGATATGGCATCCGACAGTGACGTGGATGAAGCCCAGGAGCGGCTGCAGCAGGCCGAACTCACCATCCAGAACCGGGAACAGGCGATCGCCGACGCCCCCATGCGGCTGGCCGGGGCCGAGGCCCGGCTGAACCGGGCGCGGGCCGCGGCCGAACAGGCGGAACTGGACCTGGAACGCACCGAGATCCGCGCCCCGTTCGATGCCCGCGTGACCGCGGTCCGGACCTCGCCGGGCGAACGCGCCCGGGTGGGCGACGAACTGGTACGCCTGTTCGACGTCGACGACCTGGAGATCCGGGCCGGACTTCCCGTGTCACTGGAACCGCGGCTGGAGGCGCTGCTGGCCGAGGGGGCAACGCTAAAAGCCTCGGCCCGCAACGGCGGGCGCGAGATCACCAGCGAACTGGTCCGCATCGAAGGCGAAACCCGGCCTGGCGCCAGCGCTTCGCACGGTGTGTTCGCGATCCGCGAAGGCGGGCGCTCGCTGGGTCTGAACCGCTTCCTTGAGCTGAACCTGCGCCTGCCCGAGGAAGACGACAGCCTGGCCGTTCCGTTCGAGGCCCTGTACGGGCGCGACACCATGTTCCGCGTAATCGACGGCCGCCTGCAGTCCCTGAACGTCGAACGTCTGGGCGAATACCGCAGCGAGGCCGGGGACACCCTGGCGCTGGTTCGCAATCCGGACCTGTCGGCCGGCGACGTCCTGATCGCCACCCGCCTGCCCAATGCGGTGGATGGCCTGCGCGTGGAGGTCGAGGACCGCGAGGACCTGCCCACCGCGGCCGAAGCCGTGCGCGAAGGCGACCCGGACCTCCAGCCGCAGGACGCCGGCGATGAGTGAAACCAGCGCACCCATGCCGGGCGGCGCCCCGGCCGGGGGCGATGCGGAGGGCGCGGCCGGGCGCGGTCCGATCCGGCTGTTCCTGGAACACCGCCTGGCCGCCAACCTGCTGATCGCGCTGATGCTGCTGGCGGGCGCCTATGCCCTGAACCAGCTGAACTCGCAGTTCTTCCCCGATTTTGATCTCGACATCATCACGGTCCAGGTCGTGTGGTCGGGCGCTGCCGCCGAAGACGTGGAACAGTCGATCACCGACCCGCTGGAGCAGGACCTGCGCACGGTCGACGACCTGCGCGAAATGACCTCCACCTCCGCGCTTGGGGTGGCGACCATCACCCTGGAGTTCGAACCCGGCGCCGACATGTCGCATGCGCTGGAACAGGTCAACGACCGGGTCGATCAGCAGCGCAACCTGCCGGCGGATGCCGAGACCCCGATCGTCAATCAGGTGATCAACTACGAGCCGGTCTCGCGCCTGCTGATCACCGGCCCCGACGACCCGGAACAGCTGCGGACGCTGGCCCGGCAGTACGAACGCGAACTGCTGGACGCCGGCATCGCGCGGGTCGAGTTCACCGGCCTCACGGAAGACGAGATGGCCATCCAGGTGCCGGCCTTCAATCTCTACCGCCTGGACATGACCCTGGCCGACATCGGCACGGCCATCGCCGGCATGAGCCGCGACATGCCCGCCGGCTCGGTCGGACGCGACGACACCGCCCGACAGCTGCGCAGCCTCGAGCAGGCTCGCGACATCGTGTCCTTCGAACGCCTGGTGCTGCAGGGCGACCCCGAACGTGGTCGGGTGCTGCTGGGCGACATCGCCGACATCGACCTGCGCCCCCGCGACGGCGAGGTGCGTGTCCGCTCCCAGGGTACGCGGGCCATCGAGATGCAGCTGATGCGCAGCGAGACCGGCGACGCCCTGGAATCCGCGCGCATCCTCGAACAGTGGCTGGAGCGCACCCGGCCCGCCCTGCCCCCGGGTGTCCAGTTGCAGGAGACCGATGCCTTCTGGGAGCTGCTGTCCGAGCGCATCACCCTGCTGCTGAAAAACGGTGCCGGGGGACTCCTGCTGGTGCTCGGGATCCTGTTCCTGTTCCTGAACCGCCACATCGCCCTGCGCGTCGCCCTCGGCATCCCGATCGCCTTCACCGCCGCATTCGTGGTGCTGTGGCTGGTGGGTGGCTCGATCAACATGATGTCGCTGTTCGGCTTCATCATGTCGCTGGGGATCATCGTCGACAACGCCATCGTCGTCTCCGAGCACGCCTACAGCCTGCATCAGAGGGGCCTGTCGGCCGGTCGGGCGGCGCGTCAGGGCGCTCAGCGCATGGTCGGTCCGGTCGTCGCCGCGTCACTGACCACCGTCGCGGCCTTCATGCCACTGATGCTGATCGGCGGGATCATCGGCAATATCCTGTTCGACATCCCGCTGGTGGTGATCTGCGTGATCGTGGCTACCCTGCTGATCGCCTTCCTGATCCTTCCGGCCCATCTCAAGGGCGTGATGGATCGCCTCGAGGAACCGCCGGCCGGCAGCCTGCGGGCGCGCTTCGACCGGGGTTTCGAAAACCTGCGCAACGGCCCGTTCCGCCGTGCCGTCACGCGCGCCGTGGACCACTCCGGGGTCACCCTCGCCCTGGCGGTGGGCGCGGTGATCCTGGCCATCGGCCTCGCGGCATCCGGGCGCATCGGCTTCACCTTCTTCCCCTCGCCCGAGGGCACGGTCGTCCATGCCGGCGTGAACTTCGTGGCCGGCACCCCGCCGGAACGGGTCGAAGAATTCCTCATCCACGTCGAACAGGCGCTGGAGGAAACCGACGAGGAACTCGGCGGCGGCCTGGTGCGTGCCTCGGTGACCCGGCTCGGACGCGGCATCGACCCCGGCGACGGCAACGCCCCGCAGGGCGACCAGTTCGGCAACATCCAGGTCGAGCTGATCTCGCCGGAGGCCCGAGAGGTGCGCAACCGGGCGTTCATCCAGGCATGGCGGGACAACGTCCGCGAGGCCCCCGGCATCGAGACCTTTTCTATTGACGAGCGTCAGGCCGGCCCGCCCGGGCGCGATCTCGAAGTGCGTCTGACCGGCGATGACCCGCATATCCTCAAGGACGCGGCACTGGACGTGGCCGATCTGTTCGACGAGTTCCCGGGCACCTTCGCCACCCAGGACGACACCCCGTTCGGCCGCGAGCAGCTGACCTTCCGCATCCTGCCGGAAGGCCGCGCCCTCGGACTGACCACGGAGCAGCTCGGCGCGCAGCTGCGCGACGCCTACGACGGCCATCTGGCGCAGATCTATCAGGATGGCCTGGAGGAGGTCGAGGTGCGCGTGCGTCTGCCCGACGACGAACGCCACGCGACGGAAAGCCTGGACCGCCTGCAGATCCGCCTGCCGGACGGCGAGCTGACCCCGCTGGAGAACGTGGCGGAACTCGCATCCCGTCCCGGCTTCGAGACCCTGCGGCATGCCGATACCCGCCTCGCGATCGAGGTATCCACCGAAGTCGACCGCTCGGTAAACAATGCCGCGCGCATCCGCGCCGCGCTGGAAGACGGTCCGCTGGACGCGGTCGCCGAGCGCCACGGGGTGGACTGGTCCTTCGAGGGCCGCGCGGCGGATCAGGAGGAGACGTTTGCCGACATGCGCACGGGCCTGGTGCTGGCGCTGGGCCTGATGTACATCATCCTCGCCTGGGTCTTCGCCTCCTGGGGCTGGCCGCTGATCGTGATGGCCATCATCCCGTTCGGCATCCTCGGGGCCCTGCTGGGCCACTGGATCCTCGGGGTGGAGCTGACCGTGCTGTCGATGTTCGGCCTGTTCGGCCTGACCGGGATCGTGGTCAACAACTCCATCATCCTGGTCAGCTTCTACCAGGGATTGCGGGAGAGCGGTCTGGCCCTGCGCGAGGCGATCATCGAGGCCTCCTGCCAGCGCCTGCGCGCGGTCATCCTGACCTCGGTCACCACCATCGCGGGCCTCACCCCGCTGCTGTTCGAGCGCTCGGTGCAGGCGCAGTTCCTGATCCCGATGGCGATCTCGATCGTGTTCGGGCTGGCAGTGGCCACGGTGCTGGTACTGTTCGTGATCCCGGCGCTGCTGCGCCTGTACGAGGGGGCATTCGATCGCGGCGCCACGTCCACCCACCACGCGAGCTGACCGCAGCCCCGCGGAAGGGGGGCACGGGGTGGCGGGGCGCGTCGGGGTCAGGCGTCGCCGCCGCGCCGACGCAGGCGGATGGGGGCGTAGGGTTCGCTCTGCCCCCACTCCACCAGCCCCGCCTTGGCCAGCTCGAGGATGGCGAGGAACGACACCACCACGCCCTGGCGGCCCTCGGCCCGTTCCAGCAGGCCGACGAAGTCGGTGAAGGTCTCGCTGTCCAGCTCGTGCAGCAGCCGGGTCATGCGCTCGCGCACCGACAGCTGTTCGGTGGCCACGTGGTGGTGGGCGTTCAGGCTGGCACGCCGCATCACCCCGGCGAGCGCATCCATCAGGGCATCCAGCGACGGCGCCGGGGGCGGCGGGCCTTCCAGTGCGTCGGTCGCGGCGCCGGCGGCGAAGAAATCCCGCTCCATGCGCGGCAGTGCGTCCAGGCGTTCGGCCGCGGTCTTGAACTGCTCGTATTCCTGCAGCTGCCGAATCAGGGCCATGCGCGGATCACCGGCGTCTTCCTCGCCCGACTCCGCCGGGCGTGGCAGCAGCATGCGCGACTTGATCTCGGCCAGCAGTGCCGCCATCACCAGGTATTCGCCCGCCAGCTCCAGGCGCAGGGCACGCATCACCTCGATGTAGGCCATGTACTGGCGCGTGATCTCGGCGATGGGGATCGCCAGGATGTCGAGGTTCTGCCGGCGGATCAGGTACAGCAGCAGGTCCAGTGGCCCCTCGAAGGAATCGAGGAACACTTCCAGTGCATCCGGAGGGATGTACAGGTCCTCGGGCAGCTCCGCGACCGGTTCGCCGTGAACACGCCAGACGTGCTCGCCCTCCCCGGCGGCGGCCGGATCAACGGGGTCGACGGTGGCGTCTTCGGCATGTTCGCTCACCGGTTCTACCGCAGGTAGTCCAGCCCCATCGCGCGGCGGACCTCCTCCAGGGTCTCGCGCGCCTCTTCGCGGGCGGCCTCCGAGCCCTCGACCATGATCGAGCGCACCAGTCCGGGATCACTGGCGTATTCGCGCGCGCGCTGCTGAATCGGCTCCAGCTCCTCCTGGATGGCCGCGATCAGGGGCTTCTTGCAGTCCAGACAGCCGATCCCGGCGGTGGTGCAGCCCTCGTAGAGCTCGCCCCGCTTTTCCTCGCCGGTGTAGACCTGATGCAGCTCCCACACCGGGCATTTTTCCGGCGTCCCCGGATCGGTCCGGCGCACCCGCGCCGGATCGGTGGGCATGGTCCGGATCTGGCTCTCCACCTCCTGCGGCTCGGACCGCAGGCTGATGGTGTTGCCATAGCTCTTGGACATCTTGCGCCCGTCAAGCCCGGGCATCTTCGCGGTGGGCGTCAGCTTCGGATGCGGCTCGGGCAGGATGATCTTGCCCCCGCCCTCGAGGTAGCCGAACAGCCGCTCGCGGTCTTTCAGCGAGATGTTCTGCTGGGATTCCAGCATCGCCCGGGCGACCTCCAGGGCCTCGTCCTCGCCCTGCTCCTGGAAGCGCTTGCGCAGATCGCGGTAGCGTTTGGCTGCCTTCTTGCCCATCTTGTCCACGGCCTGCTCGGCCTTTTCGGCAAACCCGGGTTCGCGCCCGTACAGATGGTTGAAGCGCCGCGCCAGCTCGCGCGTGACCTCCAGGTGCGAGACCTGGTCCTCGCCCACCGGCACCATGCCGGCGCGATAGGCCAGCACGTCGGCACTCTGCAGCACTGGATACCCGAGAAACCCGTAGGTCGCCAGATCCTTCTCGCGCAGCTGTTCCTGCTGGTCCTTCCAGGTCGGCACCCGCTCCAGCCAGCCCAGCGGGGTAATCATGGACAGCAGCAGATGCAGCTCGGCATGTTCCGGCACACGCGACTGCACGAACAGGGTGGCCGATCCCGGACTCACCCCCGCGGCCAGCCAGTCGATCACCATCTCGGTCACGTATTGCTGCAGGTCGCCCGGGTCTTCGTAATGCGTGGTCAGCGCATGCCAGTCCGCAACGAAGAAAAAGCACTCGTAGTTGTGCTGCAGCTCGATCCAGTTCTTCAGGACCCCGTGATAATGCCCGAGATGCAGACGCCCGGTGGGCCGCATCCCCGAGATGACACGCTGATTCGTCCCCTGATTGGTGGTCACGGTCGCGATCCTTCCTGATGGTTGACTGATGAGGCTGAGATGGTCGGTGTCAGAACATGCCGCCGGCGGCGGCGAACAGCAGGCCCAGGGCACTGGCGGTGCGGTCCCGCTCGTTGACGTGGATGCGGCCGTCCCGCATCGCCAGAGTCCCGCTCAGGATCTCGCCGTCGCGTTCCAGCCAGGCATCCGCCTCGGCCGCGGCCAGCACCCGGCCGAACGGCTGCGGGTCGGTCAGCCCGGCCAGCGACTCCGGCCATTGCAGCCCGACCGCGGCCTGCATGTCCAGCGCGATCGCCTCCACCGGGCGCATGCGGAAGCCTTCGGGCGTACCGGAAAAGACCAGGTTGCCCTCCAGCTCCAGCCGCTGCTCCGGCTCGTCGTTCATGATCGCCCCGAGCGTCACGGCCGGGCTGCGCTCCAGCGACTGGCTCACGGCATCGATCATCGCGGCATGGGTGAGATCGCGGCGTTGCTCGGCCTCCTGGCGCCGGTGCGCCGGGTCACGCAGGGTTCCGGCGAGCTGCTCCATGGCTGCGCGGTCCCAGCGCTCCAGCCCCAGCTGCAGATCCATCGGTCCGCCATGGCGCACGAGACGCTGCGTGCCCCGCGTCACGGTCATCCGGTCGATTTCCAGGCGCGCGCGGGCGTCCAGCCGGTCTCCATGGGTGCTCTGGAATGCATTGATCCGGGCACGCTCCATAAGCAGGCTGCCCTCGCATCCCGGACCCGTCCATTCCATCCGGTCGGCCGCCACGCCGCCTTCATAATCCGGAAGCACGCCATAGACCCCGTCGGCGTCGGGCTCCAGCGCCAGGACCTGCCGCAGCCCCTCGAACACCAGGGTTCCGTCCGCCTGATCGAGTCGCAGACGCGGGACCGACAGACTCGCCATCGCCTGCTCGTCCGACCAGGCGAACTGCCCCAGGGCGTCCTCGAACTCCAGCCACAACGGGCCCTCCGCGTCCCGGAGCGGTGCCACTGCCGCCCATTGCGCAACATCCAGGCGCGTATCCTGCACGCGCAGGCGGGTCGTGACGCCGCCACCCAGGCCGGTCCGGCTCTCCGCCTCGGGCGCAAGACGCTGCAGGATCGCGGCCAGCCCGTCATGCTCCGCGAGGGCGTCGTCGAGGGCCGCGTGATCCAGGCGGGTGGCGATCCTCGCGCCCAGCACCCCGTGCTGCACCTCGTGCACCACCGGTAGTTCGTAAGCGTCCTCGCCCCGACGCAGGTGCAGTGTTCCTTCCGCACGCGCCTCGCGATAGCCCCGCTCGTAGCGAACGGGCTCGTGGCGCAGCTCCAGACCGTCCGCCTGCAGCTCCATGCGCGCGTCGAGGGTGTCTTCCACCTGTCCCCCGACGTACCAGGGCCATGCCGCACCAATGGCGACCAGCAGAGCGGCCAGGATGATCCATTTACGCATGGCTATTCTTCCAGAAAGGCCACGTCCCCGAGGCCCTGTCGCACCACTTCCACGCCGTCACCGGTCAGGTCCAGCACCGTGGTGGCCTCCAGCGTCCCTGCTCCTCCGTCCAGGATCGCGTCCACCGCATGCGCAAGACGCTCTTCGATCTCCCACACCTCGGTCAGCGGGGTATCGTCCCCCGGCAGCTGCAGGGTGGCGGACATCAGCGGCGTACCGAGTTCCGCCAGCAGCGCGGACACGATGGGACTGTCCGGCACCCGCAGTCCGATCGTCCGGCGCCTGGGATGCTGCAGCCGCCGCGGGACTTCGCGGGTGGCGGGAAGAATGAAGGTGTAGGGCCCCGGCGTCAGGGTCTTCATCAGCCGAAAGGCGCTGTTGTCCACCTTGGCGTACACCCCCAGTTCGGACAGGTCACGGCACAGCAGGGTGAGATGATGGGTCTCGTCCACCTCGCGGATGCGGCGGATGCGATCGGCGCCGGTCTTGTCACCGGGCAGGCACGCGAGCGCATAACAGGCATCGGTGGGCACGGCGATCACCGCACCTTCATGCAGCCGGTCGCAGACCTGGCGGATCAGCCGTGGCTGGGGATTCTCGGGGTGGATCGCGAACGTACTCATGGGGAACCGCAGATCGGACAAAGCGCGCAGTGTAGCGCAACTGTGACCCGACCATCACGCCGCACCCGCCCGTGACGTTACAATGCCCGCCTGTCCCCCCGACACGGAATGCCGATGCTCTACATGATCCAGGGCCACGATGCCCCCGATTCGCTGGACGCCCGCCTGGCGGCGCGTCCGGAACACCTGGAACGCCTGCAGGCCCTGCGCGATGCCGGACGCCTGGTGCTGGCCGGTCCGTGCCCCGCGATCGACAGCCCCGATCCGGGGCCGGCCGGTTTCAGCGCCAGCCTGATCGTCGCCGAATTCCCGTCGCTGGAAGCGGCCCGCGAATGGGCCGATGCCGATCCTTATGTCCGGGCCGGGGTGTATGCCTCGGTGGATGTCCGCCCCTTCAAGCAGGTGTTCTGAATGGCCGCATCAACGTTCCCCCTGTCCGCACCCCGCGGCCTGCTCGCGGCCGCGATCCTGGCCGCCGTCACCTCGCTTGCCGCCTGCGGCAACGATGGTCCGTCTGACGAACGCAATGGCCACGAAACCGATGCCGCCACGACGACCGAAGACGCCGAAATCCTCGCGCGCATCGATGGCGAACCGATCACCCGGGCCGATGTTTTTACCTACTCCGGCCTGGACGACGACCCCGGGCTGGCCGGCGATGATGGCGTGATCGACGAACTGATCAGCCTGCGGCTGCTGCGCCAGGAAGCCGAGCGGCGTGGCCTGCACGAGGAAGAAGAAACGCGCCGGATCCTCGAGATGGTCCGCACCAATTTCCTCGCCTCCGAGATGATGGAACGCCTGACGGCCGAACTGGAACTCACGGAGGACGACCTGCGCGCCGAATACGAGCGGCAGGTGGAGCAGATGGCCGCCGAGGAGTACCGCGCCCGCCACATCCTGGTCGAGAGCGAGGAGACCGCCCGGGACCTGCTGGCCGAACTCGAGGACGGGGCCTCGTTTGCCGAGCTGGCCGAAACGCATTCAACCGACCCCGGCTCCGCCCAACGCGGAGGTGACCTGGGCTGGTTCGAAGCCGGCCGCATGGTGCCGGCCTTCAGCGATGCGGTGCAGCGCCTGGAACCCGGCGAGACGACGACGGATCCGGTGGAAAGTCGCTTTGGCTGGCACCTGATCCGGCTGGAAGAGACGCGCCCGGTCGACCCGCCGCCCATGGAAGACGTGCGGGCCGAACTGATCGAGATCCTGGAAAGCCGCGCGATCCAGGAAGAGATCGAACGCCTGCGCGAGGCCGCCCGGATCGAGATCCCCGAACGACCGGCAAACTGACCCTGCCCGCGGGGCCGGAACCGGCCCCCGGGGTTCAGGCCGACGGCTTCAGGCGAGGTTGTCGCGGATCGCCTGCGACACGGCGCCCAGCTCTGCGGGCACCCGCGTCGGCTGGACCACGCTCTGACTGATCGCGGTGTCCGGGTCCTTGAGGCCGTTGCCGGTGAGCGTGCAGACCACGGTGGACCCCGCCGGGATTCGCCCCGAGCGAATGTCGCGCAGGGCGCCGGCCAGCGAGGCGGCGGAGGCCGGTTCGCAGAACACCCCCTCCTTCTCCGCCAGCAGTTTCTGCGCGGCCAGGATCTCGTCATCCGCGCATTCGTCGAACCAGCCGCCGGACTCTTCGCGCACCTTCCACGCCATGTCCCAGGACTGCGGGTGACCGATGCGGATCGCGGTCGCGACGGTGTCGGGATCGTCCACCATGGCCCCGCGCATGAACGGCGCCGAACCCGAGGCCTGATAGCCCACCATGTGCGGCCGGTTCCCGACCATGCCGCCGCCGGCATACTTGCAGTGCCCCTGGCAGTAGGCGCAGGCGTCGGTCACGTCCTCGCTGCTGCGGGCGGCCATCTCGCTGTAGCCGATCCAGTGCGCGGTGATGTTGCCGGCATTGCCCACCGGCAGGCAGTGATAATCCGGTGCCCGACCCAGCTCCTCGATGATCTCGAACGCCGCAGTCTTCTGGCCCTGCAGACGGTACGGGTTGACCGAATTGACCAGGGTCACCGGGGTATTCGAGGCCACTTCCTTGACCAGCCGCATGCCGTCGTCGAAATTCCCGGCGATCTGAATCACCGTGGCCCCGTGCATCATCGCCTGCGCCAGTTTGCCCATCGCGATCTTGCCGTCCGGTATGACCACGAACGCGGTGATCCCCGCGCGGGCGGCATAGGCCGCGGCAGCGGCCGAGGTGTTGCCGGTGGAGGCGCACACGATGGCCCGCGAACCCTCTTCCACCGCGCGGGTGACCGCCATGGTCATGCCCCGGTCCTTGAACGAGCCGGTGGGGTTCAGACCCTCGTACTTGACGTAGATCTCCACCTCGCTGTCCAGCTCGCGGGGAATGTTGTTCAGCCGGATCAGCGGCGTGGCCCCCTCGCCGAGGGAGATCACGCGGGTGTCGTCGTGGACCGGCAGCCGATCGCGGTAGCGGTCGATCAGTCCGGTGTAGCGGTGTCCGTGGGCCATGCGGATTCTCGTGTCGTGGATCGGATCAGTTGGTTGTTCAGAGCGCTTCCATGCGGATACGCGTGATCGGAGTCAGCAGGTGCGGCAGTTGTTCCACCGCCGTGATCGCCTGGTTCATCGCGCCCTCGCGCACGGCGTGCGTCAGCATGATGATGGTCGCCTCGCCCCGCTCCGGGTCGGGCTCGCGCTGCAGGATCGCCTCGATGCTGATGCCATGCTCGCCCAGGATCCGGGTAATGTCGGCCAGTACCCCCGGACGATCCTGGGCACGCAGGCGCAGGTAGAACGAGGTCTGGACGTCCTCCAGCGCCAGCACCGGGCGTTCCGACAGCGCGTCCGGCTGGAACGCCAGATGCGGCACGCGATTCTCGGGGTCGGTGGTCAGGGCGCGCACCACGTCCACCAGATCGGCGACCACGGCCGAGGCGGTCGCCTCGGCACCGGCTCCGGCGCCGTAGTACAACGTGGGCCCCACCGCGTCGCCCTGCACCAGCACGGCATTCATCACCCCGTCCACATTGGCGATCAGCCGGCGTTCCGGGATCAGGGTCGGATGCACCCGCAGTTCGTAGCCGTCCGGCATGCGACGCGCGATGCCCAGATGCTTGATGCGGTACCCCAGCTCCGCAGCGAAGCCCACGTCCTCGCGGGTGATCCCGCTGATGCCCTCGACCGCCACGCGGTCGAACTGCAGCGGGATGCCGAACGCGATGGACGCCAGGATCGCCAGTTTGTGGGCGGCATCGATACCCTCCACGTCGAAGGTCGGATCGGCCTCGGCGTAACCCAGCGACTGGGCCTCCGCCAGCACGTCCTCGAAGTCACGACCCTTGTCGCGCATCTCGGTCAGGATGAAGTTGCCGGTCCCGTTGATGATCCCCGCCAGCCATTCGAGGCGGTTGCCCGCCAGGCCCTCGCGGATCGCCTTGATGATCGGGATGCCGCCGGCGACCGCTGCCTCGAACGCCACCATCACGCCGCGCGAATGGGCGCGCTCGAAGATCTCGTTGCCGTACAGGGCGATCATCGCCTTGTTCGCGGTGACCACGTGCTTGCCGGCGTCGATCGCCCGCAGGACCAGGTCGCGCGGGGCATCGGTTCCGCCCATCAGCTCGACAACCACCTCGACTTCAGGATCGTCCACCACCACGCCAGGGTCGGTGGTCAGGCGGATTCCGGAAGTGTCGCAGTCGCGCTCGCGCTCGATGTCACGGGCTGCCGCGGCCACGACCTCGATCCCGCGTCCGGCGCGCCCGGCGATGTCGGTGCCGTTGCGGGCCAGCACGTTCACCGTGCCACAGCCCACGGTACCCAGTCCGAGAATTCCGATCTTTACCGGCGTCATATGATCCTGTTTCCCTGATCGTCCGGATGCACCGCATCCGGGTTTTGGTCTTCGAATGCCTGGTTACGCGGAGGCATCGGCGAGGACGGAATCCGCCCGGAACATCGCCTTGATCCCCCGCAGGGCCTGGCGCGTGCGCTGCTCGTTCTCGATCAGGGAGAAGCGCACGTGGTCATCCCCGTAGGAGCCGAAGCCGATCCCGGGCGAGACCGCCACCTTGGCGTCGCGCAGCAGCTTCTTGGCGAACTCCAGCGACCCCATCTCGCGATAGGGCTCGGGGATCGGCACCCAGACGAACATGGTCGCCTTCGGCTTTTCCACTGCCCAGCCCAGCTTGTTCAGGCCGTCGCACAGCACGTCGCGGCGCACGCGATAGGTCTCGCGGATCTCGTCGACACAGTCCTGCGGCCCTTCCAGTGCGGAGATCGCCGCCACCTGAATGGGCGTGAAGGTGCCGTAGTCGAGATACGACTTGATGCGCGCCAGGGCCGCCACCAGCGTGGGATTGCCGCACATGAATCCCACCCTCCAGCCGGGCATGTTGTAGGTCTTGGACAGGGTGTAGAACTCCACCGCGATGTCCTTGGCGCCCGGCACTTCGAGGATCGAGGGGGCCCGATAGCCGTCGAACGCGATCTCGGCGTAGGCCAGATCGTGCACGATCCAGATCCCGTGCTCGCGGCAGATCTCCACCACCCGTTCAAAGAACTCCAGATCCACGCACTGCGTGGTCGGATTCCCCGGGAAGTTCAGGATCAGCATCTTCGGCTTGGGCCAGGAATCGCGGATCGCGCGCTCCAGCTCGGCAAAGAAATCGACGTCCGGCGTCAGCGGCACGTGGCGCACGTCGGCGCCGGCGATTACGCAGCCATAGGGGTGGATGGGATACGCCGGATTCGGCACCAGCACCGCATCTCCCGGCCCCAGGGTGGCCAGCGCCAGATGCGCCAGGCCTTCCTTGGAGCCAATGGTCACGATCGCCTCGGTTTCCGGATCGAGTTCTACATCGAAACGATCCTGATACCAGCGGGTGACGGCACGCCGCAGCCGCGGGATCCCGCGCGATACCGAATAACGGTGAGTGTCGCCGCGCTGCACTGCCTCGGTCAGCTTGTCGACGATGTGCTTCGGGGTGGGCTGATCCGGGTTACCCATGCCGAAGTCGATGATGTCCTCGCCGCGAGCTCGAGCCTCGGCCTTCAACTCGTTCACGATGTTGAAGACGTAGGGGGGCAGTCGCTCGATGCGGGGAAAGACGTCGGTCACGGGTCGATTCCTGATTGGGCCCGGGATCACCGGGCGTAGGCTTTGCGGCGCTGGCGACCGGCGCGATCAGGGTACGCGCACCCTGATCCGGCGCGCGCCGGGAAACGGGTCAAACTATAACCCGCACCGAAACCTGTCAACGCATTCCGCCGCAAGGCTTGTTTCGCCACCCGCGCTTTGGCTATGATTCGCGCCCGTTCGTGGCCGGGTGCCACGAGCGCATGTTGAGCCATACGAGGTATGACGACACCCATGGACAGTTGCAGTTGCCGATGCACGAAGGCCGCCGGCGCGGCGGATGACGTGTATCCAGCTGTCCGTCGGACCCGGACCCGCCGCCTCCTCGTCTGAACGAGGCCCCGGAACCCGGTCCGTCGTGACCTGGATACACGCCGGATCACGGGTTCCCGCACATCCCGGTAGTGACCGGGTCGTGCCTGCCCCACCGCCCGCTCCCCGATCGGGGACCTCCGGACGGCCTTCGCATCGTGTTGTTGGTTAATTTCACTGAATCGATGCGAGGAGACCGAAGATGACCGAACTGGCAATGGACACCGTGCAGGATTTCCCCACGGCCACTGAATTCCGCGGCGATCATGCCGCTGGGGGCGTGCACTGGGCCGACATGCGTCCCGACCCCGCCGTGGCGGGTATCCTGGGCGCGCTGGACGCCGGCCAGCTGGCCGCCGCCCGCATGCGCTTCCTCAAGCTGACCGAACGGGCGCAGGCCGAGGTGCTGCAGGCGCTGGATCCCGATACCCTGGCGCGGCTGGCCGACCGTCTGCCCAGCCATGGTCTGGCGCAGGCCTGCGAACACCTGGCGGAATCCGAGCGCCGCGACGTGCTCGGTGCCCTGCCCGGCGGCAAGCGTCACGGCGTGCGCGTGATCCTCGACCACCGCGCGCGCCTGGCCTGAGGCAAAGCCCCGGGCGGACGGCCGGCCGCGGCGATCGCCCGGCCGGCCCGCCCGCAACCAACCATTGCCCCTCCCGCCACCTTGCGACCGTTCATCGCCCGTCATCCACTGCTCGCCGGGGCCCTGTTCCAGGGTGCACTCATCCCCGTGGCGTTCGCGCTGGCGGCGCTCGCCGGCGTGCCACTTCTGGGCGCGATGGACTGGAGCATCGAGGCCGTGGCCCTGGGCCTGCTGGTCACCACCCCGATGTTCCTGCTGGTCGCCGTGCTGGGCTGGACCGACCACCCGGCGTTTCGCGACATTCGGGCACAGCTGCAGGAGTTCCTGGATCTGCTGTTTCGCGGGGCCCCGGCCGGCTCGGTAGTGCTGATCGCGGTGCTCGCCGGGGTCGGCGAGGAGCTCCTGGTACGCGGCGTGCTACAGCAGTGGCTGGGTCTGCACCTGCCGCCCGGGGCCGCAATCCTGCTGGCCTCGGTGCTGTTCGGGCTGGCGCACTACGTCAGCCACCTGTACTTCGTCTTCGCCACCCTCATCGGCCTGTATCTCGGCTGGGTCTACCACGTGACCGAGAACCTGGTGGTGGTGATGATCGCGCACGCGGCCTACGACTGGGCGGTCATCCGCTGGTATCTGGCCCGCCCCGCCTGAGGCGTACGCGAACGCGTCCGCGCTACTCTGCCGGATCGCGGGCGTGCGCCTGCAGCACGTCCAGCGGGATGATCGCCAGGGTCTCCTCGTGGGTCGCCCGCAGGTATACCCCCGGCGCCACGCCGGCCCGATACGCCTCCACCCAGCGGCCGGCGCACAGGCACCACCGGTCTCCGGGCTTGAGCCCGGGGAAGCCGAAGGCCTCCATCGGCGTCACCAGATCGTTGCCCTGCGCCAGGGAATAATCCAGAAACGCCTGCGTCACTTCGGCACAGACCGTATGGATGCCGGTGTCGTCGTGTCCGGTGGCACAGCGCCCGTCGCGATAGAACCCGGTCACCGGGTCGCGGCCACAGGGCTCGAGTTCCTCACCGAAGACATTGCGCGAGGCAAAGGGCTGCATTGATGGCTCCCTGAGTACGGATTCAGATTCACAAGGATACCCGATCTGCGCACGGCGTTTCGCGCAACCGGACTCGCCGGGCGGATCCGGCGCGATTGCACCGGGCGAATTTCCATCGCCATAATGAGCCAATGGCGATCGGGCACCAGGCACGGATCAAGGATGAAAACGGATCAACATCAATACGGGCCCGACGATACGCTGGTCATCGATTACCGCAGCCTGATCGAGGACCACCCGCACATCATCACGGTCTACCGGCCCGACACCACGATCCTGTTCGCCAACCGCATGGCGCGGGAATACTTCGGGGCGGATCTGGTCGGCCGGCGCTGGATCGAGGATCTGCCCCCCGAACACCAGGAGGCCAACCTCGCCGACCTGGCGCGCTTCACTCCGGAACAGCCGGTCCGGATCATCGAAAACCCGGTCATTCGGGCGGACGGTACCCGGCGCTGGGTCGAATGGACCTCCCGCGCCTTCTTCGACGAGCACGGGCGGCTCACCCACCTGCAGACCCTGGGCATCGACTCCACCGAGCGCCACCAGGCCCGCGAAGCGCTGGAACAGCGCGAGGCCGAACTCGCCGAGGCGCAACGCATCGCCCATCTGGGTTCCTGGATCTCGGATTTCGAAAACGACGAAATCCGCTGGTCGGACGAGGTCTACCGCATCTTCGGCATGACCCGGGAGCAGTGGGGCGCCAATCACGAGTCGTTCATGGCGGCCGTTCACCCCGACGACCGGGAACGGGTCCAGCAGGCCGTCAATGCCGCCCTGCGCCCCGACGGCCCGGAATATGACATCGAACACCGCATTCGCCGCCCGGACGGCACCACGCGGGTGGTCTACCAGCGTGGCACCGTGCGTTTCGACGAGCAGGGCCATCCACGGCGCATGGCCGGGATCGTGCATGACATCACCGAACGCCGCGAGACCGAAGACCGGCTGCAATACCTGACCTGGCACGATCCCCTGACCGGCCTGCCCAACCGCGATTAACCAAAGCATGGAATACGCCCGCGACCGCGGTTCGCCCTTGCTGATCCTCCATCTGGGCCTCGACCGCTTCAAGGGGATCAACGAGGGGCTCGGCCACGCCGCCGGCGACGCACTGCTGCAGCGGGTCAGCCAGCGTCTGGCAGGCGCCCTCGAGGAAGGCGACACCCTGGCCCGGATCGGTGGCGACGAATTCGGCCTCGTGCTGGGTCACAGTGCCGAGGCCGAAACCCTGGTCCGCCAGGCGGCCGGACTGGTGGATCATTTGAAGGAACTCTTCGCGATGGATGGCGAAGAGGTCTACGTTCCCGGCTCGGCCGGGGCGGCCCTCTACCCCGACGATGGCAGCGAACCCGAGGAGCTGCTGCGCCGCGCGGGTGCCGCCATGGATCAGGCCAAACGGGAAGGCGGTAACGGACTGCGTTTCTGCTCCGGCGAACGCAACACCACGGCGCGTGCACGGGTCGCCCTGGAAGGCCAGCTCCGGCGCGCCGTCTACCGGCAGGAAGGCTTCTTCCTGCACTATCAGCCGCGGGTCGAGGCCGGGAACGGGCGCATTACCGGTCTCGAAGCCCTCCTCCGCTGGCAGGATCCCAACGGACAGGTGCTGTCGCCGGGGACCTTCATCCCGGTACTGGAAGAAACCGGACTGATTCGGGAACTGGGCGAATGGATCCTGCGCGAGGCCTGCCTCCAGCATCAGCGCTGGAAGGCCAGCGGACTGCCCTCGCCGCGGATCTCCATCAACCTGGCCGCCCCGCAGTTCCGTGATCAGGATCTGCCGCGCCGGATCCGCCGGATCCTGGCCGAAACCGGCACCCCGGCCGATGCGCTGGAGCTCGAGGTGACCGAGAGCATGCTGATGGCCGACATCCAGCGGGTCATCCACACCCTGGGGGCATTTCGCGACATGGGGCTGCGGGTGGCCCTGGACGACTTCGGCACCGGGTACTCGTCACTCGCCTACCTCCAGCGTTTTCCGCTGGACGTGCTCAAGATCGACCGCAGCTTCGTGCGCGACCTCGACAATGGCGGCAGCGGCGAGGCCATCGTGCGTACGGTCCTCAGCCTTGCCACAAACCTGAACCTGGAGACCGTCGCCGAAGGGGTGGAAAACATCGGACAGCAGCGTTTCCTGGAAGCCGCCGGCTGTGACACGCTCCAGGGGTTCCTGCTCGCCCGCCCTGCTCCCGCGGCACAGTGCGCCGGACTCCTCGTGCGGGGCGTCATCGCCCGGGACGAATGCTGAGCAATCAGGCCTCCGGGCGCATGTGCGGGAACAGCAGCACGTCGCGGATGGAGCTGGAGTCGGTCAGCAGCATCACCAGGCGGTCGATCCCGATGCCCTCCCCGGCAGTGGGCGGCAGGCCGTGCTCGAGGGCACGGATGAAGTCGGCATCGAAATGCATGGCCTCGTCGTCACCCGCGTCCTTCTCCGCGACCTGCTCACGGAAACGCTCGGCCTGATCCTCGGCGTCGTTGAGCTCGGAGAAGCCGTTGGCGATCTCGCGCCCGCCCACGAACAGCTCGAAGCGGTCGGTGACGAACGGGTTGTCGTCGTTGCGCCGGGCCAGCGGCGAGACCTCGGTGGGATAGGCGGTGATGAACGTCGGATCGTGCAGCTGATTCTCGGCGGTGGCCTCGAACAGCTCGGTCCACAGCTTGCCGAGCCCGACCCCCGGCTTCACCTCGATACCCTTGCGCTCGCAGTGCGCGCGCACGCGCTCGATGTCGTCCAGGTCGGCATCCGCGATATCGTCGTTATGGGCCAGGATCGCCTCGCGCACGGTCATGCGCGCGAACGACCGGCCGAACTCGTAGGTCACGCCCTGGTATTCCACGGTGGTGGTCCCCAGCACATGCTCGCACAGCCCGCGCAGCAGCGCCTCGGTGCGATCCATCAGCGCATGGTGGTCCACGAAGGCCTCGTAGAACTCCAGCATGGTGAACTCGGGGTTATGCCGTGTGGACAGCCCCTCGTTGCGGAAATTGCGGTTGATCTCGAAGACCTTCTCGAACCCGCCCACCACCAGACGCTTGAGGAACAGCTCCGGAGCCACGCGCAGGTACAGCGGCATGTCCAGCGCGTTGTGGTGGGTAATGAACGGGCGCGCGGTGGCCCCGCCGGGGATCACCTGCATCATCGGGGTCTCCACCTCGAGAAAGCCCGCATCCTCGAAGTAGTCACGGATGAAGCGGATGATCCGAGTACGCCGCCGGAACAGCTCGCGCGATTCCGGACTGGTGATCAGGTCGACGTAGCGCTGGCGGTAGCGCGCCTCCTGATCGGTCAGGCCGTGGAACTTCTCCGGCAGCGGCCGCAGGGCCTTGGTCAGCAGGCGGAATTCGGTCAGGTTGACGGTCAGCTCGCCGGTCTTCGTGCGGAACAGCGTGCCGCGCGCGCCGACGATGTCGCCCAGGTCCCACTGCTTGAACGCCGCATACACCCCTTCCGGCAGGGCATCGCGCTGCACGAACAGCTGGATGTCCCCGCTCATGTCGCGCAGGCGCACAAAACTGGCCTTGCCCATCACCCGTTTGCCGATCATGCGCCCGGCTACGCAGACCTCGATGCCCTCGGCCTCCAGCGCCTCGCCTTCGGCCTCGCCATGCGCGGCATGCAGTTCGCCCGCAAGGGAATCACGGCGGAAGTCGTTGGGGAAGGCGTTGCCGGCCGTGCGCAGCTCGTCGAGCTTGGCGCGGCGCTGCGCGATCAGCTTGTTCTCGTCGGTTGTTTCAGTCATCGAGGGTTTTCCGGGGGTTACAGCCCGCTCTTCAGGCTGGCTTCAATGAAGGAATCGAGGTTGCCGTCGAGCACGCCCTGGGTGTTGCCGACCTCCACGCCTGTGCGCAGATCCTTGATCCGCGACTGGTCCAGGACATAGGAGCGGATCTGGCTGCCCCAGCCGATGTCCGACTTGGTCTCTTCCTGCGCCTGTTTGGCCGCGTTCTGCTCCTGGATCTTCTGCTCGTACAGCTTGGCCCGCAGCTGGTTCATCGCCATCTCTCGGTTCTTGTGCTGCGAGCGTCCGGCCTGACAGGCGGCCACGATGCCGGTGGGTTCGTGGGTGATGCGCACCGCCGAATCGGTGGTGTTGACGTGCTGCCCGCCGGCCCCGGAGGAACGGTAGGTATCCACGCGCAGATCGGACGGATCGATCTCGATCTCGATGTTCTCGTCCACCTCGGGCGAAACGAACACCGACGCGAACGAGGTATGGCGCCGGTTGCCGGAGTCGAACGGCGACTTGCGCACCAGGCGGTGGACGCCGGTCTCGGTGCGCAGCCAGCCGAATGCATGGTCGCCCTCGACACGCACCGTCGCGCTCTTGATCCCCGCGGTCTCGCCCTCGGAGAGCTCGGTGACCTCCACCTTGAAGCCCTTGCTCTCGGCCCAGCGCAGATACATCCGCAGCAGCATGTTGGCCCAGTCCTGCGCCTCGGTGCCGCCGGAACCGGCCTGGATGTCGACGTAGGCATTGGCCTCGTCCATCTCGCCGGAGAACATGCGGCGGAACTCCAGGGCCTCGACACGGGCGGTCAGCCCCGCGACATCCGCCTCGACCGAAGATACGGTTTCCGCGTCATCGTCGGCCTCGGCCATCTCCAGCAGTTCGCGACTGTCCTTCAGTGCATCCGTGATCTCGCGGATGTTGAGGACGATGCCCTCCAGCTGGGCCCGTTCCTTGTTCAGGGCCTGGGCCTGCTCCGGTTGATTCCAGATGTCCGGGTTTTCTTCCAGCTCGCGCTGGACTTCTTCCAGCCGTTCTTCCTTGCCAGCGTAGTCAAAGATACCCCCTCAGGCCGTCGATGCGGCCTTGCAGGTCTTCGATCCGGCTGTAGAGCGGACTCAGTTCCATGGTGTTTCCCCGTGCGGAAAAAGCCCGGGAGTATACCAAGCCCGGCCGCCTGCGTGGTATCACTCATGCATGGAGTTACAGACCGGGCCAGGGCATCCGCCGGCGCCACAGCGCCCAGGTATCGCGTCCGCGCAGGATGCGACGCGGGCCCTCCGCCGGTGGCAGCAGCGGATCCTCGATCTCCAGACGCCCGGTGCGACCGAAGCGCAGGCCGGCGGCGCGCGGGGCGATGACCTCGAGCACCAGCGAGGACAGCAGCTCGGCCATGCGTTCCGGGCTCGCCGGACCGTCCAGCGAATCCATCACGATCACGTCGCCACCCGACGCCGGATCGGGATTCCAGTCCGCCCCCGCGGTCTCCGCCAGCCAGCGGGCATGGATGCCGCCACCGGCGACCTGCACGGACGGCGCGGCGGGCAGCGGCTCGCCCGGCGACCAGAACCACAGCCCCTGCACCGGATCCAGACCGCTCTGTTCACGCTGCTGGTTGACCGGATGCTGAAACCAGGCCATCTGGATCGCGTTGCCCAGCACCTGCAGGCTGCGGGCGGCCTCGCTGTCCAGGCCGGCGGCCGGCATCGGCCGGCCCCAGCCTGCCGACGGGCTGCGGGCGCCGTCGGCACCCGCGGCGGCCATCGACAGCAGCCACAAGCCCTGCGGCGACTGATCCAGCCGCGCCCCGACCTTTTCCAGCTCCGGTGCGGCGGCCGCCCAAAGGGCCTCCCGATCGGTATCGGCGACCCCGTCCACCGGGCGGGCGGTCAGGTCCCGCATGCCGGCATTCAGTGCTACCGGACTGGCCAGCCAGGTACGCAAGGCGGACCCCGTCTCTCCTCCGTTTCCGGGTTCCGTATATCCCAGCGCCTGCGCGAGGGTCCGCTCCCAGCCGGGCGGTTCGTCCGGTCGCACCCCCGTGACGGTTTCAGCGGGCGTCGCCGCGCGCGAACGCGCGAGCAGCTGCCGCAGCCAGCGTACCGCCAGCCCGCCGCCCCCGGCGGCGCGTGCCGCCACCAGGGCATCGCGCAGCCCCGGCACCAGAATCCGCACGTCGCTCATCGCAGCCACCTCCGCGGAACAGCCAACCGCGCGCTTTCGTCTCTCATGCAAGGCCCCCTAGGATGAACCCGGGCATGGTAGCAGCCGAGCGCGGCGATCATGGAGAAGCCCCGCAGCCAGGGTCTATGCTTTACGAAAGAATCGACCGCAACGCGGTCCGGGAGCCCGATATGGGAACCGCAACTCAACACGTTTCATCCGCCCGCAACGGCTTGCGCGCCGCGGGTACCCTGCTGATCGCGGCGCTGTGGCTGTTCGTCGGTGCGGCGCCGGCGGAAGACTACCCCGCGGATTCGCAGATCGAGTGGAACAGCTTCGACCCCGAACTGTTCGACCGGGCCGAGGATCAGAACCAGCCGCTGTTCTTCTACTTCCACGGGCAATGGTGCACCTGGTGCATCGACTTCCAGAACGAGTCGCTGGAAAACCCCATGGTCGTGGACATCCTGAACGAGGAGTACATCCCGGTCCTGATCGACCTGGATCGGCGCGCCGACCTCTTTACGCGCTATGGCGGCCGCGGTCTGCCCTTCGTGGTCATCACCACCCCGGACGATGACGTGATCTCGCGCTTCACCGGGCATATCCGCGCCGACGGCCTGTACCGGATCCTGGAGCGCCAGCAGCGGGTGGTGTCGGTGACGGGGCGCGAGGAAACCCCCGCCGAGGAGCCGATCACCACGGTCGGCGGTTTTCTTGAGATGCTCGACCAGGTGTACGTCGCCGACGCCGACCGCCTCAGCGGCAGCGCGCTGTTCGGCACCCTGAGCAAGCGCCCGCAACCCTGGACCTACCGCTTCCTGCTGGATCAGGAGGAATGGACCGGGCGCATGCCGGGTCTGCTGGATCAGGTGGCCGAAGACCTGCACGACCCGGTGGATGGCGGTTTCTTTTTCTTCTATGACTTCGACCAGCGCGACCCGGACCGGGCCCTGGAGACCTCCAAACGCCTGGATCAGAATACCGCGTTCCTGTGGCTGTTCGCCCGCGCCTGGGAAGAAACCGGCGATGAACGCTACCGCGACATCGCGGAAGACGTGATCCGCTGGCTGCGCGATGCGATGTGGGACGAGGACCAGCGGCGCTTCGGCAACTCCCAGTATGCCGACAATGCCTATTACCGACTGGATCCGGATGAACGCCGCGCCACCGATCCGCCGCGGGTCGACCGCACGACCTACGCCCATACCTCGGGGCAGGCCATCGCGGCACTGGCCGCCAGTGCGCGGATCTTCGACGATGACGAGCTGTTCGAGTGGGCCGACACCGCCCTGCGCGGCGTGGATGCCTATCTGGGCATCCCGGCGGGTTTCCTGCATGCGGTCACCGACGAGGGCCAGCCCGAACTGGAAGGCTATCTGCCCGCGCAGATTTGGCCGGAAATCGCCCGTCTGGAACTGCGCCGGGCCGCCCGGGCGCTGGAGCGCGATCCGACGGACACCGCCGCCGGCGAACCCGACCCGCAGGCGCGCCTGGACCGGCTGCAGCCGTTCTTCAACGAGGATCTGAACGCTCATGCCGAACGGCTGGGCGGGGAACTCGAACCCTGGACCGAGGTGCCCACCCAGGCCGCACTGGCCTGGTGGCTGCATTACCTGCCGGCGGAGGCGGTGGCGGCCAGCCACGTGGACCCGGCGGCCGTGGAAGCCCAGCTGCAGATCCATCCCGGTGCCGACCCCGATGACATCGCGCTCGGATTCGACGCCCTGCAGCGCGGCATGCCGGGCGAGGATTAAGAAGCGATCATTCCCCGCCCTGGACCGACGCGGAGGGGTCCTCCCGGGCCTCCAGGCGCTGGCGCAAACGCTCCGCGTCGGCCCCGGTGCGCACCTCCAGCACCTCGATGCCTTCGCCCCCGGCCTCCGGGGGCGGAGCATCGGACCAGGGATCCGGGTCCAGGTGTCCGCTCTGGTAGGCCCAGCCCAGATAGCCAAGGTTGGCCAGCAGCAACGCAAAAATCGTCCAGCGCATCATTCCCCCGCCCTCCCCGTGCGTGACTCGTCCGCCTGCTCCAGCCCGGCGAGCACGGCCAGCCCGTCCAGCACGGGCCGGGGATCCATTCTGACCGGTCCCGGCAGATCCTCCATCAGCATCCGGGCATCCCCCCCCGTCAGGAGACAGACCGGCACGCGCGCCACCCCCGCAGAGCCGGTACTCCCCTCCTCGGGGTACGGGGTGTCCACGAGCGATTCACGGCCGGCCGCCACCACGGCCGCCACGCCCGCCGCCCAGGCCGTGGCCCAGCCCCGGTCCAGTGCCGCGGCCGTACTCTGCCCCGGCGAGCGCTCGGGCCACGGATCAAAACCGGCGCCCGGCGCACGCGGGGCGATGCGGTCGCTCAGCAGCTTCTGCATCCCGGCCCAGCCACCGTGCAGCCCCGGCAGGATGTAACCCCCGAGATGCACACCGTCGGCGCGCAGCACGTCCACGGTGACGGCGGTTCCGGCATCCACCAGCACCACCGGCTGCCCCGGGTCGCGCGCGCGCGCCGCCAGCAGGGCACAATAACGATCCACGCCCAGCTGGCCGTGGGCATATCGCGACACCAGCACGCCCGACTGCGCCGTCGCCCCGCGGCCCACGCCGGACTCCGCCTCCAGACGGGGTTCCACCTCCTCGACCGTCAGACCGGGCCAGGCCGTGGCCAGGGCCTCGCGCAGGCGCTGCGAGCGCTCGGGTGGCCCGACCCGCGCCAGCCATGCGGCCACCGGCGGAACCGACACCGTCCGCGCCAGCTCCGCCACGCCGGCCGCGATATCGGCGTCGGCACCGCTGGCCTGTTCCACCCCGGACGCGTCGCGCAGGGACCATTTGAGGCGGCTGCTGCCCAGATCCAGCAGTAGCTTCAGGCCCGGGTTCCCGTCACTCGGCATGATTCCACCTGCGCACGCTGACCTCTCCGGAATGCAAAGCCTGTTCCTCGCCCCGTTCCCCGCTTTCTTCGCCGCGCACCCGGAGCGTGCCGGCCTGCGGATCGATCCCCAGCGCGAGGAATCGCTCGCCGGTCTCCAGGCGTTCCACGCGCTGCCCGGCCAGCACATCCACGGCGCCCAGCCGCTCGCCAGCCTGACTCAGACCGTGTGCCATCAGCCATGGATGCGCCTCAAGCAGACTCGCGGCGAGGCGCCCCGCCAGTTCCAGCCAGCCCGGCGGCGGGACACCCTGCGCGGCCAGGTCCGTCACCGCACGCCCCAGCTGCAGACGCTGCGACCCGGCGCGGTTCAGTCCCACGCCCGCCACCAGCCGCCCGCCGACACCGTTCGCGACACGCGGCGCCTGTTGCTCGACGAGGATGCCCCCCAGCTTGGCTTCGCCGACCACCAGATCATTGGGCCATTTCAGGCCGACGGCGGCGTAGCCCAGTTCGTGCAGGGTCTCGCCGAGCACCAGTCCGGCGCCCACCGGCCACGCCGGCGGCACCTGCTCGCCCGGTTCCAGCGGCCACGCCACGGACAGTGCAATGCCGTCTTCCGGGTGCCCGACCCAGTCCCGGCCACGCCGACCCCGACCAGCGGTCTGCTCGCGCGCCAGACACACCCGTCCGGCCCGCGGCAACGCATCTGCGGACACGTCCTCCAGGAGATAGCGGCTGGTGGAATCCACCCGATCCAGGACTTCCACCCGGGCCGGCCCCGCGTGCGCGGATTCATCGCGCAAAAGGCCTTCCAGCGCCGTGGTTTCCGGCCTCATAATGGCGGCAGTCGAAGAGAAGGCGGTCATGGGGATCGGCAGATCGACGGGAGAACCGGCTTGAACACGGTCCATCATCTTACGGCGTTGCGCAGGGGGTTGTCCGCCCTGACCCTCGTGGTCGGGTCACTGGCCCTGACAGGGGGTCTCGCGGCCCCGGTACCGGCGCAGGCCGATTTCTACACCTGGATCGATGACGATGGCGCTCGCGTCATCAGTGACGAACCGCCCGAACACGGCGACTACGAGGACGTTCCCGGTCCCTCGTCCACGCGCGGCAACACGGCCACCGGCGGTGACGACGGCTGGTCGCCGACCGAGATCTTCGTCTTCGAGGGGCCCGACGGCGAACGTCTGGTCACCAACCTGCGCAATCAGGGGCCCGGCATGGAGCTGATCGCCCAGTACGGCCGTCCGCCGGCGCGCGCCCGCTGCGGCCGCAACGCGCAACGGGCGATGGCCAGCGGCGGCGGGGAATACGCCGACATCATCCACGACGCCGCCGGCCGCGAAGGCGTGGATCCGGAACTCGTCCTGTCGGTGATCCACGTAGAGTCCTGCTTCGATCCCGAGGCCGTGTCACGGGTGGGCGCCCACGGGCTGATGCAGCTGATGCCGGCCACCGCGGCGGAGCTGGGTGTGACCGACCGTTTCGATCCGGTCCAGAACATCCACGGCGGGGTACGCTATCTGGCCGCCATGCTGCAGCGCTTCGACGGCGACCTGGACCTGGCCCTGGCGGCCTACAACGCAGGTCCGGGTGCGGTGGAACGCCATGGCGGCGTCCCGCCCTACGAGGAAACCCGCGAATACATCCGCCGCATCGGTCGGCACTACAACGGCGACCAGCCGCTGGTCCGCGCCGGCTCCGGCTGACGTCGCTTCAGCGCCGCTCGCGCCCGCAGTTCCAGCACTGGGTGAACTGCGGCTCGATCCGCTCGCCGCAGCTCGGGCAGGTCCATTCGGTGGCGTCACCCACCGGATCGCCCTCGAGATATTCCATCACCAGTTCCCGCGCCTCGGTGGCCTGCTCCTCGTGCACCACCACGATGCGCGCCCAGCACTCGTTCGGCGGGATCTCGCCCGAGGCGCCATAGAGCCCGGCCTGATGCACGTGGGCGGGGATCCCCGCGTCGTTGAGCATGCCGCCGATGAACTCGGCCATCACCGGATCGGCGTTGTGGTAGACGGTCTTCATGGATCAGTGTTTCCCATGCCCGCCCGGCGGCGCTACTGGACCGTGCCCTGGTTGGCGGCCTGGAAGTACTCCATGGCCTTCTGGATGGCGTACATCGGCCCGTCATCCATCGCCTCGCGGGTGTGCGGCAACTGGATATCGGCGTGGTACTTGCGAAGCGCCAGCACGTGGATCGGCAGCTCGCGACCGAACTTGTCGTTGGCGTAGTTGAAGTGCTGCGCCAGTCCCAGCACCAGATGCACCCGATCGTTCGCCTCCAGTGACTCGGGCGACACGGCGACCTCCGGCATCTGTCCCACCTGCCCGGCCACCTGCACCTCGATGCGGCGGTCGCCGTCGGCCGGTGCGGGGCGTTCCGTCTGGTCGGTCACCAGTTTCAGGTTCTCGGAGAGGTCCAGATAGCCCTTGTTCAGGATGTGCTGGTGCGGCTGGAACACCTTGCTGGACATGTTCACCGCCCACAGCTCGAGGATCTCCTTGAGATCCTGCGCCGGCTGGGTGTCACCCAGCGCGAACAGCTGCTGTGCGTAGAGGATGTCCCACACCCACACCTGCCCGTATTCGGGCAGCTCGTCGCCGGATTCGTCCACCGAAACCGTCTGCAGCTCGGGCTGCTCGGGATCGGGGGAATGCAGGGTGAGGGTAAAGGTGGCCAAGGAACTGCTCCAGTCAGACGTTTTCCCCATTGTAGCGATGCGACGCCGGCCGCGGGGAGATCTTTCATCCCGCCCGGGGCCTTCGCACCGGCTGCAGGGCCCGCCACAGCCGCCAGCCTAGGAGCACCGCCAGCACTGCAGCATAGATCCCCACCTCGACGTAGTCCGCGCCGCGGGTCAGCCACAGCACGTGCAGGATGGCCAGAACGCCCGCCGCATAGGCCAGGCGGTGCAGACGCGGCCACCAGCGCCGCAACCGCCGCTGCGCACCCCGCGTGGAGGTCAGCGCCAGCGCCAGCAGGATCAGCCAGGCGGCAAAGCCGACCGTGACATAGGGCCGGTGGCGGATGTCATCGAGGATCAGTACCCAGTCAAAGAACAGATCCAGCCCGACCCAGACCAGCAGATGCGCGCTGACCCAGGCAAAGGCCACCAGCCCGAGCATCCGCCGCAGCGCGCTGATCCAGCCCAGGCCGGTCCACTGGCGCAACGGCGTGACCGCCAGTGCCACCAGCAGCGCGATCATCGCGTGGGTGCCGGTATCCTCCAGCAGCCGCTCGATCGGATTGACCCCGAGACCGCCGAACCACCCGGCCGCGCGCAGCGCGATCCACACCCCCGGCGCCAGCGAGACCGCCAGCACCAGGGTCCACACCCCGCGCGGCGGGCGAGCCGATGCGCGCCGGCGCCTTTCCACTCAGAACTTCTCGGTCAGGTCCATTCCGGCATACATCGAGGCAACTTCTTCCCCGTAGCCGTTGAACATCTCGGTGCGCCGGCGGCGGAATTCGCCGATGCGCCGCTCGGTGGCCTGCGACCAGCGCGGGTGGTCCACGTCGGGGTTCACGTTGCTGTAGAAGCCGTACTCGTTCGGCTGCATGCGGTTCCACGAGGTCGGAGGTTCGTCCTCGACGAAGCGGATGCGCACGGTCGACTTGATGCTCTTGAAGCCGTATTTCCACGGCACCACCAGGCGGATCGGCGCCCCGTTCTGGTTGGGCAGCACATGGTCGTACATCCCCACCGAAATGATCGTCAGCGGATGCCGCGCTTCGTCCATGCGCAGCCCTTCCACGTACGGCCACTCGAGCACGCTGCGACGCTGCCCCGGCAGGTTGTCCGGGTCGTGGATGCTCTCGAAGGCAACATAACGGGCGCTGCCGGTCGGCTCGGCACGGTCGATGATGCGGTTGAGCTCGAAGCCGATCCACGGGATCACCATCGACCAGCCTTCCACGCAACGCAGGCGGTAGATCCGCTCCTCCAGCGACCAGGGGTCGATGAAATCTTCCAGCGCATACTCCCCGGGGTTGTCGCAGAGCCCCTCCACACGGATGCTCCAGGGATCGGTCTGCAGCTTGTCCGCCAGGCGGTGCGGATCTTCCTTGCCGGTACCCAGCTCGAAGAAGTTGTTGTAGGTGGTCGCGTCCTCGAACGGGGTCAGCGATTCGTCGGTGGAGAACTCGCCCGGCTCCGCGTCCAGGGGCTGCAACTCGTCGCGTAGGTCCGCACCCGCCGGGCCCGCAAGCCCCAGCGCCCCCAGGCCCAGCCCCGCCCCGAGGGCCAGACCGCCCTTCATGAACTCACGGCGGCGCCGGTAGACCGCCTCCGGGGTCACCTCGCTGCGCGGGATGTCACTGCGCCGGCGAACACGAATCAGCATGGGGTCTTCCTCGTCCGGGGATCTGAACCAATCGACCCCGCAGCGGCGTGTGAGTTCGCGCGCCCGGCAAATGCCGAACCTGTTCTCGCGTTGTGGTCCGGTTCGCTCGCAGATCCGCGAACCACCACTGTTATCATGTTTCACCGTCGCACCACGGAGACCGCCATGAGCCGCACAGAACCCGCCCACCGGGACATCCCGGTCAACCTTGTCACCGGCTTCCTCGGGGTCGGCAAGACCACCACCATCCGCGCCCTGCTGGCCCAGCGCCCGCAGGACGAGCGCTGGGCGGTACTGGTCAACGAGTTCGGCGAGATCGGCGTGGACGGCGGCCTGCTGGCCGACACCGGCGTGCGCACCGAGGAGATCCCCGGCGGCTGCCTGTGCTGCGTCTCCGCGCAGATGTTCACCGTGGGCCTCAACCGTCTGATCCGCCAGCAGCAGCCCGACCGCATCCTGATCGAGCCCACCGGCCTCGGGCATCCGGCCGAGATCATCCGCACCCTGACCGCCCCGCCCTACGACACCGCGCTGGATCTGCGCGCGACCGTCACGGTGATGGACGCACGCCACCTCGCCTCGCCGCGCCACCGCGAGCACCCCAACTGGAACGACCAGATCGCGGTGGCCGACGTGCTGATCGCGAACAAGGCCGACGCCTGGAGCGAGGCCGACCGCGAGGCCCTGCATGCGTTCGTGGCCGGCCTGCCAGCTCCGCGCCCGCGGGTGATCGAGACCCGCGAGGGGCACATCGATGCGGCGCTGCTGGACGCCCCGCGCCTGGAGCACGGCGGCGCCCTGTTCCCGGAGGCGCGGGCATTCCTGGCTGCAACCGCGGATACCGGCCACGATCATGATCATGACCACGACCATGAGCACCACCACGAACATGAACACGGCGCCGATTCCGACCCTGGCGACTGGGTCGTGATCGACAATCGCGGCGACGGGTTCGTCGGCCGCTCGTGGCGCTTCCCGGCATCCACCGTGTTCGATCACGTGTCGCTGGAGGCCCTGATACAGGAACAGGACGCGGACCGCCTCAAGGGAGTGCTGCAGACCGAACGCGGCTGGCAGCAGATCAACCGGGTGGAGCGCGATGGCGGCCTGGAAGCCCTGACGACGCCCCCGGACACCACCCCGCCCCGTCTGGAACTGATCCGTGCCGAAAGCGGCGACCGCGGCGGCCGCGAGGAGCTCGAGGCGCTCAACGCCGTGGACCGCGCCCTGCGGCGCGCCGCCCGACTGCCCGCGGACGACGACTGAGCCGCCAACGCCCCGTTCAGGCCCTGGGGTCTACTGCAGACCCGGGGCCTACTGCGGACCGGGCGGCACCTCGCGGTCGCTGAACTCCGCGCGGTAGAACCACTCGTTCCCCGGCAGGCTGTTGGGGTTGGGGAACACGATGAAACCGTCCTCCGGCGCGCGCACCTCGGTCCCGTCGGCGCGCACGCCGATCAGATCACCCCGGGTCAACGGATCGAAACTCTTCCACTCGCGGGCGAAGGCATCATCCGGGTGGTCGCGGTCGATCACCTCCACCAGGCGCAGCACCTCGGGGTCGGCCTGCCCGGGCGTGGCGCGCTGCGGCAGCATCGCCAGCTGGGCCAGCGCGTTGATGATGGCGTTGTACGCCACCTCCGGCGCCTGCGGGTCGTCGTGCTGGCCGCATTCCAGGGTCACCCCGTAGCCGCCCTGGCTGCGCATGTACTCGGTGGTGCCGGTGCCGTAGCTCGGATCGGTGGACAGGATCTGCGCCCGGTGGCTCGCGTTGGGGTTCTTCATGCGCTTCTCCACCCCGCGCGCATAGGTGTCCAGCCAGCCCTCCACCATGCGCCGCGGTCCCAGGCAGGCCGCCAGCGCCTGTTCCTCGGCCGCCTGCGCAAACGGCTCCAGATCGCCATCGTTGTCACGCGGGCCGAGCATGATGAACGGCTGCCCGCCGGTGTGGAACGAGTGGAGGTCCAGCAGCACGTCATGCGCCGCCAGCAGCGGGCAAAGCCGGTTGGCAATACGGTCCTCGAAATCCTGCGGATCCTCGGTCACCCGCAGGTTGCGATTGAGATTGCGCTCGCCCATGCGCTGGTTGCGCTGCACCGCCAGCGGGTTGGTGCGCGGCACCAGCGTGAGCGTGCCGCGCAGCAGCTCGCGTTCGCCGGATTCCAGTTCCGCCTGCAGCCGCTCGGTCGCCTCGGTGCCGCACAGCTCGTTGCCATGCACCGCACCCAGCACGATCAGGCGCGGCCCGGGCTCCAGGCCGTGGAAGGTGACGGATTTCAGCGCCGTGGGCTGACCGGACATGCGCACACTCCTGCTTGCGTGGAAAAGGCGCAGTCTAGCGACCGTCCCCGCGATCCTCCAGCCGCGGGCCACAATGATGATTATGAAAAGCAAGCACACCCGTCCAACGCCAACGCCGACAAGCAAGAAAACGTTCAGGCGGCAGCCACAGCAGGCGACAGTCGTTGTCGGCGGCTAGCCCGCCGCTGGACTGCGTCGGGCCAAGCTTCACGCCAGAGGCGTCATGACAGCGGCCCCGGCTCATGCCGCCGGGTCCGGGTGGAGTCGGGCCTGCTGCTGGCGGTAGGCGTCCATGCCGATGCGCCCGATCTGCGGGGTGAGTGGGCAGCGTTGATTTCGCCAGGGGAAGCGGGCCTGGGCCCTTCGACGCTCCGCGCCCTCGCCGGACTTCCAGGCCTCCAGATCGAGGTCGCGCCAGAAGCGCGGGTCGCGGCCGGTCTGACGATCATGCTCGGCAGTCACCGGGTCGCGGGCGCGGAACGGCTCCAGGCGGGGCACGTCCGGCATGGGCTGGGTGATGTCCATGTAGCGCTGGATCATGTCCCACAGGGCGCGCACCTCGTGATCGTGATCGACCACCCCGCTCAGCGAGGTCCGGTTGAACTGCTCGCCGCTGTAGCGGTGCACGAACATCAGCCGGTAGAAGATCCCGCCCCGCTGCACCACCCGCTCGAGATAGGCATCGAACTCCACGAACGGCGCCTCCAGCGGTGGCTTGCGCCGGCCCCGGGCAAAGCGCACCCGCCCGGTGCGGCGGTTGAACTCGCTGCGGCGGTTGTCCAGGTAGCGCTGGCTGCGGGCAGCGATGACCCCGTGGAACGGCTTGAGCAGGAAGGCGCCGAGGTGGATCAGGCCGATCATCAGGGGTTGGGTGGTGTAGGCGCCGATCACTAGTGCGCCCAGAACACCGCCTAACAAAATCAGAGCAATGACCGTTGATCCGAGCAACTCATTGTATTCAAGCAGGGGGGCCCGTATCTGATCTGCAAAGAAAAATGGAATGGCCAGCAGGGCGAAAACATAAATCACCGGAACCGCGAGTATCAGCACGGAGAGTCCCAGCTGGCTTTTCAGGAAGCGGATCCGCTCGTGATCCCACCACCAGTCGTCCGACCGGTGGAACTCCGGATCCTGCTGCTCCTGGTGCTGCACGAACTCGGCGTCTTCCAGTACCCGCTGGTGGGGGTCGATATGGGCGTAGTCGCCGAACGGCAGCAGGGTCTCGCCGAAGCGGTCCCGCGCCCTCGGCGGGGCGGGCAGCGGCGGGATGGCATTCGAGCGATAGGCCCCGGGGCCGTAGTCACCGGAGGGATCGGGGCGGCTCATACGTCGAACTCCTGAATGTGCCAGTACAGCGGGTCCTGTGAGCGCCCGGTCAATTGTTTGACGAGCGCGGTGAAGGGATTGTTGACCGTGCGCTGTGCTCGACCCGGTGGGTCGCCATGCTCACCGTCCCGGTAGGGTTCGTACTGCGTCAGCGCCGGAGTGGGCAGGACCATCTCGCCCCGCTCCCACGGGATGCGGGCCTGCAGGGCGATCCGCAAGCGGGCGCTGGACGAGACGGAGACGCCGCCCATCTCGACCCGTTCCTCGGCGGCCCGGCGCCGGACCAGAAAGCGCACCGCGCTCTCCCGTGGCAGCAGTTGGCGCCGGCCGATCACGAAGGGGTCCGGTGCCTCGGTGATGTAGGCTGGGGCCTGATGATCCCCGAATCGGGTCGGGGTCGTGGCCGTGGTCTGCGTGAGTTCCTGCACGGCCAGGGTCATGGATTCGTCCGCGCCGATCCGGAAGCGGCTAATCAGCGGCGTGCGGACGGTGACGACGTAATCGCGGTTGCCGGGCGCGGTGGCCTCCTCGATGCTGGCCAGTAGGGCCTGCTGCTCGTCCGCCCCGAGCCGGCCGTAGCGTTGCACCTCGATCTCGACGGGGCTGAGGGCGGTGAGCAACTGCGGGTAGTAGCGGGTGTCGTCCGTGGATTCCGGCTCCACCTGGGGGTGGGTGCCAAGGGGGCCCTGGCGGAGCAGCTGTTCGAAGTCGGTGTCCTGGTTCATGGCGGCGTAGCTGGTGCCGCCGATGGCCAGTCCCAGGCCCAGCAGGGCCCAGCCCCAGCCCGGGATCAGCAGCAGGCCCGTCAGCAGCGGGGCGGTCACGAACAGTGCGGCACCGGCCACCGCCACGCCGTGCCCGGCGGCGGCCCCGCGATCGCCCTGCTGCAGGCTGATGCGCAGCTCCCAGGCGCTGATGCCGACGGCGGCAACGCCTGCCAGGAAGTTCGCGATGCCTATGGTTCGGACCAGGGTGCTGGCCCCGACCTTCTGCAATCGGGCGCCGATCAGCGGCCAGTTCTTCATGTCGAACCAGGGGCGCTGTATGAACCTACCGGTTTGAGACACGGGTTTCGGATACAGCGCGGTATGCAGTTTCATGGATGCGGCGATGAGGTCAATGCCGGCGCCAACAAATTTCGCTTGCTGCAACAGCCCCTGGTTTGCCCGCTCGGCCTGTTGAAGACCCGCACGCTCCCGTGCCAGGTTATAAATCGCAAAGCCCACCAGCATCCGCGAGATGGCCGGGCCGTCGACCACGACCCGGGCCTGCTCGGCCACCTTGGTCAGGCGGAGCTGGGCGGCCCGGGCTGCCTCGGGGTGGCCGGCGGGCAGCACGAACACCAGGGTGTGCCCCGCCACGCGCCGGATGGCCTCGTCCACCTCCGCGCTCATGCGTTTCGGGCTGGTGGAGCCGGTGAGCTGGCCGTCGGCATCGACCTGGTCGGCGTAGAGATAGTCCCGCCGGGTCTGCAGGGTCTCGCTGGCGCGGTCGCGGTCGGTGAGGCCCCAGTGGAGGCCGTCGCCATGTACGCCCAGGATGGTGTAGCGGTCCAGGTCGACTTCGCCTCGGCGCATGATGCGCAGTTCGCCGCCCAGGTCGCCGTCGATCAGGTTGGCGTGGCTCTCGACCGCGGTGAACAGGCGCTGCAGCCGGATCACCTCCACGTCGTCGGACACCCGTTCCACGGCGCGCAGCACGGCCTGGCTCCACTGGCTTACCACCGCACGCAGGAGCCCCCCGACCCTGCCGGCGTTGGTCAGGTGGAGAACGGCTTCTGTCTGCTCCTGCTCCTGTTCGGCCAGATTGCGGGCCATCAGCCCGAGCGTCTCGAGGCCCAGCGCCTCGGCCCGGGCCTCGTCGATCTCGCTGTCGTCCCCGGCCAGCCGGCGCAGGAGGGCGACCGACGGGGCACCATCGCCGTCGTCCGTGCCGGGCGCGGTGGCATCGGCCTGTTCGGGGGCCGACGGATTCCACAGCGATTGCAGGTCGGCGCTCGTGAGCAGGGTCTGCAGAAGGTTGCGCGCGCGTGTTGCCGGAGCGCTATCCGGGTGATCGTGCAGGACGCCCGGGAGTTGCTGCAGCACACCGAGCAGGTCGGCGCACAGGGCATACCCTTCGCACAGGCCGAGGTCGTGATGGCTGGTGAAATCACGCAGCACGGCGGTGATCTGCCCTTCGCTCGCCAGCCACTGGAGGGTGTGGAGCTGCCGGTTCAGCAGGGCCACCGTGGCGTCGCGCTCGGGTTGCTGGAGAACCGCGTCCAGCCGCTCGGTGGCGAGGGCGTCCCGATAGTCGGCGAGGGGGTTGGTGCCCCCGTCCTCTGGTGCGGCATAAAGGGCCTGGCGGATCAGCCGGGCCGAGTGCCCCAGCGGTTGCTCCGCCAGTTCCGCATCGAGGGCGTCGAGGTAGTGCTGGGCGAGATGGATCTGCGCCAGGGCGTGACGCAGCGCGAACAGCGGGTCCGGTATCGGCACGGCGATGACGCCGTCGTTGTCCCGCCGGCCGTCGAGCAGGTCTTCGCCATCCTCGCACTGCAGATCCAGCGAAGCGGCCCGGTCGTCCTCGCCGGCCTGCGCCCAGCGGTGCCGGAGACGGGCGCACAGTTCGTCCTCGGCCGGGGCATTGAAGTCGGGCGTGAAGGCTCCGGGGGCCTCCAGCATCAGTTCCATGCCGAGATCGCGCGGCCGCAGGGCAAGGACGTCGGCGAGGCGGGCGGCGGGGAAACCCCGCGTCAGGGAAAACTGGCGCTCCCCGTCAGCAAGCACCGCCGCGGCCGCGTTGATGGCGGCGCTGCGGGCCTTGATCCGCGCGGAGTCCGCCTCCAGCCAGCGGATGTGGGAGCCGCTCCAGGCGATCTCGCTGTAGGCGAGACGCACCTTGTGCAGGGTGGCCTCCCCCTGCAGCATCGCGGGAACGAGGATGTGTTCCAGCCACTCCCCCTCGGCGGGGCGTTCATCGGGCAGTTCGCCGGTGTCAGTCTGCTCGCGGCAGGCGGCCAGGTCCACGTCGCTGAGGCGGCCGTCGGGACCGACCTCGAGTTCGCGCCACAGCCGATCGCGGAAAAAGACATACAGATACCCGGGCCGCAGCATCCCGAATGCCACCGATGCGTCCTCGCTGCCACCCCCGAGGTGGGCGGGCAGCTCCCGCGCCAGTTGTGCCAGCGGGCGGATGGCCACCAGGGTGTTGTCCTGCAGTTCCCCGTCCTCGCGCTCCTCGACCGCGCGGGCGTGCTCGAGCAGCGCGATCTCGATCTCGCCGCCCCCCTCGCGTTTCGGGATCACCAGCGCCAGGGTGCCGTCTTCCTCGTCCGAGTACTCGGCGCGGCGGCGCACGCCCAGTTCCACGGCCTCCTCGTTCAGTTCCTTGAGATCGCCTTCACTCATCAGTGCTGCCCTCCGGCTGGCTTGGCCCGGCCCTGGCGCAGGCGGACCTGCCGGCCGTCTTCACTGCCGCTGGTGATATCCACCAGCAATTCCCGCTCACGCTCTGCGGTGCCTTCCGCCATCGAGGCCTCCTGAATGGCGTCGGCCCCTGCCCCGGGCGCGGGTCCGGAGGTGCTCGAACGGCTGCGGGGGCTCGCGTCCGCGCTGCGGGGATGTTCGGGCATCTGCACCTGCGGTGGGCTGCCAGAGCCGGGGCTGCCGCCGGAGTTGAGGCGGACGTTCGGGCCGCTGACGGTGACGCCGGAGGGGTCGATCTTGATGAAGCTGCCACCGGCTTCGAGGGTGATCTCGGCGCCGGCGTCGAGGACGATCTTCGTGCCGGCGGCGTGGTGGATCTCCCGTCCGGCCTCGACGAGCTGGGCGGTGCCGAAGCGCTGGTGCAGGGTGCCGTCGACGGTGAGGTGCTGGTCGGCGGCGGTGTGTTCGCGGCGTTCGCCCTGGACGGTGAGGTGTTCGTTGCCGCGGACCTCGGCGAGGCGGTCGCCGTGGACGCCGAGGTGGCTGTGGCGTTCGATGGTCTCGCTGCGGTCGTTGCGGGTGATCAGGTCGAGGTCGCGCTGGGCGTGGAGGTGGATCTGTTCGGCGTCGCGGGCGTCGTCGAAGCGCAG
>NZ_KB906455.1:0-180111 GCF_000381385.1 Thioalkalivibrio sp. ALE10
CGCTCCACGACCGCACTCGGCCACCGCCACCGCGATCGTCTCCTTGTGCACGTCCAGCCCGATGTAGGCGCCGTACACATCGGCGGCCTGCTCCACCGCCTGCCTCACGCCGGTCAGACCCGACGCCGGCCCTGCATCCTTCATCCCTTCCGCGCTAAACTGGTTCATGACCTGCCCCCTCGATATTGGCTCTGTGTTGAAGGTGGTTGTCCCAACCCCGAGAACATAACCCACGCTCTCGAGGTCGGGCAGGTCAATCCATCATGTCTACAGTGTGACCTTCTGATCCAGCCCCTTCGCCCCTGCCTTGTCTCGCGGCCCGGTGCTCGTTACGAACGCCGGGCCGCTTGCTGATCGGCCCCTGCCGAACCGGGCGCCTTCCCGGTCGCGGTCGCTTGCCATCCGTCGCGGCCGTCTTCTCGAATGCACCGGCCCCTCCGTCCCCGGACGTGCCGAGTGTCGTATCGTGGCAACACTGCCTTGCTGAACGCCGCCATCGGGCGGATTGTTGCAAATTCGCAACGTTCAACGGTCCGCATCCCGACGCGGAAATCCGGCGCAGCCGCAGCGGCCCCGGCCATGTGGAGGGGCGAGAAGACGATCGGTGTCCCGGCGTATTCGGAAGTTCTTAATATTCCTGTTTTCAGTGGTTTGCAGGCGTCGCCCCGCTTTCGCGGCCCCTGTCTCGGGAGATCGCGTGAAGACCGAAGCGTATAAGCGTGATCGAATACGGGTTTTTTTCCGCCACAAGGGTTGAAATACGACACCGTGGCGTATATAAAACACAGGACATCGCGGGGCCGACGGGCTCCGGGGTGCAACAGACAGCAAGAACTCACCTCCTGGGAGAAAGCATCATGCAGAAGAAGATTCTCGCAATGGCCGTCGCCGGCGCCTTCGCCGCCGCTCCGGCCCTCGCCTCCGCCGACGACGCCGTGACCCTGTACGGTCAGGTCAAGTACGAAGTGGGTGCCATCGACGGCGCCTCCGGAACCTGGGTTTTCGATGGCCAGGACACCGGCATTGATCTGGGTAGCGGCAACCGCGACCTGACCCACTCCACCGCAGGCAGCCGCTTCGGGGTCCGCGGTTCCGAAGATCTGGGCGGTGGCATCACCGGTATCTTCCGTATCCAGGGCAACTTCGGTGGTCCGGGCGGCATCTTCGCTGCGGGCAACCTGCAGACCAACGAAGAGACCTGGGTCGGCGTTGACGGCAACTTCGGTCAGGTGCGCCTGGGCCGCTCCGACACCGCCATGAAGAACGCGATGAAGCCGTTCCGTGCCTTCACGGATACGCTCGCTGACCGCGCCACCCGTCCGGGTACGGTGGGCCAAGCAGGTATTGTAGCGGCAGCGGATCTGGGAGTAGATCTCGCTGATGCAGAATTCCTCGAGTTCTCGATTGATGGTCGCCCCTCTGCGGTGAACAGCTGGTCGCGTGCCGACGGCATCCACTACCAGAGCCCGGACTTTGCCGGTTTCACCTTCGGCGCCACCCTGGAGCCGGTGGGTGAGAAGACCGATAGTTACTACTCGGTGAACGCGATCTACGAGATGGGCCCGATGATCTTCTCCGGCGCCTATGAGGGTCAGTCGAGCACCAGTGACGGTTACGGAGCCCTGGATGGTCGGCAGGTCAGCGAAGATACGGACGTCTGGCACGCGGGCTTCAGCTTCGACTTCGGTCAGGGCGACGTCGGCATCAAGTACCATCAGTGGGACTACGACGCCGATAAGCTGGAGCAGGTGCTGGTGCCGGCCAACTTCCGCGTGACCGATAACATCAACCTGCGTGCGGCGGTGCAGTACAACACCTGGGATAACGCGGAGACGCTGGACGGGGAGTCCTCCTGGACCAACGTGGCCGTGGGCGCGCAGTACCACTTCAGCAACCGCACCGAGGCCTTCATCAACGTCTGGCGTGATGGCGTGATGGGCGTGACCAACAACAATGCCGGTGGTGTTTCTGGCACTGAAGAAGAAGGGCTTGATGGCAACCTTGGGCTCTCGGACGACGGCACCCACATCGGTGTGGGCCTGCGTCACAGCTTCTAAGCGCGATTGCGCATGAAGTGATAACAACGGGCGTAAGCCCGTTTTGCGGGGCCCTCCGGGGCCCCGTTTTTTATGGGGGCCGCGCATTCGCTGTGCGGCCCTTTTTCGTGGGTGCATGCGGTTGGGTGGCGCGTCCGGCGGGGCTACGATGGCCGTCATCCGCGTTGCAGCATTCATCCCGACCGATCAGAACGATCGAAACGATCCGAGGAGGCCACATGAAGATCGAAGTGGAACATCGGCCGGAGCGCGACCGGCTGGAGGCACTGGGCGTGTTCGACTGGCCGGTGTGGGAAAAAGAGGCGTCCCGCTTCCCGTGGCATTACGACGAGACGGAGACCTGTTACATCCTCGAGGGGCAGGTGACGGTGACGCCGGAGGATGGCGAGCCGGTCACGGTCGGCGAGGGCGATCTGGTGACCTTCCCGGCAGGCATGGGCTGCACCTGGGAGATCCACCGGGACATCCGCAAGCACTACCGCTTCGGGTAGTCGGCTATCGCTTCGGGTAGTCGGCACGTAGGAGGCCAGCCCCCTGGCCGATCCGGGACGCTGTGGGGGTGTGAAAAAGAGAAAAGACCGAACAACATCCCTGTTGATCGGCCCTTTCGGTTGGAACTTCCCTGTTCCTGATTGGGGATATTATCGGCGCCCCCGGGCTGAAACAATATCGATTATGTGTTTTTGTGATGAAAACCACAAAAAATGGATTGGAATCAGTCTAAATCTTCGGCAGAATCAGAGAGATTGGGTCGAAAAGTGCCGAATAAACAGGTCTTTATGAAGGTTCGTCGGGCCTCTGGTGGGAGTTGTGGGAGTTGTGGGAGTACGGGGTGGGCGGGGAAGAACGCCGGGGTGAGGGAAGCCGATTGTTCGCGTGCGAGCACGCTCCCACCAGGCCCCGGGCCCACCAGGCCCCGGGGCCTCCGGGTCGAGTGAAGTGCGGGTGGGGGCGTCAGTCGGCCCAGAGTCCGCCGAGGGGGATGGTGACGGCATCGAAGGGGGCGACGGACACGGGGTCGTCGTTTTCGAACGCATTGAGCAGGAGCCAGTGGCCTTCGTGGTTGGCATAGGCCTCCAGGGTGCGGAGCACGGGGTCGACGAGCCAGACGTGGCCGACACCGTGGGCAGCGTACACGGGCAGTTTTTCCACCCGGTCGACCCGGGCAGTGGATTCGGAGAGGACTTCGCAGACCCAGTCGGGGGCCAGCTCGAACCAGGCGGTCTCGGGCAGGCCGGGCATCCGTTCGCGGCGCCAGCCGGCCAGGTCGGGGACCAGCACATGGCTGCCCAGGTGCACTTCGGGTTCGTCGAGGATCCACCAGCCGCCAGGGCCGCCATGCCCCTTGTCGTATGGTCCTCCGAGCTCTACGCCCAGCAGGGAGCTGGCGCGGGCATGACGCGGGGCTGGTCGGGGGGTGGTGACAAGCTGCCCATGAATGAGCTCCGCCACCAGGTGGTCCTCGACCTGGAGGAGGTCTTCGTAGGTTGCGTCTCGGGTAGCCGGGTCCGCCATGGGTGTCTGCCTCCTGTTTCCGGGTGACGCCGCGCTTGTTGTTCCATCGTACGGGTTGCGATGCGGGGCGGGAAGACAGGGGTCTTCGCGTGCGAGCACGCTCCCACAGGGGTGGGGTGTCAAGGAGTGGGCGGTCACCGGTGCTGTGGGAGCGGCCCTGGCCGCGAAGAGGGCGGGGCGGGGTGGTTCAACGGGCGAGCCACTGGGCGTCGAGCCGGGTGGCTCAGTCGTTCGGCCAGGCGCGCGCCGCGGTCCCACCGGCGACACAGCGCGCCTCGATGTCCGCGGGGGTGGACCAGTCAGCGACCAGCGCCCCTGCCCTGTTCGCCTTCGCTTTCGCCGACGCGGTCAAGCACCGTGCGTATGACGTCGGCCGCGATGCGGAACTCCGACTGGTGAAGCCGTTCGAAAACCGCGCGTGCGGACGGGATCAGACCCTGGCGGCGCGCCATCCCGATCACGGCGGCGGTCCCCGCCACACGAATACCGGCCTCAAGGGCAAGGGCGCGGCCCATCCGTTCATCCATGAGCACCAGGGCGGATTCATCGTGGCCGAGGGCCATCCGGATACAGGCTGCTTCGCCTTCATCCAGTTCGGGTAACGGTGTCGACGAGCGCGGCCCTTCCCGGAGGCACAGCCAGCCGGCGTCCAGCGCGGCGGCGATGGCGGATTCCCCGGGCCTTCCCTGGCCGGGCAGCACCTCGCGGGCGACTTCCTCCGGAATCCCGACCGTCCCGAACAGACGGGGCAACCATTCCAGCCCATCGACGAACGAAAGCCCGATCAAAGGGCTGGCGTCGCTCAGGACGAGGCGAGCCATTCGTCGAGGGTATCCATGTCGTGGTCCGCTTCCGTGCCATTCAGGTCCACAACGGGAATCCCGAGCCGGGAAAGATGGCGCGCGAAGTCGGCCGTGGCGAACTCGGCGAGACGCGCCGCACGCGCCAGGGAGAGGTGCCCGTCACGGAACAGGGCGGTGGCCAGGGCCACCTTCACACCCGGCGCGTCGAGTTCCCCCGCATCGTTCAATCCCAGGATGAGGGCATCGGGACGGTCCCGGTTCATGACCACCACCGGCGTTTCGTGGGACTTGCGCAGGGCGCCGGTGGGATTGTTCTTGAGGCCGCTAACGTTCACGACTTCCATGGGAATCCTCCATGGGAATGGTAGCCAGGATCAATACTAGTCCTGTCCATGCTTCCCGGCAATCCGCTCAGCTTCTCGCTGTGGTAGCCCTCGATGGCGAGGTTGCGCACCCGGGAGCTGGCGCGGAAATGACGCGGCGCTGGTCGGGGTGGTTCAGCGGGCGAGCCACTGGGCGTCGAGCCGGGTGGCGAAAGTCTCCTCGACCCGGCGCAGGTAGTACATCATGTCCACCGGCAGGTTGATGCCGTCGTGCATCTGCAGGGGGTAGAGGTCGGCGGCGATCACGCAGTCGGCGATGGACGGGTGGCCGAGATAGAAACCATTGGCGGCCAGGTGGCGGGCCAGTTCCGGCAGGCGGCTCAGCCGGGCCAGCTGCTGGTAGCCGTCGTAGCGGTCGTTGGCGAGTTCCTCCACGCTCATGCCGAAGCGGTGTTCCACGTTCGCCTTGAAGTCGGCGAGGGCATCGGCGTCCTGGCCGATGCCGTGGTAGCCGGGGGCGAGCGGGGCGTACAGGCGTTCGAGCACGACGTCCACGCGGGCGCGCCAGTCGAGCAGGGCCTGCCAGGCGTCTTCGGCGATGACGCCCGCGGACAGCTTCTCGCCCGCGGGGAACAGCTCGTCGATCGCGCGCAGGGCCGCCGTGGTGTCGGTGTGCAGGGCGCCGTCGTCGGTGGCGAGCACCGGGGACTGGCGCGCGATGCCCAGCTCGAAGAAGGTCTCGTCGTCGAACCAGTCCACCGCGCGGGTCTCGAGTGCCGCGCCCTTGTAGCCACAGGCCAGGCGGATGCGGTCGGCCTTCGGGTCGTGGGCGAAGTGGTAGAGGGTCGCCATCAGGCGGAGCCCCGGTTTGTTCCGCCCTGAGCCTGCCCGCGCCTGGCGTGGGCGAGGATGAAGTCCCACTGGTCCTCGGTCAGCGGCATCACCGACAGGCGGTTGCCGCGGCGCACCAGCGGGCAGTCGGCCAGCTCCGGCTGCTGCTTGAGCCAGTCGAGGGTGAGGATGTCGTCGAATTTCTCCTCGAAGGCGACGTCCACCCGCAGCCAGCGCGGGTTGTCGGGGTCGCTCTTCGGGTCGTAGTGCTTGTCCTCGGGATCGAAGGCGCAGGAATCCGGGTAGGCCTCTTTCTCGATGCGCATGATGCCGACGATGCCCGGCGGTTTGGCGTTGGAGTGGTAGAAGAAGGCGAGATCGCCCTTCTTCATCTCGTCGCGCATCATGTTGCGCACCTGGTAGTTGCGGATCCCGTCCCAGGGTTCCACGCCCACGCGTTCGAGGTCGTCGATGCCGAACTCGTCGGGTTCGGATTTCATCAGCCAGTAGCCCATGTCGTCGCGTTCCTTGAATCAGTCGTTGTCGGTTGTCCGCAGGGTAGCGGTGGCCTGTCCGTGCCGGGGGAATACATGCCAGCCGGTCTCGGTGACCACGGCATCCAGCGGCACGTCCCAGGGCTGCACCGGCAGGGCCTCGACCTGCTGCAGGCCATGGGCCACGCCGATCAGGCGCGGGCGGTGGATGCCGAAGCGCCGCCGGGCGAAGTAGCGGTCGTAGTAGCCGGCGCCCATGCCCATGCGGTTGCCGTGGCGGTCGAAGGCGACCAGCGGCATCAGCACCACCTGCATCTCGCGGCGCCAGACGCGCGGCGCGCCGGGGCAGGGCTCGGCGATGCCGAAGCCGTTGTGGCACAGGCGGTCTTCGGGGTGCCATTCGTGGAAATGCATGCGGCCGTCGCGGCGGGTGTCCATCACCGGCAGGGCGATGCGGGTGCCGCGCCTGGCCAGGGCGCAGGTCAGCGCGGTCAGGTCGACCTCGCCGCGCAGGCCGCGGTAGGCGCCGATGCAGTGCGGTTGCCAGCGTTCCAGCCATTTCAGCAGGTGACCGCTGATCGCGCGGTTGTGCGAGTCCAGGCGGGTGTCGGACAGCGCGGCACGCCGACGGCGCAGTTCGCGCCGGAGCCGGCGGGCGTCCTCGCGGGCGAGGGCGTCGATATCGGGGGCGTGCGCGGTGGTGGACATGGCCGTGAGGGTCATGGGGATGGGCAGGAAAAAAGAGGACGCGCCCCGCGGGCGCCGTCGTGGCCTTCGACCTTGAACCAGCGGTTCAGGTGGGAGAAGTCTCCGAATCTTTAGGCTTTCCGCTCGGGGGCGGACCTGCACAGCGAAACGGAAGAACTCGGTCCCTGGGTGTTGCATTAAGGCTCAAGGGTACCACCCGGCCACGTTCGAACGCCGCAGCGACGCGTCCGGGATCATTATGGACCAGATGCCCGGGGCGTGCTCAACCCGGCCCCGCGGAAGGGGAATCCGGTGGCGGGAATCAGGGCTCCGAGCGGGTGGTGCCGGTCTCGGCCTGACTGCCGGTGCCGGCGTCCGTGCCACGGTCCAGGTTCTGTTCGATGCGTTCGGCCAGCGCGTGCAGGCGTTCGGGGGCGTCGGCCCCGCCCTTTTTCATCCGTTCCAGCTCTTCCTGGCACTCGAGCTTTTCGTGGGCGAGGTTGAGCGCGACCATCACCGCGATGCGCTCGGCCCCGACCACGCGCCCGCCGTCACGCAGTTCGCGCATGCGCTCGTCGATCAGGGACGCGGAGGCGAACAGGTCGGCGCGCTCCTCGGGCGGGCAGGCGACGTGGTACTCCTTGCCCATGATGGTGATGCGGACCGGCTCGGACTGGCTCATTCGGACTGCTCCATCGCCCGCAGGCGGGCGATCATGGTCTCGACCCGGTGGCGGGCCTGCTCGTTGCGTTCGCGGTAGGTCGCACGTTCGGTACGCAGCTGGCGCACCTGTTCGTGCAGCGCCCGGTTTTCCTCGCGCAGTTCGGCGTTGTCGTCCAGCAGGCGCAGGATCGCGGCCTCGAGACGGTCGAGGGCATCGGGCGCGTGGCTGCCGGAAGAAGCGCTGTCGGACATGGCGGGGCGGGCCTCGGGCTCGAAAAACGGGAGCGAAGTCCCTGAATCCCGGAGTCTAGGAGGGGGTCGGCGGAACCGTCAACCGAAACACCGGCGGGTTGTGTTGCGACCCGCGCAGGGGGTGGCCAGAATATGACCCATGACACAGCCTCCCGAACCCGCACCCGACGCCACGATCATCGAAGGCACGGCCCACAACGGCAAGCCGTGCCGGGTGGTGGACAACACCGGCACGATCCCGCGCGGCGAGCTGGAACAGCTGCTGGAGGACCTGATCCGTGACAAGCGCTTCGGCCTGACGGCGCTGTCCGCGACCGGTTCCAGCGAGATCCGCCTGGGTGAGCCGCAGTTCACCCATCTGCAGCTGGGCGATGATCTTTACCGCTTTCTGCTGTTTCCTTACGAAGCCCGTCTGGAGGCCTTCTGATGGCGCAGTCCTGGGAAGAACGTCTGGCCCACGGCCTGCGCACCATGGGGTTCGCGCAGACCCCGGCCTCGGCCCATGGCCTGATCACCGGCTGCCTGGTGGCGGACCCCGAGGCCGGCAATGACCTCCTGATCAAGTCGCTGGGCGAGGCGCTGCCGCTGACCGAGAACCCCGCCGAGGCATTCGACCGGCTGGTGGACGAGCTGCGCCGGCATCTGCTGGCGCAGCTGTACGACATCGAGCTCGGTTTTGCCCCGCTGGTGCCGGAGGATGCGGAGATCGAGACCCGCGCCCAGGCGCTGTCGGAATGGGCCGACGGTTTCATCAGCGGGCTGGGGCAGACGCCGCGGCTGGGCGGGCTCAAGCCGTCGGCAGAGTCGGCGGAGATCCTGCGGGATCTGGCCGAGATCGCGCGCATGGATCCCGAGCCGGAGGACAGCGAGGCCTCGGAGAAGGACTTCGAGGAGCTGTCCGAATACGTGCGCGTGGGCGTGCTGCTGATCGCCGACGAGCTGGCCCCCGAGAACCCGACCCGGATCCCGATGCAATGAGCCGCGCGCCGCAGATCCCCGCCGGTGAACTGGCCCGTCGCCGCCAGCGCCTGATGCGCGCGGCCGGGCGCGATGCCCTGATCGTGATCCCGGGCGCGGTGGAGACCACTCGCAACCGCGACGTCGAGTACCCGTTCCGGCAGAACTCCGATTTCCTCTATCTGACTGATTTCGAGGAACCGGACGCAATCGCGGTGCTGGCCCCGGGACGCGAGGCCGGCGAATACATCCTGTTCTGCCGCGACCGCGACCCGAAGATGGAGACCTGGACCGGGCGCCGCGCGGGGCCCGACGGGGCGATGGAGCACTTCGGGGCTGACTGCGCCTTCCCGGTGGACGACATCGACGAGATCCTGCCCGGACTGATGGAGAACCGCCGCGAGCTGTGCGCGCCGTTCGGCCGCGACGAAGGCTTCGACCGGCGGCTGTTCGGCTGGCTGCAGCAGGTGCGCCGGCGCGCGGCGCGCAGCGGGGTGCGGGTGCCGCACGAGTTCGCCGCGCTGGAACACCACCTGCACGAGCAGCGCCTGTTCAAGAAGGCCCCGGAGCTGAAGATGATGCGCCACGCCGCGGCGATCTCGGTGGGGGCGCACAAGCGCGCGATGCAGGCCTGCCGCCCGGGCATGACCGAATACCAGGTGGCCGCCGAGATCACCCACGAGTTCCATCGCCACGGCACCGAGGCGGCGTATCCATCCATCGTCGGCGGCGGCGAGAACGGCTGCATCCTGCACTACATCGAGAACCGCGACGTGCTGCGCGACGGCGATCTGTTGCTGATCGACGCCGGTTGCGAGCACCGCGGCTATGCCTCGGACATCACCCGCACCTTCCCGGTGGGCGGGCGCTTCGGCGGGCGCCAGCGCGAGGTCTACGAGATCGTGCTGGACGCGCAGCGCGCGGCCATCGACGCGGTGCGGCCCGGGCATCACTGGAACGATCCGCACGACGTCGCGGTGCGCGAGCTGACCCGCGGGCTGCGGGATCTGGGCGTGCTCGAGGGCGAGCTGGATGCGCTGATCGAGGACGAGGCGTATCGCCCGTTCTTCATGCACCGCACCGGCCACTGGCTGGGGCTGGATGTGCACGATGTGGGCGAGTACCGCGTGGGCGAGGCCTGGCGGCAGCTGGAGCCGGGGATGGTGATGACCGTCGAGCCCGGGCTGTATTTCGGCCCGTACTGCGAGGCCCCGGAGGACCTGCGCGGGATCGGCGTGCGCATCGAGGACGACGTGGCCGTGACCCGCGACGGGCACGAGGTGCTGACCGAGGCCTGCCCGAAGACCGTGGAGGCCATCGAGGCCTGCATGGCCGACGGCGCGCCCGGGCGTCGCTGAAACCGGGGCAGAGGGACGCGCATGGAGGCCACCGTGAATCGCGGAACACAAACGCAAACCGAAACCGACGTCGCCGTGGTCGGCGGCGGGCCGGTGGGCGGGCTGACGGCCTGCACCCTGGCGCGCGCCGGCTACACGGTAAGGTTGTTCGAACGCGGCCCGGCGCCGGATCCGGCCGCCCCGCGCGAGGACACCCGTGGCTATGCCCTCGCGGCCGGCTCGGCCACCCTGCTGGACGATCTCGGCTACTGGGCGGAGCTGGCGACCACCGCCGCGCCCATCCGGCGCATCGTCGTCAGCCGCCGCGGGGGGCTGGGCCGGGTGCGCATGGATGCCGCGCAGATGGGCCGCGAGGCCCTGGGGCAGGTGGTGCCGGCCGCGGCGCTGGATCCCCTGCTGGCGCGGGCCCGGGATGGGGCGGGCGTGGTCAGTCATCACGCCACCACCCTGGCGGGCGCGGAGACGGCCGAGGACGGCGCGCGCCGCCTGCACCTGGAGGGGCCCGACGGGGCGTGGTCCTGTCGCGCGCGGCTGCTGATCGCCGCCGACGGCGTCGGCTCGCCGACCCGCGAGGCGCTGGGCATCCCGGTGCAGCGCCATCGCTACGATGCCGATGCCCTGGTGTTCGACGTGCGGCCCTCGCGTGCGCATGACGGCGAGGCCTTCGAGCGCTTTACCGACGAGGGGCCGCTGGCGCTGCTGCCGCAGGCCGACGGGCGCATGAACGTGGTCTGGGTAGCCCCGCCGGAGGTCTGCGACGCCCGCCTGGAACTGGACGAGCCGGCCCGCATGGCGGCGCTGCAGGAACGTTTCGGCTGGGCGCTGGGGCGGCTGCACCCGGCGGGGGACGTGCTGCGCTTCCCGCTGCAGCGGATGCATGCGCCGCAACCGTTCGCCGAACGCGCGCTGCTGCTGGGCAACGCTGCCCACTCGGTGCATCCGGTGGCGGGGCAGGGGCTGAACCTGGCGCTGCGCGACGTGGCCGATCTGCTGGGCGTGCTGCGCGAGGGTGCGCAGCCCGACGGACGCCCTGCGTTCGTGGCCGATCCCGGTGGCCGGCATGTGCTGGAGGCCTGGGCGCGCCGGCGCGAGGGCGACATCCGCCGCATCGTCGGGGTGACCGATTTCCTCGCCCGCGGGATGCGCCATGTTGACGGGCTGCTGGGCCATGCCCTGGGGCTGGGCATGATGACGGTCGACCGGGTGCCGCCGCTGCGCGATGCCTTCGCGCACGGGGCCATGGGGCTGCGGCCGGTGCCGCGGCATACCCTGTCGCGGCTGCCGGAGACGCGGGCATGACGCGCGCCGGCGAGCCGCTGGACGTGCTGGTGGTGGGCGGTGGCGCCACCGGCCTGGCCACCGCCCTGGGCTGCGCCCGCGCCGGCATGCGGGTGGCGGTGCTGGAGCGCGGACCGGCGCCGGCGTTCGATCCGGCGACCGCGCCGGTGACCCGGGTGGTCACGCTCAACGCCGCGGCCATGGGTCTGCTGGATCGCCTGGGTGTGCAGGAGGCCCTGGCGGCGAACCGCGCCCATGCCTTCTCCGGCATGCAGGTGTGGGACGCGCACGGCCCCGCGCATATTCGCTTCGACGCGGATGATCTGGGCGTGCCCGAACTCGGCTGGACGGTGGAGAACGCGGCGCTGGAGGCGGTGCTGTGGCAGGCCCTGCGCGAGCGCGGCGTGGCGCTGTGGTCGGAGACCGCGTGGCGCAGTGTGGACCTGCGGCCCGATCGGGTGGATGTCTATGCCGAGGGGCATGCGCCGCTGGCCTCGGCGCGCCTGGTGGTGGCGGCCGACGGGGCGCGTTCGGCCCTGCGCGAACGCGCGGGGATCGCCGTGACTGAGCGCCCGTACCACGCGCGCGGGGTGGTGGCCACGGTAGAGACCGCGCAGGGGCATGGCGACACCGCCTGGCAGCGCTTCGACGACGAGCGCATCCTGGCCTTCCTGCCGCTGGGTGACGGGCGCTGTTCCATCGTCTGGTCGCTGCCGGAGCCCGAGGCCGATGACGTGATGGCGATGGATGATGCGACCTTCATCCGCGAGCTGTCGAACGCGATCGATGGCGGTCCCGGCCCGGTGACCGGCACCTCGCCGCGCGCCAGCTTCCCGCTGGTGGCGCGCCATGCGCGCGACTATTTCGCCGGGCGGGTGGTGCTGGCCGGGGACGCGGCGCACACCATCCATCCGCTGGCGGGGCAGGGGCTCAATCTGGGACTGGCCGATGTCGACGCGCTGCTGCGCCAGCTTGCCGGCCCCAACCGGCGCGACCCCGGCGATCCGCGCGGGCTGCGCGCCTACACCCGTGCGCGGCGCCCGGAGAACGCGATGATGCAGCGCGCGATGGACGGCTTTCGCCTGCTGTTCGGTGCCCGCCGCGCCGGTCTGCCGGAACTGCGCGGGGCCGGGGTGCGGCTGGTGGACGGGCTGGTCCCGGTCAAGCGCCAGCTCGCGCTGCGCGCGTTCGGGCTGGACGGCATCCGTCGCTGATCCATGTGCGGGATTTCATGTACCCGGCCCGAACCGGGGCATTGGGTTCCGGCGGCGGATCGCCTATAATCGGACTCACGTCAGCGGAGCCGAATCTCCGCACATCGTCCTGGAAGAGTTCTGCCGCGCTGCGCCTCGGGCGCGCGCCGCAGACGCCGAAGGCGCAACATCCGCCCGGAATCGCTCAGGCTTCAGGACCGGGATGATGAAACGACGAACTCTGGAGAGCGGCCGGCAGACGGCCCACCGAAGGGGGCGATCGCCCGGGTCCATAAGGACCGCGGGGCGCGCAAACTCTCAGGTTTCAGGACAGAGGGGCGGCTGGCAGTTAATCCTGTCGGCCGCCCTTTTTTTATGCGCGGATGACCGCGACGCCATCGACGCCGGAACAACTGCAGGACGAAAAGCATGACGCTGAAGAAAACCCCGCTCCATGCCGCCCACGAACGTGCCGGCGCCAAGCTGGTCGATTTCGCCGGCTGGGAGATGCCGCTGCATTACGGCTCGCAGATGGAAGAGCACAAGAAGGTGCGCGCCGGTGCCGGCATGTTCGATGTTTCGCACATGCGCGTGGTCGACATCCACGGCCCGCAGGCGCAGGCCTTCCTGCGCTATCTGCTGGCCAACGACGTGGCCAAACTGAAGACCGAAGGCCGCGCGCTGTACAGCTGCATGCTGAACGAGCGCGGCGGCGTGATCGACGACCTGATCATCTACTGGCTGGGCGGGGACACCTATCGCGCGGTGGTCAACGCGGGCACCGCCGAGGGCGACATCGCCCACATGCAGTCCGTGGCGCAGGACTTTGACGTCCGCGTGGAGCCGCGCCCGGAATTCGCCCTGATCGCGGTGCAGGGCCCCGAGGCGGTGGCGAAGACGCTGCCGCTGCTGCCGGAAGACCTGCGCGGCGCGGGCGAGCTCAAGCCGTTCTCCGCGCTGTGGAACGACCAGTGGTTCGTCGCGCGCACCGGCTACACCGGCGAAGACGGCTTCGAGGTGATGCTGCCGGCCGCGGAGGCCGAGGGCTTCTGGCAGGCGCTGCTGGATGCCGGGGTCGACCCCATCGGGCTGGGCGCGCGCGACACCCTGCGCCTGGAGGCGGGGATGAATCTCTACGGCACCGACATGGACACCGAGACCAGCCCGCTGACCGCCAACCTCGGCTGGACCGTGGCGCTGAAGGACGCCGAGCGTGATTTCATCGGTCGTGCGGCCATCGAACGCGAGAAGGCCGCGGGCGTGCAGCAGCGCCTGGTGGGCGTGGTGCTGGAAGGCCGCGGCGTGCTGCGCGGCGGGACGCGTATCGTGACCGACGCCGGCGACGGCGAGGTGACCTCGGGCAGCTTCGCGCCCAGCCTGGGCGTGTCCGTCGGCTTCGCCCGGGTCCCGGCCGCCGCGGCCGATGCCGAGCGCCTGGAGGCGGAGATCCGCGGGAAGCGCCTGCCGGTGCGGGTCGTGCGCCCGGTGTTCGTGCGCAACGGCGAGCCGCAGATCGAACTGCCTTCCGCCTGACGCGGACCGTACAATTGCAGTGCGCAGTGGCTACACTGCGTACCCGGGTTTCAACGCTATAAGGATGAAGTCATGAGCGAAGCACCGAAGGACCTGAAATACACCAAGAGCCATGAATGGGTTCGTACCGAAGACGACGGCACCGTGACCATCGGCATCACCGATCACGCGCAGGAGCTGCTGGGTGATCTGGTGTTCGTCGAGGCCCCCGAGGCCGGCAGCAGCCTGGAGGCCGGCGCGGCCTGTGCCACGGTCGAGTCGGTCAAGGCCGCCTCCGACATCTACGCCCCGATCACGGGCGAGGTGACCGAGACCAACGCGGAGCTGGAAGACAGCCCCGAGAAGGTCAACGAGTCGCCCTTCGAGGATGGCTGGCTGTTCCGCATGAAGCCGGCGGATGCCGGCGAGCTGGACGGCCTGATGGACGCGGACGCCTACGCCGCGCACGTCGAAGCCGAATCCTGAAGCCACCGGTGGCGGCCGTACCCCGGTGTCCGACGGGCACCGGGGCGCCGCCGAAGAACTTCGCGTCAGCGAAAGCGAGAAAGTCATGCCGTTTATCCCGCATACCGAAGAAGACATCCGTTCGATGCTCGAGTCCATCGGCGCCGATTCCGTGGAGGATCTGTTCGACGAGATCCCGGCCGGGCTGCGCGCGCCACCGCTGGAGGGCATCCCCGAGGGTCTCAACGAAATGTGGATCTCCCGCCTGATGCAGGAGCGGGCCGCCCGCGACGGCATGCCCTCGAATTTCATTGGCGCCGGGGCGTACGAGCACCACATCCCGGCGGCCGTGTGGCAGATCGCCACCCGCGGCGAGTACTACAGCGCCTACACGCCCTACCAGGCCGAGGCGTCGCAGGGCACGCTGCAGCTGATCTACGAGTACCAGACCATGATGGCCCGTCTGACCGGCATGGAGGCCTCCAACGCCTCGCTGTATGACGGTGCCTCCGCGCTGGCCGAGGCCGTGCTGATGGCGGTGCGTGTGAACCGCCGCTCGAAGAGCAAGCGGGTGCTGGTCCCGGGGGCGCTGAATCCGGTGTACCGCCGCGTGATCGATACGCTGATCGGCAATCAGGGCATCGAGCTGATCGAGGTCCCGTTCGACGAGACCACCGGCCAGACCCCGGTGGAGGCGCTGGCCGCGCACGCCGACGACGACATCACCGCGATGATCATCAGCCAGCCGAACTTCTTCGGCATCCTCGAGGACGTGGACGGCCTGACCGGCTGGGCCGAGGAGCGCGAAGTCCCGGTGATCGGCGTGGTCAATCCGGTCTCGCTGGCGCTGCTGAAGCCCCCGGGCGAGTGGGGCGGCAACGGCGTCGACATCGTGGTGGGCGAGGGCCAGCCGCTGGGCGCGCCGTTGTCCTCCGGCGGGCCGTATTTCGGTTTCATGACCACGCGCAAGAAGCATATCCGGCAGATGCCGGGGCGCATCGTCGGTCGTGCCGAGGATGCCGACGGCAAGCCGGGCTTCGTGCTGACGCTGCAGGCCCGCGAGCAGCACATCCGCCGCTCCAAGGCCACCTCCAACATCTGCACCAACCAGGGGCTGGTCGTGACGGCCGCGACCATCCACATGTCCATGCTGGGTGACGAGGGCCTGACCCGCGTGGCCGAGGCCTGCTACGCCAACACCCATGCCCTGGTGGAAAAGCTCGCCGCCAAGGGCATCAAGCCGCGCTTCACCGGCGAATATTTCCACGAGGTGGCGCTGGACTTCGGTGGCAATGCCGCCACGCAGCTGCAGTCGATGGCCGACGCCGGCGTGCTCGCCGGGCACGACCTCGGCCGGGACTATCCGGCGCTGGACGGCTGCGTGCTGGCCTGCGTGACCGAGACCAAGAACGAGAACGATCTGGAGCAGTACGTGACTGCCTGCGAGCAGGCCCGCGCGGCCTGAGCGGGGAGTCACTCCACGCGACGTGCCATACCCCAACCGCCGAGGAGGCTGACATGGCCGAGACCAAGCTAGAGGGCAACACGATCCACACCAACGGCGACCTGCCCCACGTGGGTTCGCCGGCTCCGGACTTCACGCTGACGGGCAAGGACCTGAACGATGTCTCGCTCGCCGATTTCGGCGACAAGCGCAAGATGATCTACATCGTGCCCAGTCTCGACACGCCGGTGTGTGCCGAGTCGACCAAGAAGATCAACCAGTTCGTCGAACAGCGCCCCGACGTGCATGCACTCATCGTCTCCGCCGATCTGCCCTTCGCGATGGACCGTTTCTGCTCCGTGGAGGGGCTGGAACGCGTCACGGTGCTGTCGATGATGCGCGATCGCAATTTCGCCAAGGACTACGGCGTGCTGATCCAGGACGGACCTCTGGCCGGGATCACCGCCCGCGCGATGCTGGTGCTGGATGCCGACAATCTGGTGATGCATGCCCAGCTGGTCCCCGAGATCGGCGACGAACCCGACTACGACGCGGTCTTCGCCGCGCTGGACGACCGGGCGACGCTGAGCCCCACCCAGTAACGCGACAGGCCTCCGGCGGGCCCCGCGCGGTGCAGATCCGCCGGGGCCCGCCGTCTACCCGAATACCGAAGCGAGAAACCGCCATGAACACCACGGAAACCAAGCTGATCTTCGAACATTCCCACGCCGGTCGCTCCGCCGTGGCCCAGGCGCCGCAGGAACACGCGGCCACGGCCATCCCCGCGAACCTGCGGCGGAAGTCGGCGCCCGGCCTGCCGGCCGCCTCGGAGCTGGACGTGGTGCGTCACTACACGCGGCTGTCGCAGAAGAATTTCTCCATCGACACCGAGTTCTATCCGCTGGGCTCGTGCACGATGAAATACAACCCGCGCGCCTGTAACAGCCTGGCGATGCTGCCCGGGTTCCTGAACCGCCATCCGCTGGCCCCGGCCAGCCACAGCCAGGGCTTCCTGCAGACCATGTACGAGCTGCAGGAGATGCTGCGCGAGGTCACCGGCATGCAGGGCGTGTCGCTGGCGCCGATGGCGGGCGCGCAGGGCGAGTTCACCGGCGTGGCCATGATCCGCGCCTACCACGATGCTCGGGGCGACACCGAGCGCCGCGAGATCATCGTGCCCGACGCCGCGCACGGCACCAACCCGGCCACCGCGATCATGTGCGGCTACGAAGTGCGCGAGATCCCCACCGATGCCAGCGGCGACGTGAATATCGACGCGCTGAAGGAGGCCGTGGGCCCGCAGACCGCCGGGATCATGCTCACCAATCCGTCCACCGTGGGCGTGTTCGAGCGCCGCATCGAGGAGATCGCGAAGATCGTGCACGACGCCGGCGGCCTGCTGTATTACGACGGCGCCAACCTCAACGCCATCCTCGGCAAGGTGCGCCCGGGCGACATGGGCTTCGACGTGATCCACATGAACCTGCACAAGACCTTCTCCACGCCGCACGGCGGGGGCGGTCCGGGCTCCGGCGCGGTGGGCGTGGGCGAGCGGCTGCTGCCGTACATGCCGGTGCCGCACGTGGAAGAGGACGGGCAGGGCGGCTACCGCCTGGCCGACGAGGCCGATCGGCCCGAGACCATCGGCCGGCTGTCGGCGTTCATGGGCAACCCCGGGGTGCTGCTGCGTGCCTATGTGTACATGCGCATGCTGGGTCGCGAGGGCATGGTTCGGGTCGCCGAGTTCGCGACCCTCAACGCCAACTACCTCGCGAGCGAGCTCAGGGCCGCCGGATTTGATCTGGCCTATCCGGAACGCCGCGCGACCCACGAGTTCATCGTCACCCTGAAGAAGCAGGCGAAGGAGACGGGGCTGACCGCCGGCGACGTGGCCAAGCGGCTGCTGGATCACGGCTTCCATGCCCCCACCACCTACTTCCCGCTGCTGGTGCCGGAATGCCTGCTGGTGGAGCCGACCGAAACCGAGGCGAAGGAGACCCTGGACGCCTTCGTCGAGGCGATGGCCTGCATCCTCGCCGAGTCGGCGGACGACATCGACACCATCAAGTCGTCGCCGCACAACCTGCCGAACCGCCGTTTCAACGAAGTGGCGGCGGCCAAGGCGCTCGACCTGGTGTACCAGGAACCGATCGGCGACGCCGCCGGCGCGCAACCGCGCAGCGGCACCCACGGCTGACGCGCCATCCGGGCGGGCCTGCTTTCGGGCCTGCCCGATCCGCCCGCCCAGGGAATTGGTCCGGAGGTTGCCACGTCGCCTTCGGCTCCTCGCAACGACGAGCACGAATTCCCGTCATCGCGAGCAGGCCGGACGAACGAGGACGGCGAGACGGTGATCACCTCGCAACGACGAGCACGAATTCCCGTCATCGCGAGCAGGCCGGACGAACGAGGACGGCGAGACGGTGATCACCTCGCAACGACGAGCACGAATTCCCGTCATCGCGAGTAGGCCGGACGAACGAGGACGGCGAGACGGTGATCACCTCGCAACGACGAGCATGGATTCCTGTCATCGCGAGTCGCGCAGCGACGTGGCGATCTTCGGTCGCAGCCCCTGATCCTGCGTGCAGGCCGCTTCGGCGGATTGCCACGTCGCCTTGCGGCGACTCGCAATGACGGGGGCGATGGCTGCGCGACTCGCGAATGGCTGGGTGAGCGGCCCTGGCGGATGGGGCTTATTCGCGCTTCATGCAGTCGAGGAAGCCGTCGGCCAGGTCGTCCATCAGTTCGAACCAGGCGTCCGGGCCGGGCTGGATGTCGACACCGACCGGGTCCAGTTGACCCAGGCGCGTCGCGTGTCCTTCCACGATGGTCTCGGCCAGCGCCGGGCGGAACTGCGGTTCGGTGAACAGGCAGGTGACATCGTCCGCGGACAGGCGATCACGCAGTTCGCTGATGCGCCGTGCCCCGGGACTGCGGGACGGGTCGACGGTGATGGAGCCGGCTGCGTTCAGGCCGTAATGGGCCTCGAAATACTGGTAGGCGTCGTGGAACACTACGAAGGCCTCGCCGCGCACCGGTTCCAGGCGCTCTTTCAGTTCGGCATCGAACTCGTCGATGCGTTCCAGCATGCGGTCACGGTTGTCTTCCAGGGCGCTGGCCTTGTCGGGGAAATTCTCCCCGAGTCGGTCCGCAAGCTGCGTCACGATCGCCCGGGCGTTGTCGGGCGACAGCCAGATGTGGGCGTCCTGGTGGCCATGCCCGTGCTCCTGGTCATGCCCGTGGTCATGGTCATGGCCGTGGTCGTGGTCATGCCCGTGGTCATGGTCATGGCCGTGGTCGTGGTCATGTCCGTGGTCGTGGTCATGTCCGTGGTCGTGGTCATGTCCGTGGTCGTGGTCATGTCCGTGGTCATGATCATGCCCGTGCTCGTGGTCATGCCCGTGGTCGTGGTCATGTCCGTGGTCGTGGTCATGGCCGTGGTCGTGATCATGCCCGTGCTCATGGTCATGGCCGTGGTCATGCTCTCCGCCATGTCCTTCTTCGCGGGCCTCTTCATGCGCCGCATCATGATCGTGACCGTGGTCGTGCGGTTCCCAGACCCCGCCCGAGCGCGTGGGCAGCAGATCGAGGTCCATGTCCTCCATCAGGGTCACGACCGTGGTACCTTCTCCCCGATTGCGCAGGGGGGATTCGAGGAAGGTCTCCAGGTCGGGCCCGACCCAGACCACCACGTCCGCATTCTGCAGACGCCGGGCTTCGGACGGGCGCATGGAGTAGCCGTGCGGTGAGGCATCCGGCGGCAGCAGGACATCGGCCTCCATTACGTCGTCCACCAGGCCCGCGACCAGGCCGTGGATCGGGAGGATGCTGGAGACCACCCGCGGGTCGTCCGCCTGTGCGGGTACGGCCAGCGTGGCGATGGCAACCAGGGTGCCGGTGAGCAGGGGGAAACGTTTGCGCATCATGACCGGGGCTCCGTCTGGGATCTGGATGTTATACAATACCATCATGTTCGCGAGCGTCCACAACTGGTTACGCGGTCACCGCGCGGGCCGCCATCCGCGGCCGCGCCCGGAGCGGGGTTCCGGGCCGCTGGTGGCGGCCCGCGAGGTGACGGTGGAGCGGGGCGGACGGACGATCCTCGACCGGGTGTCGATGGCGGTGCACGCGGGCGAGGCGGCGATGATCATCGGCCCCAACGGCGCGGGCAAGACCAGCCTGCTGCGTGTGTTGATGGGACTGTGGCAGCCGGACGGCGGCCACGTGGAACGCGCCCCGGATCTGCGGGTCGGTTACATGCCTCAGCGGCTGCAGATCGAACCGGTGCTGCCGCTGTCGGTATATCGTTTTCTGCGCATGCGCCAGCGGCTGCCGCGGCGTGAACTGCTGGCCAAGCTGGAGCGGGTGGGGGTCGGCCACCTCATCGATTCGCCGATCCAGTCGCTGTCCGGCGGCGAGACCCAGCGGGTGCTGCTGGCGCGGGCATTGCTGGGCGAGCCCGATCTGCTGGTGCTGGACGAACCGGCCCAGGGGGTCGACGTGGTGGGGCAGGGCGATGTGTTCGCGATGCTGGACGACATCCGCCGCGAGTCCGGCTGCGGGGTGCTGATCGTCTCGCACGACCTGCATTTCGTGATGGCCGGTGCCGAGACGGTGATCTGCCTGAACCAGCATGTCTGCTGCACCGGAAACCCCGAGGAAGTCTCGCGCCATCCGGAATACCGGCGCCTGTTCCCCAGCGTGGATCTGCGGGGTCTGGCGGTCTACACCCACGATCACAATCACGTGCACGGCCTGCACGGCGAGGTGCGCCCGCTGGATGGAGAGGGCACGGACACCTCCTGCAACGATCCGCAACACGGTCCGGGGTGCCGTCACTGATGGACATCGCCGGCTGGCTGGACGACTTCCTGGTGCGCGCCGTGCTGGCGGGCCTGATGGTGGCGGTGGTCGCGGGGCCGCTGGGCGCCTTCGTGGTGTGGCGGCGCATGGCCTATTTCGGCGACACGGTGTCGCACTCGGCACTGCTGGGGGTGGCCCTGGGCTTTCTGCTGGGGCTGAATCTCAACCTGATGGTGACGCTGGTGTGCATCGCCATCGCGGTGCTCCTGGTGATCCTGCAGCGCTATCAGGAGCTGGGCTCGGACACCCTGCTGGGGATCCTCGCCCACAGCGCGCTGTCGCTGGGGATCGTGGCCGTGGCCTTCGTCGAGGGGCTGCGGGTGGACCTGATGGCCTATCTGTTCGGCGACATCCTCGCGGTGGGGCGTGACGACCTGCTCGCGATCGCCATCGGCGGGCTGATCGCGCTGGTGCTGCTGATCGCGCTCTGGCGGCCTCTGCTGGCGCTGACCGTGCACGAGGAACTGGCGCGGGTGGAGGGCGTGCGGGCCCTGCCGGTGCGCCTGGGCATGATGCTGCTGATCGCGCTGGTGATCGCGGCGGCGATGCAGGTGGTCGGCGTACTGCTGATCACGGCGCTGATGATCATCCCGGCGGCGACCTCGCGACGCTTCGCCCGCACCCCGGAGCAGATGGCGATCCTCGCCGGGGTCCTGGGCATGCTCGCGGTGGGCGCGGGGATCGCGGGGTCGTTCCAGTGGGATACCCCCACCGGGCCGAGCATCGTGGTCGCGGCCCTGCTGGGCTTCATCCTGGTGCAGCTGCTACCCGCGCGGCTGCTGCCGCGCTTCGGCACGCGCTGATCCGGCTCAGCGCCGCTCCAGACGCTCGAAGGTGAACGCGCAGGCGTGCTGCTCGTCGGCCGGGTGGTATTCCGACTCGGTCAGCGTCCATTCTGCGGGATCGATGGCGGGGAAATACGTATCGCCGGGATGGCGTTCGTGCACCCGGGTCAGGTGCAGGACCCCGGTGCGCGGCAGGGCCTCGGCGAACAGCCCGGCCCCGCCGATCACGAACGCCGGACCCGAATCGATATTCGCCAGCGCTTTGTCCAGGTCGGAAAAGACCTCGACGCCCTCGGGCTGCTGCCAGTCGGTCTGCCGGGTCAGGACCAGGTTGCGGCGCTTCGGCAGCGGCCGGCCGATGGATTCGAACGTGCGCCGGCCCATGATCACCGGATGGCCGGCGGTCACCCGCTTGAAGTGCCGCAGGTCGTCCGGCAGCCGCCAAGGCAGGTCGTTGTCGCGCCCGATCACGTGATCCGGGTCCAGCGCCACGATGATATGGATCTCGGGTCCCCGGGCTTCAGGCTGCATCGATTCGCACGGTTTCGCTGGAATGGTGCGGTTCGGGAATCGGCTCGCCTTCGTCATGCAGGGCTTCCAGGTGCATGGTGATCGCCTCGCGAATCGCGGCCATGACTTCCTCGCGGCTGTCACCGGTCGCAATGCAGCCCGGGAGGTCCGGAACATAGGCTCCCCAGCCGCTGTCGCCCTGCTCGATAATGACCGTGTATTGCTTCATGGTCGCCTCCCGGTCCTCAGAACCAATCTAGCGCATGGCGGGCTAGATGGCGATGGGGGCGCGGATGGCGGGGTGGGACTGGTAGTCGCGGACCTCGATGTCCTCGAAGCGGAACGCGAACAGGTCGCGCACCTCCGGGTTCAGGTGCAGCGTGGGCAGCGGCAGCGGCTCGCGTCCCAGCAGGGTGTCGACCTGCTCGGCGTGGTTGGTGTAGAGGTGCGCATCGCCCAGGGTATGGACGAATTCGCCGGGTGCCAGGTCAACCACCTGCGCGATCATGTGGGTCAGCAGGGCATAGCTGGCGATGTTGAAGGGTACGCCGAGGAACACGTCGGCGCTGCGCTGGTACAGCTGGCAGGACAGCCGGCCGTCGGCCACGTAGAACTGGAACAGGGCATGGCAGGGGGCGAGGGCCATAAGGCCGGCGGCCGCGTTCTCTTGCGGGGCACGGGTCTCGTCCGGCAGGTCGGCGACGTTCCATGCGGAGATCACGTGGCGGCGCGAGTGCGGGCGGGTGCGAAGGTTGCCCAGCAGCTCCGTCAGCTGATCGTGGGTGCCTCCGTCGGGCAGCGGCCAGGAACGCCACTGGGCGCCGTAGATCGGGCCCAGTTCACCGCTCTCGGTGGCCCATTCATCCCAGATGGTCACCTTGTTGTCGCGCAGGTAGCCCACGTTGGTGTCCCCCGCGAGGAACCAAAGCAGCTCGTGGATGACCGAGCGCAGATGGGTCTTCTTGGTGGTGACCAGGGGGAAGCCCTGCGCCAGATCGAAGCGCATCTGGTAGCCGAACACCGAGCGCGTGCCGGTGCCGGTGCGGTCCGGGCGGTCGCTGCCGTGGTCGCGGATGTGGCGGACGAGGTCCAGATATTGCCGCATGCTGCGTCCTCAGGGCTTGTCGGAGGTGTCCGGGCGGGGTTCGGGCAGGGGGTTGCGGCGCGACCAGACGATCAGGCCGAGGCCGAACAGGATCACCGGCAGCGACAGGACCTGCCCCATGGTGACCCAGCCGAAGGCGAGATAGCCGATGTGCGCGTCCGGTTCGCGCACGAACTCCACCACGAAGCGGAACGCGCCGTACAGGGTCAGGAACAGGCCCGAGACCAGACCGGTCCGCCGCGGCTGGCGCGACACCAGCCACAGCACCACGAACAGCACCACGCCTTCGAGAAAGGCCTGGTAGAGCTGCGAGGGATGCCGGGGTACGTAGTCGGCCGCGGGGAAGACCATCGCCCACGGCAGGTCGGTGGGCTTGCCCCACAGCTCGCCGTTGATCCAGTTGCCCACGCGCCCGGCGCCCAGACCGATGGGGATCAGCGGGGCGATGAAATCGGTCAGGCGGAAGAACGGCTGGTGCAGATGCCGGGCGTACAGCCAGGCGGTGACCAGCACGCCGATCAGCCCGCCGTGGAAGGACATGCCGCCCTCCCACAGCCGGATCAGGCTCAGCGGGTCGGCCAGCACGCCGTCGAAGTTGTAGAACAGCGCGTAGCCCAGGCGCCCGCCGATGATCACGCCGATCGCGCCCCAGAACAGCAGGTCGCCGACCTGGCGTGGCTCCAGCGGATCCCAGTTGCGCGCGCGCGCGCGCCAGACCCCCAGCCCCCAGAAGGCCAGGAATCCGATGACGTACATCAGCCCGTACCAGTGGATGCTGACCGGGCCCAGGGAGAGTGCGACCGGATCGATAAACGGGTGAACAGGCATGGGCGCTTGCGGTGGCCGAAACAGCCGCACATCCTACCGGTCCTGCAAGGCATTCGCACGCATCGGGACCGTCTTCGTCCCGACTTTCGCCACCCACGTTTCCAGGGAGGTCGCCATGAACCGTCTCGCCGGCGCCAGCAGCCCGTATCTGCAACAGCACGCGGACAATCCGGTCGACTGGTATCCGTGGGGCGAGGAGGCCCTGGAGCGGGCGCGGACCGAGGACAAGCCGATCCTGCTGTCGATCGGGTACTCCGCCTGCCACTGGTGCCACGTGATGGCGCATGAATCCTTCGAGGATCCGGCGACCGCGGAGGTGATGAACCGGCGCTACGTGAACATCAAGGTGGATCGCGAGGAGCGGCCCGATCTCGATCGCATCTACCAGAACGCGCACATGCTGCTGGCGCAGCGCCCGGGCGGCTGGCCGCTGACGGTGTTCCTGACGCCGGACCAGGTGCCGTTCTTCGCCGGGACCTACTTCCCGAGCACCCCGCGGCACGGGCTGCCGTCGTTCGTGGATCTGCTCAACCGCGTGGCCGATTTCCTCTCCGAACATCCGGAGGAGATCCGGCGCCAGAACGATTCCCTGCAGCAGGCGCTCACGCGGATCTACAACCCCGAGGGCGGCAGCATCCCGGCGCTGAGCGTGGTGGACAAGGCCCGCGCGGAACTGGCGCAGAGCTTCGACGCGGAGCATGGCGGTTTCGGCGATGCGCCCAAGTTCCCCCATCCGGCCTCGCTCGACTGGCTGGCCTGGCATGCGGCCCGCCACGGCGACGGCGAGTCCCGCCGCATGCTGGATGCGACCCTGGACGCGATGGCCGCCGGCGGACTGTTCGACCAGGTCGGCGGCGGGTTCTGTCGCTACTCGGTGGACACCCGCTGGATGATCCCGCATTTCGAGAAGATGCTGTACGACAACGGGCCGCTGCTGGGGCTGTACGCCGAACGCGCGGCGCGCGGCGACATCCGTTCGCGCCGGGTCGCGGAGCAGACGGTGGCCTGGCTCGAGCGCGAGATGCGGGATGCCAGCGGCGCCTTCTGTTCCAGCCTGGACGCCGATTCCGAAGGCGAGGAAGGGCGCTTCTACGTCTGGGATCCGGAGACCGTGGAGGCGCTGCTGCCGGCCGAGGAATGGGCGGTTGCCGCACGCGTGTGGGGTCTGCAGGGGCCGCCCAACTTCGAGGGCCGCTGGCACCTGCACGAAGTGGTGCCGCCGGACACCGTCGCGGATGCCCTGGGGATCTCCCCGGAGGAGGCCGCGTCCCGCCTGAACCAGGCGCGCGAGCGGCTGCTGGAGGCGCGTGAACAGCGCGTGCGCCCGCATCGCGACGACAAGCTGCTGGCCGGATGGAACGCGCTGATGATCACCGGCCTGGCGCGCGCCGCCCGCGCGCTGGATCGCCCCGACTGGCTGGTGCTGGCACAGGACGCAATGGCGGCGGTGCGGCGCCTGCACTGGCACGACGGGCGCCTGTACGCCAGCTATCGCGAGGGGGCGACCTCGGCCATGCCGCGCGCCTGCCTCGACGACTATGCCGCGCTGCTGGAGGCGACCCTGGCGCTGCTGGAGACTGAATGGGACAGCGAGCTTCTGGACTGGGCCGTGACCCTGGCCGGGGCCCTGATGGAGGATTTCCACGATGATGCCAGCGGCGGCTTTTTCTACACCGCGCGCGACCACGAGGCCCTGATCCAGCGGCCCAAGGTGTATTCCGACGATGCCATGGCCGCGGGCAACGGGATCGCCGCGCAGTGCCTGATCCGGCTGGGGCACCTGCTGGCCGAACCGCGCTATCTGGAGGCGGCCGAGGGTGTGCTGGCCAACGCCGGGCCGATGATCGAGCAGGCGCCGATGGGCCACATGAGCCTGCTGGTGGCGCTGGACATGCATTATCACGCCCCGCCGCTGGTGATCCTGCGCGGGCAGGGCGAGGTGCTGGCCGACGCGCGCCGGACGATCGCTGCCGCCGATGGCGCGGCGCGGGTCTTCCCCGTGCCCGACGATGCCCGCGATCTGCCCGACGCCCTGGCCGGCAAGGCGCCGCGCGAGGGCGGACCGCGCGCCTGGCTGTGCCGCGGGCTGCACTGCGAACCGCCGGTGGACGACCCCGCGACGCTGGCGGAGCGCCTGGCGGTGGAGTGAGCGGAGCTCGCTTGAAATCGGCCGCAAAGCCCGCAGACTGTCAGGATTGTCCATTTATCCCGAAACCCAAACGAACCCGAAGAAAAGGAATGCCCCATGAGCGAAAAGCTGATGAAGGACTTCGTCGCCGCGGCGCGCGAAAACATCCGCGAGATCTCCCCGGAAGAGCTGCACGAGGCGCGGCAGAAGGGCGAGGACTGGACCCTCGTCGACGTGCGCGAACCTTATGAATACGAACGCGCCCACGTGCCGGATTCGCTGCTGATCCCGCGCGGCCTGCTGGAAGGCGCCGCCGACCCCAATACCCCGCATCGCATCGAGGCGCTGTACTCCGCGCGCGAGAAGCCCGTGGCCATCATCTGCGCCACCGGCGGGCGCGCTGCCCTGTCGGTCCTGCGCCTGCAGGAGATGGGCTTCAGCAACGTGGTCAACGTCGCCGGCGGCATGAAGTCCTGGGAAGGCGAGGACCTGCCGGTCGAATCCGGCGCCTACACCGGTCAGCTGCCGTAGGCCGGGCCCGGCACCGTTTCCGGTATTCCATCGGGAGCGGTCACCAAAGCGTCATGCCCCGTTCAACGGGGTGCAAGAGTGCGGCCGTAATCTCCCCGGGCATGACCCGTGGAGATTGCCGCCATGCCCCACCCGAATCCTCCCGCCCCTCAGTTCGCCGATCGCACGCCGTCATCGTATGAGTGGCGCATTGCCAGCGGCCGCGAGGACCTGCGCGCGGCGCAGCGTCTGCGCTTTCGTGTCGGGGCCGCGCGGCGCGGAGGCTCGCTGTCACCGCGACTGGACGGGCTCGATCGTGACCCGCTGGATGGCCACGCTCACCACCTGCTGGTGTATGCCCGCGGGAGTCGCCTGCCAGTGGCCTGTGCCCGGCTGCTGCCGGAAGAGGGTGCCCTGGCGGGCGGTGGTTTCCCGTCCCTGGAATCGTTCGACCTGGGACCCCTGGTCACCCTGCCCGGACGCGGGGCGGAACTCGACCGCCTGCGCATTCTGCCCGCGCACGCTGGCCAGCCGGCTGCGTTCGAGGCGCTGTGGCGCGGCGTCGTTTATCTGCTTCAACGTCTCGACTGCCGGTATCTGATCGCCCGGGATCGTATCCCGGTGGCGAGTTCGATTCCACCGGCGCTTGCGTGGCTGCGTGCTTTTCGGCGTGTACCCTCCCGGCAGCGTGTGGCTCCGCGCAGTGCGCTGCCCAATGCCCTGACCATCTGGCACGGGATGCCCTCCCCCGACGGGCTGCCGCCGTCCAGCCGTGCCTGGCTGGACCTCGGAGCGCGGGTGGCCGGCGAGCCCGCGCATGACACGCGGCGCAATGCGGCCTGTCTGCTCATGCTGCTGCAGCTTCGCGACGTGCCGGAACGCTATCGGATACGGACCCCGTACATTCCCGACGCGGCGCCCTCCGACGACATGTCATCGGGTGTCGGCAACGGCGGTTCCGCCGCCCGGGAGCTCTGATCATGACCGCGGTCATGACATCCCGCATTCCCGCCGCGGCGTCCTCGGGGGTGCAGGCAGCCCGCGGGGAGCCGCAGTTTCCGAAGGTCGCCGTTGTGACCGAGACCTGGCCCCCGGAGATCAACGGCGTGGCCCTTACGCTGTCGCGACTGGTGAACGGCCTGCGCGAGACGGGATATGCGGTTGAAGTGGTGCGCCCGCGGCAGGCCGGCGACCGCCCGCTCTCAGGGACCTCCGGGCCCGCGGCCGAGGAACACACGGTTCCAGGCGTGCCGCTGCCCGGCTATCCGGGCCTGCGTGCGGGGCTGCCGGTGCGCCGTCGTTTGCTCCGTCACTGGAAACGTGCGCGCCCGGGGGTGGTTCACATTGCTACCGAGGGTCCCCTGGGACACGCGGCGCTCAGCGCTGCGCGCCGACTCGGGATTCCCGTCAGTTCGGCTTTCCATACGCGTTTCGACGGATACATGGGTTATTACGGAATGGCCTGGGCCCGTCCCCTGGCGCTGGCTTTCCTGCGCCGCTTCCACAACCGCTGCGATTGCACCCTGGTACCCACTCGCGCGCTCGCGTCGGAACTGGAGTCATCCGGTTTCCGCGGTATCCGGGTGCTGGAACGGGGCGTCGATACCGGGCTGTTCAGTCCCGCTCGCCGTTCATGGCCCCTGCGCGACGAGTGGGAGGGCGGCGTGGATGTGCCGGTGCTGATCAGTGTCGGGCGGCTGGCCCCGGAAAAGGCGCCCGAAGACGTGATTCGGGCCTGGGAGGCGGTGCGTGCCCGCCTGCCGCGCGCGCGTCTGGTGATGGTGGGGGATGGCCCTTCACGCGCGGCGCTCGAGGCCCGTCATCCGGAAGTGATCTTTACCGGCATGCGGACCGGCGCCGATCTGGCCGCGCATTACGCCAGCGCGGATCTGTTCGTCTTCGCCTCACGTTCGGAAACCTTCGGCAATGTGGTGATCGAGGCCATGGCCAGCGGGCTTCCGGTGCTTGCCTTCGACGAAGCCGCTGCGCGCGAGCACCTGCGCGAGGGTGAAAACGGCGTGCGGGTCCCGCTCAGTGGAAACCCGGCGGACGACAGCGAGGCCTTCGCCGCGGCTGCCCTGGATCTGGCGGAGCGCCGACGCCGCGACCGCCTCGCATGGCGGGTGATGGGGCAGGCCGCGCGGCAGCGGGCCGAAGGCCTGGACTGGGAACGGATCGTCGGCCGCTTTGGCGCTCGCCTGACGGAGCTCGGCCGGATCGGAGGCGGGGAGGGTCAGCATGCGTCTGCTGCAACGGGTCGATAATCTGGATGAAAGGGTTTGCCGGCGTTTCAACCGGATCGCGCGAAAGCCGGCCATCGGGCGTTTGTTCGGGGGGTATCGCGTCTGGGCGACGGGGTCGCCTGGTACGCCATCATGCTCTCGCTTCCGCTGATCCACGGGGCCTGGGCCTGGGTGGTCAGCGTGCACATGATGGCCGTGGGTCTGGTGTCCATGCCCCTTTATCGCGTGCTCAAGCAGGGTGCCGGCCGTCCGCGTCCCTGTCAGCGGCACGGCGACCTGCTGCACAGCATTTCTCCGCTGGATGAGTTCAGTTTTCCTTCCGGACACACCATGCACGCGGTGGGCTTCACTGTCGTGCTGGTGGCCTGGCTTCCGATCTGGGCCTGGCTGGTGGTGCCATTCGCTGCCCTGGTGGCGATGTCGCGGCTGGTTCTTGCCCTCCATTATCCATCCGATGTCGCCGTCGGGGCCCTCATCGGCGCGTTGATTGCCGGCGGCAGCCTTCTGCTTGCCGCACCACTGCTCCCTGCCTGAAACCTTTACTCTGCCCGCCGGGTCGAGAAGCCGGCCGCCTGGGTGCCGCGCTCCCTGCTGCTCCGTTGCCCCTCGCCGGGGGGAGGAACCCATATTAAACCGCAAGGCCTCCGGCTGCATGGGCGGCGGGTCGTTTACCATGGGCGCCCGCGCCGGGGTACACGCCCGGCAGTGACACGGGGGAGGAGCATGACAGGTACGGCAAGAGGGGTGTTCCGGCTGATCCGGATTCTGGGCCATCTGCTGGTCGGGGTCTGGGTCACCTGGCGGCTGCAGCGACAGGGCGCCGGCCCCGAGGCACATTCGCAGGTGCGGCGCGCCTGGTACCGCAGGGCGCTGCAGCTGGCGGGCGTGTACTGCGAGGTCGCGGGGGAACCACCCCGCGAGGCGTCGCTGGTGGTCGCCAATCATGTGTCCTGGCTGGATATCCCGTTGCTGGGCGCGGCGGTGGACCCCTGTTTCCTGTCCAAGGCCGAGATCGCCCGCTGGCCGATCATTGGCTGGCTGGCGCGACGCCACGGTACGCGCTTCATCCGTCGCGGCGGCCACGAGGCCTCGGCGCACGTGGAGGCGATGCGCGAGGGGCTGGACGCGGGGCGGCATTTCGTGGTGTTTCCGGAAGGTACGACGACCCGGGGACACGGGCTGCGCCGCTTTCATCCGCGGCTGTTCGCCGCGGTCACGGGGACCGCGCATCCGGTGCAGCCGGTGGCGCTGGATTACGAAAGCTACAGCGACGGTACCGTGCCGGTGGCTTTCGCCGGGCATGACCGTCTGGTGCCCAACGTGTGGCGGCTGCTGTGCCGCCCGCGCACGCGGGTGAGCGTGCATGTGCTGGAGCCGCTGGAGGGGCATGATCGCCCGCGCCGCGAGCTCGCCGAGGCGGCGCGTTCGCAGATCGTCGAGGCGCTGGGCGTGCCCGCCGAGCCGGTCGACGATCCCCGCCCCGGGCGGGGCTGACGAGGTCCGTCCGGGGCTTCTCAGGTCCCCGGGCAGGGGACCTGTTCCACCGCAGCGGTCTGCGGCGTGGCACCGTCCAGGCGTGCCAGGCTCATCGCGTTCCCCCACACGCAGCCGCTGTCCAGCGCCAGCCAGTCGGGGCCGCGGCGGTGACCCAGCGCGGCCCAGTGGCCGAACACCACCGGGGTTCCGCGGCTGCGGCGTGCGGGGTGGTCGAACCACGGGACCAGCGTCGCCGGGGCCTCTTCGGGCGGGCCGTTGCTGGCGAACTCCAGCGCGCCGCCGGGACCGGTGCCGACCATGCGCATGCGGGTGAAGCCGTTGATCGCGAAGCGCAGGCGATCGTAGCCCTGAAGGGCCGGATCCCATTGCGCCGGCGTGTCGCCGTACATCACCTCCAGCAGGGCACGACGCCGGCGCGGTTCGCCCAGTTCGGCCTCTACTCGCCGCGCCTCGGCGGCGGCGGTGTCGGTGTCCCATACCGGCGGGATGCCGGCGTGGACCAGCGTCCAGTCGTTGTCGGGGTCGCGATGCAGCAGCGGCTGGCTGGCCACCCATTCCAGGAGCTCCGCGGCATCCGGGGCGTTCAGCACCTCCTGCAGGGTGTCGCGCCGGCCGGGTTCGCGCAGGCCCTCGCTGGCGGCCAGCAGATGCAGGTCGTGGTTGCCGAGCACGGTGGTCGCGGCCGCGCCCAGCGAGCGCACCCGCCGCAGGCAGCCGGCCGAGTCCGGCCCGCGGTTGACCAGGTCCCCGACCAGCCACAGGCGATCGCGGGACGGGTCGAAGCGTACGCGTTCCAGCAGGCGCTCCAGCGGATCCAGGCAGCCCTGCAGGTCGCCGACGGCGTACAGTGCCACGCCGGCCTCAGTGCAGCGTGCGGGGAACGGACAGGGTGAACGGCGGGATGGTGGCCTCGAAGGTGTGCCCCTTCTCGTCGCGCATCTCGTAGCTGCCTTCCATCATGCCCACCGGGGTCTCGATCACCGTGCCGCTGGTGTACTCGAAGGAGTCGCCCGGGGCGATATGGGGCTGCTCGCCGACCACGCCCTCGCCGCGCACTTCCTGGGTCTGGTCGCGCCCGTCGCGGATGATCCAGTGGCGGTTGAGCAGCTGCACGCTGCGCTCGCCGGCGTTGCGGATCACCACGTGGTAGGCGAAGACGTAGCGGTCCTCTTCGGGTTCCGACTGGTCTTCGACATAGGCGCTGGAGACCTCGATCTCGACGGGATTTTCCTGCTGCATGGTCATGGGGCGGATGCTCCGTGGGGGCCGGCCCGGGAAGCGGCGACCGCGGCTCCCAGCAGGCCCGGTTCGGGATGAATGATCAGTTCCACTGGCAGGCGTTCCAGCAGGTCTTCCATCGGCGGGCGTGCACGGAAGGCCTCGCGGAAGGCCGGGGCGAGAAAATGGTCGGCCCAGCGCGGGGCGATGCCGCCGCCGATGAAGACGCCACCGCGCGGCAGCGCGGTCAGCGCCATGTCGGCCAGCTGCCCGGCGTACAGGGTCACGAAGCGGCGCACCACCCGCAGTGCGGCCGGGTTACCGGTGTCCGCCAGCGCGCTGATGGCGGCGGCGGGTTCCGCGGCGGCCAGCGCGCGCCCGAGTTCGGGGTCGTCGCGGCGCTGCAGCTCGAAGCGCCCGATGCGCGCGATGCCGCGGCCGCTGAGCAGGTGTTCGCGAGTGCACAGGCCGGCCTCGGCGGTGACGAAAGCGGCCAGTTCGGTCTCGTCGGCGTCGGTCGGGGAAAAACGCGCGTGGCCACCTTCGCCGGGATGGATCGCCGGCGGGGCATCTGTGCCCGCGGGCGGGGTGACCAGGCAGGTGCCCAGCCCGGTGCCGGCCCCGGTGACCAGCCTCGGTCCCGCGGGATCCGCCTCGCCGTCCTGCAGGATCAGGCGGTCTTCCGGGGTCAGGGCCTCGAGACAGGCGCCCACCGCGGCGAAATCGTTGAGCAGGGCGACCGGCACGCCGGCCACCGCGGCCAGTTCGGCGGTCGCGAGTTCGGGCCAGCGCAGGTTGGTGACCCGGGCGCGCCCGGCGTGCACCGGCCCGGCGACGGCCATGCCCGCGCCGCTGAAGCTCATCCCGGACTGTTCCGGGCGCGCCAGCCAGTCCTCGAGGATTGCACCCAGGCCGGCGTACTCGCGGCTCGCATAGCGGGTGGTCGCGTGCAGTTGCCACGTACCCCGGGCGTATTCGGCCTGCGCCAGGCGGGTGTGGGTCCCGCCGACATCGGCGACGATCAGCTGCATGCGGTCCCTGCCAGTCATGTGCCCATGGTAACGCGAGCGGGGCGTGGAGGGAGAAAAACGGACCCGGCGCGGGGCCGTGCCCCTGCCCGGGTCACTCCGCGCCGGCGGATTCGGGGATCCGCCGGGCGAGGGCGTCGAAACCGGCGACGTCGACGGTCTCCGGACGCTGGCCCGGGTCCAGGCCGGCGGCCTCGATATCGGCCGCCTCCAGCAGGCCGGCAAGCCCGCGCCGCAGGGTCTTGCGCCGATTGGAGAACGCGCGGTTGACCAGCGCGGCGAAGGCGGGCAGCCGCGCAGCGGGTACCCGCGGCTCGGCATCCGGGACGATGCGCACCACGGCCGAATGCACCTTCGGCGGCGGGTGAAATGCCCCCGGCGGGACTCCCAGCAGTTCGGTGGCGCGGGCGCGCGCGGCAACCATCACGCTCAGGCGGCCGTAGCGCTTGCTGCCCGGCCCGGCGGTGATGCGTTCCACCACCTCGCGCTGCAGCAGGAAATGCATGTCGCGGATGTGCTCGCTCTGCTCCAGCAGGTGGAACAGCAGCGGGGTGGAGATGTTGTAGGGGAGGTTGCCGACCACGCGCCAGCCGGCGGGCGGGGGCGGGCCGAGCGCGGCCAGATCCAGTTCCAGGGCATCGCCGGTGTGCAGGGTCAGGCGTTCGGGCGGGAAGTGGCTGCGCAGCGCCGCGGCCAGATCACGGTCGATCTCCACTGCGTCCAGTTTCTGCAGGCGGTCCAGCAGCGGGGCCGTCAGGGCGCCGCGCCCCGGGCCGATCTCCAGCATGCGATCGTCCGGCTGCGGGTCGATGGCTCGCACGATGCGATCGAGGATCCCCGGGTCATGGAGGAAATTCTGGCCGAAGCGGCGGCGGACCGGGCCCGGTCCCTCGTCGGCTGCGGCCGGTCGCCGGGTGCGTCGGGTCATGTCGGAGTCCCCGCCGGGGCTGCCCCGCGGTGGCCCGCGAGACGGGCGGCCAGGTTCTCCGCCGCGGCCAGACTGCCGACCTCGGCGCGTCCGCTGCCGGCCAGATCCAGCGCGGTGCCGTGATCCACCGAGGTGCGCACGAAGGGGAGGCCCAGGGTGACGTTTACCGCCTCGCCGAAGCCGGCGTGCTTGAGCACCGGCAGGCCCTGGTCGTGGTACATGGCGAGCACCGCGTCGACCCGGGCGAGGGCACGCGGGGTGAAGGCGGTGTCGGCCGGCAGCGGCCCGGTCAGGTGCATGCCGCGTTCGCGCAGGCGGGCGAGCACCGGTTCGATCACGAGCTCTTCCTCGCGTCCCAGCACGCCGCCCTCGCCGGCGTGCGGGTTGAGCCCGAGCACGGCGATGCGCGGCCGCGCCAGGCCGAAGTCGCGGCGCAGGTCCTGATCCAGGATGTGCAGGGTCCGTTCCAGCACCGGCGGGGTAATCGCGTCGGGGACCTCGCGCAGGGGCAGGTGAGTGGTCACCAGGGCAACGCGCAGATCACCGGCGACCAGCATCATCACCGGTCGGCCGGAGCCGGCGCGCTCGGCCAGCCATTCGGTGTGGCCGGTGAAATCGTGGCCGGCCCGATGGATCACTCCCTTGTGGACCGGGGCGGTCACCATGGCGTCGAAGTGCCCGTCGAGGCAGCCGTCGGCGGCCGCGGCCAGCAGGTTGAGCACGTGCCCGGCATTGGCCGGTTCCAGGGCCCCGGGGGTCACCGGTGCTTCCACCGGGACCTCCAGCAGCTCCAGGGTGCCGGCAGGTGTAGGTTTGCGCGGTGCATCGGGGTCGTGCGCGCGCAGGGTGAGGGCGATGCGCAGATCGCGTGCGCGGCGTTCGAGGACACCCGCATCGCCGATCGCGACGCGCTGGGCCGGACCGGCGTGGCGCGCCAGCATGGCCAGCAGGTCGGGTCCGATTCCGGCGGGTTCGCCGGCGGTCAGCGCCAGACGCGGAACCGGTTCTCCGGCCATCGGCTCAGGGCTCGAGGCCGTCGACGCGGTATTCGACATAGGCGCCCTCGCGCAGGCGGCGCAGCCACAGCTCCATCTCGTCCTGGCGCTTGCGGTTCTGCAGGACTTCGCGGGCGCGGGCGCGGATCTGCTCGCGGGTGGTGTCGACTTCGCGGCGGTCCAGCACCTCGATGATGTGCCAGCCGAACTCGCTCTGCACCGGCTCGCTGATCTCGCCCGGCTCGAGCCGGTTCATGGCCTGTTCGAAGCCGGGCACCAGCTCCCCGGGACTGATCCAGCCCAGGCGGCCGCCCTGCGCGGCGGACCCCGGGTCGTCGGAGTTGCCGCGGGCGAGATCGCCGAAGTCCTCGCCCTCCTGCAGGCGGTTGTACAGGGCGCGGATCTGGCGCTCGGCCTCTTCCTCGCTGCGGACCTCGTCGGGACTCTTGAGGATGTGACGGACTTCGGTCTGTTCGACCAGGGTCTGGTCACCGCCCTCGCGGTCCTCGAGACGGATGATGTGGAAGCCCTGCGGTGAGCGCAGGACGTCGCTGACCGCGCCGGTGCGCATCAGGATGGCCTCGCGGGCCAGCACCGTGGACAGCTCGCCGGGGCTGCGCCAGCCCAGGTCGCCGCCCTGCAGGGCCTGCGGTCCGTCGGATGCTTCCATCGCCACCCGGGCGAATTCCTCGCCTTCCCGCACCCGGGAGCGCAGCTCCGCGGCCTTTTCCCGCGCCTCGCGGATCTCGTCGCTGCCGGCGCCCTGCGGCACCGCGACGAGGATGTGCGAGAGGCGGTAGCGCACGTCGCGGTCGATGGCGCCGCTTTCCGAGGCGATGAGGTCTTCGATCTCCTGATCGGAAACCCGGACCCGGTTGTCGACCTGGCGGCTGCGCAGCTGGTTGATGGTCAGCTCGGTGCGGATCTGTTCACGAAACGCCTCGAAGTCCACGCCGTCCTGCATCAGGGCGCGGCGCAGCTGGGGCAGTGTCATGCGGTTCTCGCGCGCGATCTGCTCCATGGTTCGGTTCAGTGTCATCTCGTCGATGCTGATGCCGATCCTGCGGGCTTCCTGCAGCTGCACGCGTTCGGTAACCAGCTGTTCCATGACCTGGCGGGCGAGGGCATCCTGGCCGGGCGGACGCTGCCCCTGTTCGGCCATCTGCTGAGCCACCAGGTTCATGCGTTCCACCAGCTCGCGCTGGGTGATCACGTCTTCCTCGACGATCGCGAGGATGCGGTCGGTGAACTGGTCTTCCTCCGGCGGAGTGATTGCCGGGGCGGGCGCGCCGGCATCGGTGGCGGCACCCGGGGTGACCGGGGCCTGTACCCCCGTTTCGGCGCCGGGGCCCGCTCCGGCGCCCGCTCCGGCGCCCGCTCCGGTGCCCGTACCTTCGGGCATGGAGAGCGGGTCGTGCTGGGCCTGGGCCAGCGGCGCCAGGGCCAGGGCAAGCCCGGCCAGGAGCAGGGGGCGGGCAAGCATGCCCGCGCGGCGACCGGCGCTTTTAGCGGTCGGGGTGCGCATCATATCCGGCAATACCTTCGCTCAGGAGGCTGTCGACTCCGCCGTCGAAACGGGCCAGTCCGTCCAGCGTGATCTGGAAATGGATCGAGTTGTCGTAGCGCTGGTCGGAATCCAGCGAACGCCGGGCGACCACGCGCAAACCATAGCAGCAACTACGATACTGGAGACCGGCCAGAAGTTCGAGGTCGCGTTCACTGCGCAGGCTGTAGTTCCAGCGTCCGACCAGATCCACGCGGTCGCCGGCCGGCCACAGGACGGACACGTCGGTCTGTTCCAGCCGGTCGGCCCGCTGGCGGTAGCCGAGGTTGATGCGCCGGCGCTCATCCGGGCTCCAGGACACGCCGAGCGCGGCCAGCGAGGTGTCCTCGTGCTCGCGGTTGTAGAGCACCGAGCCGCGGCCGTCCCAGGCGTCGCCGATACGCAGGCGCCCCTCCACGGCGAGGTCCGAATGGCGGTCCTCCAGTGCCGGCGCGGAGGGGCTGCGGCGTACGCGGCGGTCGCGGAAATAGCGGATCTCGCCGACCGACAGCCGCGCGCGTTCCTGTCCGGTGGTCGTATCGAGGAGGCGGCTGGTCAGGGCGGCGGTGAGCTGGTGGGTGTCGCCCACGCGGTCGGCGCCGGTAAAGCGCTGCAGGCTGAACAGGTTGTCGAAGCTGAACTCGCGCTCGCCGGTGTCGAACACCGGGATGTCGTCCTGGTCGCGGTAGGGCACGTAGCCGTAGAACAGCCGGGGCTCCAGGGTCTGCAGCCGTTCGCCGTCGGCCAGGTCGCGTTCGAAGATCAGGCCGCTGTCCACCGCGGCGTGCGGTACGGTGCGGCGGATGGACTCGGGGCCGGGTTCGCCGCGGCGGTCCAGCTCGTAGGCGGTGTAGCGCACCCCGGCACGGGGCTCGACAAAGATCCCGCCGGTGTCGAAACGCCAGGCCAGTTCCGGGTCGAGGTCGAAACGCAGGCCGGTGGGACGGTCCGAGGCGCGTTCCTGACGGGCGAAACGCACCAGTTCGGCGTCCAGGTCCCAGGTGACTCCGCCGCCGGCCCATTGTCCCGCGTATTCGCCGGCTTCCAGGGTGATCTGCGGGAGGCGCTGGTAGGGCTCGCGCCGGTCGGCCAGCTCGGTGTCGACGATCTGATAGTCCTCGACCCGGGTGCGCAGGCGGTAGCGCGGTTGACTCCAGGTCAGGTCGGCCCGGCGACGCAGGTCGCGCACCGAGCTCGAATAGCGGTCGGCGGAGCCGAAATCGCGGAAATATTCACTGTCGGAGACGTCCGCGGCATCGATGTCCAGGCGCAGGCCCGGGGTGATGCGGGTGCGGTGCTGCCAGGCCACAAATTGGCGATCCTCGCCGGTCTCGCGATCGTCCGGCAGGTAGCGAAAATCGACCTGTCCTTCGTGGGCAGGCTGCAGGTAGCGGAATTCGGTGCTCAGCTTGATCCCGCGGTCGGCCATGATGCGCGGCGTGAACGTGGCGTCGTAATTGGGCGCGATGTTCCAGTACCACGGCAGGGACAGATCCGCGCCGGTGCGTCCGCCGGTGCCGAAGCTGGGCAGCAGGAAGCCGGACTTGCGCCGGTCGTCCAGGGGGAAATCGATATACGGGGTGTAGGCCACGGGTACGTTGCGCACGCGCAGCACGGCGTGGCGGGCGACCCCGCGTCCGCTTTCCTGGTCGAGGTCGAGGCGTGCGGCGTCCAGGCGCCAGGAGTCGCGGTTGACCGGGCAGGTGGTGTACTGCGCCCGTTCGAAGCGGTGCCGGTCGGGGTCGAGCTGCGTGCCGGCCCCGGCCTGTCCGCGTGCGGGCACCGAGCGCACCATGTAATCGATGCGGCTCAGCTCCCCGGTATCTTCGTCGAGCTGGAAACGGCCGTCTTCGCCTTGCAGCAGCAGGTCGCCGTCGAACAGCCGGACCGCTCCCTCGGTCCGTGCCAGCCCCCGGGCGCGGTCGTAGTCGAGGACCTCGGCGTCCAGCCGTTGACGGTCTGCGTACAGCCGGACATCGCCCTCGGCGCGCACCTGGTCGCCCTCGCGACGTACATGATCCGCCTCGATCTCGCGCACGTCGGGCGGCAGTTCGCGCAGGGCGGGCCAGACGGCGTCGGGCGCGAATTCGCAGCCGGCGGGACGATCCCCGCCGAAGGCCGTCTCCGTGCCGGCCGCCGGGGCGGTGGCGGCCAGCACGAGGCACACCGCCGCGGCACGCGCCGGCCGCATCGCGGATCAGTCCAGCAGGCCGCGGATCTCGTCGAAGATCCGTTCCATGTCGCGGGTGCCGTCGACGTGCTTGAGCAGACCGCGGGTGTCGTAATACTCGATCAGCGGCTGCGTCTGTTCCTCGTACACCTGCAGGCGGCTGACCACCGTCTCCTCGGTGTCGTCCGCGCGGTGGACCAGGTTGCCGCCGCACTGGTCGCAGATGCCTTCCTTCTGCGGCGGGAAGGTGTGGGTGTTGAACACCGCGCCGCAGCTTTCGCAGGAGACCCGGCCGGTCAGGCGCTGCTTCAGCTCCTCGAACGGCACGTCGATCTGGACCGCGCGGTCCAGCGGACGCTCGATGTCGGTCAGCATGCTGTCCAGGGCCTCGGCCTGGGCGCAGTTGCGCGGGAACCCGTCGAGGATGAAGCCCTTTTCGGCGTCGGGCTCCTGCAGACGGTCGCGGATCAGGCCCAGCACCAGGTCATCGGGGACCAGCTGGCCGGCGTCCATGGCGCTCTTCGCCTTCAGGCCCAGTTCGGTCTCCGCGGCGACGGCCGCGCGCAGCAGGTCGCCGGTGGAGATCTGGGGGATGCCGAAGTGACTGACCATCTTCTTGGCCTGGGTACCCTTGCCGGATCCGGGGGCGCCCATCAGGACGATTCGCATAATTGACTCCTGCCGTGTGCCGTTCGCGCCCGCATCGGCGCCGGCACGTGAATTGGGTATCGAAAGCGCACGCGGTCTTATACCGACTGGCCGGGGGGCTCGCAAGCCGGCCGGGATCGTTCACCTGTCGCGCAGTCCCGTTATAATGCCGCGCCAACCAATCAAGCGGAAAGAGACGATGGATCTGAATCAGATTGAAGCCGGGAAGGATCTGCCCGATGACATGAACGTGGTCATCGAGATCCCTGCCCACGGTCAGCCGGTCAAGTACGAGGTCGACAAGGACAGCGGGGCGCTGGTGGTCGACCGTTTCATGACGGTCGCCATGTTCTACCCCTGCAACTACGGGTTCGTGCCGCAGACCCTGTCGGAAGACGGCGATCCGGTGGACGTGCTGGTGATCACGCCGGTGCCGCTGATGCCGGGTTCGGTGGTGCGCGCGCGGCCGGTGGGCGTGCTGCAGATGTCCGACGAGGCCGGGCAGGATGCGAAGATCCTGGCGGTGCCGGTCACCAAGCTGCATCCGGGGTACGAGAGCGTGAAGGGTCCGGAAGACGTGTCGCAGGAGCTGCTCGACAGCATCAAGCACTTCTTCGAGCACTACAAGGAGCTCGAAGCCGGCAAGTGGGTCAAGGTGGAAGGCTGGGCGGACGCCGAGGCCGCCAGGACGGAGATCCTTGCCAGCTACAAGCGTTTCCAGAAGAGCAAGATCTGAAGCCTTTCGCGCAGCCATGGGCGTGCCGTGCGGGCCCCGGGGGAGCCGGTCTCCCGGGCGTGCCGGTGCGCGTGCCCGTCCGCGACCCGATGGAGCGGTCCTGATGGCCGCGGGCGGGCGGTCCCATGGATGAGCGCGACGCCTATGGACAGGAACAGCACGATCACCGGCGTTTTGTCGCGCGGGTGGTGCTGTCCCTGGTGCTGCTGGCGGGGGTGCTGGGCCTGATCGGCTGGCACACCGCCAGTCTGCAGGTGGGTGCGCACGAGCACTACACCACGCTTTCCGAGAACAACCGGCTGCGCATCGAGCCCATCGCCCCCAGCCGGGGCGTGATCCGGGATCGCAACGGCGTGCTGCTGGCCGGCAACCGGGCTTCCTATCAGCTCGAGGTCACGGTGGAACAGGCCGACGACCTCGACCGGCTGCTGGAGCGGCTCGAGGACTTCGTGGAACTCTCCGATGCCGACCTCGAGCGTTTCCGCCGCGGGGTGGAGCAGCGGCGCCCGTTTCAGCCGGTGTTGCTGAAGGCGGGGCTGGACGACGAGACCGTCGCACATCTGGCCGTTTCCCGGCATGAGCTCCCCGGGGTCGAGATCGAAGCGCGTCCGATGCGCTATTACCCGGCCGGCGAGGCGTTCACGCATGTGGTGGGCTACGTGGGCCGGATCACGCGCGAGGACCTGCAGCGCGTGGACCGGCGTGCCTATGCCGGGGTATCCCACATTGGCAAGACCGGTATCGAGCAGCATTACGAGGAGCTGCTGCACGGCCGCCCGGGCCACCGTCAGGTGGAGGTGAACGCCCAGGGCCGGACGATCCGCGAGCTGGAGGTCAGCCCGCCGACGGCCGGGACCGACATCCATCTGACCCTGGACTACAACCTGCAGCTGGCAGCCCGCCGCGCACTGGGGGACCAGCGCGGGGCGATCGTGGCCATCGAGCCCGCCAGCGGAGACGTCCTGGCCATGGTCAGTGCCCCGGGATTCGATGCCGAGCCGTTCGTGAAGGGGCAGTCGCAGGAAGAGTTCTCGGCACTGCGCGACCATCCGGGGCGGCCGCTGTTCAACCGGGTGCTGCATGGCCAGTATCCGCCGGGGTCCACCATCAAGCCGATCGTGGCCCTGGCCGGCCTGCACGAGGAGGCGACCACCGCCGACCGCGAGATGTTCGCCCGCGGCTACTACCAGATTCCCGGGCACGAACGCCGCTATCGTGACTGGCGCCGGGAGGGCCATGGACTGGTCGACATGTCGCGCGCGATTGCGGTGTCGTCGGACGTGTATTTCTATGATCTCGCTCACGACATGGGGATCGACCGGATTACGCCGATGCTGGAAGCCTTCGGTATCGGCGAGCCCACCGGCATCGATCTCAGCGGCGAACGCACCGGCATCCGGCCGGGACGCGACTGGAAACGTGCCACCCACGGCACCGTCTGGTATCCCGGCGAGACCCTGATCACGGCCATCGGGCAGGGCTACATGCTCAGCACCCCGCTGCAGATGGCCGACTTCACCACCACGCTGGCGAATCGGGGCGAGCGCGTGCGCCCGCGCCTGCTGCGGGCGATGGGGGATGGCCGGGAACGGGAAATCGGCGAGACCCTGCTGCCCGATTACCGCCAGCCGGTGGCGCTGGACGAAGCCCACTGGGACGTGATCCACGAATCCCTCGTCGAAGCGGTGCACGAACCGCATGGCACCGCCTGGGGCAGTATCGGGAGCACCCGTCCGGAGTACACCATCGCGGGCAAGACCGGGACCTCGCAGGTCTTCAGCCTGGGCGAGGACGAGGAGTACGACGAGGACGAGCTGGCCCGGCATCTCTGGGATCACGCCCTGTTCACCGGCTATGCCCCGGCGGATGACCCGCAGATCGCGGTTGCGGTGCTGGTGGAGCACGGCGGCAGTGGTGGCCGCGTAGCGGCGCCCAAGGCGCGCGAGGTCATGGATGCCTGGCTGCTGGGCGGTGGCGGCATGAGATTGCCCGTCGAGGAGGCCGGGGAATGATCAGCGTGACCGGACGTGAGCTCTCCGCCGGCCAGTGGGCCCTGCGCAGCCTGCGGATGGATGGCACGCTGCTGATCCTGCTGTCGCTGCTGCTGATGCTCGGTCTGGTGGTGCTGTTCAGCGCGACCGGCGAGAGTCTGGTCGCGCTGGAGAACCAGGTGTTGCGGATCGGTTTCGGGGTCGCGGCGATGCTGGTGATCGCGCAGATCCCGGTGCGTGTACTGCGGGTCATGGCCCCCTGGCTTTTCGTCGCCGGCCTGGTGCTGCTGGTCGCGGTGCTGTTCTTCGGCGAGATCGGCAAGGGGGCCCGGCGCTGGCTGGACACGGGGCTGGTGCGTTTCCAGCCTTCGGAGATCATGAAACTGGCCGTGCCGATGATGACCGCGTGGTACCTGTCGCTGCGCCAGGGTGCGCCGCGGGCGCGCGATCTGGCCGTGGTGCTGCCGATCATCCTGGTGCCGGTGTGGCTGATCATGGAGCAGCCCGATCTGGGCACCGCGATGCTGGTGGGCGTGGCCGGGCTGCTGGTGGTCTTCCTCGCCGGGCTGTCCTGGCGCTGGTTCACCGGGCTCGGGGCCCTGGTGGCCGCGGCGGCGCCGGTGCTCTGGCTGCAGATGCATGACTACCAGCGCCAGCGCGTGCTGACGCTGTTCAATCCCGAGTCCGATCCCCTGGGTACCGGTTATCACATCATCCAGTCGCAGATCGCCATCGGCTCGGGCGGGTTCTACGGCAAGGGCTGGCTCAACGGGACCCAGTCGCAGCTGGACTTTCTGCCGGAACGGTCGACCGATTTCATCTTCGCGGTGTATGCCGAGGAATTCGGCTTCATGGGGGTGGTGCTGCTGCTGGCGCTGTATTTCGCCATCGTCGCGCGCGGGCTGTGGCTGGCATCCCTGGCGCAGGACCGCTTCGCCCGTCTGCTGGGTGGCAGCATCAGCCTGACCTTTGCGGTGTACATGGTGGTCAATATCGGCATGGTGACCGGGCTGCTGCCGGTGGTGGGAGTTCCGTTGCCTCTTGTGAGCTATGGCGGAACTTCGCTGGTGACGCTCATGGTGGCCTTCGGTATTCTCATGAGCATTGCCTCCGAAAAACGCCTGGTGAATCGATGAACCCCGTAAATCCGTGTCGCTTCGCGACGACTGTTGCCGTCTCCTGCCTGTTTCTGGCCGCCACCGCCACGGCGTCCAACTCCGAATACCGGGCGGGCGAGACGCCCTATCTCGAACGCGAGGAGGTGCAGGAATTCATCGACGAACGCGCGGAGGCGGGATTCGATCGCGAATGGCTGAAAGAACTGTTCGAGGAGGCGCAGCCGCGCCAGGACATCATCGACAGCATCTCCAGCCCCGCCGAAGCCCTGCCGTGGAAGGACTACCGGCCGATCTTCGTGAACGAACGCCGGGTGCGGCGCGGGCGCGAGTTCATGGAAGAGCAGGCCGAGTGGCTGGAACGCGCCGAGGAACGCTTCGGTGTCGAGCCGGAAATGATCACCGCGATCATCGGCATCGAGACCGATTACGGACGCAACACCGGCAGCACCCGCGTGCTGGATGCGCTGGTGACCCTCGGATTCGACTACCCGCCACGGGCGGCATTCTTCCGCAGCGAGCTGGGCCATCTGCTGGAGCTGGCGGAGGAGGAGGATCTGGAGATCCTTGATCTGCATGGCTCCTACGCCGGAGCGATGGGTTACGGCCAGTTCATCTCCTCCAGCTACCGTCATTACGCGGTGGATTTCGATGACTCCGGGCGGCGCGATCTGCTGAATTCCTGGCCCGACGCGATCGGCAGCGTGGCGAACTACTTCGCCGAGCATGACTGGCGCTGGGGGCAGCCGGTGGTGGCCCGCGCCGAGGTCGACGACCATCCGGAAGAACTGGTCGAGCAGGGCTATACCGCGCGCTTCGACCTGGACGAGCTGGCCGAGCACGGCGTGCGTCCGGCCGAAGGCGAAACGGTCGACCCGGACGGTGATTATTCGCTGGTGTATCTGGAGGCCGACGAGGGCGATGTCTATTATCTGGGGTATCCGAATTTCTACGTGATCACGCGATACAACCGGAGTCCGCTGTATGCGATGGCCGCCCATGAGCTGGCGCAGGCGCTGTACGACTGACGGGCGTGCGATCGGCGGGGCCGCCCTGCCGGTTGCGCTGCTGGCCGGTATGATCCTTGCCGGTTGCTCGGGTACGCCCGAGCGCGACCGCCCGCTGGGGGACGCCGCCCATGACAGCTATCCCGATCCCGACGAAGTACCGCGGGATCTGGCACTCCTGCCGGATGCCGAACCCACCGACGAGCCGCCCAGTCGTTACGGCAATCCGGCCGAGTACGAGGTGTTCGGTCAGCGCTACGTGACGCTGTCTTCTTCCGAAGGTTTCGAGGAGGAGGGGATGGCGTCATGGTACGGAACGAAGTTTCACGGCCGCCGGACCTCCAGTGGCGAGCCCTATGACATGTACGCCATGACCGCGGCGCACAAGAAGCTGCCGCTGCCCAGCTTCGTCGAGGTGACCCATCTGGAGAACGGGAAGCAGGTGGTGGTCCGGGTGAACGACCGAGGCCCGTTCGTGGATGACCGTATCATCGATCTGTCCTATGCCGCGGCCCATCGTCTGGGCATGACCGACGCGGGCGTGGCGCCGGTGCGTATCCGCGCGGTCGGCCCCGGGGACGTGAACGGCGAGGTGCGTACGGCCGAACGCGATCGCAAGGGTGCCGACACCCTCGCGGAGCCGGAGCCGCTGGCGGCGGACGCGAACGACCCGGACGCAACGCGGGAGATGGCCGGGACGGTCGACGGCGACGGGGCATACAACGGTGACCCGGGGTCCGGACAGGGGGACAGCCAGGAGCCCGCGCGCTATATCCAGGTGGGCGCCTTCGGTGAACGGATGACGGCCGAGCGCCTGCGCGAAAGCCTGCAGGCGGACGGATTCCGGGTGGCCGAACTCGGTCGCGTGGAGACCGCCGGCGGCGAGGAGCTGCACCGCGTGCGGGTGGGCCCGCTGCACGGCGAGGACAACGTGCGCGATACGGCCCGTCGGCTGGAAGCGGTGGCGCCCGGGGATTTCCGTATCGTGACCGATTGAGAACCCGGACGGCGTGCCGGTCTGGTATCTTTGGCATCCTTCGGTGTCCGGCCGCCGTGTGCGCCCGCAAGCCCCCGGTCCTCATTCATGGAGACTCCTTCGGTTCATGAAGTCATTACTTCGCAATTCCCTGATCACCGTCAGTTTTCTGCTGTTCCTGCCCGTGGCGGCCAGCGCCGTGGAACTGGAACTGCCACGTGCCGGAACCGGCCCTTCGGCTCCCGGAAGCATCCCCTCGCCGCCATCGGACATCACCGCGGCCAGCTATGTGCTGAAGGACTTCGAATCCGGTGTGGCCCTGGCGGAGCGCGATCCGTCCGCGCGGCGCGAGCCGGCGAGCCTGACCAAGCTGATGACGGCCTACGTGGTGTTCGGCGAGATCCGGGACGGCCGACTGTCACTGGAGGAAGAAGTCACCATCAGCGAGCGGGCCTGGCGTACCGGGATGGAGGGCGCTTCGCGGATGTTCATCGAGGTCGGCGAGGAAGTCCGGGTCGAGGATCTGCTGCGCGGCATGATCATCCAGTCCGGTAACGACGCCTCGACCGCGCTGGCGGAGCGCGTGGCCGGCTCGCAGGGTGCCTTCGTGGACATGATGAACAACCAGGCCCGGCGCCTGGGCATGCAGGATTCCTACTTTGCCAACCCCCACGGGTTGCCGGAAGAGGAGTCGCAGTACACCACGGCGGCCGACATGGCGACCCTGGCGCGGGCCCTGATCCGCGAATTCCCGGATCTGTACAACCTGTATTCCGAGCGCTCGTTCGAATACGCCGGCATCGAACAGAACAACCGCAACCTCCTGCTTTGGCGCGATGCCGGTTTCGACGGCCTGAAGACCGGCTGGACTTCGGCGGCGGGGTACAACCTGGTGTCGTCCGCCGAACGCAACGACCGTCGCCTGGTGGCGGTGGTGATGGGCATCGACGCCCCCGACCACTCGACCGGAGGCACGCGCCGCGCGAACGAATCCCAGGCACTGGTGAACTGGGGCATGCGCTTTACCGAAACCCGGCGCTTGTTCGGTGCCGGCGAGGCCCTGGGCATGCCGCGGGTCTACAAGGGGAGCGAACAGGAGGCACCGGTCGGCCTGGCGGAGGATTTCTGGGTGGTAATTCCGCCCGGCGAGGGGGATGACCTGTCGGCTTCCATGGAGATCGACCATCCGCTGGAGGCGCCGCTGCGCGAAGGGGCCCGGGTCGGGCGCGTGGTTGCGACCCTCGACGGCGAAGCCGTCCACGAACAGCCCCTGGTCGTGTTGCAGGAGATCGAGACCGGCGGGTTCATCCGCCGTGGCTGGGACAGCGCGGCGTTGTGGGTGCAGTCGGTGTGGCCGTTCTGAGGCGGACATGAGCATTGCCCTGTTCAATGGCGAATTCCTGCCGCTGGAGGAAGTCCGGATCTCCCCGCTGGATCGCGGCTTCCTGTTCGGCGATTCGGTGTATGAGGTCATCCCCAGTTACGCGGGCCGGTTCTTCCTGCTGGACGCGCATCTGGACCGTCTCGCGCGGTCGCTGGCGGCCATTCGTCTGCCGAACCCCTTCGGCCGCGAACAATGGGAACGTCATCTGGGCGATCTGCTCCGCCACAACGGCGCGGAACCGGCGGACGGGTCGACGCCGCCGGATCTGGGACTCTATCTGCAGGTGACCCGCGGGGTGGCCCCGCGGGATCACGCCTTCCCGGATGTCTCCGAACCCACGGTACTGGGGATGGTCAGCCCCATCCGTCCGCTGGGCCCGGCGGTGCGCGAGGCGGGCGTGAGCGCGGTGACCCGCACCGACGAGCGCTGGGGTCGCTGCGACATCAAGGCCACCACCCTGCTGGCCAACGTGCTCGCGCGTCAGGAGGCCGTGGAATCCGACGCGGTGGAGGCGCTGCTGTTGCGCAATGGTCGGCTGACCGAGGGAGCCGCCAGCAACGCGTTCGTGGTGCGCGACGGGACGCTGGTGACACCGCCACTGGACAGCGGGATGCTGGCAGGGGTGACCCGCGATTTCGTGCTCGGGCTCGCCCGGGGCGAGGGTGTGCCCGTGGAGGAGCGGGGCGTGACCGCCGCGGAACTGCGGGCGGCCGACGAGGTCTGGCTCAGCAGTTCCACCCGCGAATTGCTGCCGGTGACCCGTATCGACGGTGAACTGGTGGGTTCCGGCCGGCCGGGTCCTCTGTGGGCGCGGCTGCACGCCGCCTACCAGGCCGCCAAACCCGGTGCCGCGCGTCGACAGTCGGAGGCCATGAATAATGAGTGACGAAGAAGAACGCGAGACCCTGATCGAATTCCCCTGCCGCTTCCCGATCAAGATCATGGGGGACTCTCACCCCGAATTGATGGAAGCGGTGGAATCCTGCGTGAACGACCACGTGGACGAGCCCGGGGATGCGGTGATCCAGCAGCGGGCATCCAGTGGCGGGCGCTTTGTCGGGATTACGGTGACCATCACCGCCACCAGTCAGCTGCAGCTGGACAACCTCTACCGGGCCCTGGGGCAGTGCAACCGGGTACGGATGATCCTCTGAATACGCTGCGGGTTCACCGTCTGGGCGAACGGCCCTACCTGCCGGTGTGGCGGGCGATGCGCCTGCATGCGGCGGAGCGCGGGCCGCACACGCCCGATCAGCTGTGGTGTGTGCAGCACCCGCCGGTCTATACCCAGGGGCGCAACGGTCGTGCCGAACACCTGCTCGATCCCGGCGCGGTGCCGGTGATCGCGATCGACCGCGGCGGACAGGTGACCTGGCACGGGCCGGGGCAGCTGGTGGTGTATACCCTGCTGGATCTGCGGCGCCGCGGGCTGGGGGTGCGGGCGCTGGTGGAGCGCCTGGAACAGGCAGTGATCAATGCCCTGGGAGAATGGGGCATCGTCGCGGGCCGCCGCGAGGGCGCGCCCGGGGTCTACACGGGCGATGCGAAGATCGCTGCACTGGGCCTGCGCGTGCGCCACGGGGTCAGCATCCACGGGCTGGCGCTCAACGTGGATCCGGCCCTGTCGGCCTTTGGCCGTATTCATCCCTGTGGTTATGCCGGACTGGCGACGACTTCGGTGGCCGCGGAAGGGGGACCCGCGAACCCCGAGCGGGTGCGGCGCGTGCTCCTGCGGGCGCTGGCCGTGCAGCTGGCCAGCGGGGGGCAGGAAACGCCGTCGGCCTGCGAGGAGGTGCCGACGCTGCCGCCGGAACTGCTGCGCTGCCTGGCGCGGCCGCAGGCCCCGGCGGCCTGAACGCCCCGCCGGGTGGGCGGCGACTGAGCGGCGCGTTCAGACGGCTTCGGTCTCTCCGGCGACGCCCTGTGCCTGCAGGTCCGCGTGGTAGGAGGAGCGCACCATCGGGCCGCTGGCGACCTGGCGGAAGCCCATCTCGCGGGCGCGTTCGCCCAGCTCGTCGAACTCCTCCGGTGTGAGGAAGCGGGTGACTGGCAGGTGGTGGCGCGAGGGCTGCAGGTACTGCCCGAGGGTCAGCATGTCGCAGCCATGGTCGCGCAGGTCCTGCAGGACCTGCAGCAGTTCCTCGCGTTCCTCGCCCAGACCCAGCATCAGCCCGGACTTGGTGGGGACGCCCGGATGCTGCTCCCGGAAACGCCGAAGCAGGTCCAGCGACCACTGGTAATCGGCGCCCGGGCGCGCCTCACGGTACAGCCGCGGCACGGTCTCGAGGTTGTGGTTGAAGACGTCCGGCGGGGCCTGGCGCATGATCTCCAGCGCCCGGTCCATGCGCCCGCGGAAGTCGGGCACCAGGACCTCGATCTTCGTGTTCGGGGTGCGTTCGCGGATCTCGCGGATGCAGTCGACGAAATGCCCGGCACCGCCGTCGCGCAGGTCGTCGCGGTCCACCGAGGTGATGACGACGTATTTGAGGCCGAGGGCCTCGATGGTCTCGGCCAGGTGCCGGGGTTCCTCGGGGTCCAGGGGCTCGGGACGGCCGTGGGCCACGTCGCAGAACGGGCAGCGCCGGGTGCAGACCTCGCCCATGATCATGAACGTGGCCGTTCCGTGGTTGAAGCACTCGCCGAGGTTGGGGCAGCTGGCCTCTTCGCACACGGTGACCAGCTTCTGCTCGCGCAGGATGCCCTTGATGCGCTGGACCTCGGGGCGCGCCTGGCTCTGCGCGCGGATCCATGAGGGCTTGCGCTGCGGTTTCGTGGTCGGATTGATCTTCACCGGGATGCGCGAGACCTTGTCGGCGGCGCGCTGTTTCTCCCCGGGTTGCGGACGGTTCGTTGCGGTCATGGTTCGGTTCCTGCCGGTTGACGCCTCAGGCGAGTTCCTGCATGAGGGCTTCGATCTTCGGCCGTGCCTTCTCCACCGCGGCCAGTTCACCGTTTTCGTCCAGCGTGAAGCCGAGCCGCCGGATGGCCTGGAGGTTTTCCAGCGGGATGGCCCGGGCGCGTTCCACCTCGGAGGCGTCGCGCAGACAGGCGTTGCGCGCGATGCGCACGATGTCGGTCAGGGGCGCAGCATCGGGCTGTTCCGGCCCGCCGGAGTCACGGATGGCCGCCATGATATCGGAGGCGAGTCCCCATTGCTGGGCAACCAGCTCGCCGGTCATGGATTCCAGGCGCTGAATGACGTGTTCCACCTCGACGGCATCCGGCCGCTCTTCGCGCGAGGCGATCTCGCCGAGGATCGGGAGGGCGCCGACCCGGTGCAGCAGGCCGGCGAGCAGCGCACGGTGACGATCGGCTGCACCGGATTCATCCGCCAGTACGAAGGCGATGGCGGAGATGCGCGTGGACTGACGCCACAGTTGCTCCATCAGGGTCCGGTACGGGCTCTGCCGGTCGATGAACACCTGCTGGGCGGCCAGTGCGAGCACCAGCTGGCGCGTGCGTTCGAGGCCCAGACGCGCGATCGCATCGCCGAGGCGCGTGATCTCGCGCCGTGAACCCATGGCCGGGCTGTTCGCGACCGAAAGCAGGCGGGCCGCGGTGCTGGGGTCGCGTTCGACGATCTCGGTGACCCGGCGGAACTCGATATCGGGGTCGTCGATGGCTTCCTGCAGGTGCAGGGCCACGTCCGGAAGCTGCGGCAGGGCCAGTTCGCCGGTCTGGGCCTTGTGGAAAAGGGTGGCCAGCAGTTCGCCTTCCTGCGCCGTGAGGTCGACTTCACCGACCTCCATGGCGTCGCCGACGCAATTGAGCTGGGTTTCGTAGACGTTGCGGTCGAAGCGGACCAGCGTGCTTGGGCGGGCGGCAACGGCGTGGGTACGGTAGTCGTGGGGGGCGAACAGGGGCTCCAGCGCGGCCGGTTCGTCATCCTCTACGGTGTGCGCCTTGTCGCCATGCGCCAGGACCATGCGGCCCTTCAACAGGAACAGCAGGTGGCGGTATTCCTCGCGCGCATACACCTTCTGCCCGGGCTTGAGTTCGACCATCCGGGCATGGCGGATCAGTTCGCGGCGGCCGCTTTCGCCGAGGTCGGCGAACGGCTTCAGCCGCGGGACGACGGGGTCGAGGGTCAGGGCTTCATGCATTGAACAGGAGCTTCAGTTCGTTCAGGTCGTCGTTGCGTTCCTCGAGGAACGGGATGGGATCGCCCGGCGCGGGCGGGTCGATGCCCAGGACCTCGAACGCCGCGACCTCGCGGGCATCCGGGTGGGGCTTGCCGCTGTAATGCAGGGCGGCCCATTCGGCGACGATGCCGACGCTGGCGTAGTCCGGCTGTTCGGCGCGGTAGGACCAGTCGTACGCGTGTTCGGCCACCGCCACCAGGTCCTGGCCCAGATCCCAGTAGTTGATGACCAGGACCCCGGCGAGGTTGCGCAGGCGCTCGATCAGCAGTCTGAGGCGCTCGGCGCCCGGGTTCTCCTCGCGCATCTCGGCGAACTGGATGATGGGCACCGCGCCGATCCCGGCCACCAGTCCGCCCAGCAGGGCCCGCTCCCGGTCGAGCAGGCGCAGCGAGTCGGCGATCAGGTAGGCGAACGCGGAGTTCAGCACGCCTTCGCTCCATACCTCGGCCATGGCCTCGCGGGTGGCCGCGTGCTTCGCCTTGAAGGTCTGGCGCAGGGCCATGTTCATCGCCAGCATGCGGGTGTTGCGAAAGCCCAGACGGGTGACCGCCTCGCGCACTGACTGGATCTGCTGGGCGCCGCGGAACAGCGGACTGTTGGTGGCGTGCAGCAGGGCGCCGGCAATGGTGCCGTCTCGCTGGATGACCTCGGTGAGGTCGTCCATGCTGGCTTCGGGGTCGTTGGTCAGTTCCTGGATGCGCAGCGCGACCTCCGGCATGGTCGGCAGCTCCAGGCGATTGCTGGTGATCAGATCGTAGAGTTCGCTGAAAAACGCGCCCTCGGTGTCGTCCAGCTCGGTGTCGCTGACCACCACGGAAGATGAATACGCCCTTTCCAGGGCGGCCTTGGGCACCGCGAGGATGCGGCAGGGCTGTTCGGTGAGGACGAAGTCCTGATGCCCGGGGCTGCCCTCGAACAGTTCGACCGGGACGTCGCCATCCTCGCCATCGAGGCGGATGCGCTCGGGGGTACCGCCGACCACGCGCACCAGCTGGCCGCTCAGCAGGAACAGGTGGTGTTCGCTGGCCGCATCGGGTCGCAGGCGCTTGCCGGCGGCTTCATCGAGGATTTCGCACTGGGCTGCGACTTCGTCACGGGCGCCTTGCGACAGTCCGGAGGTCGGGTCCAGTTGCTCGAGCAGCGGGCTGATCGTCGGGGTGTCCATGGGCAGGCCTGAAATCCGTGCGGTTTCCGAACAAATCCGGAGTGTACCATCGTTTTTTACGTCTGCCGTGAGATGAGCGTTAGTCGCGGGTCAGGTGCCGCGCGCTCGTCCGGTCAGGCGGCCACCGGCGTCGATCAGGCCGTGCTGCTGCAGGAACCGGCGCGCATCGTCCGCGTCCTCGCGGAACCAGGCCGCGGTGCTCCCGAGACGGAAGCTGTAACCCCAGGCGTCCATGTCGCGCATCAGCCGCTCGCGGCCGACACCGGGCAGGGCGTCGGCCAGCAGGATCTGCAGATAGCAGACGCCGCATTCCTCGAGGTCGTCGCCGCCGGCGTTGGTGTCGAGGGTGGCGCGGCGCGCAGGGTCCATGCACAGGGTATGTCCGGCCTCGTGCAGGGCCGAATGGACCGGCGTGTCCGGGCGGACGTGCACCTGCAGGCCGACGATGCCGGCTTCCGGTTCGCCCCACCAGGAGCCGGGCAGCGCGGCCCCCGCCGGATGCAGAATCAGCTCGAGGCCGTAGCCCTCGAGCAGGGCGGCGAGTGCCCCGGCCTGCTGCGGGTCGCCGCAATACAGGATCTCGTCTTCGGACGCGGTGTTCATGTATCGGCGTCGTGGTCCAGCCCGCGCTGGTGGCGTGCGGCCCGCCGCGGGCACTCTTCGGGGTGGTCGCGGCACCAGCGGTCGACCCGCTCGGTCAGGTCATCCTGAAAGCACAGCAGGTAGAAGCGCGCCTGTTCCCGGTTGACGATCTCCGGACGCCCGAGGGCATCGACCACGCCGGTGCGCAGCGCGGCGATGATCGCGTTCGCGGCCTTTTTCTGCGGCCAGGAAGTGATCTCCCGCCAGGCCTGCGGTTCGAAGTACAGGCGCAGCAGATCGGGCCGGGTGGTCAGCAGCATGCGCGTGACATTGCGCAGCGTGGTTTCCGCCTCGGCCCAGTCTTCCACCAGGCCGCCCTCCAGCAGGCGCTGGATCTCCTCGCGACCCTTGGGTGACAGCATCACGGCGACGGTGGCCGTTCAGCCTTCCGCCTCGGCTTCCTCCGGCGTCAGGGCCACGATCGACAGGGCGTGCAGTTCGCCGCTGTCGATCTGCTCGCGCACCGTGGCGTAGACGGTCTGGTGTTTCTTCACGCGGGACATGCCTTCGAACTGCGGGCTGATGACGCGCGCCTCGAACTTGCCTTCACCCCCGGTCACTTCGACCGACCGGGCATCGGGCAGGCCCGCGCGGATGAGTTCGGCGACCTGACTGGCTTCCATGGGGATTCTCCTGATTGAATGCACTGTCGGCACGGGATTCGGGTCCGCGATGATAGCGGTCGCCCGCGGACGACAGAAGAGCCCCCGCATGCGGGGGGAGACCGGGGACCCGGAGCGGTGGAACTTGTGCCCGCCCGCAGGGCTCCACCGGACATGAAAACGTTGCGTGGCGCCGGCCGGCGGGAAAAGCCAGCACTCGGGGTGTCGGTGGTTGGTCACGCGCTCATGATACGGGCTAGTATTTCAGCAAGTCCTAATACACGTCGGAGGACACGACATGATCTTCAAGCAGCTGTTCGAACCTGAATCCTCGACCTACACCTATCTCCTGTCCTGCCCGGATACTGGCAAGACGGCCCTGATTGACCCGGTCCTGGAGACCGTGGATCGCGATCTGGAGGTCCTGCAGCACATGGGCCTGAGCCTGGACTATGCGATCGAGACCCATATCCATGCGGACCACATCACCGGCGGCAAGATGCTGCGCGAGAAGGCCGGCTGTCAGCTGGCCGGCCCGGCGCTGGACGAGCTGCCCTGCCGCGACATCGGTATCCGCGAAGGCGAGCCCTTCCGCGTGGGCAACCTCGTGGTGAACCCGCTGTTCACTCCGGGACATACCGATACCCACCACGCGTATCTGCTGGATCACGTGGGGCTGAAGATGCTGTTCTCCGGGGATGCGCTGCTGATCGAGGCCTGCGGCCGTACCGACTTCCAGTCGGGGGATCCGCATACCCTGTATCAGTCGATCCACGACAAGTTCTTCACCCTGCCGGACGAGACCCTGGTCTACCCCGGGCACGACTACGAGGAACGCCAGATCACGACCATTGGGCAGGAAAAGATGCGCAACCCGCGTCTGGGCAAGGACAAGCCCGAGGAAGAGTTCGTGAAGATCATGAACGAGATGGATCTGCCCTATCCGAAGAAGATCGACTGGGCGCTGCCCGGCAACGAGGGCTGCGGCATCTGCCCGGACAACATGCCGGAGGACAAGAAGCACCTGTGCGATCCGGACGCCCAGGGCTGAGCCCCTGAGCTACGGCAGACCGCGTCCGCGGTGATGATCCGCGGGCGCCGCCGCCGGCCGGAGCCGTTTTCCGACCCGGCCGTGGGGGCTGCGCGCTCCGACGGCCGGGTTTTTCTTTCGGTGGCAGCGGCGCGACAGTGCTACACTGTGCGTTTTCGCTGTGACCTTCGCGATCGCCGCATCGCGACGCAAAAGGGAAGACCCCATGCACGAGATCGAGACCCTGGAAGGGAAGTTTACCGACGCCGGCGGGCGCCGCTTCGGCCTGCTGCTGGCGCGCTTCAACAGCCTGGTGGTGGAACGTCTGCTGGAAGGCGCGGTGGACACCCTGCGCCGGCATGGCGTGGCCGATGACAATATGACCATCGCCCGGGTCCCCGGGGCCTTCGAACTGCCGCTGGCGGCCCGCACCATGGCGGGCTCCGGTCGTTACGACGCCATCATCGCTCTCGGCTGCGTGATCCGCGGGTCCACGCCGCATTTCGACTATGTGGCGGGCGAGGCCGCCAAGGGCCTGGCCCAGGTACAGATGGAGGCCGACCTGCCGATCAGTTTCGGCGTGCTGACCACCGATTCCATCGAACAGGCCATCGAACGCGCCGGGACCAAGGCGGGCAACAAGGGGGCGGATGCCGCCATGGGGGCCATCGAGATGGTCAGCCTGATGCCGCGCCTGCGTACCGGTGCCTGAGCGGGATGCCGTGAACGCCGTGACTGAATCCAGCAACTCCGGTTCTCCCGACCGCCCCCCGCGCGAACAGACCCGCGCCGACAAGGGCGGGCGCAAGCAGCGACCGCGCAGCACGCCCGAGCAGCGCGCGCGGCACGCGCGCTCGGTCGCGCGCCGCCGCGCGATGCAGGCGCTTTACTCCTGGCAACTGACCGGAGACGATCCGAAGAACATCCTGCTCGCGTTCCGCGAGGAGGACGAACACGCCAAGGCGGATCCGGAATACTTCCGCGAGATCCTGATGGGCGTGACCCGGGCGCACCAGGAACTGGACGCACGCATGCAGCCCTGGCTGGGGCGCGAACTGGATCAGCTCGATCCGGTGGAACACGCGCTGCTGTGGATCGGCCAGTGGGAACTGGCCGAGCGCATCGAGCTGCCCTATCGGGTGGTGATCAACGAGGCGGTGGAGCTGGCCAAGCGCTTCGGCGCCGAGCAGTCCCACCGCTACGTCAACGGCGTGCTGGATCGTCTGGCTGCCGAGCTGCGCAGCGCCGAGATCCGTCGCTGAGGCGGATCCACTACCGCCCGGTGCGCGGCGCATGGCGTCCCCGTCCCTGTCCGAATTCGATCTGATCCGGCGCTACTTCCGGCCGGCCGGCCCCTCCGGGGATCCGGTCGCGGACGCGCGCGTGGTCCTCGGCGTGGGCGATGACGCCGCGTTGCTGCGCCCGGATGCCGGCCACGAGGTGGTCGTCAGTACCGACACCGTGGTGGAGGGCCGGCATTTCTTTCCCGACCATCCCCCGGCGAGCCTGGGGCACAAGGCCCTGGCCGCCAGTCTCAGCGACCTGGCGGCGATGGGTGCGGAGCCGCTGGGCGTGCTCCTGTCGCTGGCGGTTCCGCAGGCCGAAGATGCGTGGCTGAGGCCCTTCAGCGAGGGATTCCTGCGGCTCGCGCGGGAGCTGCGCGCGCCGCTGGTGGGGGGCGACACCGTGCGCGGGCCGCGTTCCGCGGGGGTCACCGTGCTCGGCCAGGTGCCCGCGGGCTGCGCGCTGCGTCGCGACGGGGCCCGCCCCGGGGACCGGCTGGTGGTGACCGGCGAGCTGGGGGGTGCCGCGGCCGGTCTGGCGGCCGAGACGCGGCGCCGCGAGCAGGGTGCGGCGCCGCCGGATGCCGGCGCCGCAGCCGTTCAACGGCTGTTCTGGCCGCAGCCCCGACTGGCGGCGGGGCGGGTGTTGCGGGACCATGCGCGGGCCGCGATCGATCTGTCCGACGGTCTGCTCGCCGATCTTGGCCATGTCTGCGCCGCCTCCGGCTGTGGGGCCCGCGTCGACTGGCCGGCGGTGCCGCTGGATCCGGTCCTCGCCGGGGCGAATCCGGCGCTGGCCCGGGAATGCGCCCTGGGCGGGGGCGACGACTACGAACTGCTGCTGGCGGTGCCCCCGGAGGTGGAGCTGGCACCGCTGGCGGAGGCCGCCGGCGTCGCGCTCCACGTGATCGGGGAGTTCACCACCGGCGATGCCATCCGCGTGGTGGATGCCACCGGCGCCCCTCTGGACGCGGGGCGTTCGGGGCACGATCATTTCGCGGACTGACTGAACAACGAGACGAGGGCCGGACTGCATGGTTCCAGGGATGACGAAAACGACGATGCCGTCGGCACGCACCGTGTTCGGCGACCCCATCCATCTGCTGGCCTTCGGCTTCGGCTCCGGGCTGTCGCGCTGGGCCCCCGGCACTACGGGTTCGCTGGCCGCCCTGGTGCTGTATTTCGCGATCATGAACTTCCCCGAGTGGGCCTATCTGGCGATCACCGTGATCGTGACCATGGCCGGGTTCCACATCTGCGGGGAGAGCGCACGGCGCCTGGGCGTGCACGACCATTCCGGGATCGTGTGGGACGAGTGGGCGGGGATGCTGGTGACCCTGGCCTTCATCCCGCCCGGGATCACCCTCGCGGGTGACACCGCCGGGCTGGTCTGGGTCGCGCTGGGTTTCTTCCTGTTCCGCCTGTTCGACATCCTCAAGCCCTGGCCGGCGCGCTATTTCGACGAGAAATGGCACGACGGCACCGGGATCGTGATGGACGACGTGGTGGCCGGGCTGTATGCGGGGCTCGCTCTGATGCTGATCGTGCTGGCGGCGCAGCAGACCGGGCTGGCGGTGGGCACGCCGCCGGCCTGATTCGCGCGGCCGCTACAGCGTAACGGTGACGCCCTCCCGGGCGAGCTGGATGGCCGGTTCGTCCGCGGGGTCCGGCGGCGGGTTGCGTTCCAGGGCCTCGGCGAAAATGCGCTCGAGTTCGTCGTCGTCGCGCGTCGGTTCGTGGTGGGTCAGCCACACCTGCCGTACCCCGGCCTCGCGTGCGGCCCGGATGCTGGTGTCGTAGGTGCCGTGGCCCCAGCCCGTGCGGCGTCGATACTCCTCGGGCGTGTAGGCGGTGTCGATGATCAGGGCATCGGCGCCGCGGAAGAAATCGATGATAGCCGCCCGGCGCTCCCGCACCATCGCTTCGTATTCCGCATGGCCGTCCTCGCCCGGGGGATGGATGTTGTACGGCCATTCGTGGTCGCCGGTGAACACCAGCGTTCGCCCTCCGGACTCCAGACGATAGGCGAAATTGAGCACCGGATGGCCCATGATCATGGGCGTGACGGTCACGCTGCCCACCTGCGTGGCCTGACCTTCGTGCAGGGTGGCGTACTCCATGCTGGCCGCCAGTTCGTTGTCGCGCACCGGGAAGAACGCGTAGTCCATCTGCCGTGCGAGGACCTCGTGGATGTCGCGCTGGTTGACCGGGTCCGCCGCTCCGTGGATCCGGATGCGGTTGCCCGCCACGAAGATCGGGATGAAGAAGGGCAGCCCCTGGATGTGGTCCCAGTGGGTGTGGGTGATGAAGATGCTGGCCTCCAGCGGCATGTCCGCCTGCAGCTGCCGGGCCAGCTGGAAGATGCCGGTACCGGCGTCGAGGATGATCAGCTCGTCGTCGGCGCCGCGTACCTCGATGCAGGTGGTGTTGCCGCCGTAGCGTACGGTCTGCGGGCCGGGAACGGGGATCGAACCGCGCACGCCCCAGAAGGTGAATTTCATCGACCGTCCTCCTCGCTCTGCATGAACAGACGGGTGGCTTCCAGCTCCGCGCCCGGGTCGTCCAGGGCTTCCGTCAATTCCGCAAGATCGGCGCCGAAACGCTCGCGAATCGGTCGCGGGAAGGGTTCGATCACCGGATTGCCGGAATCGCCAAAGTCCAGGTGACGCACGATCTGGTTGGCCGCGAACACCGTGTCGCGCAGCAGGCTCCAGTCGCCGTCGCGATCCGGCGCGTGATGGTAGCGGATCGCTCCGGCCAGCGTGGCGGGCAGGCCCCAGTGTTCGATCAGCAGACCGCCCAGTTCGGCATGATCCACCTCCAGACGCCGGGCCTCTTCCCGATGCAGCGGTACAGGACCGGCGGCCGCGGCCGCGAGGACCGGAGCGTAATCCTCGCCGGCGTGTCGGATCAGCACGATCTTGCCGAAATCATGCAGCAGGCCGGCGACAAAATGGTCGGTGTTCTCGCTCTCCGGCACCCCCAGGCGCCGCGCCAGCAGGCGCGCGATGGTGGCCACGCCCAGCGAGTGCTCGAGAAAGCGGCCGGTGTCCATGCCGGCATCGTTGCGCGCCGGCAGCATGCCCACCGCCGCGATGCTGAGCGCCAGATTGCGCAGGGTGTTGAACCCGGCGATCACCAGGGCCTGGCGCACCGAGCTGACCGGGCGCGCCAGGCCGAACCATGGCGAATTGACCAGTTTGAGGATCCGCACGGTGATCACCGGGTCGCGTTCCAGGGCCGCCACCAGCTCGCGTGGCTCGCTGTCCGGGTCGCCGGTCAGATCGAGGATGCGCTGCACCGACGCCGGAAACCCCGGCATCCGGTCGATCAGGGCCGCGTAGCGGTTGAGGCGTTCATCCCCGGCCATGGGCTGTTCTCCTTGCGCGGGTTGCAGGGACGCCGGATCCCGGGGAGGCGGTCAGTGTCGATCTCGTCGATCTGGCGCGGGTCGAGCTGCTGTTCGGCGTAGCGCCGATACACGCCCTCGTCGACGAACACCCGGAACAGGTCGGGGTCGAGATGGCCGTCTTCGACCATGCGTCCCATGATGGTCAGCGCCTGCGACAGGGGCATGGGCTTCTTGTACGGCCGGTCGGGGGCGGTCAGCGCCTCGAACACGTCGGCGATGCCCATGATGCGTGCCGGGATCGACAGCTGGTCGCGAGTCAGGCCACGCGGATAGCCACGCCCGTCCATGCGTTCGTGGTGGCCCAGGGCGTACTCCGGGACCCGCTGCAGGTGACGCGGGAAGGGGAGCTGTTCCAGCATCTGCATGCCCACGGTCATGTGGCCCTCCATGATCCCGCGTTCCTCGTCGTTGAGCGTGCCGCGCCGGACGCACAGATTGCGGACCTCGTTTGTGTCCAGCAATGGTTGTTGCGTGCCGTCCAGCGCGGTCCAGCGGCGGTGGGCGAGGGCTTCGATACGGGCGATGTCCTCGTCGGTCATGAATTCGCCACCGGTGTTGGAGCGGCGCAGGAATTCGAGGTCCTGGTTCAGACCCTCGCGGCGTTCGGCGCTGGTGCGATCCACCTCCTGCAGGGCTTCGCTGCCGCCGGGCTGGCGGGCCAGGGCCTCGCGCAACTGCCGAATCTCGTGGTCGCGTGCGAGGATTTCGACCCGGTCGCCGATTCCGTCGATGCGGTCGAAGATACCTTCCAGCTTGGTCGACTTTTCCATCACGTGATGCGGGGTGACGACCTTGCCGCAGTCGTGCAGCCAGGCGGCCGTCCGCAGTTCGTAGTAGTCGTCGGGCCCGAACCGGAAATCGCGGACCGCGGGGTCGCCGGATTCGCTGGCGGCCTCGGCCAGCAGCAGGGTGGCCTCGGGGACCCGGCGGCAGTGCGCGCCGGTGGAGGGCGATTTGGCGTCGATGGCGGTGGCAATGACCTGGACGAAGTGGTCGAACAGTTCGCGCAGCTCGTCGATCAGGCGCTGGTTGGTGAGCGCCACCGCGGCCTGCGAGGCGAGTGACCGGGCAAGGTCCCGGTCCTGTTCGTCGAACGCCCGGATCTCGCCGTCCACGGTCTTGTTGAGCAGCTGCAGCGCCGCGATGACGTTGCCTTCGTGGTTGCGCAGGGGCACGGTCAGGACCGAGCGGGTGTGGTAGCCGGTGCGCCGGTCAAAGGCGCGGGTGCCGGAGAAGTCGAAGCCCTGTTCGCGGTAGGCATCGGCGATATTCGCCGTGCGGTCGTTGAGCACGGACCAGACGACCACCGCCTGGTCATTGGGACTGGCGTCCTCGCGATACAGCGGTACCGCGGGCAGCTGGCCGTCGACCGGCTCGCCGGTGCCGCCAAGGTGCAGGCCCAGGGTGTCGTTCTGCACCAGGGCGAATTCGAGCTCCTGGCGGTCGGAATCCAGCAGATAAACGGATCCGGCGTCGGCACCGGTCAGGGCCCGGGCGTGGCTCAGGATCTGTTCCAGCAGCTGCGGCTTGTCGCGTTCGGCCGACAGTGCAATCCCGATCTCGTTGAGCCGGCGCACGCGTTCCAGCAGGTCGTCCCGGGCTTGCTCGTTGCTGTGCGTCATGGCGCCTTCCCCGCGGGGTGACCACCGGCCACGCGCGCGATCCGCGTGCCCGGCAGGACTTCCCGCCATTCCCCCTTTGGAAGAATAATGGACCGGACCGGCGTGGCCGTCCAGAAAATCCGGAGGTGTACCCCCGTTGGGTGTTTGCCTAAACTTCGGCTTCCGCCACTCCCCCGGAAACCGCAGCGTGAAATTCTACCTCATAGACCGTCAGTTTTTCCGGCATCCGCAGCATTACCTGCAGCAGGTGGGTGTGGCATTCCTGGTGATCGCGGGGCTGGTGGCGGGACTGGGTATGGTCACCGAGGTGGTCGTGGTGGCGGCCATTGGTTCCAGCGCGTTCATTACCTTCGCGATGCCGCATTATCCGACCGCCACCGCCCGCCGGCTGATCGGCGGACACGTCCTCTGCATCGCAGTGGGGTGGCTGTGGTCGGTACCGTACGCCGCGGGCGTCTTCGGCAACGGTGATGCGGCCCTCGCGATGGCCGCCGGGGCCGCACTGGCGAGCGCCAGCCTGCTGATGCTGATCACCGACACCGCCCATCCGCCGGCGGCCGGCAACGCGATCGCGTTCGCCATCCTCGGGATGTCGCTCCCGCATGTGCTGTTCTCGGTGGTGGCGGTTCTGCTGCTGGCCCTGATCCGCTACATGCTGCGCGGCTGGCTGCGCAACCTGGTGTGACCCGCGCGGATCAGGCCTCGCGCGGCAGGTCGTGGCTGAGGGCCTCGGCACCCGGGTTGCCGATGATGCACTGGTCGACCTGGCGCAGGCTGCGGGCCACCCATTGCCGCCAGTCGGGGTCGCGGGCATGCCGTTCGACCTCGAGCAGCACCAGACGCTCCACGTTGGGATTGCCCTGTTCCCGCGCATCGGCGCGTGCCCGTTCCAGTTCCTGCCACCCCTCCGGATCTGCCCCGTGCGCGAGTTCCAGCAGGCTGCGGGCACGCTGGAGCCGGATGGTCGGCTGAAAACAGCGGTCGCCGCGCTGCAGCGAGTTGTCCAGGGCCGCGTCGGCGATCGCCAGACATTCCTGCGGATCGGGGGCCCCGCGCCGAATCGCGTCCAGGAGGAACAGCCGGAACAGGGTGCTGACGCCGTCCATCACGCTGCGCATGATCTCCACCTGTTCGCGGATGATGTCCACGGCCTGGTCATCGCCCAGTCGGGTGCGCGCCCAGGCGGATACCGCGACGGCCCCGGTGCGCCACAGCGGGTAGTCGTAGGCCTCGGCGATGTCGTGGGCCTTGCGCGAGGCCGCCAGTGTTTCGTGCGGGCGGTCGGCGAAGAAGCCCAGGGCGGAGCGGAAACTGTAGACGAAGGCCTGGGTGGGCCGGTGATCGAGCTGGTCGGCGTGCTGGCAGGCCCGGTCCATCTCCACCCAGGCACGTTCGTGGTTGCCGGAAAAGAGCAGCGTCCAGGCGAAAAAGGCGCGTGACAGAATGGCGGGGTTCTCGGTGTGGCGGGCGATCAGACGCGGGTGATCACGCGGCTGGTAGAGCTCCAGCGTCCTTGTCTGGTGGTCCATGGCCTGGCGGAAGTGCCCGGTCCAGAAGCAGGTGTTGCCCTGGACGTAACCGGCGGCGATCCGCAGCAGGCGATCGCCCGAGCGCTCCGCCACCACCTCCGCCTCGTGCGCCAGGCGGGCGGCTTCGTCGAAGCCCTGACAGGATCCGGCTCCGTGCCACAGTCCCCACAGTACGCGGAAATGCTCCACCGGGTCGCGCTCGGGCCGCGACAGCTCCGCCGCGCGTTCGAACAGGCCGTGGACCGTGCGCGAGCCGTATCCCATCAGCGCCAGACTGGCCGACCCCAGCCCGCTGAGGGCCCGCAGGGTGTCGGCCTCGTTGAGAGAGGCGCTGTCGGCGAGGTCGTTCTGGAGGCAGTCGAGGGCATCCTGAAAGTGCTGCGCCGCTTCCGGCAGCATGCCGCGGGCAAAGGCCTGCTCGCCGGCCTGCAGCCAGTGGGTCACCGCTTCGCGGTAACGACCGGCCTGGTGCAGGTGCACTGCGACCCGGCCACCCGCCGGGGCCCCGTACGGACGTTCCGCCTCTTCCTGCAGCAGATCCGCGAGTCGGTCGTGCAGCCGCGAGCGCTCGGAACGCAGCATGGCCTCCAGCGCGCTTTCCCGGTACAGCGCATGACGGAAGCGGAACAGGTTCCCCTCGGAGGCACCGGCCGGTTCGACGAACCCCTTGCGCATCAGCAGTCCCAGTTGCTGGCGGACGTGCTCGGTGGAGCGTTCGAGCAGCCGGGCCAGGATGTTGACGCTGAAATCGCGCCCGATGACCGCCGCCGCACGTGCCAGTTCGCGCGCCGGCCCTAGCTGCTCCATGCGCGCGATCAGGAGGTTGTTCAGGCCGGGGGGCAGTTCATCGCCGGGAGTGCCCGGGTGCCCGTGTTCGAGCGCGAAGCGGGTCAGCTCTTCGAGGAACAGCGGTACGCCTTCGCCCCGCGCGACCAGTTCGTCGCGTACCGTGCGTGGCAGAGCCTGGCCGGGGTCCAGCGCGGCCACCAGATGCCCGGCCGCCGCATTGTCCAGCCCCTGCAGAACGATGGATTCCATCTCCACGTCGCGCCATTCGCTGCGATAGCTCATGCGCGTGGTGAGGACCACCATCAGGGCGGCATCGCGGCCACGGTGGTGCAGTCGCCGCAGGAATTCCGACGTCGCAGAGTCCATCCAGTGCAGGTCATCCACGATCAGCAGCAGGGCCCGGCCGCGCACGCCGGTCAGGGTCAGATCCACGAGGGCGTCGAGCAGGTGGTCGCGGTCGACGTTCCCGGAGCGGAACAGCTCATGGTCCGGGGTCGTGGGACAGGTCAGCCAGCCGGCAATGGCGGCGGCCTTTTCCGCGGCTTGGCCGTGGCGTTGCAGAAGCCTGCGGAGCAGGCGTTCGGCCGCCGCCCGGCGGTTGCGTGTGGCCGCCCATCGTCCCAGCGTCTGGCGTACCGGGGCCAGCAGCTGGCGGGCCGTGTCCTCGCGGCATTTGAGGGCCCGGACCACGCCGTGACCATCCACCTGTTCGGCCAGGCCGCGGGCCAGACGGCTCTTGCCCATGCCCGCCTCGCCCTGGATCAGGACCCAGCGGGAACCGCCACGACGGGCCCGGTCCCATTCGCCCCGCAGGCGGCGCAATTCCGCATCGCGTCCGGCCAGCGGGGCCTGACGGGTCGCCGGGCGTGCATCCACGCGGTCGCGCGGACCCGGGTCTGCGATGACCCGGAAACCGCCCGGGCGTCCGCGCCAGGGCTGGAATTCGAAGAAACCCTCGAGGTTCTCCCGCACCGCGGCCGACACCCACAGGATGCCGGGGCGCAGGGAACGCGCGACGGCCTGGACGCGCGCGGTGAAACGGCCGGCAGGGTCGGGGATGTCGGGGTCGTCGCCGGTGATCACGGTGTCGATGTCCACCGCCGCGCAGTTCGACCCCGGACGGCGCGGTGCCCAGGGCCTGCCAGGCCGCCCTGACCGCGTCCATCATGGCCTCCTCGCGCCCGGCCGGATAGCCGAAATACGCCAGCAGGCCCTGGCCCGGGGCGCGTACCACGTGGCCGTGATGCGCCAGCAACAGGGCGTCGAGCGTTTCCAGCGCCGTACGAATCCGCTCCCACTGTTCTTCGATGTCCAGGTGTTCGGGTGCCCGCAGATCGCAGACCACCAGCACCAGCCGGCGACGCTCCTGGCGCAAAGCGGTGGCGGAGGCCGCCGCGCGGTCGGTCCGCTGCACGCCGTCATCGCGCGCGCGTTCGAGCTGTTCGCGGATTTCGGCCAGCGCCGGCCCGGGGGCGTGGCCGTCGGTTTCTTCCAGGAGCTGTTCCACGCGGCGATAGTGTTCTTCGGCACGTGCCGGCTGGCCGGCCAGCAGCAGGGTCCGCAGAAACACCGCATTCAGGGCCTCGTCCGCCGGGGCGAGGTCCAGCAGCCGCCGCATCTCGCGGATCCCGCGCTCCGGTTCGCCCGCCTGCCGCAGATATTCGTGGAGGCGCTCGACCGCGGCGCGCGCATGCGACCACAGGACGTCGCGCTGCTGTCGTACCCAGGCCTCCAGGCGGGGCAGGCCTTCGGCCACCGCGTCGGTGGCGAGGAAATGCCCCTGGTACAGTTCCAGGCGCGCCAGCTCGCGGTCGGCAAGGTTCAGGGCATCCTCCGGGCTGGCTTCGGCAGGAGCGACGAACGCGGGTCCGAAAGAGGTGTCTTCGGCAGCGACCCGGAGGAAATCGGCATGGCAGCGATCGTCGACCCGGAATCCGACGTCGCGGGTCGCCGCCTGCAGGTTTTCGGCGAGGGTGTCGCCCAGGTGGCGGCGGATCTGGAACAGGCCCTGACGCAGATTGACGCGGGCGTTGTTGGAATCGAGTTCGGGCCAGAAGAGTTCGGCCAGTTCGCGGCGCGGGACACGGCGGGGGCTCTCGGCGACCAGATAGATCAGGAGCAGTCCGGCCTTGGTCCCGGACAGGGCCGGAATCTCGCGGTCGTCCACGCTGACCCGCTCGGTCCCGAGCGTCGTGATCTCCAGTTGCGCCAAGGCCTTTCCCCCGTGCCGATCACCGGCCACTCGGATCATACCAGTGTTGGCCGGGGCGCTGAATGCCCCCTGGAGAACCAGGGTTGGGCGGGGTGGTGTCAGTCGATGCGGATGGTGCTGTACCCCTGCCGCTCGTAGCCCATGATGGACAGGAAGGTGTTGCCGACCAGCTCGATGCCGGACAGCAGGTCCTGATGCCCGAGATCGAAGCGCCGGGTGGCGATGCTGCAGGCCTCCATGTGCACGTTGTCGAGACCCTGCAGATCCCGCAGACGGTCGTGCAGGCGTTCGACCGCGTCGGCGTCGGCGAGGTCGAGATGATCGGTGGATTCCGCGACCAGTCCGGCCGCCCCGCCACGGAAGGCGAAGATCATGTGCGGTTCCAGTCCCTGGCGCTGCATGTCCTCGCGGGTCTCGAGCATCACGTCCAGCCGCGCGATCAGGCGTTCGGGGTCGCCCAGCGTCACGTCCCAGAGGATGCGTCCGTCCTCGAGGCCGTCGATGGCGCGGGCATCGCCCGGCTTGTCCGCCAGTGCGGGCAGCGCCAGGGCCAGCAGGAGCAGGAGCGCCAGACCGCGGGACAGGCCGGAGATCGGGCCGGAGATCGGGGAATGGTCGAGTGTCATCGGTCGCCTCCGTCAGATAGGTTACTTGAGGATAGCAGGTGACGCTCCGCCAGCAGGCGATAGGGGCCGGGGTGGCCGTCACGACCGGATTCGATCAGCACCAGATGATTCGCATGCCAGACCACGGGGACGGGCGGTGCCTCGACTTCGGGCGGCGTCGGCGCGTGGCGGCGCAGGGTTACGTGCGGGCGGAACGGGCGCTCTTCGAGCCGGACCCCGGCGGCGCGGCAGGCCCGGGTTGCGGCGCTGGCAAGGGCTTCCAGCCCCGGCGGGGTGGATGACGGTCCGATCCAGCTGACGCGGGGACCGGGGAAATGCCCGTAGCGGTCCAGGTGCAGGTCCACGGCATGTTCCGGGAGCGCCGCCAGGGCCTGTGCCAGGGCCTCGGCGACCGGCGCACCCACGGTGCCGGCAAACGCCAGGGTCAGATGCAGGTGGGCGTGCGGTACCGGACGCCCCGGTCCCGGCAGTTCCCGGGCCAGCGCATGCAGGGCATCGCGGGTGGCCGGGTCCGGCCACAGGGCGAAGAAGACCCGGCGTTCGGCGGGCGTGGCAGTCACGGCGTTCACGGGCGCGGCAGGTTTTCGCGCTGGCGGCGTTCCCACAGGGTTTTGCGGCTGATGCCCAGGGCACGGGCGAGTTCGGTCTCGTTCATGCGGGTCTGATTCTCCAGCACGAACTGGCGGAAGTAGTCGTTGAGGCTGGTGCTCGCCGGGGGCTCCGGGGCTGAGGGGCCGCTGGCGGCTGGCGCGCTGGCATCGAGGCCGAGGTGCGCGGGCTCGATACGTGCTTCCGGGGCCAGCACCGCGCCGCGCTCCAGCGCGTTGGCCAGCTCACGGACGTTGCCGGGCCAGTCATGGCGGCGCAGGAGTTCCAGGGCCGCCGGTGTCAGCTCCGCCGGGCCGCCGGCGGAACTGCGTTCGGCCAGGAAATGCCGGGCCAGGACTTCGATGTCCTCCGGTCGTTCGCGCAGGGGCGGGATCGCCAGTTCCAGCACCCGCAGGCGGTAATACAGATCGGCGCGGAAGCCGCCGTCGGCGATCATGCGCTCGAGGTCACGATGGGTAGCGGCCAGCAGCCGGACATCCACCTGCCGGGCCTCGCTGGATCCCACCGGCCGGATCTCGCCATCCTGCAGAAAGCGCAGCAGGCGGGCCTGGGCGGCCGGGGCGAGCTCGCCGATCTCGTCGAGGAACAGCGTGCCGCCATGGGCACTCGCAATCAGACCGGTGCGGGCCTGTACGGCCCCGGTGTAGGCCCCCCGGGCGTGGCCGAACAGCTCCGCCTCCACCAGGCCCTCGGGGATGGTGGCGCAGTTGACCGCGACGAAGGGACCGTCGGCCCGCGGCCCCAGACGGTGCAGTGCCCGCGCGGCCAGTTCCTTGCCGGTGCCGGATTCCCCGCGCAACAGCACGGTGGATTCGGTTTGTCCGATGCGGCGGATCTGTTCGCGCAAGTGGTGGATACCGGGGCTGTCGCCCTTGAGGCCCAGATCGTCGCTGCTCGTGTCCCGCTCCGCGTCCGCATCGGGCTGCGCGCCGGCGCGTCGGCGCAGGGTGGCCCGCAGGGTCAGCAGCAGGGCGTCGTGGTCGAACGGCTTGGCGATGTAGTCCGCGGCGCCGTTTTTCATCGCCTCCACCGCCGACGGCACCGAGGCGTAGCTGGTCATGATCACCACCGGCGCGCGGGTCTCGCCCAGCAGCTGCGTGCCTTCGCCGTCGGGCAGGCGCAGGTCGGCCAGCAGCAGGTCCGGCTCGCCATACTCCAGCCGCTCGCGGGCCCGGGCAAGATCCTCCGCGGTGTCCACCGTCAAGCCGTGGTGGACCAGGTAGCGGCTGACGGCACGCCGGATCGGGGCCTCGTCGTCCACCAGCAGGATGCGCGTCATGACGGATCTCCTCCGGGGAGCGTGAGCAGAAAGCGGGCGCCGCCCTCGGGGCGGTTGGTCGCGGTCAGGGTACCACCGTGATCCTGCACGATGGAGTAGGCCACCGGCAGGCCCAGGCCGGTGCCCTGGCCGGTGGGCTTGGTGGTGAAGAACGGCTCGAACAGCCGGTCGAGGCTGTCGGGCTCGATGCCCGCGCCTTCGTCCTCCACCGCGACCCGGATGCGGCCGTCGCGGCGTTCCGCGCACACGCGCACCGTGGCCCCCTCGGGGGAGGCCTGTTCGGCGTTGGTCAGCAGGTTGATGAAGACCTGCAGCAGGGGCCCGCGGGCCCCGCGGACCAGCAGCCCCGGGGCGTCCAGGCCGAAGGTGACGAAGTGCAGGTCCTTGCGGCCGGCCAGCCGGGTCAGGCGGATGGCCTCGTGGATCAGTTCCCCGGGCTCGAGGTCTTCGAACCGGCTGCCGGCCGGTTCCTCGGCATGGGCGAAGGTGATCAGCGACTGCACGATGTCGTTGATGCGTCGGGTCTGCGCCAGTACGTCGTCGGCGATCGCACGGATCTCGTCGGGGTCGTCCTCCAGCGGCAGGGTCTGCGCGAGCGAGGCGATGCCGGTCAGCGGATTGCCGATCTCGTGCGCGACCCCGGCGGCGAAACGGCCGATCGAGGCCAGGCGGTCGCTGTGGGCGATCTCCGCCTCCAGCTGGGCGCGGTCGGTGACATCCTCGATCAGGATGATGCGGCCCTCGCGCCGCCCGTCCGAATCCAGCAGGTCGGACTTGTGCAGGTTCAGGCGGCGCCCGCCGTCCTCCAGTTCCAGGTGCAGTTTGTACCACTGCGGGTCGGGACTCTCGATGAACGCCGTCAGCAGCCCCCGCCAGGGCCTCGGCAGGCTGTCCAGCGGCTGCCCGGTGGCGGTGTCCGGCGGGATGCCGGTGAGCTGACCGAGGGCCTGGTTCCAGCCGGTGATCTCGCCGCTGGCGGTCAGGCTGGCCACGCCCAGCGGCAGTTCGTGCAGGATCTGGCGGTGAAAACGGCGCAGGGCATCCAGTTCGGCGGCCAGCCCGGACAGCGGCAGGGCGCGCGTCTCCAGCTGTTCCTCCACCCGGCGCAGACTCTCGCCCAGGGTGTGGCGGCCGGCGGCGTCCAGGCGCAGGTGCTGGTCGACGATCATGCGTGCCAGCACCGGTCCCAGCAGCCCGGAAAGGTTGCGCTCGATGCGTTCGCGCAGGCGCCGGAGGTCACTGCGCGAACGGGTGTGGCGCGGCAGGCCCAGTTCGTCCAGCGCCCGCTGAACCTCGTGGCGCGCCGGTCCCGGACCCAGGGTCGCCCCCAGCGCGGACTCCATCTCGCCCACGTCACCGGCCAGCGGCAGCCCGCCGGCGGTGCCGGCGGCGGCGTCGCCCGGGCAACAGGCACGGCCGGCCTCGCGCTCCTCCGCATTGGGCCGGGTCAGCAGGGATACCGCCACGAACAGCAGCGCGTTGAGCCCCAGGCTGAGGGTCAGGGCGAACGTCCAGGGGTCGAGATGGCCGGCCTGCAGCCAGTCCCGCGGGTCCGGCAGCCCGGGCAGGATGCCGGCGGTGTCCAGCAGTGGCAGGACCAGGGTGAACAGCCAGCCGAGGATGCCGGCACCGAGGCCGGCGAGGAAGCCGAGGCGGGTGGCGCGGTTCCAGAACAGCAGCCCGGCCAGCCCCGGCAGCAGCTGGGTCACGGCCGCGAACGAGATCAGGCCCAGTTCGGCCAGCCCTTCGACCACCTGCAGCACGCCGTAGAAGGCGTAGCCCAGACCGATGATCAGTACCACCCAGGTGCGGCGGGCCCACAGCAGGCGGCGGTACAGGTTGCTGCCGGGCGCATCGTCTTCCTGCAGCCGGCCGATCGGGGTGAGGTAATTGGTGCCCATGTGGGCCAGGGCCAGGGTGGTCACGATCATCATCGCGCTGGCCGCCGAGACCCCGCCGATGAACACCAGCAGCGCCAGCGTGGCCGAGTCCAGCCACCCCGCGATGCCGATGGCGTAGTAGTTGGGGTCGATCGCGAGCCCGGCCGCCTCGCCGGCCCAGTAGAGCACCGGCATCGGCAGGTTCAGCAACAGCAGGAAGGCCGGAAACGCCCACGCCGCACGGTTCAGGGCGCGCGGGTCGATGTTCTCGGTGAACAGCATGTGGAACTGGCGCGGCAGCAGGAAGGCGGCGGCAAAGGCCAGCACCATCATCGCGAACCAGCCGCCCTCGCGCACCGGGGCGTACAGTGCCTCGGTGGCCCCGGGGTTGGCGTCCAGCCATTCGTTCAGTCCGGCCGGTCCGCCGAACACCGCGAACAGCGCGACCCCGGCGATGCCGAGGATCGCGATCAGCTTGATCAGCGACTCGAAGGCGATGGCCAGCACCAGCCCCGCGTGTTTTTCGCGCGGGGCGATGTGGCGGGCACCAAAGAGGATGGCGAACGCGGCGATGGTGACCGAGAACGCCAGCGCCAGCAGGTGGGGCGGGGTCTCGGCCGTCAGCACCGCGGCGGATTCGGTGACCGCCTTGATCTGCAGGGCGATGTACGGGAGGACTCCGGCGAGCATGAACAGCGCGACCACCGGCCCGGTCAGGCGGCTGCGGTAGCGGAACGCGAACAGGTCGGCCAGTGAGGTCAGCTGATGCTCGCGGGTCAGGCGCAGCAGCGGTCGCAACAGCCACGGGGTGGCGGCAAAGGCCAGGGTCACCCCGAGATAGATGGTCAGGTACAGATAGCCCTGTTCGGCGAGAAAGCCGATGTTGCCGTAGAACGTCCAGGAGGTCGCGTACACCCCCAGCGACAGGCTGAACACCCACGGACTGGCGGCCAGCCGGCCGACCCGCGAGCTGCGGTCGGCAACAAAGGCGATGCCGAACAGGATCGCCAGGTAGGCCACGCCCACCGCATAGATCAGCCCCAGGCTAAGGGTCACGCCGCCGTCCGGTGGCCAGTGCCACCACGCCGACAAAGCCCGCCCAGATGGCGAAGGGCCACCACCAGGCCGGCGCGGCTCCGGCCAGCCACAGCACCGGCGGGCCGAGGAACAGCAGCACGCCCAGCAGCGTGATCAGGACGCCGTGCGAGGTGTCCATGTCAGGCTTCTCCGTCGGGCCAGGGCAGGTGGCTGGCAGGCGGCAGCCGCCGGGCCAGTGGACGCCGAGCGAGGTGGTCCAGGGCCTCATTCAGCTGGACCTCCGGGGCATCGGGGCACAGCGGATCCGAGGGCGTCAGCTCGATGACCTCCAGAATCCGCGCCAGCACCCGGCGGGCCGCATCGCCATGCACCCCGGCGGCGCCGGTATGCTTGGAGAGCTTGTCGCCGTCACCACCCACCAGCACCGGGTGGTGGGCATGCTCCGGCGGGGCCAGCCCCAGCGCCGCATACAGCTGCAGCTGGCGTGCGGTGGACCCCAGCAGGTCGATGCCGCGCACCACGTCGGTCACGCCCAGTTCGTGATCGTCGATCACGGTCGCCAGCTGATAGGCATGCAGCCCGCCGGCACGGCGGATCACGAAATCCCCGCCCAGGGCCTCCAGATCCAGGCACAGGGGGCCCTGGAAGCGGTCTTCCACGGTCCAGTGACGGGTCGCGGCGCGGGCACGCAGCGAACGCCCCTCGCGCCCGGCGGGCAGGCCCGGGCGGCAGGTGCCCGGATAGACCGGGCCTTCCCAGCCGGCGACGCCGGCGGTCCGGATCTCGCGCCGGGTGCAGGCACAGGCAAAGGCATGGCCGGATTGCAGCAGCCGGTCGACGGCCGCGGCGTAGACCTCGTCGCGGTTCGACTGGCGGGTGAGGGGACCGTCCCAGCCCAGACCGAGGACGTCGAGAGTGGCGAGGATCGCATCCTCGGCACCGGCCCGGACGCGCGGGAGGTCGATGTCATCGATGCGCAGGTGCCAACGCCCGCCGACCGCGCGGGCGTCCAGCCAGGAGATGACGGCGGCGAGTACGGAACCGGCATGCAGGGGGCCCGAGGGCGTGGGCGCGAAGCGGCCGACGTACGGGCGGTCGGGCGCGGATGACATGCCGGGCGGGCAGGGGGACGGGCGGGTGCGGCCCGGTGCGGGCCGCACCGGGACCCGTCACGCCATCTGCTTTTCCTTGATCTCGGCCAGCTGCTTGCAGTCGATGCACAGCGTAGCCGTGGGGCGGGCCTCCAGCCGACGGATGCCGATCTCCACGCCGCAGGCCTCGCAGTAGCCGTAATCGCCGCTCTCGATCGAGCGCAGGGCCTCGTCGATCTTCTTGCTCAGCTTGCGTTCGCGATCGCGTTCGCGCAGTTCGAGGCCGAACTCTTCTTCCTGGGTGGCGCGGTCCGCCGGATCGGCGAAGTTGGCCGCGTCCTGGCGCATGTGGCCCACCGTGCGATCTACTTCCTGCGCGAGCTCTTCGCGCCAGGCCTCCAGAAGCTGGCGGAAATGCTCGAGCTGGTCCGGATTCATGTACTCTTCGTCCGGCTTCGGCTCGTAGGGCGCGATGCCTCCGGCGACCATGTGTTTCGTGGACGGCTTGGCGTTGGCGTCTTCAGCCATGCTGGGTGTTCTCCGGCTCGAAATGAAGGCGCACTTAGTACCAGAGAAGGGGGGCACGAGCAAGTGATGTGCCATCGTTTCATCCCATTAACATGTTCTGATTCACGTGCGGAGGCGGTTATTTCATGGCATCCCTGCAGGCTTTGATCTTCGATGTCGACGGCACCCTGGCCGACACCGAGCGCGACGGCCACCGGGTGGCCTTCAACCGGGCCTTTGCCGAGGCCGGACTGGACTGGGAATGGAGCGTGGAGCGCTATGGCGAGCTGCTGCGGGTGACCGGCGGCAAGGAACGCATCCGCCAGTACCTGACGGAAGACCACCCCCGAGTGCTGGAGGAATCGGGCATCGATGACCGCATCCGGACCCTGCACGAGGCCAAGACCCGCCACTACGTGGCGCTGCTGGAGGGCGGCGCGATCCCGCTGCGCCCGGGGGTGGAGCGCCTGCTGGACGAGGCCGCCGCGGCCGGTCTGCGCCTGGCGATCGCGACCACCACCACGCCGGCGAACGTGACCGCGCTGCTGCGCGCGACCCTGGGCGAGGAGGGGCCGGGGCGCTTCGAGGTGATCGCCGCCGGCGACATCGTGCCGGCGAAGAAGCCGGCCCCGGACATCTACACTCATGCGCTGGCGGAGATGGGCCTGACGGCCGCGGAGGCGCTGGCGCTGGAGGATTCGGACAACGGCGTGCGCTCGGCCCGTGATGCCGGGCTGGAGGTGGTGGTCACCACCAACGATTACACCCGTGATCAGGATTTCAGCGGAGCGCTGGCGGTACTGGACGGCTTTGGCGAACCGGGCGCCCCGGCGCGGTCACTGGCCGGGGCCGAGCTGCCCGGCGACGTGGTGGACGTCGCCACCCTGTGCCGCTGGTTCGACCACGCCCGGCCGTGAAATCGGCCGGAGGGCCGGCCTCCCACCGGGGGCAGGGTTCCGTCCGTAGGAGGCCAGCCTCTGGCCGATCCGGCGCAGGAGCCGACCCGGCGCAGGGGATTGTCCGGACGCACAATCGGCCGGAGGGCCGGCCTCCCACCGGGGGCAGGGTGCGGCCCGTAGGAGGCCAGCCTCTGGCCGATCCGGCGCAGGAGCCGACCCGGCCCTAGCCGGCGGAAGGACCGGGTTCCGCCGCGGCGTCTTCGGCGGGTTCGGGGCCGCTCTCCATGGCCGCATCGATCCAGTTCTTGACCGCGATCAGCAGGCCCATGGCGAGGAAGGCCCCGGGTGGCAGCAGCGCCAGCAGGAAGCCGTGTTCCTCGGGGAAGAACTCGATCCGCAGGGCATGCCCCCATTCGCCCAGCAGCAGGTGGAAATCGGCGAACAGCGTGCCCTGACCCAGCAGCTCGCGCAGCGCACCCAGCGCGATCAGCACGCCGGTGAAGCCCAGCCCCATCATCAGCCCGTCCAGCGCGGCGCGCGGGACCGAATTGCGCGAGGCGAAGGCCTCGGCGCGGCCGATGATCGCGCAGTTGGTCACGATCAGCGGGATGAAGATCCCGAGGATCAGGAACAGGCCGTGGAACCAGGCGTTCATGGCCAGTTCGATCGCGGTCACGATGGAGGCGATGATCAGCACGTAGACCGGGATGCGGATCTCCGAACGCACGTGCTCGCGGATCAGCGACACGATCACGTTGGAGAGCAGCAGGGTCAGGGTGGTGGCGATGCCCAGCCCCACGGCGTTGACCACCGTGCCGGAGATCGCCAGCAGCGGGCACAGCCCCAGCAGCTGCACCAGGCCCGGATTGTTGTGCCACAGACCGTCACGGATGATGTCGGCGGGCGTGCTCATGGCGTTGTCTCCTGATCATCGTCGGGCGTGAGCGGTTCGGTCACGGCCGCTCCCTCGCCGGGTTCGGTCGCCAGCAGTTCCTCGCGATGGGCTTCAAAGTACTCCAGGGACCGGCGCACCGCATGCACCACCGCGCGCGGGGTGATGGTGGCGCCGGTGAACTGGTCGAAGGCGCCGCCGTCGCGGCGCACCGTCCATTCGTCGGCCGGCGGATCGCCCAGGCGGCGGCCCTCGAACGCGTGGATCCAGTCCGAGCGCCCGGCCTCGATGGCATCGCCCAGGCCCGGCGTCTCGCGGTGTTCCGAGACCCGCACGCCCAGCAGTTCGCCCTCGCGGTCGATGCCCACCAGCAGGTGGATATCGCCGCTGTAGCCATCCGGCGCAATCGCCGAGACCACCACGCCGATCACGTTATCGTCGGCGTCGCGCGCGAACCAGGCCGGCAGGTTTGCGCCCCCGAGGTCGTCGTGACTCAGGGGCGTGGTGTCGGTCACCGGCTCGTTCACGTAGTCCAGCTCGCCCAGCAGGTCGGCGATGCGCTGGCGATTGACCTCCATCCGGTTGGCCTCGATGCGCGCCTCGGTCCCGCTCTGCACCAGCGCGACCAGACCGGTACCGGCCCCGGCGAAGGCGGCCAGCAGCGCGGTGGTGATCGCGATGTCGCGCGGCTTGAGCCCGGTCACGGCCCGGCCCCCGGGGGTGGCCCGTTACCGCGCGAATGGCCGTAGATGCGCGGCCGGGTAAAGTGATCCAGGGTGGGTGCGACCATGTTCATCAGCAGCACCGCGAAGGCCACCGCGTCGGGGTAGCCGCCCCAGGTGCGGATCACGTAGATCAGCAGGCCGATGCCGGCGCCGTAGAGGATGCGCCCCAGCTTGGTGGTGGCCGCCGAGACCGGATCGGTGGCGATGAAGAACGCCCCGAGGATCACCGCGCCGCTGAACACGTGGAACGCCGGCGAGGCGTGCGCGTCCGGATCCAGGATCCAGAAGAACCCGGCGGGGATGGCCACGCCGAGGATCACCGCCAGCGGGATCTCCCAGCGGATCACGCCGCGGAACAGCAGGTACAGCCCGCCCAGCAGGAAGAAATTGCCGATCCATTCCCAGCCGGTCTCGGTGAAGCTGCCGAATACCGGGCTGGCGGTCACTTCGGAGACCGTGCGCCCGGACACCAGTCCCTCGCGCAGGGCGTCCAGCGGTGTGGCGCGCGTGATGGCATCCCATTCCATGCCGGCCGGCAGGCTGCCGGTGAGCACCGTCTGCAGGCTGTGCCAGAGCCCCAGCGGCATCTGCGGCAGGGTCTCCGGGGCCGGCCACAGCGCCATCTCGCGCGGGAACGAGACCAGCACCACCACATAGCCGACCATTGCCGGGTTGAACGGGTTGTAGCCCAGTCCGCCGTACAGGTGTTTGGCGACCACGATGGCGAACGCGATGCCGATCAGGGTGACCCAGAACGGCGCCAGCGGCGGGATGGCCAGGGCGAACAGCCAGCCGGTCACGATCGCCGAGTTGTCGGCCAGGGTGGGCCCCACCGGGCGCCGGCGCAGCGCGACCATGGCCGCCTCCAGCGCCACCGCGAAGCCCACCGCCAGGGCGACGTTGATCAGTACGCCCCAGCCGAAGAACCAGGTCATGGCGAGGGTGCCGGGGATCAGGGCCAGCAGGACCTGCTGCATCACCCCGCCGACCGAGTGGCGCGGGATGATGTGCGGTGAGGATTCGGTGCGAAAGCGCATCAGCGTCCGTGCTCCTGACTGTCATCCGTGGCGTTCGTGGTGTCCGCCGGACCCGTGTCTTCGGAGCGGCCGGGCTCGCCGGTCTCCGCGGGTTCGGTTCCCGTGCCGGTGTCGCCGGGGGTGGGGGAGCCAGCTTCGGGGGCCTCCCCGGTGGAACCGGCGGAAGAATCGGTGGCGTCTGCCTGGCCCTTGCGCGCCGCCTTGCGTGCGCGCGAGCGTTCCAGCGCGGCCTGGATGGCCGCCTGCTTGTCGTCGTCCTGGCCTTCCTTGTTCTTCACCGCGGCCTTTTTCTTCGCCAGTTTCTCGGCCTTTTCGCGTTCCTCGCGTTCCAGCCGGGCCTGACGGAACTCGTAACGCTCGCGCGCCACGTCCGACTTCTGGCGCTCCTTCTCGCGGGTCCAGATCTCGTGCTTGGCGTAGCGGTAGTACTGCACCAGCGGGATATTGCTGGGGCAGACATGCGCGCAGCAGCCGCATTCGATGCAGTCGAACAGGCCGTAGTCCTGGATGGCGTCGAAGTCCTTGGCCTTCGCCTGCCAGTACAGCTGCTGTGGCAGCAGCCGGGCGGGGCACACCGCCGCGCATTCGCCGCAGCGGATGCAGGGCATGCGCGGGCCCGGGGAGGGCGTGTCCTGCGGGCGTGTGGCCAGCAGGCAGTTGGTGCCCTTGATCACCGGCAGCGCGTCGTCGTGCACCGCGAAACCCATCATCGGCCCGCCCATCACCAGGCGGTCGACCTCGGCGTCGTAGCCGCCGGTGGCCGCGACCAGGTCGGCGAACGGCGTGCCGATCAGGGCGTTGACGTTGCGCGGCCTGTGCACCCCGGGGCCGGTGACGGTGACCAGCCGCGAGACCAGCGGCCGGCCCTGGATCACCGCGTCGCAGATCGCGCGGAAGGTCCCGGGGTTGTGGCAGACCATGCCCAGATCGGCGGGCAGCCCGCCGCTGGGAACCTCGCGGCCGGTCAGGACCTGGATCAGCTGGCGCTCCCCCCCGGTGGGATAGACGGCGGGAATGGAGACCAGCTCGAGGCGGTCGGCCAGTTCCGCCGGCGCATTCTCGGTGAGGGCGCGCATGGCCTCCGGCATGCTGTCTTCCACTGCGAACAGGATGCGCTCCACGCCCAGCAGGTGGGCGACGATGCGGATGCCCTCGAAGACCGCCTCGGGCGCGGTGCGCATCAGCATGTCGTCGGCGCTGATCCAGGGTTCGCACTCGGCGCCGTTGACGATCAGGGTGTGGATGTTCTGGCCGGCACGCGGGTTGAGCTTGACCGCGGTGGGGAACGCCGCCCCGCCCAGGCCCACCACGCCCGCCTCGCGGATGCGCTCGCGCAGCCGGCGGCTGTCGCGGGTGTCCCAGTCCAGCCATGGCTCCATGCGGGTGTCGCCCCATTCGTCGCGGCCGTCCGCGCGGATCACCACGCAGGGGGCGGACAGGCCCGAGGGGTGCGGGACCGGGTACTCGCCGATGTCTTCCACCACGCCCGAGGTGGGGGCGTGCACGTGTGCGGCGATGTAGCCGGCGGCCTGGCCGATGCGCTGGCCCTTGGTCACGCGGTCGCCGACCTGCACGCAGGGCTCGGTGGGATCGCCGATGTGCTGGCACAGCGGGACCGTGAGGCGTTCGGGTACGCCCATGGTCAGCACCGGCTCGGCGGTGCTCGCTTCCGTGTTGTCGGCCAGTTTCAGGCCGCCATGAAAACGGTGCAGCTGCATGGTTGCGGTATCAGGCGGAGGCCCGCGGTTCGTCACGCGGCCGTTCGATGGGCGAGGGTTCGGGTTCCGACCAGCCCCATTCGCTGATGTCGGTCTCCACCGGCACCATGTCGATGCAGTCCACGGGGCAGGGTTCGATGCACAGCTCGCAGCCGGTGCATTCTTCCTCGATGACGGTGTGCATCTGCTTGGCCGCGCCGACGATCGCATCCACCGGGCAGGCCTGGATGCACAGGGTACAGCCGATGCACAGGTTCTCGTCGATCACCGCGACGCTCTTTTCCTGTTCTTCCTCTTCCAGTGCCTTGGGGTCGCGGTCGAGCAGATCGGCCAGCGCCTCCACCGTGGCCTGTCCCCCGGGCGGGCAGCGGTTGATGTCGGCCTCGCCGGCGGCGATGGCCTCGGCGTAGGGGCGGCAGCCGGGGTAGGAGCACTGCCCGCACTGGGTCTGCGGCAGCAGCGCGTCGATCTGGTCCACCACCGGGTTGCTCTCCACGCGGAAGCGCTGCGCGGCATAGCCGAGCACCAGGCCGAACAGGGCGGCCAGCGCGGTGATGGCGAGTATGGCGATCAGGATGTCCATGTCAGGTGGTTACCAGCCCGGAAAAGCCCATGAAGCCCAGCGACATCAGGCCCGCGGTGATCATCGCGATCGCACTGCCGCGAAACGCCACCGGCACGTCGGCGACCGCGATGCGTTCGCGGATCGCCGAGAACAGGATCAGCACCAGCGAGAAGCCGACCGCGGCGCCGAAGCCGTACAACGCCGATTCGACGAAGTTGTGCGCCTCCTGCACGTTCAGCAGGGCCACGCCCAGCACCGCGCAGTTGGTGGTGATCAGCGGCAGGAAGATCCCCAGCACGTTGTACAGCAGCGGCGAGGTCTTGCGCACCACCAGCTCGGTGAACTGGACCACGGCCGCGATCACCAGGATGAACGCGATGGTGCGCAGATATTCCAGGTCCAGCGGGGCGAGGACGAATTCGTTGATGACGTAGGAGGCCACCGCCGACAGCGTCAGCACGAAGGTCGTGGCCAGGCCCATGCCGGTGGCCGTCTCGACCTTGCGCGAGACCCCCATGAACGGACACAGCCCCAGGAACTTCACCAGGACAAAGTTGTTCACCAGGATCGTGCTGATGAGGATCAGGACGTATTCCAAGTCGGCTCCTGCCCGCAATTTCCGAGTAACAGGGTCAACAACATAGTATCGACCCCCGTGGATGGCACCTCAACCCTGCCCCGGCCACGGTCATGGCCGGGTGGTCAGGCGGCGGTTCCCCAGCGTTCGGCCAGGGCGTTCAGGCTCAGGGCAGGGTGCGGCTCCCCGTCCGGATCCGCCCGCCCGGCGTCGGGCTCCGGCGCCGGGCGGGCGGTCCGGAGCCAGCCCTGGCGCGCGGCATCCAGCTGCCGGCGGTCCGGCGACAGCACCAGAACCTCGTCCGCCTGCAGCGCGGTCTCGGCGACCAGGCGCCCGAAGCTGCCGGCGTCGCGGCGTCCGCCCAGGCGGGTGTCGAAGAAACCCGCCAGGCGGGCCTCGAAGTTGCGGTCCGGGCCACGCCGCAGCCACTCGCGCTGGGTGGTCACCGGCGTGGCGCCAAAGCTGTACAGCGCGATGCTGGCCCGTGCCAGTCGCGTCAGCGCCGCCACCGTATCCGCGTCCAGCTCGGGGCGCAGGCCGCCCTGTTCCAGCACCTCCGTCCAGATCAGGCCCTGCAGCTGGCGCAGCGGGCTGATGTCCTGCCCTGCGCGCATCCAGGTGTCGATGCGCACGCGCAGCTCGGCCTCGTCCAGCTCGCGCCCGGCATAGGCCCGCAGGTCGGCGAGGGTGCGCTTCACCAGCGGGTCGTCGGCGCGCTGTTCCAGGAACGGGCCCAGCTCCTCGCGGGCACGCGGTTCCAGGGTGTCGGCCAGGACGTCCGCCGGGGCCAGCACGCCCTCGAACGCGAGCACGATTGCCCGGGGCATCGGGGTCATGGGTGCAGCTGGCGCGCGAGGATCTCGCACTCGAACATGAATTCGAAGGCCTCGACCCGCTGGATCGCGGTTTCCACGGTGTGGCTCCAGGTGTACAGGCCGTGCCCGGCGATCAGATAGCCGGCCAGGTCCGGCTGCCGGCTCATGCGGTCATCGACCTGCGCGGCCAGCTGCTGCACGTTCGGGTCGTTGGCGAACACCGGTACGTCGATGCCTTCGGCGGGGTGCTGCACTACCGGCAGTTCACGCAGGACCTCGTAGTCGCTCAGATGCAGCCCGCCGGGCAGCTGGCGCGAGAGCACCGTGGCATTGGCCGAATGGGTATGCAGCACCGCGCCCAGGTCCTTGTCGCGGCGGTACATGATGATGTGCAGAAAGGTCTCCGGCGACGGCGTGCGCTCCGCCGGGGACAGCAGATTGCCGTCGAGATCGACGATGATGAAGTCGTTCTCGTCGAGCATGTCCTTCTGACGCCCGGGAGCGGAGACCACGATATGGCGGTCGTCCAGGCGCGCGGAAAAGTGCCCGGCGCGGGCCGGCAGCCAGCCGCGGGCCGCGAGACGGGCACCGGCATCGGCGAGCAGGCTCACCTGGGCCTTGAATTCGAGACTGTTTTCCATGCGTCCCTTGTTGGCAAAAGGCGGGCAGCTTACGCGAGCACCGGATGCAAATCCATGACCCGCATCACCGGCATGCGGATCACTTGACCCGCATGCCGGGCCGGGCCCCTTCGTCGGGGCTCAGGATCCACAGCTCGTCGCCCCCCGGTCCGGCGGCCAGCACCATCCCCTCGGAAACGCCGAAGCGCATCTTGCGCGGGGCAAGGTTGGCGACCATCACGGTGTGGCGGCCGACCAGGTCTTCCGGGGCATAGGCCGACTTGATGCCGGCGAAGACCTGGCGGCGTTCGCTGCCAATGTTCAGTTCCAGGCGCAGCAGCTTGTCCGCGCCCTCCACGTGTTCCGCGACCTCGATGCGGGCGACCCGCAGGTCGACCTGTGCGAAGGTGTCGAAGTCGATGGTGTCGGCGATCGGCTCCACCGCCGGGTCCGGTTCCGCGTCCCCGGTCGTCGCCTCGTCTGCCGCGGCCTCGCCGCCGCCCAGCGACGCCTTCGAGGCCTCGAGCAGGGCTTCCACCGTGCTCCCCTCGATGCGGGTCATCAACGGCTTGAAGCGGTCGATCGAACGGCCGGTGAAGGCCCGGGTGCGTCCGGCCCAGGAGAGGTCGTCCTCGCGCAGGAAGGCCGCCGCTTCGTTCGCCAGCTTCGGCAGCACCGGTGCGAGGTAGACGATCAGGATGCGGAACAGGTCCAGCCCCTGGGTGTTGATGGCCTGCACCTCGGCCTCGCGCCCGGGTTCCTTCGCCAGCACCCAGGGCCGGGCGTCGTCGATGTACTGGTTGGCCTGGTCGGCCAGCGCCATGATGCGGCGCATGGCCTGGGCGAATTCACGGTTCTCGTAGGCCGCGGCGATTGCCTCGCCCTCGTCGACGAACGCCTGGTGCAGGTCGGGGCGCGGGAGTTCGGCGGCCAGCTGGCCGTCGAAGCGCCTGGTGATGAAGCCCGCGCAGCGGCTGGCGATGTTGACCAGCTTGCCGACCAGGTCGGAGTTTACCCGCTGGATGAAGTCGTCGAGATTGAGGTCGAGGTCGTCGACCCCGTCACCCAGCTTGGCGGCGAGGTAGTAGCGCAGGGCCTCGGGGTTCAGATGGTCGAGGTAGTCGCGGGCGCGGATGAAGGTCCCGCGCGACTTCGACATCTTCGCGCCGTTGACGGTCAGGAAGCCGTGGCAGAACACCGCCGAGGGCGTGCGATAGCCCGCGCCGTGCAGCATGGCCGGCCAGAACAGGGTATGGAAGTAGGCGATGTCCTTGCCGATGAAATGGTACAGCTCGGCATCGGAATCCGGCCGCCACCAGGCGTCGAAGTCCTCGCCGTGATCGCGCGCCCAGGCGCGGAAGCTCGCCATGTAGCCGATGGGCGCATCCAGCCACACGTAGAAGTACTTGCCCGGCGCCTCGGGGATCTCGAAGCCGAAGTAGGGCTCGTCGCGGGAGATGTCCCAGTCGCTCAGCCCGGCCTCGAACCATTCCTCCAGCTTGTTGCGGATCGCGTCCTGCAGGCGTCCGGACCCCGTCCAGTCGCGCAGGAAGGCCTCGAAGTCGGCCAGGCGGAAGAAGTAGTGTTCCGACTCGCGCGACTCGGGCGCGACGCCACTGATGGCCGACACCGGCTCCTGCAGCTCCATCGGGCTGTAGGTCGCGCCGCAGGCCTCGCAGGAGTCGCCGTACTGGTCCTCGGCCCCGCATTTCGGGCAGCGGCCCTTCACGAAGCGGTCGGGCAGGAACATCCCGGCCTCGGGGTCATAGGCCTGATCGATGGTGCGGGTGGCGATGTGGCCGGCGTCGCGCAGGGCGCGGTAGATCTCGCCGGCCTGTTCGCGGTTCTCCGCCGAATGCGTGGAATGGTAGTGGTCGAAGCCGATGTGGAACTCGGCGAAATCCGCCTCGTGTTCCTCGCGCACGCGCTCGATCAGGGTCTCGGGTTCGATGCCCTCGGCGCGCGCCTTGAGCATGATGGGCGTGCCATGGGCATCGTCGGCGCAGACGTACACCACCTCGTGGCCGCGGGCGCGCTGGAAACGGACCCAGATGTCGGTCTGGATGTACTCCACCAGATGGCCCAGGTGGATCGGCCCGTTGGCATAGGGCAGGGCACTGGTGACGAGGATCTTGCGCGGCGTGTCGGTCATGGGCTCGGGTTCGGGAGATCGGCGGAAACCGGATATTGTCCGGTGTGGCCGACGGTATGTCGAGCGTCCCGGCGTCCCGCGTCAAACTCAGCGGGCGGCGCGGATCTCGCGGATCTCGTCGCGCTGCAGCCGCACCACGATGAATCCGCCATGCAGGCGCTGGCGCAGGCGCAGCTCGTCATCGTCCACCTCCAGCAGTCGGCCCGGGCGGCGGTGCCCGCGTTCGGTGGTCACGATCACGTAGCGTTCCACCCGGTCGGGGAGGGCGTCCCAGGCGAGGACGCCGGCCGCCGCGGCCCCGGATTCGTGCGTGGCGGGGACGCCGGGTCCGGGTGCGGATGCGGTGGCGCGCTCGGGCTCGCGGTCGCGCGCTGCTTCCATGTCCGGAGAGTCGCCCCCCGTGTCCGGCTCCGTCGCGTCGGGCAGGCCGACGAAATCCCCGGTGTGCAGGACCACGGGCCCGATGCGCTCGCCGTTGATCGCGAGGCGCAGATCCACGCGGTCGAGGAGTTCTATCGGCGAATCCAGACCGCGTGCCCGCCGCAGCGGATCGCGCACGCGACCCGCCTGCAGCTCGATCGAGTCCGGCTGCGCGACGAATTCGCGATAGCCGCGCGTCAGGGCCGGCCCCGGCTGCAATCCGGCATCGGCCCATGTCTGCAGCCATTCGCCCATGTGGTGTTCGCGCCAGGACTCCGCCTGCAGGCCGGATTCGCGGAGGCAGAAGTCCTGCAGGGAGGTGTAATAGCCCGCATCGCGGTATTCGAGGCCGAACTCGCGCATGGGCGCTTCCAGCAGCGCCGGGACGAAGCGTTCCAGGTCGCGCGAACCGGCGCGGGGCTCGAACTCCACCCGGCCGTGGAAGCCGCCGAGGGCGCCGGCCTGGTATGCCCCGCGCAGCTCCAGCCGCTCGCCACTGCCTTCAATGCGATAGGACAGCGCGAGGTCCACGGGCGCCCGCACCATGCCAAGACGGTCAAGCACCTGCCCGGGCCCGGCGTCCGCCAGGGCACTGCAGCCGGCGGTGTCCAGGCGGGTGACAAAACGGGCCAGGGGGGCATCCGCGTTGGCGCGCGACCATGTCGCGGGGACCCGCAGCTGGTGCACGGAGGCGCCGAGGGCTCGCGGCAGGCGGTCGCGCTCCAGGGTGCGGCGCAGGCGCAGAAGCTCCGGGATGCCGTCCGTCTCGACGCTGATGCGCTCGGCCCGCAGCCGCCCGGGGAGGGCGTGCGGGTCGAAGCGCACGCCGTCGACGTGCAGGTGGCCGTTCAGGCCGATGCGCACCCCGGAATAGTCCAGCTCGCCCAGCGGGCGCAGTTCCGCCGCGAACTCGTCGAGGCTGCGCTCGATCTGACCGATTTCGTACTGGTGATACCCCAGTCCCGCGACCACCAGGACCGCACCGCCGATCGCCACTTCCTTGAGCATGAATTTGTCCGGACCCTTCCCGCTGGATACGCGTCGCGCAAGTCTTCACATTACGGGCTTCGGCCGGGGGATGCACGGCGCGGCATGCACGGCGGGCGGGTTCTGTCGTCCGGGTCACATTGGCGGGGGCTGTCGGGCGACGGGTGTCAAGCCCCGTGACTGTCCACAGAACCTGTGGATAACTCTGTGGGAAAACCCGTGGCATTTGTCCGCAAGCCTTGTCAGACGGGGCTTTGCCTCAGATTGGTCAAAAAACGACCAACTTTTTAAAAACGATTCATAAACAGGGACTTGAAAAAGTTTTGTCGAGTGTCTTTCCGGCTGTTTTCGCTATCCTGTCCCGCCGGGGTGGCCGATCGCCGCGGATGTGCACAAATCGGACAATCTGTCGGGCTGGGGCCTTGACAGGCCTCCTCTCGGCCCGGATCCGGGGACGCCGAAAGTCGGCCGTGGCGTGCAGTCATTGGCGTCCCGGTCTGCGGGCAGTAGAATCGCGCGATCACACTCCCAATCAACGGAAACCGGGCAACCATGGCTGAACTCTCGCGCGAGCAGATCGAATCCGCCCTGAAGCAGGTGCAGGACAAGTACCTCGAAACCGACCTGGTGTCCGCCAACCAGGTGAAGGATATCCGCATCGACGGCTCGCGGGTCGCGGTGGACATCGAGCTGGGTTATGCCGCTTCCGGCTACCACGACGAACTGCAAGCCGCGGTGGAGCAGGCGGTGCGCGGCGTCGCCGGGGACGCGGCGGTCGAGGTGAATGTCGGCTGCAAGGTCCTGACCCACGCGGTGCAGAAGAGCCTCAAGCCGATGTCCGGGATCAAGAACATCATCGCCGTGGCCTCGGGCAAGGGCGGGGTGGGCAAGTCCACCACCGCGGTCAACCTGGCCCTGGGCATGGCGGCCGAGGGTGCGCGTGTCGGCATCCTCGACGCCGACATTTATGGCCCCTCCCAGCCGCGCATGCTGGGGATCAAGGACAAGCCGGAGTCGAAGGACGGCAAGCACATGGAACCGCTGGAGCGCCACGGCGTGCAGGCGATGTCCATCGGCTTCCTGATCGACGAGGACACGCCGATGATCTGGCGCGGGCCGATGGTGACCCAGGCGCTGGAACAGCTGATCAACGAGACCAACTGGAAGGACCTGGACTACCTGGTCATCGACCTGCCGCCGGGCACCGGCGACATTCAGCTGACGCTGTCGCAGAAGATCCCGGTCTCCGGCTCGGTGATCGTGACCACGCCGCAGGACATCGCCCTGCTGGACGCGCGCAAGGGCCTGCAAATGTTCGAAAAGGTCGAGGTGCCGGTGCTCGGGATCATCGAGAACATGAGCATCCACATCTGCTCGAAATGCGGCAACGAGGAGTACATCTTCGGCCAGGGTGGCGCGGAGAACATGTCCGAGGAATACGGTGTCGACCTGCTGGGCGCGCTGCCGCTGGACATCCGCATCCGCGAGCAGGCCGACGGCGGCGAACCGACCGTGATCGCCGATCCGGACGGCCGCATCACCGAGATCTACCGCGAGATCGCGCGGCGCACCGGCGCCCGGCTGGCGGAACAGGCGCGGGACTACAGCTCCAAGTTCCCCAACATCGTCATCCAGAACAACTGATGACGGCGGGCGATCAGGGATGACCATCAAGTCCGACCGCTGGATCCGTCGCATGGCCGAGGCCGAGGGGATGATCGATCCCTTCGAGCCCGGTCAGATCCGCTATCGCGACGACGAGCGCATCGTCTCCTACGGTACGTCCAGCTACGGCTACGACGTGCGCTGTTCGGATCACTTCAAGATCTTCACCAACATCAACTCGAGCATCGTCGACCCCAAGGGCTTCGACGAGGGCAGCTTCGTCGACGTGCATGCCGACGTCTGCATCATCCCGCCCAATTCCTTCGCGCTCGCGCACACGGTGGAGTACTTCCGCATCCCGCGCGACGTGCTGACCATCTGCCTGGGCAAGTCGACCTACGCCCGCTGCGGCATCATCGTCAACGTGACGCCGCTGGAACCCGAGTGGGAGGGCCACGTGACGCTGGAGTTCTCCAACACCACGCCGCTGCCGGCCAAGGTGTATGCCAACGAAGGAGTCGCGCAGATGCTGTTCCTGCAGTCGGACGAGGAGTGCGAGACCTCGTACAAGGACCGCGGGGGCAAGTACCAGGGCCAGCGCGGGGTCACGCTGCCGCGCACCTGAGACCGGCCGGGGTTTTCTTACCGCTCCAGCGCGAAACGCCGCTCGGCCAGCTCGTAACCCAGATCGATCATCTCCCGCGCACGGTGGAAGTCGAACACCCCGCAGGCATTCACGGGCACCTCGATCAGGTGCTCGGGGTTGTAGGCGGCCACGCGGAAACGCGCGATGCTGCCCTGCATGGCCTCGATGGAATGCGAGACCATGTCGATCAGGCCCAGCGCCCGCGCCTCCTGCTCCTCGGTCAGGCGCGAGTCGGTCTCGCCGAGTCCCAGTCGCCCCTGCCAGTCCTGCAGCCAGGAGCCAATGCGGTCGGGCAGCACGTCGCGCGCGCTGCGCAGGCCATCGCGCAGGCGAGTGGCGGCGGAATCCCCCTGATGGTCACTGGGTGAGCTGCGTTTCGGACCCAGACGCTCGTCCACCCGTCCGTTGAGACTGACCGCGATGGTGACGTCGCTGTCGTCGTACAGGGTCGGAGCGATGGGGACCGGGTTGAGCAGGCCGCCGTCCACCAGCAGCCGCCCGTTCAGGCGCACCGGGGTGAAGACCGTGGGGATGGCGATGGACGCGCGAATCGCGTCGAACAGCGCCCCCTCGTTGAGCCACACCTCGCGCTCGCGTTCGATGTCCGTGGCCACCGCGGTAAAGCGGATGGGCAGATTGCGGATGTCGGTATCGCCCAGCATCTCGCGGAGCTTCTCGACCAGGCGTTCGCCGCGGAACAGACCGGCCCCGGAGAACGAGAAATCCAGCAGTCGCCAGACGTCCTGACGCCGCAGGGTGCACACCCATTCCTCGTAGGTGTCCAGCTGCCCGGCCGCATAGATGCCGCCGACCACCGCCCCCATGGAGGAGCCGGCAATCGTCCGGATCTCGTAGTTTGCATGGTCTTCCAGCCAGCGGATGACCCCGATCTCGGCGAGACCGCGAGCGCCGCCGCTGCCGAGCACGAGCGAGACGGTCCTGGGTGGTTGTGGCACGGCGCGGTTCCTCAGTTCCGTTCGGGGTCAAGCAGATGGTCGTGCAGGGCGGTGGCCTGTTCGCCGGCCGGTTCCTCGACGCGGATCTGCCAGACCGCGGCCGGGTGGTCCGGGCTCCAGTCGCTGAAGACCACCAGTCCGGCGTAAGGGCCGGAACCGGTGATGCGGCCGTGGACCAGGCGTCCCTCGGAGTCGGCATCCAGCCGCACGGAGAACTCCGGGGCGGGCGCGGGAAGCGTCCAGGAACCGTCGCGGCCGTGTTCGCGAAAGCCCTCGCTGGAGGGCACCGCAGCATCGCCGAAATGGCGCTGCAGCAGCGGCACCGCCAGGCGGTGCGGCAGGCCCAGCACGGTTTCCACGCCGGCGCGCCCCCGGTCCACCGCGCGCGCGGCGGTGTCCAGCGGATTCCTGCGACGGAACGGATTGCGCAGCCAGCGGGTCATCACGCCGGTATGATCAGGCAGCCCGGCCGGCGCTGCAAATGGGCACAGGTTTCGCCCGAGCCACCCCCTGGCATCAAGCCGGCAGGGTCGCTACGGTGAAATGGCTACAGGCCACACCAACGTTCCAGGAGGTCCTTATGGGTTTTGCGCTGTCCGACATGCAGCTCACCAGCCCGGAGTTCGAGGCGCGCGGGAAGATCCCGACGCGCTACACCGGCGAGGGCGAGGATGTGTCGCCGCCGCTGTCCTGGAGCGGGGCCCCCGAGGGTACCCGCGGGTTCGCGATCATCTGTCACGATCCCGATGCCCCGCTGGTCAAGCCCGGCGCCTACGGTTTCGTTCACTGGGTGCTGTACAACCTGCCACCCGACGTCACCAACCTGGAGGCCGGCACCTCGCTGGGGACCGCCGGGCACACCGATTTCGACCGCAGCGGTTACGGCGGCCCCATGCCGCCCGGCGGGCACGGCGTGCACCACTACTTCTTCTGGGTGCTGGCGCTGGATGCCGATCTCCAGGCCCCGCCGGGGCTGACCCTGGAACAGTTCCTGGAGCGTGCCGAACCGCACGTGATCGGCATGAACCGGCTGGTGGGCACCTGCACCCGCGACTGATTCAGTCGAACTGCGAGTCCCCGCGCAGGGCCGAGGCCAGGGTGCCGGTCATGCGGTCGAAGCGGCGCTCCAGGTCCACCCGCCAGTAGCCTTCCCGCTCGCCCGTCTCGGGCTGCGGGCTGGCGGGGTCGATGCGGACGTGGCGCCCGCCGGTGGCCCGCATGTGCTGTATGAACCGCTCGGCGTTCGCGCGTGCGCGAAAACGACAGCGGTAGGGGTGCCCGACGTGGCCCGTTTCGCGCCCGGACTGCACCGCGTCGCCTACGCCCTCGAGGAAGGCCCGGCCGAGCTCGCGCTCGATCTCCGGGTCACCGGTGCGGGCGTGCTCGGTCAGGAAGATCGCCAGGCGCATCAGGCGGTGGGTGAAGTACTCCGGGGGCAGGTCCAGCAGCTGGTTCCCGCACACCCGGATGTCGTTGATGCAGGAACGCCCGGTGACGTATTTCGCGCGTCGGTCGCCGTCTTCCTCCTTGAGCACCAGCCCCTCGACACTGCGGGCATCCAGCTTCAGTACCAGCTCGCGGAGGGCGTCGACGTCCTGCGGCGAGAAGCGGCCGTGGCGCTGTGCATGCGGCAGGCGGTGCGCCCGTTCCAGGGCCTCCCGCTCGGCATGCGGCAGGAAGCCCGGCCGGTCACGTCGCATCATGTCGAATACGAACAGTTCGACGTCCCGCTCCACCTGGGCGCTCGAACCCTCGAGATAGGGGGTATCCGGGCCGGCGATCTCGGCGCACAGGATCAGGTCGGGCTCGGCCTCGAAGATCGTGGTGTCGACGAAATCGGGGACGCGATCGGTGGCGAACGGGCAGACGAAGCCCCCGCGCGAGAAGGCGTAGACCGCGTCGCCCTCGCGCAGGATGCGCACGTTGAAGCCGTCGATCTTCTCTTCCGCCCGGAACGGCGCAACGAACTGACGGTGCAGGCCGGCCTCCAGGGACTGGATGCGCGCGATGGAGGGGTAGCCCGGGAGTACGCGGCCGCCCGGCAGGACCACGCTCCCGCGCGGATGGCCGTCCACGGCCTCCAGCAGCCGGTGGTAATGCAGCCCCGCGTATTCCTGCGCGCTGGCACGACCTGCCTCCACGGCATTGTTCAGAGTGTTCTGGTCCATGCCCGATCCCCCCTCGCGTTGTTTCGCCGGCTCCCCGAAGCGCCTCCGTCGGACAGGACCCGCACTGCCTGCAGATGTGCCCGTGCCTTGGCGGCCTGGCCGGCCATCCGGCGGGCCAGACTGATGATCCGCAGCTGGCGATCCATCTCGGCCATCGACAGCGAGCCGAAAGTCCCTTCGCGCAGCAGCGCGGCCTTGAGGTCCTGGTAGGCCTCTTCCACCTCGGTCATGGCCTGGTTCATTTCCTGTTCCCCGACGTCGTCTTCGGTTTCCACGCGGCTGCGGTCCAGGGCGTGGATGACCCGACCCTGCCAGGCGCGCCGCCGCGTGCTGATCGCTGGTGTGGCATCGTTGCCGGCCTCCCGGCGCAGACCCGCGATCTCGCCGGCCTGGTCGGCGATGTCCTGGTAGTAGCGGGCGACCCGCACGGTGCCGGCTATCCCTTCCGCGGTCGCATCCGTCATGGTGGTGTGTCCGGTCTGGGTCGCGAACTCGCCGATTGCGCCCGCGAGGTCTTCGACGATGGAATGGCGCAGCTGCATCTTGCGCTCGTCCGGCGGGACCTCGCCGAGGGCCTTGCGTGCCATGCGGTGACTCAGATCGCCGACCCGTTCGGTTTCCATGATCAGCGCCTGCAGCGCCAGCTCCGGCACCCCGGCGCTGGAACGGTCCAGGTACCGGGGGCGGGCCTCGTCCAGATCGGTGCCGCGGAAGCGGCCCTGCAGATAGCGGATCAACGGGCTCGCCAGCGGCAGCATGAGCAGGATGCCCAGCAGGTTGAAGAGGGTGTGATAGAGCGCCAGCAGGACCACCGGCGGGGCGGCCAGGACGCCGTCCTCCGTGGACAGCAGCGTGGCCGAGAGAACTGGCAGCAGCGCCAGGGCGATGACCGTGCTGATGAGCTTGAAGATGACCAGGGCTGCGGCGACGCGCTTGGCGTTGGCGGTCGCACCGATGACCACGATGACGGCTTTCACCGAAGTGCCCAGATGGGCCCCGATCATGGCGGCCGCGGCGGCCTCCAGGGAAATCGCGCCGCTCATGGCCGCGGTGAGTGCCATGGCGATGGCTGCCGAGGAGCTCTGCATGAGCATGGTCAGGCCCAGGCCGGTGGCCATCATCAGCAGGATGCCGGCGAGCCCCGGGCGCGCAATATGCCCCAGGTCCATGGCCTCGCTGACCCCCACGAACGTCTCGCGCAGGACGTCGATGCCGAGAAAGAGCAGCCCGAAACCGGCCAGGGCCAGCCCCAGGTGCCGGGTGCGGGCGCCGCGGGCGAGGATGTATACCAGCCCGCCGATGCCGACGGCCGGCAGGGCCAGTGCCTGGATGGAGAATTCCAGCCCCAGCAGGGAGACCAGCCAGCCCGTCGCCGTGGTGCCCATGCTGGAACCGAAGACGACCCAGACGGACTGGCTGACCGTCAGCAGACCGGCGTTGGCGAATCCGATGATCGACAGGGTGACCGCGCTGGAGGATTGCACCAGCGCCGTGACACCGATGCCGACGCTCAGAGCACGGATGCGGGTCCGGGTCCAGTTGCCCAGAATGCTCTTCAGGGTGCGCCCGCCCGCGGTGCGCAGGCCTTCGGCCATCAGGTGCATGCCGAGCAGGAACAGGCCCAGACCGCCGAGGAAACCGGCGATCAGCGCCAGGGCGCCGGTGTCGGGGGCTCCGGTCATGGGTGTACCCCGGTGCCTGTTCCCGAGCCCTTTTCCGGGCCCGGGGCCGGGCGGCGGCTACAGCTCGATGGTGTCGCCATAGTCCGGGATGCGGGCGTCCAGATCGCGTTCGCGCATCACCTGCGCCAGGGCCTCGCGCGCGGCCGGTTCGCCGTGCACCAGATGGAAGACCGGTCGGTCGCGGAAGCCGGCGGCCCAGTCGAGGAGCCGGGACTGGCCGGCGTGCGCGGAGAGCCCGCCCAGGGTATGCACATGGCCCTTCACCGCGATGTCGTCGCCGTGGATCTTCACCGAGCGGGCGCCGTCCACCAGCTGGCGGCCGAGGGTCCCGGCGGCCTGGAAACCGGCGATCACGAGATGCGTGCTGCGTCGTTCGAGGTTGTATTTCAGGTGGTGGCGGATACGGCCGCCGTTGCACATCCCGGCGCCGGCGATGATGATCGCGCCGCCGGAGATGCGGTTGATGGCCATGGATTCTTCCACCGTGCGGGTGAACTCCAGCGGCGGGAGGTATTCCCGCGGGTTCCCGTTGGCCGCCTGATGCAGCCGCTCCAGGTCTTCCGCGTTCAGGGACTGGCGGCAGCGCGCGTACAGCTCGGTGACGCGGATCCCCATTGGGCTGTCGAGAAAGATCTTCTGCTGCGGCACCCGTCCGGCGTGGTGCAGCATGCCCAGGTGGTAGAGGATTTCCTGCGTGCGGCCCACGGCGAAGGCGGGGATCAGCACGTTGCCGCCATCGTCCCAGGCCTCCTGCAGGATCTGCGCGAATTCCTCGATGGTTTCTTCCAGCGGGCGGTGGTCACGGTCGCCGTAGGTGCTTTCCAGCAGTACATGGTCGGCCTGCTCCGGCCGTGCGGGTTCGTTCATCAGCACCGACTCGGGATTGCCGAGGTCGCCGGAGAAGACCAGCCGCCGCTCGCGGCCTCCGGACGGCACCACCAGTTCGACGATGGCGGCACCCAGGATATGCCCGGCGTCGTGGAAGGTCAGACGCGAGCCGTCGTCCAGATGCCGGGGCTGGCCGTAGGAGACCGGCTCGCACAGTTCGAGCGTGGTCTCCACGTCCTGTTCGTCGTACAGCGGCTCCAGCAGCTCGCGGTCGTTGCGCGCGCGCCACTTGTTCTCCCATTCGATGTCCTTCGCCATCACGAAGGCCGAGTCGCGCAGCATGATGTCCAGCAGTTCCAGCGTCCCCGGCGTGCAGAAGATCGGGCCGCGGTAGCCGTCGCGCACCAGTTTCGGCAGCAGGCCCGAGTGGTCCAGATGGCCGTGCGAGAGGATTACGGCGTCGGTGTTCGCCGCCACTTCGGCCAGCGAGGCGCGGTTGTGCTCGTCGGCGTCGCTGCCGCCCTGCTGCATGCCGCATTCGAGCAGGTAACGGGCGTGGTCGGTGTCGATGCGATAGCGCGAACCGGTGACCTCGCCGGTGGCGCCCTGAAAGGTAAGCTGTGCCATGCCGCGCAGTGTACCGGCTTTGGCGGGGCGGTCGCAGGGGGTCAGCGGTCGCCGTCTTCCAGCAGCCGCTCGATCTGCTCCGGTTTGAGCCCGGCCACTCCGCGCAGTGGCAGCACCAGCCCGAGGCCGCGTCCGTGCGCGGCGAGTCCCAGTTCGGTGTCCAGCGTGGTGCGCAGGCGTTCGCCGTGACCGGTCTCCAGGATCGCCAGCAGCAGGGTGCGGGCGCCCTCGTAGTGCAGGCTGAGGATGCGCGGATGGTGGTCGGTGGTGGCGTTGCGTGCATCCATGAGGGTGAGCCCGGCGCCGCCGCCCCGGCGCACGATCTCCACCGCCGCATCGCGATCGGCGTCGGGGAACATCACCGCCAGCAGCGACAGCGGCAGTCCGGCGGCCGGCGGGGGCGGCGCGTGTCCGGGCGCGCCCGGGGCCTGCGGGCGGGCATTGGCCATGTCCAGCAGCGCATCGGTGTCGTCGGAGGCCTCCAGGGTAAAGGCCAGGCCGTTATAGGGCTGCAGCAGGTCCAGTTCCAGGTTCAGCCGCCGCGCGATGCGTTCACCGCGTGCCGGATCGGTCTTCCAGATGCACACCGATTCGAGTCCCTGGTAGGTCACGCCGAAAAAACGCATGTGCTCCGGAAAGCCGATGCCGAAGCCCTCGTGCAGCGACGGTTTCGGCGCGCCCTCCTCGGCGGCGATATGCACGGCGCGTTTCTCCAGATCGCCGGCAATCACGGCGACGAGCAGGACGGGTGAAGGCTCGGTCATGGCTCCCTCCGGGTGGCCGCGTACGGGCGGTTCGCCGCATGATAACGCAGGGGAACGAAAGGAGAACGGCATGCTGGATCCGTTTGTACCCGAGTCGAACATTGTCGAGATCCCGGATGCCGGGGCACTGCCGGCGGGAGGGACGGCCGATATTGGCTGGACGCTGGACTGGAACAGTGACGAGGCCCGCCATCGCGAATGCCTGTGCCTCCCGCGCCTGGATCCCGAGCGGGATGTCTGGCCCGCCGGCAATGGTTCCGGCGTGATCGGAAGTTCGCCGGGCGAGGCCTGCGAGTGGCCGGCGGCGCCCCTGGTACCCGCGGCCGATCCCGCAAGGGTGGTGGAGCTGTCGCCGGCGGCCTTCAACCGGCGGTTGCGGCGCCACCGGGTGGTCGAGCCGCGGGCCGGAAGGTTCTATCCGCGGGGGTTCATCGCGGGGCACGCCGGGATCGAGAAGGGCGATCGCGCGCTGTTTCGCGTTGGGGCCCTGGAAGAGGACCGCCTGCTGGCGGACCTGAATCACCCCCTCGCGGGGCGCGAGCTGCGTCTGACCGGTCGGGTGCTGGGCGTACATTACGGCGGTTGCGAGGGGTCCCCGGTCGACGTGACCGGGCGGCTGACCGAACGCGGGCCCGGGATGCAGGCCCGCTGGCGCGGGGTTCCGACGGATTTCTGGAGCGGCGGCGCCTGCGAGCGGGAAGATCCGGCGGACGATGCGGCGTTCTACGCCCGGCCGCGCATGGTCCACCATCTGGATGCCACCGCGCGCGCCGGGGTCGCGGCACTGTACGCCGCGCTGGTACCGCCGGGGGCGCGGGTGCTGGATCTCATGGCGAGCTGGGCATCGCATCTGGACGGGGTTGCCGAGCCGGAGGCGGTCGTCGGTCTGGGCATGAACCGGGAAGAGCTGGCCGCGAACCCGCTGCTGAACCAGGGCCTGGTGCAGGACCTGAATGCCCATCCCCGCCTTCCGTTCCCGACGGACAGCCTGGACGCCGTGGTCTGTACCGCTTCGGTCGAGTATCTGACCCGGCCCGGCGCGGTCTTTGCGTCGGTGCAGGAGGTGCTGCGGCCGGGTGGCGTGTTCGTGGTGACGTTTTCGGATCGCTGCTTCCCCACCAGGGCGATCGCGGTCTGGGAACGGCTGTTCGACTTCGAGCGCATGGGGCTGGTGCTGGACCGGTTTCTGGAGGCGGGGTTCGCGGACCTGGCCACGTTCAGCCTGCGTGGCCTGCCGCGGCCCGCGGACGATCCCTACGCCGGACGCCTGGATCATGCCGATCCGGTGTTTGCGGTCTGGGGCACAAGTCCCCACGGGGACTCTCTGAACCGGTAAACTGCACCCTGATTCGAGATGCCCGCGCTGGCGGGCCGGCACCGACGGGGAGCGCATGGCCGCAAGCAAGGCCAAATCCACAGGCAAGGGGCAGAAATCCGGCGCGAAGACGGGGTCGAAGTCCGGCCCGAAGTCCGGCCAGGGCGCGGCGCCGTCGACGCCGCCCACGCTCAGCGGGCAGCTGCTGCGCGGGCTGCGTGAGGGCGCGCTGCTGATCTTCGGCATGCTGGCGCTGTACCTGCTGGTGGCCCTGGTGACCTATCACCCGGGTGACGCCGCCTGGTCCACTACCGGGAACGGTGACGGGACGCGCAATCTCGGCGGAACCACCGGGGCGTGGTTCGCCGACATCGCCTTTCACCTGCTGGGCCATCTGGCCTTCCTGATCCCGCTGGCGGTCGCCGGCATCGGCTGGTGGCTGTTCCGGCACCGGCGGGATGCGCGCATGGCCAGTGCCCTGGAGATCGGCGTGCGCGGCGCGGCCCTGATGGTGGCGCTGATCGCCGGTTCGGCGCTGGCGGCCCTGCACCTGCTGCCGGGTGGCATGCCGGTGCACGCCGGCGGGATCCTCGGCGACCTGTTCGGGGGCTGGGCGGTCGCCGGGCTGGGCCTGGTCGGCGGTACGCTGGTACTGCTGGCGCTGTTCCTTGCCGGGGTTACGCTGTTCACCGGGCTGTCGTGGTTTGCGCTGATGGACGGTCTGGGGCGTGCGCTGGTGCGCGGCTGGGAGGCCGCAAGGGCGCGGCTGGAGCTGGCGCGCGACCGCCGCATCGGCCGGCAGCAGCGGGCCGGGCGCGAAGAACGCGTGGAGAAGGAGCGCAAGCGCACGGCGGACCGCCCGCCGAAACGGGTGGAGCCGAAGGTCGAGGCCCCGCCGCCCAGCCCGCGGGTGGAGAAGGAAAAGCAGGTGCCGCTGTTCACCGCCGGCGAGGGCGCCGATCCGATCCCGCCACTGGGCCTGCTGGACGAACCCCCGGCGGCCTCCGAGGGGCATTCGGAAGAGGCGCTGCAGGCACTGTCGCGCCAGGTCGAGCTCAAGCTGAAGGACTTCGGCGTGGAGGTCGAGGTGGTCGCGGTGCAGCCGGGTCCGGTGATCACCCGCTTCGAACTGCAGCCGGCTCCGGGGGTCAAGGCCTCGCGCATCTCCGGGCTGTCCACCGACCTCGCGCGTTCGCTGTCGGTGATCGCGGTGCGCATCGTCGAGGTGATCCCCGGGCGTTCCACGGTGGGCCTGGAGATCCCCAACGACAATCGCGAGATCGTCGCCCTCAGCGAGATCCTGCGTTCGGAGAAGTTCGACGCCGGCAAGTCGCCGCTGACCATGGCCCTGGGCAAGGACATCGGCGGCGCGCCGGTGATGGCCGATCTGGCCAAGATGCCGCATCTGCTGGTGGCCGGCACCACCGGTTCCGGCAAGTCGGTGGGCGTCAATGCGATGCTGCTGTCGCTGCTGTACAAGGCCACACCGGAAGAGGTGCGGCTGATCCTGATCGACCCCAAGATGCTGGAGCTGTCGGTCTACGAGGGCATCCCGCATCTGCTGTGCCCGGTGGTCACCGACATGAAGGACGCCTCCAACGCCCTGCGCTGGGCGGTCGGCGAGATGGAACGGCGCTACAAGCTGATGTCGGCGCTGGGGGTACGCAACATCGGCGGTTTCAACAAGAAGGTGCGCGACGCGCGCGCCGCCGGCGAGCCGCTGAAGGACCCGCTGTTCGATCCGGCGCAGTCGGTCACCGAGACCGAGGCGCCGGAGCTGGAGCCGCTGCCGTTCATCGTGATCGTGGTCGACGAGTTCGCCGACATGATGATGGTGGTGGGCAAGAAGGTGGAGGAGCTGATCGCGCGCCTGGCGCAGAAGGCGCGCGCGGCCGGGCTGCACCTGATCCTGGCGACTCAGCGGCCGTCGGTGGACGTGATCACCGGCCTGATCAAGGCCAACATCCCCAGCCGCATCGCCTTCCAGGTGTCGTCGCGGGTGGATTCGCGCACCATCCTTGACCAGATGGGCGCGGAGCACCTGCTGGGGCATGGCGACATGCTCTACCTGCCACCGGGCAAGGCGATGCCGGAGCGCGTGCACGGGGCCTTCGTGGGCGACAACGAGGTGCACCAGGTGGTGGAGTACCTCAAGTCCACCGGCGAACCCGACTACAACGAGGCGATCCTCGACGAGCCGGAGGCCGGCGCGGCGGCGATCCCGGGGCTGGAATCGGGTGACGGGAACGAATCGGAGTCGGATCCGCTCTATGACCAGGCGGTGCAGATCGTCACCGAGTCGCGCAAGGCCTCCATTTCCTACGTACAGCGACGGCTGAAGATCGGCTACAACCGTGCCGCGCGGATCGTGGAGGACATGGAGGCCGCCGGACTGGTCAGCCCGGTGCAGTCCAACGGCAATCGCGAGGTGCTGGTGCCCGATCGCTCGAACGAGTGAGGTGCACGGCCTCGTTCACCGCGGATTAAGCTGTCGCCGCGCAATCTGTTGATCCGAGTTTCCCTGACGGAGATCGCATGAACCCGCGTCCCCCGAGTTTTGATGTTCGCCCGCTACGCGGGTCTTCCATGTTCGCCGGCCTGCTGGCGGCGTTGCTGCTCCTGTTTGCCGCGCCGGCGGCTGCGACCGATGATGCCCGCCTGGCGCTGGAACGTTTCATGGCCGGCCTGGAGACGTTCTCCGCGGAGTTCACCCAGACGGTCAGTGACGAGACCGGCTTCACCCTGCAGGAATCCGAAGGGGTGATGCATCTGGGGCTTCCCGACCGGCTGTACTGGGAGGTACGCGAGCCGTTCCCGCAGGTGGTGGTGTCCGATGGCCGTGAACTGTGGACGTTCGAACCGGATCTGGCGCAGGCCACGGTGCGCCCGCTGGGCGACGCGCTGGAGGCCACGCCGATCGCCGCCATCAGCCAGCCGGATCGGCTGGAGGCGCACTTTCGCACGATGATCCTGCCGGTGCCGGACGGCGAGGCCCTGCGGCTGCTGCTGTTGCCGCGCGACGAGCATGCGGATTTCGTGCGCATGATGCTGGACCTGACCCCGGACGGCGACCTGGTGCGCATGCAGTTCGAGGACCTGTTCGGGCAGGTCACCGACGTGCGTTTCAGCGCCAGCGAGCGCAACCCGGAGCTGGATCCGGACACCTTCCGCTTCGAGGTGCCCGACGGGGCCGACGTCTACCGGCCCTGACCCGTTCCCGGCGGGGTTACAATCCCGGCATGAGTGACGACCTGTTCGACAATGATCTGTTCGGGGACGATCCCGCCGGCGGCCCGGAGGCCGGCTCGCCGGCGGACCCGTCATTGCAGTCCGCAGCCGCGGCAACGACCGTGGATCCCGCCGCCCCGCTGGCCGAGCGCATGCGCCCGGCGCGGCTGGACGAGATGGTGGGGCAGGACCACCTGGTGGGCGCGGATGCCGCGCTGCGCCGCGCGATCGAAAGCGGTCAGACCCCGTCGATGATCCTGTGGGGGCCGCCCGGCTGTGGCAAGACCACGCTGGCGCGGCTGGTGGCCGAGGCCGGTGCCCAGCGGCTGGTGACGCTGTCGGCGGTGCTGGCCGGGGTGAAAGACGTGCGCGCGGTGGTGGATGCGGCGAAGACCCGGCGGCGCAACGGCGTCGGCACGCTGCTGTTCATCGACGAGATCCACCGCTTCAACAAGGGGCAGCAGGACGCGCTGCTGCCGCATATCGAGGACGGCACGCTCACGTTCGTGGGGGCCACCACCGAGAATCCGTCGTTTGCGCTGAACAGCGCGCTGCTGTCGCGGGCGCGGGTGTATCGCATGGAGGCGGTGGGGGCGGAAGCGGTCGAGTCCCTGATCGAGCGCGCCCTGGAGGATCCGGAGCGGGGCCTGGGCGGCCGCGGCCTGACACTGGATGCGGAGGAGCGTCAGCGCCTGGCGCGGGCCGCGGACGGGGATGCCCGGCGTGCCCTGAACTGGCTGGAGACCGCCTCCGACCTGGCCCGCGACGGGGCGATTACCGGAGACGCCCTGCGCGCGGTCATGGGCGCGCAGTCCCTGGCCTTCGACCGCCAGGGCGATGCCTTCTACGATCAGATCTCCGCGCTGCACAAGTCGGTGCGCGGTTCCGACCCCAACGCGGCGGTGTACTGGCTGACCCGCATGCTGGATGCCGGCTGCGATCCGGACTACCTGGGCCGGCGGCTGCTGCGCATGGCCTACGAGGACATCGGCCTGGCCGCAGTCGGGCTGGGCGCGCGGGTGCTCGCGGCCTGGCAGACCCTGGAACGCCTGGGCCGGCCGGAAGGTGACCTGGCGCTGGTGCAGGCGGTGATCGAACTGGCCGCCGCACCCAAGAGCAACAGTGCCTACGTTGCGCTGAACCAGGCGCACGCGGCGATCCGCGAGACCGGGAGCCCGGGCGTGCCGCTGCATCTGCGCAACGCGCCGACCGAGCTGATGCGCGCGGAAGGCTTCGGGGCCGGGTACCGCTACGATCACGACGAGCCCGATGGCTTCGCCCGCGGGCAGGTCTACCTGCCGGAGGGTCTGGAAGACGAGCGCTTCTACAGCCCGCGCCGGGACGGCACCGAGCGCGCGCTGGCGGAGCGCCTGGACCGTCTGCGCGACGCGGGCGGAAACCCCGGCGGGGAGGGCTGACCGGGTTGCGCATCCGGCATCACAAGCGGTGGCTGACGGTGGCGGCGATCCTGTTCGGTGTGTCGCTGGCGTGGATCCTGCTGACCACCGAGTGGCCGAGCCTTGGCTTCCCGCTGGGCGAGGTGGAGGCCTGGCTGCGGGGCTGGGGTGCGGGTGCCTATCTGGTGTTCGTGCTCGCCTTCATGCTGCTGGCCCTGTTCCCGCTGCCCAGTACCTTCTGGATCCTGCTGGGCGGGGCCCTGTTCGGCCCCTTCACCGGCGCCGCCCTCAGCCTGCTGGCAGCGACCCTGGCGGCGGTCATTGCCTTCCTGCTGGCGCGTACCTGGCTGCAGCCCTGGCTGGCCCCGCGCATGGGCCCGCGCAGCTCGCGGCTGCGCGCCGATGTGGAGGCCGAGGGCTGGCGGGTCGTGGCCCTGACCCGCCTGGTGCCGGTGTTTCCGTTCGCCCCAACCAATTACGCCCTGGGGCTGGTCCGGCTGCCGCTGCCGGTCTTCGCGCTGACCACCATGGTCGCCCTGATCCCCAGCCTGTTCGCCTATGCCTGGCTGGGGCACGCCACCCGGGAGATCGCCAGTGGCGCCGACAGCGGGGTACAGCTGGGTCTGGCCCTGCTCGCGGTGCTGGCGCTGTTGCTGTTGCTGCCGCGCCTGGTGCGCCGCATCTGGCTGGGCCAGAAGACACTGCACACCGAGGCGCCAATGACTTCAGTGTCTCCCTCAGACCCAGGCGAGCAGGACCCCGATGCCCAGGGCGAGGAACAGCAGGGCGGCGAGCGCGCGTAACAGCCGCAGGGGCAGGTGGCAGGCGAAGCGCTGGCCCAGCCACACCACCGGGGCATTCGCGAGCACCATGCCGATGGTCGAGCCGATCACGACCAGGATCAGGCTGTCGAAGGTCGCGGCCAGCGCGCCGGTGGCGACCTGGGTCTTGTCGCCCATCTCGACCAGGAAGAACAGCACCGTGGTGGTCCAGAACACGCCGTGTTTCGACGCGGCCGGCAGCTCGTCCTCGCCATCCGGGACCAGTACCCAGGCGGCCATCACGATGAACCCGATCCCCAGACCCCAGCGCAGCCAGTCCTCCGGGATGCTGGCGCCGATCCACACGCCCGCCAGCGCGGCCAGGAAGTGATTGGCCAGCGTGGCCACCACGATGCCCCAGATGATGGGCCAGGTCTGCTGGTAGCGGCAGATCAGGAGCAGGGCGAGGAGCTGGGTCTTGTCGCCCATCTCGGCGATGGCGACGATGACGGTAGAGACGAGCAGGGCTTCCATGACGGTCTTCCGGGCCGGGTGGGTGGGCAAGACACGTGACATCGCACCACCCACCCGGCCACGGATCGGGGCGCCATGCCACAGGTCTCGCGGGGCCCGGTGCCGCATCGGCGGCGGGGCTGTCTGCACCACGGTCCTCCGGGCGGAGGATCGAATCTGTTGATGCAGACCCCGGTGAGGCAAGGCCACCCGGGTCGCTACTCCCCTGAAGCTGGCAGGACTCTAGTCATCCCGGTCCGCGCGGGCAAGGACGATCGCGGCTCCGGGCTGCGCCGCCGCCGGGGCTTGGGTAGCATGCGCGCGATGAAACGCTTCCTTTACTGGGTCGATCGGGCCCCCCTTTGGCTGTTCGCACTGCTGGTTGCGACCGTCGGCCTGGCCCCCTGGATCCCCGAGCCGCATGTCGCGGAGAAACTGCGCTGGCTGTTTGCCGGGGAACTTACCCGGCCACTCGATGTGCTCGACCTGGTCGTCCATGCCGTGCCCTGGCTGTTGATGGCGTTCAAGCTCTATCGCAACAGTCTCACCACGAAGGGCGCCCCCTGAGCCGATTGTTTCTCCCTGGCTTGTGGGAAATCGACGCGCCGCTTGCCGGCCGCTACCGATTTCGCACCTTTTCAACCCCGGGAGACTCCCATGCGCTTTATTGTTGCCGTCACCGCCGGTACCGACGACCCGACCCGCGCCACGCTTGGCATGATTGCCGCCAATGTGGCCAAGCAGCAGGGCCACGACGTGACCGTCTGGCTGCAGGGCGAGGCCGTGAACATCGCCAACCGCAACGTGTACGACAAGATCGTCGGCCATAACATGCCGGCAATGAAGGACATCGTGGATTCGCTGGTGAGTGAAGGCGTTCCGTTCTGGGCCTGCGAGGCCTGCGCCAAGGGTCGCGACGTCGGCGAGCACAACTTCCTGCCGAACGCCGAGATGGCCGGCATGGGCCACTACGTCCAGGCCGTCGCCGAGTTCGACCGCTCCATGAGCTTCTGATCGGCCGTGCCGTTCCGCGGGCGGGGCGTGATGCCCCGCCCGTTTTTGTTTGTACCCCCGCTGTCAGTCGGTCGAACTGGCACATCGCATGCTTGTTTGTTCCGGGAGTGATTCACGGACGACGAGCATGACCCAGAACACATCCCCGAATTTTTCCCTCGAAGAGTCCATTGGCGATTTCCTGGTCGCCTCGCGCAAGTGCGAGGTGGTGAGCCTGGAGCGCCTGCTGGAGGCGGTGCAGCTGGTCGGGCGCATCCGCGCGCTGGTGCATGCCCTGCAGCGCGAGCGCGGGGCCTCCAGCCTCTGGATCGGGTCCGGCGGCCAGCGCTATACCCGCGAACTGGAGCAGTACCGGGCCGAATCGGACGCCGCCGCGGCCGCGTTCCGCGAGCACCTGGATGGCTGGCTGGCCCCGGACGCCTGCGCCCATGGCCGCAGTCGGCTGCTGGGGCGCATGGCGCTGGCGCTGCATGGCCTGTCCGGCCTGGGCAGCCTGCGCGAGGAGGTCCTGGAGCTGACCCTGAGCCCGATGGACTCGACCCGCGGCTTCAGCGAGCTGATTCGCGCCCTGATGGCCCTGGTGTTCGAGGCTGCGGATTCGGCGACCGATCCCGAGGTCTCGCGGGCCCTGGTGGCCCTGCTGAACTTCATGCAGGGCAAGGAACTGGCAGGGCAGGAGCGCGCGATCGGGGCCGCCGGGTTTGGCGCCGCGAACTTCGAGCCCGAACTGCGCCAGGCGCTGGTCCATCGGATCGATGCCCAGGAACGGGCGTTCCGCATCTTCTCCGAGTTCGCGGCACCGGCGGCCTGTGCCGCCTGGCGCGAGCTGCAGACGGCGGCCTTCGCCGCCGACATCGAGCGTCTGCGCCGCCGGGCCTGTACCGAGGCCTCAGGGCACCACGACCCCGCCCGGGCCGAGGAATGGTTTGCCTGTACCACCGCGCGCATCGACGCGATGAAGGAGATCGAGGATCTGCTGGAGATGCACCTGAACGAGTGCTGCTCGGCACGCATCACGGCGGATCGCGCGGACCTCGGCGCGGTGCGTGACCGGGTCGCGCAACTCGCCGAGTCGGAACTGCGCGACAGCGTCCCGTATGCGGTGTTCTTCGGCGCGCCGGAGGGCCTGGAGCCCGCGCAGGAGGAGGGCGATGCCGCACTCAACGTACCGATCGTCGGACACTCGGTGATGGACTTGGTGCAGCGCCAGGCGGCCCGGCTGCAGTCGGTGGAGGATGAACTGCATGCGGCACGCCAGGCCCTGGCCGAGCGCAAGACCATCGAGCGTGCCAAGGCGCTGCTGATCCAGCACCGCGGCCTCAGCGAGGACCAGGCCTACAAGCTCCTGCGCCAGACGGCGATGAACCAGAACCGGCGCCTGGCCGAGGTCGCCGAGGCGACCGTCGCGATGTCCGACCTGCTGGGCAAGGGCGGCCTGTAGCTAACTCCCCGGGAAACGGATGCCGGCCCTGTGGGAGCGGGCTTGCCCGCGAAGCACCTGCCAGTGTCCGCGACTGGCAGGGGCTTCGCCGCCAAGGCGGCTCCTACAGGTAGTGCACCAGCGCGGTTCATCTGCACCGCCGGTGTGCCCCAGGGTGGTGCCGCTTGCGAGTGATATTCCCCTGCGAAGATTCGATTGAGTACCGGGAACCGTCCGATTTTTCCGCGTCAGGATAGGCTTTGCGCCCTATCGGTCGATCAGCAACGGCTAATTGGCACACCTCCTGCAGGAATACCGGCAAGACGAGCCAACGGCGGTTCGTCGCCTGACAACAGGGAGACCCGACGACCGGGCCTCCCACGGGACTGGACAAAGGCGTCCATCACCCGGCTGCAAACGCGGCCGGGCTGATAGGACGCCTTTTTTCGTTTTTGGGATGTGTTTGCTGACAAGGGGAGTGAACCCGCAATGACCGATCACACGAATGACACGAAAAAGACCTCCGGCCTGTCGCGCCGGCGTTTCCTTCAGGCCGGCGGCGTTCTGGCAGGGGGCGCCGCCTTGGGGATGCATCCGGATTTTTTCCGGTCGGCGGCCTATGCCGGGGGATCCGAAGGGCTGGAAAAGACCAAGCTCGAGTTCGGATTTATCCCCTTGACGGATTGTGCTCCGCTCGTAGTCGCCCAGGAGAAGGGATATTTCGCTCGCCACGGGCTCGACGTCCATGTGGCCAAGGAGGCTTCCTGGGCCAATATTCGCGACAAGGTCTCCGTTGGGAGCCTGGATGGCGGGCACATGCTGGCGGGGATGCCGATCGCCGCGACGCTGGGCGTGGGTGCTACCCAGCGCAACACCATCACGGGGTTCAGCATGGACCTCAACGGCAACGCGATTACCGTTTCCAACGAGCTCTACGACCGGATGGTCGAGGCCGATCCGGAGGCTATGAACGAACGGCCGATTTCCGCGCGCGCCCTGAAGAAGGTCATCGATGCCGACCAGGCAGCGGGCCGTGCCCCGATGACCTTCGCCATGGTTTTCCCCGTATCCACGCATAACTATGAACTGCGCTACTGGATGGCCGCTTCCGGGATCAACCCGGATCGGGATGTCCGCCTGGTTGTGATCCCGCCACCCCAGATGGTGGCCAACCTGCGCGCGGGCAACATGGATGGCTACTGCGTCGGCGAGCCCTGGAACATGCGTGCGGTGGACATGGGTATCGGCAAGACCCTGGTCACCAACTACGAGATATGGAACAACAATCCGGAGAAGGTGTTTGGCGTACTGGAGAGCTGGGCGGAAGAACACCCGAATACGCACCAGGCAGCGTTGCGGGCCTTGATCGAGGCCAACGAGTGGATGGACAAGCCCGAGAATCGCGAAGAAGTGGTGCGCATCATTTCGGGCCGCCGTTTTGTCAACGCCCCTGAACACGTAGTGGCCATGTCGATGACGGGGACGCTCCAGTTCAATCCGGACGGAGACCCCGAACCCTTCCCGGACTTCAATGTGTTCCACCGTTACGCGGCCAGCTTTCCGTGGCGCTCGCATGCGGCCTGGTTTGTCACGCAGATGGTTCGTTGGGGGCAGCTGGAAGAGCCTGTGGATATGCGTGCGGTGGCCGAAAAGGTCTATCGCCCCGAACTGTATCGGCAAGCGGCTGCAGAAGTGGGCGTCGCCTATCCCGAGATCGACTGGAAGACGGAAGGCACACGCAATGAACACTGGACCCTGGAGGCGGCCTCCTCGCCGATCGAGATGGGCCCTGACCGGTTCATTGATAACCGCGCCTATGACCCGGATGACCTTGTCGGCTATGTCGACGGTTTCGATGTACACAGTCGCAAGGTCGCCCTCGATGACCTCGCCGACGTCAACGGCTGAGGGAGGCCCACCATGTCCACCAATTACGCCGATATGCAACTGGCGGTTGAACGCGAGAACGACAAGGACGCCGAAGGTCGAACGGAGGCCGCCGCTGGCCGGGAAACCAAACCGGCGGAACGCAACGACACCGCCGGGGCGATCGAATCGGCACACGATGACCGATTCGAGGTGATGGCGGATATGTTCCAGCGCTGGATTCCTGTGCTGGCACTCCCGCTGATTGCGTTCGGATTGCTGCTGGGGGGCTGGGCCTGGCTGCAGTCGACGGTCTCGCCGGACCTCCCGACGCCCGGGCAAGTGTGGGCCGAGGCCGTCTACCTGCTAAGCGATCCGTTCTACGACTACGGTCCGAACGACATGGGGATCGGCTGGCAGGTGATGTATTCCCTTGGCCGCGTCCTGGCGGGCTTCGGCCTGGCAGCACTGGTCGGCATTCCGCTGGGCTTGATGATGGGCGCTTCGCTCTCGATGCGCCGCGCCATTAGCCCGGTCGTGCAGCTGTTGCGTCCCGTGTCCCCGCTGGCCTGGCTGCCGCTCGGTCTGCTGGTGTTCCAGGCGGTCAATCCCTCCGCGATCTTCGTGATCTTCATCACCAGCATCTGGCCGATCCTCATCAATACCGCGGCCGGGGTCCAGGCCATCCCGCGTGACTACACCAACGTATCCCAGGTGCTCCGTCTCGGGCGCCTGGAGGCGGCGCGCAAGATCCTGATCCCCGCAACCATGCCCTACATCCTCACCGGCATGCGGTTGGCGCTGGGGATTGCCTGGATGGTGATCGTGGCGGCCGAGATGCTCACCGGCGGGGTCGGCATCGGATTCTTTATCTGGGACGAATGGAACAACCTCAATGTCGCTTCGATCATCGTGTCGATCTTCGTGATCGGTCTTGTGGGCATCGCCCTGGACGCTGGGGTGGGCCTGATCAAGAAACGCTTCGACTACGCGCCCGCGTAAGGAGAAACACATGAGTCACTATCTCAATCTCGATTATCTGGACATGACGTTTGCGACTCCACGCGGGCCGCTCAACGTGCTGAACAACGTGAATCTGAAGGTCCAGAAAGGCGAATTCGTATCCATCATCGGGCATTCCGGCTGTGGCAAGTCCACCGTTCTGAACATCGTGGCTGGGCTGCTGCGCGCAACCACTGGGGGCGTTCTTCTGGAAGAGCGCGAGGTAGTGGAACCCGGGCCAGAGCGTGCCGTGGTGTTCCAGAACCACTCCCTGCTGCCCTGGATGACGGTGTACGAGAATGTCCGTCTGGCCGTTGACAAAGTGCGCCGCGGAGCTCCCCAGGCCGAGCGCGACGCCTGGACGCTGGAGAATCTCGAACGTGTCCACATGACCCACGCGAAGGATCAGTACCCCGGTGAGATCTCCGGGGGTATGAAGCAGCGCGTCGGGATCGCCCGGGCGCTGGCGATGGAGCCCAAGGTCCTGCTGATGGATGAACCGTTCGGCGCGCTGGATGCGCTGACCCGGGCACATCTGCAGGACGAGGTCATGAAGCTGCGGTCGGATCTGGGCAACACCGTGCTGATGGTCACCCACGACGTGGACGAGGCGGTGCTGCTGTCCGACCGCATCGTGATGATGACCAACGGCCCGGCCGCGACCATCGGCGAGATCCTGGAGATCGACCTGCCAAAGCCGCGCGAGCGCCTGGTGATGGCCGACAACGCGCAGTACAACCACTACCGGGCCGAGGTGCTGCGCTTCCTCCACGAGCGTCACAAGAATCCCGAGTCGGAGGCCGCGTGATGGATACCGCGAACGACAAGCCGCGGCTGGTCCTGATCGGCAACGGCATGGCCGGGATGCGCACGGTCGAGGAGCTGCTGAAGCTCAAGCCGGACATGTACGACATCACCGTGTTCGGTGCCGAGCCCTGGGGCAACTACAACCGCATCATGCTCTCGCCGGTGCTGGCCTCGGAGAAGACCGTCGACGAGATCATGCTGAACGACGATGCCTGGTATGCCGAGCGCGGCATCACCCTGCACAAGGGCCGACGCATCGAACGGATCGACCGCGTGAACCGGCGGGTGATCGCCGAGGACGGCACCGAGGCGCCCTATGACCGCCTGCTGCTGGCGACCGGCTCCGACCCGGTGATGATCCCGGTGCCGGGGCATGAACTGGAGGGCGTGGTCGCTTTCCGCGACATCCACGACGTGGACGCGATGCTCGCGGCCAGCCGCGCACACAAGCATGCGGTGGTGATCGGCGGCGGCCTGCTGGGCCTGGAGGCCGCCAACGGCCTGATGCGCCAGGGCATGGAGGTCACCGTGGTGCACCTGATGGAGCACCTGATGGAGCGCCAGCTGGATGCCGAGGCCGCCGGGATGCTGCGCGGCTCGCTGGAGGAGCGCGGCATGCGTTTTCGCATGGCGCATCAGACCGAGACGATCCTGGGCGAGGGCCGCGTCACCGGTGTGCGCTTCACCGACGGCAGCGAGGTCGAGGCGGATCTGGTGGTGATGGCGGTCGGCATCCGCCCGAACACGGCGCTGGCCGCGTCCGCCGGGCTGCACTGCGAGCGCGGCGTGGTGGTGAACGACACCATGCAGACCTATGACCCGTCGATCTACGCGGTCGGCGAGTGCGTGCAGCACCGCGGCGCCACCTATGGCCTGGTCGCGCCCTTGTGGGAACAGGCAAAGGTCTGCGCCAACCACCTGGCCGAGTACGGTATCGGGCGCTACGAGGGCTCGATGACCTCCACCAAGCTGAAGGTGACCGGGATCGACCTGTTCTCCGCCGGCGACTTCACCGGTGACGAGACCACCGAGGACCTGGTGTTCAAGGATGCCGCGCGCGGCGTCTACAAGCGCCTGGTGCTGAAGGACAACCGCATCCAGGGGGTCGTGCTGTACGGCGATACCCTGGACGGCTCCTGGTACTTCCAGCTGATGCGCGACGCCACGCCAGTGGCCGACATCCGCGAGAACCTGCTGTTCGGCCAGGCGCATATCGGCGACTCCGGCCACGGCGACGAGGCCTCGCGGGTCGCGGCCATGCCCGACGAGGCCGAGATCTGCGGCTGCAACGGCGTGTGCAAGGGCGAGATCGTCCAGGCAATCAGCGAGCACAAGCTGTTCACGCTGGAGGACGTGCGCGCCCACACCAAGGCGTCGAACTCCTGTGGGTCCTGCACCGGGCTGGTGGAGTCCGTGCTCGCCACCACGCTGGGTGGAGACTACTCCGACGCCCCGGCGAAAAAGCCGGTCTGCGCCTGCACCGACCACAGCCACGACGAGGTGCGCGCGGCCATTGCCCGCGACGGCCTGAAGACCATGGACGCGGTGTTCGAGGCCCTCGACTGGAAGACCCCGAACGGCTGCCATGTCTGCCGTCCGGCGCTCAACTACTACCTGCTGGCGGCCTGGCCGAAGGACTACCAGGACGACGCCCAGTCGCGCTTCATCAACGAGCGCGCGCACGGCAACATCCAGAAGGACGGAACGTATTCCGTCGTGCCGCGCATCTGGGGCGGAGTGACCACGCCGGCCGAGCTGCGCGCGATTGCCGAGGTGGCCGAGCGCTACCAGGTGCCCACGGTCAAGTTCACCGGCGGCCAGCGCATCGACCTGCTGGGGGTGCAGAAGGCCGACCTGCCGGCGATGTGGCGCGATCTCGGCGCCGCCGGGTTTGTCTCCGGCCATGCCTACGGCAAGGCCCTGCGCACGGTGAAGACCTGTGTTGGCTCCGAGTGGTGCCGCTTCGGCACCCAGGACTCGACCGGACTCGGCATCCAGCTGGAGCGGATGACCTGGGGCTCCTGGACGCCACACAAGTTCAAGATGGCGGTCTCCGGCTGTCCGCGTAACTGCGCCGAGGCCACGATCAAGGACCTGGGCGTGGTCTGCGTGGACTCGGGCTACGAGCTGCACGTGGGCGGCAACGGCGGGGTGAAGGTGCGCGCCACCGACTTCCTCTGCAAGGTGGAGACCGAGGTCGAGGTGCTCGAATACGCCGGGGCCTTCATGCAGTTCTACCGCGAAGATGCGCGCTACCTGGAGCGCACCGCCCCGTGGATCGAGCGCGTCGGCCTGACCCGGGTGAAGGAACGCCTGGTGGACGACGCCGAGAACCGCGCGGCGCTGTACGCCCGCTTCCTGGAGTCGCAGGAGGTGGCGCAGGTGGACCCCTGGGCCGAACGCGCCGCCGGGCATGCGGCGCACGAGTTCATCCCGATCAAGCCGGTGGACGCGGCCCCGCGCCAGGGGGTGTCGGCATGAGCTGGCTTGCGATCTGTCCGCTCGAGGACATCCCGCCGCTGGGTGCACGCGTGGTGGCGGGCCCGAACGGCGACATCGCCGTGTTCCGCACTGCGGATGACCGCGTGTTTGCCCTGCGCGACCAGTGCCCGCACAAGGGCGGGCCACTGTCGCAGGGCATCGTCCACGGCGAGCGCGTGACCTGCCCGCTGCACAACTGGGTGATCGACCTGCAGTCCGGCGAGGCCACCGGGGCGGACAGTGGGTGCACCCATGCCTTCCCGATCCGGGTGACCGACGGTCAGGTGTGGCTGGACCTCTCCGGCGCCACGGCCAACGCTGCGGACGATTCCGCGGCGGTGCCGTCCGCCTGCCGCGAGGCGGGCTGAGATGGCTGCGGAACAGTCGGTCACCCGTACGACCTGCCCCTATTGCGGGGTGGGCTGCGGCGTGGAGGTGACCGCGACGCCGGAAGGCGAGTTTCCGGTCGCGGTGCGCGGCGACCCCGCCCATCCGGCGAATGCCGGTCGCCTGTGCTCCAAGGGCGCGGCACTGGCCGAGACCCTCGACGACGAGGGCCGGCTGCTGCACCCGGAGATCGGCGGGCGGCGTGTCGACTGGGAGACCGCGCTGGATCATGTGGCGAACGGCTTTCGCGAGACCATCGCGGCACACGGGCCGGATGCGGTCGCCCTGTACGTCTCCGGGCAGATCCTGACCGAGGACTACTACGTCGCCAACAAGCTGATGAAGGGCTTCATCGGTTTGGCCAATATCGATACCAACTCCCGGCTCTGCATGTCCACCGCCGTGGCCGCCCATACCCGCGCCTTCGGGGTGGATGGCGTGCCGGGGAGCTATACCGACCTCGAGCAGGCCGATCTGGTCGTGGTGACGGGCTCCAACATGGCCTGGGCCCACCCGGTCCTGTTCCAGCGCCTGCAGGCCGCCCGCGCGGCGCGCCCGGAGATGAAGCTGGTGGTGATCGACCCGCGGCGTACGGCCACCGCCCAGGCGGCCGACCTGCACCTGCCGCTGGCGCCGGGTACGGATGCCTGGCTGTTCAACGGCCTGCTGGACCATCTGCGCCGGGAGGATGCGCTGGACCCTGGCTTCCTGGAGCGGCATGTCGACGGCTTCGCCGACGCCCTGGCGGCCGCGCGGGCCTCCAGCCCGTCGATCGCCGCGACCGCCGAGGCCTGCGAACTGGAGCCGGAGGCGGTGGCAACGTTCTTCCAGTGGTTTGCCCGTACCGAACGCACCGTGACCGCCTTCTGCCAGGGCATCAACCAGTCCGACAGCGGCGTGGACAAGGCCGGGACGATCCTCAATGTGCACCTGGCCACCGGCCGTATCGGGCGCGCGGGCATGGGCCCGTTCTCGCTGACGGGCCAGCCGAACGCGATGGGCGGGCGCGAGGTCGGCGGACTGGCCAGCCAGCTGGCAGCCCACATGGGCTTCGACGACGCGGCCCTGGACCGGGTCGGACGTTTCTGGGGCGCACCGAACCTCGCGCGCCAGCCGGGGCTGAAGGCGCTGGACCTGTTCCGCGCGGTCGAGTCGGGGCAGGTGAAGGCGGTCTGGATCATCGGCACCAATCCGCTGTTCAGCCTGCCCGAGGCCGCGCGCTTCGAGCAGGCCCTGGCCGCATGCCCGCTGGTCGTGGTCTCCGACTGCGTGCGCGAGACCGAGACCACGCGGGTAGCCGACGTCCTGCTGCCGGCGACCACCTGGGGCGAGAAGGACGGCACGGTAACCAACTCCGAGCGCCGCATCTCGCGCCAGCGCCCGTTCCGGGCGCCCCCGGGCGAGGCCCGCCACGACTGGTGGGCGCTGGCCCGGGTCGCGCAGCGCCTGGGTTTCGCCGACGCCTTTCCCTATACCCGCCCGGGCGAGGTCTTCCGCGAGCATGCGGCGCTGTCCGCCTTCGAGAACCACGGCACGCGCGACTTCGACATCGGCGCGCTGGCCGGGCTGTCCGACGCCGAGTACGACGCCCTGGAGCCGGTGCAGTGGCCGCTGCCGGCGGGGAGTCGGACGGGCGCCGAACACCTCTATGCCGATGGCCGTTTCTTTACCGCCAGCGGCCGCGCGCAGCTCGCGGCCGTGACCCCCCAGACTCCGACCGACCCAGTCGATGCCGAGTATCCGCTGCGCCTGAACACCGGCCGCATCCGCGACCAGTGGCACAGCATGACCCGGACCGCACGCACCCCGCGCCTGAGTGCGCATCAGCCGGAACCGTTCGTCGAGATCCATCCGGTGGATGCCGGACTGTTCCGGGTCCAGGCCGGCGATCTCGCCGAGGTGACCAGTCGCCACGGTCGTCTGCTCGCGCGGGTGCAGGTGAGCCGCGAGCAGCGCCCGGGCAGCGTGTTCGTGCCCATGCACTGGAGCCGGCCGATCGCGCGGCTCGCCCGAGTCGATGCGCTGGTGCCCGCGCATGTCGACCCGGTCTCCGGGCAGCCAGCGTTCAAGCATACGGCCGTGGCCGCCCGCCCGGCGACGCTGGACTGGCACGGCTTCGTGCTGAGCCGCGAGCCGATCGCCGCGCCGGAGGCGGACTATGCGGTCACCGCCCGCGGTCCCCGACACCTGCGCACCGAACTGGCCGGGCGGGGCGCACCGCCCACGATGGATGCGTGGCGCGAGCGCCTGGACGGGCCGGGGGAATGGCTGGAGTTCGCCGACCCCGCCGGGGGACGCTATCGCGCCGCGCGGATTCACGAGGGCCGGCTCGCCTGCGTGCTGTTCGCGGGCCCCGACCGGGGCTTGCCCGAGCGCGAGTGGCTGGCCGGCCTGTTCGCGGCCGAGACGATCAGCGATACCGAGCGCATGGCGCTCCTTACCGGGCGACCGCCGAACGGCCAGGCCGCGCGCGGACGCATGGTCTGCGCCTGCTTCGGCGTGGACGAGACGCGTATCCGGGCCGCGATCCGCGAGCAGGGGCTGGCCACCTGCGAGGCCGTCGGTGCGGCCCTCGAGGCCGGGACCAACTGCGGCTCCTGTAGCCCCGAGATCCAGACCCTGTTGAATGAAGAAGCCGAGGCGCCCACGGACCCCGTGGCGCGGGAGGGATAAGCATGGAACACCTGCCGATCTATATGCAGTTGCACGGCCGCGAGGCCCTGGTGGTCGGGGCCGGGCCGGTGGCCACGCGCAAGGCCGCGCTGCTGCTGGAGGCCGGGGCGCGGGTGCGCCTGCGGGCCCCCGAGTACAGCGCCGCCGCCGAGCGCCTGCTGCGCGAACAACCGGGGGCGATCCGCCGCGATCCGGGGATCTATGACACCGAATGCCTGGCGGGGGTGGCGATCGTGATCGCCGCGACCGACGACGCGGCGGTGAACCGTCAGGTCTCGGAGGACTGCATCGCGCGTTCGATCCCGGTGAACGTGGCCGACCAGCCCGAGCTGTGCAGCTTCATCCTGCCGGCGATCGTGGAGCGCGGGCCGCTGACCATCGCGATCGGCTCCGGTGGCCGCGCCCCGGTGCTGGTGCGCCTGCTGCGCGCGAAGATCGAGAGCCTGATCCCGGCCGGCTATGGCCGGCTCGCCGATCTCGCCGGGCGTCTGCGCGACCGGGTGCGCACCCACTTTGACAGCGTGAACGCGCGCCGCGCGTTCTGGGAACGGGCCTTTGCCGGGCCAGCCACCGAGTTCGCCCTGGCCGGGCGCATGGACGCGGCCGAGGCGCGCCTGGAGCAGGAGCTGGCGGATGCCTCGGCCCGCACGCCGGGCGAGGTCTACCTGATCGGCGCCGGGCCGGGCGATCCCGACCTGCTGACCTTTCGCGCGCTGCGCCTGCTGCAGCAGGCGGATGTGGTCGTCTACGACCGGCTGGTGTCCTCCGAGGTGGTGAACCTGGCCCGGCGCGAGGCCGAGCGCTTCTATGTCGGCAAGGAGCGCGACCATCACTGCGTGCCGCAGGAGGAGATCAGCGCGCTGCTCTCCCGACTGGCGCGCGAGGGCAAGCGCGTGGCGCGGCTGAAGGGCGGCGACCCGTTCGTGTTCGGCCGGGGCGGCGAGGAGCTGGATGTGCTGGCGCGCGACGGCGTGGCCTACCAGGTCGTCCCCGGCATTACCGCGGCCAGCGGCTGCGCCGCCTATGCCGGCATACCGCTGACCCACCGCGACCATGCTCAGTCGGTGCGGTTCATCACCGGCCATACCCGCGAAGGGCGGCTGGATGTGGACTGGTCGCAGCTGACCAGTACCCGCGAGACCCTGGTGTTCTACATGGGCCGCAAGGGCGTGGGCGAGATCTGCCGGGGGCTGAAGGGTGCCGGCCGCGCCGGGCAGACCCCGGCGGCGATCATCGAGAACGGCACCACCGCCCGCCAGCGCGTGGTCAGCGGCACGCTGGATAAGCTGGCCGCGCGTGCCGAGCGCGAGCAGGTGGGTTCGCCCAGCCTGATCGTGATCGGCGAGGTAGCGGCCTGCCACGCGCGTCTGGCCTGGTTCCAGCCGGATGCCGGGGCCGCCACGGTGTTTCCGCAGCCGATGCCGATGTCGGGGCCGGGGTCGCGGGCCGCGGCGGCGAGCGCGGCGTGACGGCCGCATCCGTCCTGCCGGAGGTGGCGGCCAGTGGCCTCGCGGGTCGCCGCGTCGCCTTGCCTGAGAGCCGGGCGCTGGAGGTCTTCGCCGGTCTGCTGGAGCGGCGCGGGGCCGAGGTCTGGCGCTGTCCCCTTATCGCGATCCACGACAGCCCCGACCGCACGGCGATCGAGGCCTGGCTGCACCGGGCGATCGAGGCGCCGTTCGACCGCCTGATCTTCCTGACCGGCGAGGGCTTCACCCGCCTGACCGGTTTTGCCCGGAGTGCCGAACGCGAGGACGCCTGGCTGGCGGCCGTGGCGCGGACGCCGACCCTGGTGCGCGGCCCCAAGCCGGGGCGGGCAATGAAGCCCTTCGGCGTGCGGCCGGATGCGATCGCGGCCACACCGACGACCGAGGGCATCATCGAAACCCTTTCCGGACAGGATCGGGCCGGGCAGCATCTGGCCGGGCAGCGTATCGGGGTGCAGCTCTACGGCGCGGAACCCAACCGCCGCCTGCTCGAGTTCCTGGAGCAGGCGGGCGCCGAGGTCTTTCCCGTCTGGCCCTACCGCTATGCGGACGCCGCCGCGACCGGGCGCGTGACCGGGCTGATCGAGGCCCTGATCGCGGGGGAGGTGGATGCGATCGCCTTCACCAGCCAGGCCCAGGTGCGGCGCCTGCTGCGTGTCGCCCGTGACTCGGGGCATCAGGACACGCTGCTGGCAGCGCTCGGCCGGACCGTCGTCGCCGCGATCGGCCCGGTGGTGGCCGAGGAACTGCGCACCCACGGCATTTCTCCCGCGGTGGTCCCCGAAGGCCGCTACTTCATGAAGCCGCTGGTCTCGGCGCTTACCCGGCATCTGCGGGCGGCTGCGTAGGGAACTTGTGGCCCGGGCGGATGGCCCACGGATTGAATCCCCTGCGGTGATCCGGGCCATGAAACCAACGTCCACACGGCGTTCGCGCCGATCCTTCCTGCGCTGGATGGCCGGCTCCGCCCTTGCGGCCGGTGCCGGCTCGCCGGTCACCGCCAGGGTCGCCACCGCCGCGCCCATGCTCTTGCCGACCACGTACGGGCGCAGGTCCGTGTAACGTTCGTCCAGGGCGCGGAGCAGGGCGCGGGCGTCGACGGCCAGGGCCGTGTGGCCGGCCCAGTACCCGGCCGAGTCGGTGCGGCCGAAGCCGCGCTGGTCCGGGGCGTAGACCGCAATGCCGCTGGCGGCCAGCGGGCGTGCGAGGGCGTGCATGCTGCCGCCGTAGTCATTGAAACCGTGCAGGGCCAGGATCACCCGTTCGGGCTCGCGCGGACCCCAGCGGCGCAGCGGCAGCTCGCTCCCGTCGGGCATCCGGGCCAGACCCTGTTCCAGCCGCGCGGGCTCGGGATTCTCGGTGGCCGGTGCGGGAAGGCCGGCGGGCGTGGCGGCGCAGCCACCGAGCAGCAGGCCGAACAGCAGTGCCGGGATGAGGCGGGCGAGGCGAGTCATGCGCGCTCCGGAGGCGGGCGGGGGTCAGGGCTTGCTGCGCAAGTCCAGGTCATAGAGGTTGTCGCCGCCCAGCCGGAACTCGCGAAACGGTGGCCGCAGCGCCCGCGACAGCGAGTCGATCGGGGGCAGGGTGATACCCGGGCGGCCGGAGCCGATGATCATCGGGGCGATGGTGAGATGCAGGCGATCCAGGGTGTCCGCGGCCAGGAAACGCGAGACGGTACGCCCGCCGCCCTCCACCAGCAGGCGGTTCAGGCCGCGCGCCTCGAGGTGGTCGCGCACCCGGCGGGGGGCAAAGCGTTCGCGCTGTTCGCCGTCGGCCATTACCGTGTCGACGGGCAGCTCCGCGCGTTCCACGTGGGCCGGCAGGTGATCGGGGGCATGCCCGGGCTTGTGCAGGACCAGGGTGGTCGGCCCGCCGGCCGCGAACACCTTGTGATCGGCCGCGAGGCGGCCTTCGGGGTCCAGCACCACGCGCAGCGGATTGCGGCCCTCGACCTCGCGCACCGTCAGCTGCGGGTCGTCGCTGGCGACGGTGCCGGCACCCACCACGATGGCATCCACCAGGGCCCGCAGTCGGTGCAAATGGCGGATGTCCTCCGGTCCGGTCACGTACTGGGAGTGCCCGGTATGCGTCGCGATCCGTCCGTCGAGGCTCTGTCCCAGCTGGCCGATGGCGATGGTGTCGGGTTCGAGGATCGGGCCGTAGAGGTCCAGGACCTCGTGGGCGGCCGGGGCCAGCGGGCCCGGCAGGGGCTGGCAGGCCGCATTGTCACAGCGGGTCAGCAGCCATCGCCAGGCCCGCGCTTCGGTGATGATTTCTTCGCTCATGGCTTCTCCCCGAGCAGGGTTTGGGGACGGCGGCGGGGCAGTTGGGGTAGTCTGACCGTTCGAGGAGCAATCTTCATCAACCCGACTCCGTATGGAAGTACCCGATGCACAACGCCGATCGCGGGATCTTTGACCTTCGCCGGGGCCATCCGATTCGTGTCAGCGGTTCCGGAACGGATGTCCTTGCAGCGGCCGTCGAGGGCCTGACACCGGGACAGCTCGATCGTCTGACCGTGATGACCGGCGGACGGCCCCGTCTGATTCTAACCCCCCACCGGGCGTCGGCAATGGGCTGGCCGCAACCGCTGGAAGAAGGCTGGGAAGGCGTGGCGCTGCAGCCGACCGGCACGGTGGATCCGGAATCGCTGTTTGTCCTCGCCAGCGCGCCCGAAGGCTCCGATGATGCCAGTTCCGCCGCCCGCCTGCTGGAAGGCGCGGTGCTCCAGCGCGCCGGCGAGAGCGAGGCCGCCGCGCTGGAGCTGGTTCGTGCCGGTCGGCTGCTGCCGGCGGTGGTGACGGCCTCCATCCCCGATCCGGAGCCCGAGGCGATCGCCTCGGCGGTGGCCGACGGCATGCTGCTGGACGTGGACGCCGCGCAGGCGCGCGAGGTGGCCGAGCACCCGCGTCTGGAGCTGGCGCATGTCAGCGAGGCCCCGGTGCCGCTGGCGGACGCTCCGGTGACCCGGTTCATGCTGTTTCGCGAGGGCAACGGGATCCAGGAACACGTGGCAGTGGTGATCGGCGAGCCGAGCCGCTGGCCGGATCCGGTGCCGGTGCGCCTGCATTCGGCCTGCCTGACCGGCGACCTGTTCGGCAGCCTGCGCTGCGACTGCGGGGATCAGCTGCGTCGCGGGGTCAAGATGATCAACGACAGCGGTGGCGGGGTGCTGCTGTATCTCGCCCAGGAAGGCCGCGGCATCGGTCTGGCCAACAAGCTGCGGGCCTACACCATGCAGCATGCCGGCATGGACACCATCGATTCCGACTGCCAGCTCGGTTTCGGCGCCGACGGGCGCCGCTACGAGGCGGCGGTAGAGATGCTGGAGTTCCTCGGGATCGACCGTGTGCGCGTGCTGACCAACAATCCTGCCAAGATCGACGCCCTGCGTGCCGGCGGGATCGAAGTGGCGTCGCGCGAGCCGGTGCATGGCACCGTCAACCCGCACAACCTGCGCTATCTCAGCACCAAGGCGGATCGTGGCGGGCACTGGCTGGAAGAACTGCTCGCCGCCGAGGCCGAGCGCGGCTAGCCCGGGCCAGGGGGGTGCTCAGACCCCCTTGATCTGATCGTCGCGCCAGGCGTCGAGGAAGCGCTGCTGCGACTCGGTCAGGGTGTCGAGGCCGATGCCCAGGGTCTCCAGCTTGAGTTCGGCCACCTCGCGGTCGACCGTGTCGGGCACCGGGTGGACGCCGGGCTCCAGCCCCGCCGCGCGCTCGACCAGATGGCAGGCGGCGACGATCTGCATGGCAAAGGTCTGATCCATCACCTCGGCCGGGTGGCCCATGGCGGTGGGCGTGGCCAGATTCACCAGCCGGCCCTCGCAGACCAGATGCAGGCGGCGGCCGTCGGCCAGGCGATATTCCATAATGCCCGGCCGCGCTTCGTGCGGCGGCTCGACGCTCAGCCCCGCCAGCGCCTCGGCGTCGATCTCCACGTTGAAGTGGCCGGCGTTGGCCAGCAGCGCGCCGTCGGGCATCGCCTCGAAGTGCTCGGCGCGGATCACGTCGCGGTTGCCGGTGGTGGTGATGAAGATCTCGCCCCAGGCGGCCGCCTCCAGCATCGGCATCACCTCGAAGCCGGCCATGTGGGCGCGCAGTGCCTGGCGCGGTTCGATCTCGGTGATCGCCACCCGCGCCCCCAGCGCCCGCGCCTTGGCGGCGATGCCGAGACCGCAGTCACCAAAGCCGGCCACCACCACCCGCTTGCCGGCCAGCAGCAGATTGGTGGTCAGCAGCAGGTTGGTGAGCGACGACTCGCCGGTGCCGTGGATGTTGTCGAACTCGTGCTTCATCGGCGTGTTGTTCACCGCATAGGCGGGGAACGGCAGGGCGTCGGCGCGCGCCATCGCCTGCAGCCGCTGGACACCGGTGGTGGTCTGCTCGCACATGCCGATGAAGCCGTCGAGCAGCGCCGGGCGCTGGTGGACCAGCCGCGCGGTCAGCTCGGCGGCGTCGTCGAGGATGAAGGTCGGTCCGTGGTCCAGCGCCTGCAGGTGCAGCGCCTCCAGCTCCGCCTCGGAGACCCCGCGCCGGGCGTAGCCGGTGATGCCGTCCTGCTCGTTGAGGGCGGCGACCACATCGTCCTGACTGGAGCCCGGCTCGCTGCCGGTGAACACTACCTCGGCGCCGGCGGCGGCGAGCGTCTCGACGAACACGCCCGTCTTGGCCTCCACATGAGAGCAGACACCCAGGGTGATGCCGGCCAGCGGCCGGCTGTGGCCGAGGCGTTCACGCAGGGCGGCGTGCACCGGCATGTGCTCCCTTGCCCAGGCGAGTTTCTGGCGACCCTGTTCGATGTCCGCGGCCATGACGTCCTCCCGTGAATGCGAAAGGCGGGAGTGTGCCGCGCCCCGGTGGGGACGTCCACCGTCGTCAGAGCAGGGCGACCACCAGGATGGCCACCAGGCCCAGGGCGAGCAGGCCGAGCATGACCACGGGCGAGGCCCCCGCGGCACGCTGCGCCCGCCGGCCCGCGCGGCCCTTGAAGGTCATCGCCAGGGCATGCGAGGCGGCATCGAGATGAGCATGCAGTTCCGCGTGCAGGCGCCGCGACCGTTCTTCATCGAGGGGTTCGAGAATCCGGCCGTCGATCCGCGCCCGGCCGTTGTCGAAGCCGACGGTCACGATATCCACCGGCCAGTGGCGTTCGGCGCGGAACAGGTCGACCAGCGCGGTCTGCGCGCTGGGGCTGGTCCTGAGGGCCTCGTGATCCGCTGCAGAGGCGGCGCTAATGCGCACACGCCGGGTCAGCCGTGAATCCGGCAGGGGGCGTTCCAGCGGCCCCAGCAAAGGGCGCAGCAGGCGCTGCCACCAGCGTCGGCGCCGGAGGATCAGACAAAGGTCCGGCGGGGCGTCCCGCTCGATCCGGAGCAGGTCGCCGGACGCGGCTGCCTGCGACGGGGTCCCGGGGGACGCGCCCGGTGCGGGCCCGGGCAGGTCCGCGCGCAGGGGGGCGGGGTGCCCGGGCGGATGCATGGGTGAATGCATGGGTGAAGGTCCCTCCGATTCAGCATCTTGGCCAGACCTTGAGGGAATTCACACGGCGGAACAATATACCCAATGGGCCATTCCGTTAGCCGGGCGTGAAGCCGCACGGCCCGCGCCGCCTCGGGCTACTGCATGACCCAGTTGCCGTAGACGTCGCGGCAGGCGGTGCCGGTGATGGTCTCCGCTTCGCCGTCGATGGTCGCCAGGACTTCGTATTCGCGGCACGGGCGGCCGTCGCGTTCATAGGTACGTTTCGGCGTGGCCCGGTACTGCTGTCCGGTGTTGGGATTGCGCCACTCCCGGGTTTCGCGGTCGGGGGCGGTCTCCAGGGTCTGCTGCACGCGCATGCGGTCGACCTCGTCCATGGAGCGGCCGATGGCACCGCCAATGGCCGCACCGGCGAGGGTCCCCGCGATGGTGGCGGCCATCTGCCCGCGGCCGCCGCCGATCTGGCTGCCGATGACGCCCCCGGCCGCGCCGCCGATGACCGCGCCGGTCTGTTCGCGGGTGGGAGGGTGGGTGCAGGCGGCCAGGGCCAGGGCGGTGCCGCCAACGATGGTGACGATGAGGGACTGGCGAACGAACTTCATGGTTTTCTCCCCACGGCCGCCCACCGCGCCGCGTGAATGCGGACCTGCAGCCTTGACGTGCCGTTGTAATGGTTCCATTCAGGAGACCCCGCAAGCTGTATCCGGGTTCCCGGCGGCCACGGATCCCGTGCATCCGGTTCCAGCGCATTGAACCAGATCCCCTGCAGGTCACCATCGGCCGTCTCCAGACGCAGCCGCAGATGGCGTCCGTCGCCCATCCGGCGCAGGCCGCGCAGTTCGCCTTCCCAGACGAACACCGGGCGCGGGAAACCGCGACCCCAGGGGGCGAGGGCGTCGATCTGCTCGAGGGTCCCGGCCGCCAGGGCACGCGGGGACGGGCCCTCGCCATCGATCTCCAGCACCGGGCCGGGTGTCCAGCCGTGCTCGCGCTGGCTGTCGGCACAGGCCCGTTCCCACGCATGGGCCAGGCGTTCGCGGTCGGCGCGGGCCAGCGTCAGGCCGCCCGCCTGCGCGTGGCCGCCGTGTTTCTCCAGCAGGTCGGGTTCGGCGGCGGCCATCGCGGCGAACGCATCGGCGACATGGAAGCCGGGTACCCCGCGCGCGGAGCCGGTCACCCGCCGGTCGCACTCCCACACCGGCGACACGCACAGCACCGGCAGCCCCCGGGCCTCGACCATGCGCGAGGCGATGATGCCGTGTACCCCCGGGTGGCCGTCGGGCAGCCACAGGCACAGACCCGAGACCCCGCGGGCGGCGGCCCGGGCGGCCTCCTCGCGGGCACGCACGGTGAGCTCGCGCTCGATGCGGCGCCGATTGTCGTTCTCCTCGTCCAGAGCCGACCACCAGTGCTCGGCTTCCGCTTCGTCCTCCGCCAGCAGGAAGCGGACCCCGGCCATCGCCTCGTCCAGGCGGCTGCGGGCGTTGATGCGCGGCCCCAGGCCGAAGGCCAGGTCGGATTCATCCAGCGGGCGCTCGCCGCCGGTGAGCCGCCGCGCCGCGACCCGCCAGCAGGGACGCGCGTCGTCGGCGTTCATGCGCCGCAGGCCCTGATGGACCACCACCCGGTTGTTGAGGCTGTCGCCCAGCGTTACGCAGTCGGCCACGGTGCCCGCGGCTACTTCGGCCAGCAGGTCGATCAGCAGTGCCCGCCCGGCGGCATCCTCGCGTCCGGTGTCCTGCTGGCGCAGGCGGTGGACGCGCATCAGCAGCAGCCAGGCCACCATGCAGCCGGCGATCGCGGGGTCGCCGTAGCGGCTGTCGCTGCGCGCCGGGCTGACGCAGGCCAGCGCCGAGGCGGGCACGCCGTCCGCCGGGATCACGTGATGGTCGGTGACGATGGTGTCGATGCCGGCGGCGCGCAGGCGGGCGATGCGTGCCTCGTCGCCGGATCCGTTGTCGGCGGTTATCACCAGATCGGGCGGGGGCCGGGCGGCGAGTATGCGCTCGGCCAGGGCGTCGGACAGGCCGTAGCCCTCGCGCAGCCGGTGGCCGATCCAGGACTGCAGACGCACCTCCGGGTGACCCAGTACCCGGGTCAGGCCGCGATACAAAAGCGCGTGACTGGTGACACCGTCGACGTCGTGGTCGGTTTCCAGGGCCACGGTCTCGCCGGCCTCCAGCGCCCGCAGGATGCGCTGCGCCGCCGTGTCCAGATCGGGCAGGGCGTCGGGGGGTGTCAGGGCGCGCAGCGGGCGTTCGACAAAGCCGGCCCGCAGGACATCCGGGTTGGTCTCGCACACCCGGGCGGCGATCAGGCGGGCCTGCAGCGGGGTCAGTCCGGCCGCGCGCGCCGCGGCCTCCACGTCCGGGTCCGGCCGGCGCCGGACCCAGGTCGGCTCCGGCGGGGGCGCAAGGTTCTGATCAGGCAGGGGATCCGTGCTGGACATCGGGGCACCGCGACCGTGGGTCGTCGGGAAACGGGCGCACAGGATAGAGGGGGCGGCGCGTACCGGGAAGTGTCCCGTCCGCGGGCAGGGCAACGCCCGTCCCGGGAAGCGGTTCGGTCCGTCAGTGGTCGGACGCCGCCGCGGGCCACAGGGCCGGCCACAGGCGCAGGGTCAGCAGCGCCAGCCCGGCCGTGGCGAGGGTGATCCCGGCGGCGGCCAGTGCCGGACCGACGAGCCAGCCGCCGATGGCGGTGACGGCTGCCCCGGCGTTGAGCAGGCCCCACTGGGTCCAGGACCACGGGCCCGCGCGCACCGGCCGCTCCATGAAACGCGGGATCATGTGTTCCGCCAGCCCGGCGATGAACGGGGTGATAAAGCCGAGCAGGAAGACATGCAGCGCACCCGGCCATGGCCCGTCGGGTGGCAGCAGGCCGCCGTGCAGCGCCAGCAGGCCCCCGGCGATCGCCAGCCACACGACCGCGGACAGCAGATGGGCACGGCTGGACGGCGCCAGGGCGATGCCCACCGGCGCCGAGTGGCCGCTGCGCTCGGGCGTGCCGGCCACGATTTCGCGCGCCTCCTCCGGACTCTGCACACCGACCCCGCGCAGTTCGCCGTCCACGACCAGTGCGGGGACGGTCTTCAGGCGCAGCCGCTGGACCAGTTCGCGGCCTTCGGGCGTGCCCATGTCCACCACGCTGAAGTCGAACTCGCGTTCGGCTGCGATCCGGCTCCACACGGCCTCGGCCGAATCGCAGGAGGGGCACCACTGAGAGACAAGAAGCTGTACGCGCATGCGTGCCTCCGGGATCAGTCGGCGCAGCGCATGCACTGGACGCCGTAACGTTCGATCCACTGTTCCAGCGACTCGCGGGCCCGCTCCCCGGTGTACAGGTGCTCGCGCGCGGTCTCCGGGTCGTCCGGGCGCAGGCGCAGCAGCCAGGCCTCGTCGTAGGGTGCACGGTTGACCAGGTCGGGCTGTGCGGTCACCGCGGCATTCACCTCCTCGATGGTGCCGTCGAACGGTGCGGGCACTCCGCCGGCCCATTTGCCGGATTCCAGCCGCGCCAGCGTCTTGCCGCGCCTGCGGTGGGTGCCGGGGCGCTTGAACGTGGTGTACTGCAGGCGCCCGGCCATGGTCTGCGCCGGGTCGGTCAGCCCCAGAGTAAAACTGCCGTCGGCCTCCTCGCGGGCCCACAGGTAATCCAGATCGTAGTAGAGATCCTCGGGGATCTCGCAGCCGCGATATTCGCTCATGATCAGGCCTCCCCGGGGCCGCGCCGGCGCACCGTGAGCAGGATGTTGAGGGTGAACAGCAGCATGGCCGCCCAGGTCAGCAGGCCCCCCGCGAGCAGGATCTCGCGGCTGCCGGCCAGCCACCCGGCGGCCATCGCCGGCAGTCCGGCGTTGGCCAGCACGAACTGGACATCGGCGGTGCGCTCGGAAAACAGGTTGCGTCCCGAAAAGCGGGGCAGGGCATGGAGGCCGATCCCGTAGATCATCATGGTGACGAAGCCCAGCAGCATCAGGTGGGCATGCAGGCGCACCGCATCGCCGGTGATCGTGCCCGGCGCCAGCAGCCAGAGGACGGCCACCCCGCCACCGAGCAGGGCATAGACGAGAGCGATGGTGATGAACAGACGGTTGCGCGTCAGCACGCCTTTCTCCATTCCTGTAAAAATTGATGCTGAATCAACCTTATAGTCGGAGGGTCTCGGGGTCAACGTCTCTGTGCTTTTGCAAAAGGGGTGTTGCAACCCACAGTAAGAAAATCAAAATTTCAAAAGAGATACATCTTCTATTAGCGTTCTCGGCTCCACCTGAATACCGAGGAATGTCTGCATGCTGGAATCCGGGACCCGCGAGATCGTCAAATCCACCGTGCCCGTGCTGGCGGAGCACGGCGAAACCATCACCCGGCGCTTCTACGCCCGGATGTTCGAGGCTCATCCGGAGCTCAGGAACGTCTTCAACCAGGCGCATCAGGCCGCGGGAGAACAGCCGCAGGCCCTGGCCCGGGCGGGGATGCCGCGACCCGTTGCCGTTCATTCGTGACCAGCGCGATCGTCTGACGAATGCGGGCGTCCTCCCGGAACGGATCGTCCACGAGGTGTTCGGGCCCGACGTGTTGTGAATGTCCGCCGTCTGCCGCGTACGGCAGTCGACGCGTGGCACCGCGCGCGGGTATGCTGAATTAGTTAAAGCTAATACAAGGGCCGGCCCCGGCGTTGCGTGCGGGCCGGCCTTTCTGCAAGAGGTCGGTGCCATGCAGCTTACCCGCCATACGGACTATGCGCTGCGCGTGCTTCTGTTCGTGGCCGTGCAGCCCGAGGGTGGCCGCACCACGGTCTCGGAGATCAGCGAGCGCTTCGAGGTCCCGCGCAACCACATGGTGAAGATCGTGCACCGCCTGGGCCGGCTCGGCTATCTGGCCAACCGGCGTGGCAAGGGCGGAGGGATCTGGCTGGCGGTGGCGCCCGAGGAGATCAACCTCGGCGAAGTTGTGCGCAACATGGAACCCACGCTGGAAGTGATCGACTGCACCCGGCCATGGTGCCCGGTCGCGCCGGCCTGCCGCCTCAAGCCCCTGCTCGACGAGGCGCGCGACGCCTTCCTCGCCGTGCTCGACCGCTACACCCTCGCCGACATCGTTCGCAACGAAGCCCGTCTGCGCACCCTGCTGCAGATCGAACCGCACGCCCCCGACGCCGGCTGACCCCCGACCCGCCCACAAAAAAAGGGCCCTCCGGATGGAGGGCCCTCTGGCGTCTGCCCGGATTGGTCGGGCAGCGTGCGGCTTAGTTGGAGAAGTAGCGCACGGTCGGGTCGGCCATGTAGGCGCCCACGTCTTCCGGGTCGGCCGGGGTGACGCCGTCGATCAGGTCTTCCTCGGTGTAGTCGGTGTTGGGCAGGAAGATGGCGCAGGTCTCGACCTTCGCGCCGTTGTTGATCAGGTTCATCAGCAGCTGCTGGGCGTTGCGGTCGGCGGGCTGCATGGTCGCGCCGTCAAAGTCGTCGGTCGCCATCTTGGCGGCCGGGCCGCACAGCAGCACGCGCACTTCCTGGCCCTGGCCCATGGCCTGGTTGGCCAGCACCATGGACATGAACTGGGTGTGGTCGTCGCCGGAGGTGACGCTGGCGAACATCTTCGAGGGTTCGTCGGCCTGAACGGCGCTGGCGCCGGCAAAGGTCAGGACGGCGGCGGCAGCGAGGGTCTTCATGGTACGCATGGGGTACGTCTCCCGTTTGGGTGGTATGTAAGCGTTTTCGAATGTAGTTGAATGCTTATATGGAATGCAAATCAGACTGCGTCCATATGTCGATTGCGTCGCATCGGGTGATTCGTTGTTCGCGCGGATTCCCGGCGGGTGCGGCACGCGGCTCCTTTCGGGAGGCAGGTCTTTCGCCGGAATCTCACCAGTAGATGGGGGACGGGGAAGGAAGTTCCCGGGCCGGCGGCGGAACCGTGAACCGGCCGATGCTGTCATCCTGTATTCAGAGCGACTGGGGAGGACGTGATGCAGGAGACGCTGGACAGGACGAACCGGCGCGGCGCGCGCGACCGGGCCAGAGGCCCCCGCGGGCGCACCGCGATCATGGGTGCGCTGCTGCTGACGCTGCCGGCCCTGGCCGGTGCGCAGATCGAGACCGCACCGGCCGAGGAGGGCGCCGGCCCGTGGACCGAGGAGGCGCCGCCGCTGGTGAAGCTGGAACGCTTCTTCCGTGACCCGGAATACGCCTCCGCGCGGATCTCCCCGGACGGCGATCGTGTCGCCTTCCTGCGACCCTACGAGGGGGCGATGAACATCCATGTGGTGGCGCGGGGCGAGCCGGTCGAGCAGGCGCAGCCGGTCACCACCGAAGAGCGGTCGGTCTCGGGCTTTTTCTGGTCGCGCGATGGCGAGTACCTTCTGTATGCGCGCGATGCCGACGGTGACGAGGACTTCGAGATCCGCGCCCTGCAGGCCCCGGAGACCCCCGACCCGGAGGCCGACGGATATCCCGACTCACGCGCACTGGCCGGAGGTGACGGGGTGCAGGCGCGGATCATCCATGTACCGCGAGAGGCGCCGGAACATCTGTTCGTGGGGCTGAACGACCGCGATCCCCGGCTGCACGACGTCTACCGGGTCGACATCGCCAGCGGCGAACGCGAGCGGGTGGTGAAGAACACCGCGGAGATCGAAGGCTGGCATTTCCACGAGGGCGAGCTGCGCAAGGCGACGCGCACCACCGGCGACGGCGGGAGCGAGATCCTGCGCGTCGATGGCGAGGACGACTTCCGGCAGATCTACGCCTGCGAGTTCGGCGAGAGCTGCTCTGTGGCCGGATTTCACAAGGATGGCGCCAGGCTCTATCTGCGCACCAACGCGGGCGAGGATCGCGATCTGAGCGAGCTGGTCCTGTTCGACCCGGATTCCGGCGAGGAGACCCGGGTGCACCGCGACCCGGAAGGCGAAGTCGATCTCGGTCGCGCGCTGTTTTCCGACGAGGACCACCGCCTGCTGGCCACGCAGTACACCGGCGACCGGCAGCGGATCTACCCCCACGACGAGGAATTCGAGCAGGCGCTGGACTGGCTGCGCTCGGAGCTGGGTGACGCGGAGCTGTCGTTCTCCTCGCGAACCCGTGACGAGGACGTGTGGACCGTGGGCGTGCAGCGCGACGTCGATCCCGGCAGTGCCTGGGTGGCGGATCTGCGCGAACGCGAACTCGAACGCCTGTATCGCACCCGGCCGGATCTTCCCGAGGATGTGCTGGCGTACATGGAGCCGATCCGCTACGAGGCCCGTGATGGCACCGAGATCCCGGGCTACCTGACCCTGCCGCGCGGGGCGGAGGCCGAGGACCTGCCCCTGGTGGTGATGCCGCACGGCGGTCCCTGGGTGCGCGACACCTGGGGCTACAGCGGACAGGTGCAGTTCCTCGCCAACCGTGGTTACGCCGTGCTGCAGCCGAATTTCCGCGGTTCTTCGGGCTTTGGCAAGGCGTTTCTCAATGCCGGCAACCAGGAATGGGGCACCGGCGTGATGCAGCACGACGTGACCGACGGGGTGAAACATCTGATCGACGAGGGCATCGCCGATCCGGACCGGGTGGCGATCTATGGCGGCTCCTACGGCGGCTACGCAACCCTGGCCGGGCTGACCTGGACTCCGGAGCTCTACGCCGCCGGGGTGTCGATGGTGGGGCCGTCCAGCCTGATTACCCTGATGGAATCCATCCCGCCCTACTGGGAGGCCGGGATCAAGCGCATGCACGGGCGTGTGGGTGACCCGGACGATCCGGAGGACCGCGAGCGGCTGAAGGAGCAGTCGCCGCTGTTCCACGTCGACCGCATCGAGTCGCCGCTGCTGGTGGCCCAGGGGGCCAACGACCCGCGCGTCAAGCAGGCCGAGTCGGACCAGATCGTGGCGGCACTGCGCGACGCCGGGCATCCGGTGGAATACCTGCTGGCGCTGGACGAGGGCCACGGTTTCGTCAACGAGACCAACCGCCTGGCGTTCTTTGCCGGCCTGGAGGGCTTTCTGGCCGAGCATGTCGGCGGGCGTCGGCAGGCGGAATACCCGGAGCCGGTGCAGGAACGCCTGGAGCGGCTGCGTCAGGACATCGACGAGGTCGAGGCCCCGTGAGCGCCGGCGATGGCCGCCGCCCGGGGCTCGGACCCGGAGACGTCGAGGTCCTCGAGCGCGAGTCGCTGTTCGAGGGCTTCTTCCGTATGGCCCGCTATACGGTGCGCCACCGGCTGTTCGGCGGTGGCTGGAGCCGGCCGCTGACGCGCGAGCGCTTCGAACGCGGACATGCGGCCGTGCTGCTGCCCTATGACCCGGTGGCCGACCGTGTGGTGCTGATCGAGCAGTTCCGCATCGGCGCGCTGGAGAAGCCGGCCGGACCCTGGCTGCTGGAGTTCGTCGCCGGGGTCATCGAACCGGGCGAGGAGCCGGAAGCCGTGGTGCGGCGCGAGTCCTTCGAGGAAGCGGGGGTGAACCCGGCGCGCATCGAGTTCATGCAGGAGGTGTATGTCAGCCCCGGCGGCAATTCCGAGTCGCTGCGGATCTACTGTGGTGAGGTGGACAGTCTGGGTGTGGGCGGTGTGCACGGACTGCACGAGGAAGACGAGGACATCCGGGTGTTCACCGTGCCCTTCGACGAGGCAATGCAGTTGATGCACGACGGCCGTATCGACTCGGCCGGGCCGGTGATCGCGCTGCAGTGGCTGGCGCTCAATCGCGAGCGGCTGCGGCGCGAATGGGGAGCGGGTGCCCGGGCGGATGAGCCGCGCCGCTGAAGACTCCCCCCGCCCGGACCGGGTTGCGTTGACGCATGGCGGGAGGATTCCGGATAATTCCCCGCTCGAGACAAGGGCGCAATCGCCGTCCGGGGAGGATACGTGGCGCAGGAATACCTGCTCCGCCTGTACGTGACGGGGCAGACGGCCCGGTCCGCACGGGCACTGGCCAATCTGCAGGCCATCTGTGAAGAAGAACTCCAGGGACGCTATCGGATCGAGGTGATCGACGTGCTCGAAAATCCCGAGCGCGGCGAGAACGAGCGCATCGTCGCCACCCCCACCCTGATCCGTGAGCTGCCTCCGCCGATCCGCCGCATCATCGGCGATCTCTCCGACCGCGACGAAGTGCTGCACGGGCTGGAGCTGGTGACGCCCGGGCAGCGGGAGTCCCTGCAATGACCGCAGAAATGGGTGGAGGAATCGACAAGCTGGCCACCGGGATCCCGGGGTTCGACGCGATCGCCCGTGGCGGTCTGCCCGAGGGGCGCACCACGCTGGTTGCCGGTACCCCGGGCAGTGCCAAGACGGTGTTTGCCGGCCAGTTCCTGGCCGCCGGCATCCAGCGCGATGCCACCCCCGGCGTGTTCGTGACGTGCGAGGAGTCGCCCGCGGATCTGCGGCGCAATTTCAGTGCATTCGGCTGGCCGATGGCGGACTGGGAAGCCGACGGGCACTGGACCTTCGTGGACGTGTCGCCGGACCCGGACGAGGAGACGGTGGAGGCCGGGAGCTACGACCTCGGGGCCCTGGTGGCGCGCATCGAGCATGCGGTGGAGCGCAGCGGGGCCCGCCGTCTGGCGATCGATTCCCTGGGCGCGATGTTTTCGCGCTTCCCCGACACCCGCCAGGTGCGTCGTGACCTGTTCCGCATCGCCTCGCGGCTGAAGGCCCTGGGCGTGACGGCGGTCATGACCGCCGAACGCGAGACCGAATACGGCCCCGTTGCCCGTCACGGGGTCGAGGAGTTCGTCGCCGACAACGTGGTGATCCTGCGTAACATCCTGGAGAACGAGACCCGCCGGCGCACGCTGGAGATCCTCAAGTTCCGCGGTACGCAGCACCAGAAGGGCGAGTACCCGTTCACCATCCTGCCGGAGGGCGGGCTGATCGCCATCCCGCTGTCGGCGATGGAGCTGACCCAGCATTCCACCGACGTGCGCACGACCTCCGGCAACGACGAGCTGGACCGGATGTGCGGTGGCGGTTTCTACCGCGACTCGATCGTGCTGGTATCCGGTGCCACCGGCACCGGCAAGACCCTAATGGCGACGGAGTTCACCGCGGGCGGACTGGCCGCCGGCGAACGCTGCATGCTGTTCGCCTTCGAGGAAAGCCGCGAACAGCTGATGCGCAACGCGCGCGGGTGGGGCGTGGATTATGCCCCGGCGGAGGAGGCCGGGAACCTGGCGATCCGCTGCGACTACCCCGAGGCCGCCGGACTGGAGGACCACCTGGTCCGGATCAAGGAGGAGATCGACCGCTTCCGCCCGGACCGGGTCGCCCTCGACAGCCTGACCGCGCTGGAGCGCGTGGCCAGCCCGCGCGGTTTCCGCGAGTTCGTGATCAGCCTGACCTCGTTCATCAAGGAGCGTCAGATTGCGGGGCTGTTCACCGCCTCCACGCCGTCGCTGATGGGCGGCGCCTCGGTGACCGAGGCGCACATCTCCACCCTGACCGATTCCATCATCGTCCTGCGCTATGTCGAGATGCGCGGGCGGGTCCATCGCGGCCTGGCCGTGCTGAAGATGCGCGGCGCGGGACATGACGCCGGGATCCGGCGTTTCAACATCGACGGTCGCGGGATGCATATCGGCGAGCGCTTCCGTGGCGTGGAGGGTATCCTCGAAGGCCATCCCGTGCATGTGCAGCAAGGAGACGAGGACACATGATGCCGAATCCGGACCTTTCGATGCCCCCGGCCGCGGTGCCCGGCGCCGTGCTGTGGGCGGGCGACGGGGGCGGCGACTTCGCCGGCTCCGGTCCGTCGGGCGATGGCCTGCGGGCGATCCTCGAGGCCTCCGCCGATGCCATCATCGTGGTGGACTCGGCGGGCGTTCTGCGCTATGCCAACCCGGCCGCCAGCCGGCTGTTCGGGCGCGACCTGCAGGCCCTGAGGGGCACCGGGTTCGGTTTCCCGACGGCTCCCGGACGCACCGAGATCGACGTGCTGCCTCCCGGCGAGGCCCCGCGCGTCGCCGAGATGCACGTGACCGCCCTGAGCTGGGACGGGGAGGACGCCAGCCTGGCGATCCTGCGCGATGTCACCGAGCGCAAGGCCATGGAAGACGAGCTGCGCCTGGCGGCCCAGGTATTCGAGAACGCCTCCGAGGGGCTGCTGATCACCGATGCAGGGCAGCGCGTGCTGAAGGTGAACCCCGCCTTCATGTCCATCACCGGGTACCAGCCCGGAGAGGTGCACGGCCGGCCGATGGGCGAACTGCTGGATTCGGAATACCAGGACCCGGCCCTGCTGGAAACCATCGAGGCCGCGGTGCACAGCGCCGGCCGCTGGGAGGGCGAGCTGGTCAAGCGCCGGCGCGACGGCGGGCCCTGCTACACCTGGACCACGGTGATCGCGGTCCGTGGCGAGATGGGGCAGCCGACCCATTTCATCGTGACCTTCGAGGACATCACCCGGTGGAAGGAGGCCCAGCAGCGCCTGGACCATCTGGCGCACGCCGATCCGCTGACCGATCTGCCGAACCGTACCGCCTTCCATCAGCATCTTGATCTGGCGCTGGGGCAGGCGCGACGCCACGGCGACATCGTGTCCGTGCTGTTCGTGGACCTGGATCACTTCAAGCCGGTCAACGATGCCCTGGGCCATGCGGTGGGCGACGAGATCCTGCAGGCCGTGGGGGCTCGCCTGCGCGAAACCGTGCGCGAGAGTGACCTCGTCGCGCGGCTGGGCGGGGACGAGTTCATCGTTCTGGTGCGGGATATCCAGCGCGAGGCCGATGCGGGTGTCGTGGCGCAGAAGATCATCGACGCGCTGCGGGCGCCGTTCCACGTGCGTGATCACGAGATCCACATCGGATCCAGCGTGGGCATTGCCGTTTACCCGGAAGACGGGCGCGACGGCGACACCCTGATCCATGCGGCCGATCAGGCCATGTACCGTGCCAAGGATCGCGGGCGCGGGCTGTTCGCGTTCGCGAACAGTGCCGGAGAAACCCCGCCGGTCCCCCCATTCGCGGGAAGGCCGGCGGACTGCGGCTGACCCCTTGATGCCCGGCGCCGGCCGGGTGCCGTCAGGCCGGGCAGGACTCGTCGGGGATCCGGCGGTCGCGTTCCTCGTCGCGCGCGACGGTTGTATGCGTAGTGCCTGCCGTCATCCCGACGGCCACCGGTTCGCCCATCGAGCGGTCGGTGTCGGCGATCGCGGGGGCGGCCCCGGCGAGCATCAGGCCAAGCGCGGCGGTGCCGGCAAATATGAACGTGGTCTGGCGGTGTTGCATGGCGTTCCTCCCGAGTGTCCCGTAGCCCGAGATCGCCTTCCGCGGTCGGGCGCGCAAGACGGACTCTTTAAGCATGGACGGCGATGGTGCGTCCTGCATTCCCCGCGAGTGGCGGGAATGAACCGGCGCGCCAGGCGTCCCATGGATAACCAATAACGACCGCTCGGGGGTTACCTGATGAAGAGACTGCAATGGATGATGGCCGGATGCCTGTGGCTGGTCATGGCCGCTCCGCTGAGTGCCGACGCGGGGAGCGAGGTCGAGGTCCCGGGGCCGAACGAGCGCCTGAGTGATGCCCGCACCAGCGACCTGGAACGGGTGGACGAACTGCAGCCGGTGCGTGTGGCGGAAGACGTGTACGCGATCATCGGCTCCATCGACGGGCGCAGCTACGACAACCTCGGGCTGACCATGAATCTGGGCTTCGTGGTGACCGACGAGGGGGTGGTGCTGATCGACTCCGGTCCGTCGTACGCCTTTGGCGAGATGCTGGAGGCCGCGATCGGCGAAATCACCGATCAGCCGGTCACCCATGTCATCGGCATCGGTTCGCAGGATCACCGCTGGATGGCCGATGGCTATTTCCGCGAGCAGGGGGCCGAGCTGATCACCCTGGAACGTACGGCCGAGACCCGCAGGGATTTTGCCGATGATCACATTGAACGCATGTCGGGGATCCTCGAAGACCGTTTCGAGGGCACCGAGGCCGTGGTGACCGACGAGCCGCTGGAAGGCGACCGCCACGAGCTGAAGATCGGCGGCACCGCATTCCATCTGGAGTTCTGGGCGGATGCCCATTTCCCCGGCGACGCGGTGGTGTACCTGCCGCAGACCGATGTCTTCTTCTCCGGGGACATGGTCTATCTCGACCGCATGCTGGGCATCCATCCGTGGAGCGATCCGGTGGCCTGGCTGACCGCGGTGGAAAAGCTGGAAGAGAAGGCACCGGCCGCCGTGGTGCCCGGCCACGGGGACGTCGCGGGCATGGACCTCGTGACCGCGGAAACCGGGGACTACCTGCGGTTCGTGATCAGTGGCGTGGAACAGGCGCTGGAAGACTGGGCCTCGCTGCAGGAGGCGGTGGACGACCTTGGTGATGCCCCGCAGTTCGAGCATCTGGAACATTTCGGCGACTGGCATCGGACCAACATCAATCGAACCTATCTCTTCATGGAGTAGGCGTTTCGGGTTTCCGGTTATCCCACCATTCGCGAGGTTCAATGTGCGGTCGATTCCGTGGTCCCGGACGGGGCGTGCGCTGCTGTGGCTGCTCTTTCTCCTCCTGCCGTCGGGTCTGCTGGCCGACGACGTGGCGAAGGAGTTCACCATCGAACTGGATGGCGGGGATCTCCTGGAGGTAGAGACCCTCGGCGAGGCCGAAGGCACGGGTCCGCTGTTCATCTGGCTGATCCCGGCCGCCGAGCATCTGGATGCCCCGCGCGAACTGCTGGGCGAACTGGCGGAGCAGGGCGCCACGGTGTGGGTGGTGGACCTGCTCGATTCGCTGCTGCTGGAACGCTCGAGTTCCACCGTGCGCGGGCTGGAGGGCAAGCCCGCCGCGGCGCTGCTGGAGGAGGCCGGGGCGCGGGGTTATGCCCCGGTGACCCTGGTGGCCTCCGACCGCATGGGCGTGCCCGCGCTGCGCGGGCTGCGCGAATGGCAGTTGGCGACCGACGACCCGGATGCCGTGGCCGGCGCGATCCTGCTGTTCCCCAACCTGTATCGCGGTACCCCTGCCGCCGGGGATGACCCGGAGCTGTTCGGGATCGTGGATGCGACCAACATGCCGGTGGCGGTGTTCCAGCCCGCCGAGGGGGCCCATGCGGCCCGCCTGCCGGAACTGATGCGGCATCTGTACGCGGCCGGCAGCCCGGCGCTGGCGCGCATCATCGCCGGCGAGCGCGACTACTACATGCGTCCCGACGAGGCGGGCAGTGACGCGGTCGAGCGAACTCCGCAGCAGCTGCTTTCGACGGCGCGCGTGCTGGCGGGCCTGCCGCGCCCGGGACAGGTCGCCGAACTGGACGAGGAGCGCGACCAGCCGCTGGGCAGCGAGCACGGGATGGTCGAGCGCGAGCCCGAGGAGCCGCCCGGCTACGAACTGACCGCCGCGCGCGGCGAGACCCACCGGCTGGAGGATCGTGCCGGTCAGGTGACGCTGGTGAACTTCTGGGCCAGCTGGTGCCCGCCCTGCGTGCACGAGATCCCGTCGATGAACCGCCTCGAAGGCTCGTATGACGAGGACGAGTTCGCGATCGTGTCGATCAATTTCCGCGAGTCGCCCGAGCACATCCTGGAATTCATGGAAGAGGTCGAGGTCGATTTCCCGGTGCTGATGGACGAGGATGGGGCGGTCTCGCAGGAATGGGGCGTGTTCGCCTTCCCCAGCTCGTTCCTGCTGGACCGCGAGGGCCGGGTGCGGTATTCCGTGAACGAGGCCATCGAGTGGGACACCGACGAGGTGCGTGACGTGATCGACGAGCTGCGCGACGAACCCGCCCCTGACGCCACGCCCTGAGCCCGTAACCCGAGGAGATCCCTTGTTCGATCTGCGCCGCCTGCTGCCTCTGCTGATTCTCGGCCTGTTCGTGCTGGCGATCGCGGGCACCCTGTGGATGGGGGATCGCAGCGAAGATACCGCCGCCCCGCAGCCCGTGCCGGGCGATCCGGCGGAGCGAAAGGGGGCACTGGTCGACGAGGTGGTGTTCACCGTGGAATCCGACCCCGGCCGCATCACCGCGCTGATCGAACGGGGCTCGCATCATCTGTTTGGCCAGGGGCTGGATTCGGCCACGCTGTTCCGCCAGATCCAGGCTTCGCCCGCGGTGGGGCATCATTTCTCGCGCGGTTCGGTGGCCGAGCTCACGCTGAATCCGGCCGAGTTCGAGGACGGCCAGCTGAACCCCTTCGCCGATCGCGAGATCCGCGAGGCAATGAACTGGCTGGTGGATCGCAGCCATATCGCGGAAGAGCTGTATGGCGGGCTCGCCACGCCGCGTTATCTCCCGCTGAACACCGCCTTTCCGGATTACGCTCGCCTGGCCGGACCGGCGCGCGAGCTCGAGATCCGTTACCGCCACGATGCCGAACGCGCGCGCCGGGTGATCGGCGAACGCATGGAGGCCCTGGGCGCGGAGCGACGCGACGGTCGCTGGTTCCATGACGGCGCGCCGGTCCGCATCCGGGTGCTGATCCGCACCGAGGACAACCGCGAGCGGGTGGGCGACTACGTGGCCAACCGGCTGGAGGACCTCGGTTTCGAGACCGAGCGGCTGTACCGCACCGCGGACGAGGCGACCCGCCTGTGGATCGCCAGTGATCCTGCCGCCGGCCGCTGGCACGTGTATACCGGCGGCTGGATATCCACGGTCATCAACCGCGATGTCGGCGGCGACTTCAACTATTACTACACCCCCCGCGGGCGACCGGACCCCCTGTGGCAGGCCTACGATCCCGATCCCGAGCTGGACGAGCTCGCCGAGCGCCTGGAACGCCGCGAGTATCAGTCCGTGGAGGAGCGCGAGGAGCTGATGGGGCGCGCGCTGGAGCTGGCCATGAAGGATTCGGTGCGCATCTGGCTGGTGGATCAGCAAAGCGTCTGGCCGCATGCCGCGAACCTCGAGGTGGCGGTGGATCTGGCCGGCGGCGTGACCGGTTCCGGCCTGTGGCCCTATACCCTGCGTTTCCGCGACGGCCTGGGCGGACGCGTGGTGGTCGGCACGCCCAGCATGCTGACCGAGCCCTGGAACCCGGTGGCCGGTTCCAACTGGATCTTCGATCAGATGATCCTGCGTTCCCTGTCGGACCCGGCGGCGCTGGCCGATCCGTTCACCGGGCTCTATCGGCCGCAGCGCATCGCGCGCGCCCGGGTCACGGTGGAAGAGGGCGCGCCGGTCGGGCGCACCCTGGACTGGTTGGAGCTGGAGAGTGTGGAGCGCATCGAGGTGCCCGGCGACGCCTGGCTGCGCTGGGACGCCGCAGAAGGGCGCAAGGTGACGGTGGACGAGGCCGAACCGGAGGGCCTGACGGCGCGTTCGCGTACCGAGATCGAATTCCACGACGGGTACCTGGATCGCTACTGGCACGATGGTTCCCGGGTCTCCGTCGCCGACATGATCCTGCCGTGGATCCTGACCTTCGAACGTGCCGACGAGGACAGCGCGCTGTTCGATCCGGGGCATGTACCCACGTTTTCGGTCTATGAGCGGCATTTCCGCGGCTGGCGCATCACGGATACCGACCCGCTGACGGTGGAGGTCTACAGCGATCAGGTGTTCCCGGATGCGGAGAACCTGGTGGCCAACCGCGTGCCCGCCACCCAGCCCTGGCATGTGCTGGGGCTGGGGATCGAGGCCGAGCGCCAGGGCGATCTGGCCTTTTCCACCGGTCAGGCCGACCGGCGCGGCGTGGAGCAGACCAACCTGGTGGGCGGACCGGCACTGGAGATCCTGCGCGACTACCTGCGCGCGGCGCACGCGGCGGAGCGGCTGCCGTTCGAGGAGACCCTGAGCGAGTGGGTCGATCCGGAGGAGATCCGCGAACGCTACGCGGCGCTGGAGCAGTGGCAGGCCGAACGCGGGCATTTCTGGGTCGGCGACGGGCCGTTCTATCTCCACCGCGTGCGCGCGGTGGAGGGCAGTCTGGTGCTGCGCCGCTTCGAGGACTTCCCCGATCCGGCGGACAAGTGGCTGCGCTTTGCGGAGCCGCGGATCCCCGAGGTCAGCGTGGACGGCCCGCTGATCGCCGAGCTGGGCGAGGCGGTCAGTCTGGATCTCGACATCCGTTTTGGCGGCGAGCCGTATCCGCATGAGGACATCGACGAGGTGCGCTGGATGCTGTTCGATGGCGACGACCGCCTCGCGCGGCGCGGCGAACTGGAGCCGGATGCGGACGGGCGCTGGCGTCTGGATCTGGATGCGGAGATCCTCGAGGCGCTGGGTACCGGTGCCAACAGCCTGGAGTTCGCGGTCACCGCGACGCCGGTCGCCCTGCCGGCCTTTGCCACCCATGCGTTCGCCACGGTGCCAGGCGGTCGGGTGCCGCAACCCCGGGCCGAACCAGCGGAGCAAGGCGATGACTGACGGGTCCGTCAACGCCGCCCGACGCGGCTGGCTGAGCGATCTGCGCCGCCTGGCCGTGTTTACCGGCAAGCGCCTGCTGGCGCTGCTGGTGACGGTGCTGATCGGGGTCTACCTGACCATCGTGATCGCCAACATGGGCGGGCAGGTGGATGACCTGCGCCTGGCCCAGATCGAGACCACGGCGGCCGAGGCGGTGCGTGCGGATCCGGCGTTTCATGATCTGCCGTCCGATGAGCGGACCGAGCTGGTCGAGCAGCAGGTGGCGCTGGAAGTGGAGCGCCTGCGCCTGGACGAGCCCTTCATCTGGCGCAGCTTCGACTATCTCTACCAGGCGATGATCCTGGACCTGGGGCGGGCCGAGGAGATGCACTCGGATGCCGGCTCGCGCCAGGTCTTCAATATCATCGCTGAACGCCTGCCGGCCACCCTGCTGCTGTTCGGTACCGCCAACCTGCTGGTGTTCTTCGTCGCGGTGTTTGCCGCGCTGGGGCTGTCGCGGCGCTACGGCTCGGCGCTGGATCAGAGCGTCATCGGCCTGGCGCCGAGCTCGGCGGCGCCGGGCTGGTTCTACGGCATCTTCCTGATCCTGCTGCTGGCGTTCATCTGGCCGCTGTTCCCGGCGGGAGGGATGGTCTCGGTGCCACCGCCGGAGGACGGCTGGGCCTACGCCTCCAGCGTGCTCCGGCACATGGCGCTGCCGGTGCTGGCGATGTTCATCTCGCAGATCTTCATCTCGATCTATTCCTGGCGCACCTTCTTTCTGATCCATTCCAGCGAGGACTACGTGGAGATGGCACGCGCCAAGGGGCTGCCGGACCGCATGATCGAACAGCGCTACATCCTGCGGCCGACGCTGTCGCCCATCGTGACCAGCTTCCTGCTGATGCTGATCGGGCTGTGGAGCGGCGCGATCATCCTCGAACAGGTGTTCAACTGGCCGGGTCTGGGCACGCTGCTGTTCGAGGCCATCGGCCATCGCGACACCCCGGTGATCATCGGATCGGTGGTGATCTTCGCCTACCTGCTGGCCATCACCGTGTTCGTGCTGGACTTCCTCTACGCCATCCTCGATCCGCGCGTGCGCATTGAAGGAGGCCGTTCATGAGCCCCTGGAGCGAGGGCCTGCGCCGGCTGCGGCGCTATCCGTCGGCGGTGGCGGGGATGCTGATCATCCTCGCCCTGCTGGGCACGGCGATCTACGCGGTTACCGCCATCCCGTACAGCGAGGCGCAGAAGCTCTGGCGCGGCGGCGAGGTCTGGCAGGATCTGCCGGTGAATGCCGCACCGGTGTGGACGGACCGGCTGTTCGGCGGCAACGCGCCGCGCACCGTGAAGGCCGGGAGCGAGGCGGCCGAGCGGGAATTCGCGGCCTTCGACGGCGGACGCATCGAGGAGCAGACCCTGCGCTTCGACTTCCCCTATGACGATTTCCCGGGGGAGATCAACCTGTTCCTGCAGGCCGAGTTCGAGCAGCGGCCGCCGTTCGTGCGCATGAGCTGGCACCGGCCCGACGGCAGCGAGGTGGCCCTGGGCTCGCGGCGGGTCAGTGCCGAGGAGCGGGTGTCGATCTCCCAGGACCAGGGCCTGGAGGGGCGCCTGGGGCATGCCCCGCAGGTTGGTCTGTTCAGTGACGCCGATGTCGAAGACCCGGAACCCCGGGTCCTGCCGGGGACCTACGAGCTGGTACTGGAAACCGTGCATTTCGAGCCCGAAGGCCGCATGGATGCCGAACTGGTGGCCTACGGGCAGGTCCACGGGCTGTTCGGGACCGACCATCAGCGCCGCGATCTGTCCGTGGCCCTGCTGTGGGGCACCCCGGTGGCGCTGGCGTTCGGGCTGATCGCCGCGGTGGGGACCACCATCACCACCCTGATCATCGCCGCCGCCGGCGTGTGGTACGGCGGCTGGGTGGATGCCGCGATCCAGCGCCTGACCGAGGTCAACATCATCCTGCCGCTGCTGCCGATCCTGGTGATGGTGGGCACCCTGTATTCCACCAGTATCTGGCTGATGCTGGGCGTGGTGGTGGCCCTGGGGATCTTCTCCGCCGGGATCAAGATGTACCGCGCGATGCTGCTGCCGATCCGCCAAGCCCCGTACATCGAGGCGGCGCGCGCCTACGGGGCCAGCAGCCCGCGGATCGTGCTGCGCTACATGGTGCCGCGCATCCTGCCGGTGCTGATCCCCACGTTCGTGACCCTGATCCCGACCTACGTCTTCCTCGAGGCCTCGCTGGCGGTGCTGGGCCTCGGGGATCCGGTGCTGCCGACCTGGGGCAAGGTGCTGCACGACGCCCAGGCCCAGTCGGCCCTGTACCACGGGTTCTACTACTGGGTGGTGAGCCCCGCGGCGCTGCTGATGCTGACCGGACTGGGTTTCGCCATGCTCGGTTTCGCCCTGGATCGCGTGTTCAACCCCCGGCTGAGGAACCTGTGATGACGGTGGCGGCCAACCCCGACAGCCCGTTGCTGGAGATCGAGGACCTGCGCATGCAGTACCGCACCGAGCAGGGCCCGGTGAACGCGGTCGACGGGGTCGATCTGGAGATCCGCCGCAACGAGGCGCTGGTGGTGCTGGGCGAGTCCGGCTGCGGCAAGTCCTCGCTGGCCAAGGTCCTGCTGCGCACCCTGCCGCGCAATGCCGGGCGACCCACCGGCCAGGTACGCCTGGACGGGCGCGACGTGCTGGGCCTGTCCGAGGAACGCTTCCGCCGCGAGGTGCGGTGGACCCGCATCGCGCTGGTGATGCAGGCGGCGATGAATGCGCTGAACCCGGTGGTGCGGGTGGGCGAACAGGTCGCCGAGCCGCTGCGCATCCATCGGGGGTGGTCGCGGCGGGCGGCCATGGCCCGTGCGGCCGAGGCATTCGAGGAGGTCGGCATCGCCACGGACTTCCTGCAGCGTTATCCGCACGAGCTGTCCGGCGGCATGCGCCAGCGCGCGGTGCTGGCGATGGCGCTGGTGACCGACCCCGACCTGGTGATCCTCGACGAGCCCACTTCGGCGCTGGATGTGCTCACCCAGGCCTCGATCATGAACGTGCTCAAGCGCATCAAGCGCGATCGCGGCACCAGCTTCGTGCTGATCACCCACGATGTCGCCACCTCCAGCGAGCTGGCCGACCGCGTGGCGTTGATGTATGCCGGGCAGGTGGTGGAGGAGGCGTCCGCCGAGGCCTTCTTCACTGCCCCCGCGCACCCCTATTCGCAGATGCTGATGGCCTCGGTGCCACGGCTGCGCCAGGAGGAAGCGCCGGTACCCATCCCCGGGCGCCCACCCAGCCTGCAGGATCCGCCCGCCGGCTGCCGTTTCGCCGCGCGTTGCCCGCGTCGTTTCGAGCGCTGCGCCGAGGACCCGGCGGTGTTCCACCCGGATGCGCGCCATCGCGTGCGCTGCTGGCTGCATGACGCGGGAGGGACCGGATGAATACCCGTGCTCAACAGGAACCGCTGCTGGTCGCCGACGACCTGCAGACCCACTTCGAGCTGCGTCAGTGGGGCTTCATCCGCACCGGGACCGTGCGCGCGGTGGATGGCGTGCGTTTTACCCTGGATGCCGGCGAGGCCGCCGCGGTGGTGGGCGAGTCCGGCTGCGGCAAGTCGTCGCTGGCGCGCACCCTGCTGGGGCTGAACCGGCCCACCGGCGGGGCCGTGCGCTTCGAGGGGCAGTCGCTGGCCGATCTGAAGGGAGCCGACCTGAAGGCATACCGCGCCCGGGTGGGGTACGTGCAGCAGGATCCCTACGGGGCCCTGCCGCCGTTCATGGACATCCGCCGGGCGCTGGAGGAACCGCTGATCGTGCACGGGATCGGCCCGCGCGCCGAGCGCGAACGGCGCATCGACGCGGCGCTGGAGGAGGTCGGGCTGACCCCGGTGGCGCAGGTGCGCGGCAAGTTCCCGCATCAGCTGTCCGGCGGGCAGCAGCAGCGGGTGGTGATCGCCCGCGCCCTGCTGCTGCGGCCGAAGCTGATCATCGCCGACGAACCGGTGTCGATGCTGGACGCCTCGGTGCGGGTGGAAATCCTCGACCTGCTGCATCGCGTGCAGCGCGAGCACGACATCGCGCTGCTCTACATCACCCACGATCTGTCCACCGTGCGTCACTACGCCGGGCGGGTGATGGTGATGTACGCCGGCCGCATCGTGGAGCAGGCGCCGGTGGACGCGCTGCTGGACGCCCCGCAGCACCCCTACACCGAGGCGCTGCTGTCCGCGCTGGCCGACCCCGACCCCGCCAACGCGCGGCAGATGCGCGAGATCCCCGGCGGCGAGGCCCCCAGCCTGGTCAGCCCGCCGCCGGGCTGCCGTTTCCATCCACGCTGCCCGCAGGCCATGGCCGGCGTCTGCGAGACCCGCGACCCGCCCGATTTCCGCCCTGCACCGGAACACCGCGCCGCCTGCTGGCTGCGCGAACCGGAGTAAACGGCGCTCTCCGCCCGGGGGCTGCTACCATGATTCCTGCACTGAATCTCGCAACGGAGCAGGACCATGACGGAACCGACGGTACTGCGTCGCGCCCTTGAAGACCTCGACGGACTGGACTTCGTGGTACTGATCGGCAGTCGCGCGAGGGGCGATGCGCACGAGCAAAGCGACTGGGACCTGGCCGTACAGTGGTCGGACGCCCCTGATGATGCCCTCGACGCTTTCGCGCGGGACGAGTCCCTGCGTCGCCGGATTGCGGCCGCGTTGGGCACCCACGACGACCGGGTCGACATCGTCAATCTGGAGCGGGCCGGACTGGCCATGCGGGCCGTGGTCGCCGAGGAGGGCATTCCGGTGGTCGGCGAGGATCGACCGCCATGGGCGTGGTTCCTGACACGTACCTGGCGCGAGCTGGAGTTCTGGGAATGGGAGCGTGAGCATGCAGCTTGAGCTCTATCTCCAGGAAGTGCGGCATCTGGCCGGCCGCCAGAGGGCCGTGCTGGACGAAGCCGCCGAACGCCTCCGGCCCCGGTCCTGAAGCCCGAGCCTCTGAACGAAAAAGGGCCCGGACGGAGACGTCCGGGCCCTTTTGTGCGCCCGCCGGTCGGGGCGGGCGCGGGGTGTTTGCCGGGGCTGGCCTCAGCTGAAGGCTTCGCCCGGCTTCACGCCCAGGGCCTTGAGGATCATGGCCAGCGGGCAGAAGCCGGTGAAGGCGGACTGCAGCAGATTGAGGCCGACAAAGCCGGTCAGCAGGAGCCACAGCGGGCTGAACTGCCAGGCCAGGATGGCACTGATGATGATGACGGTGCCGGCAAACGCCATGACGATGCGGTCGATGCTCATGGGGATCTCCTCCTCGTATATCGATTTCTTCTAATGTACAGCCGTCGCCGGGCGTCCACAAGGGAGGCACCCGGCGTGGCCCGGTGCTCCGGCGCGCGCGAACGGACTCAGCGCTCCTCGATCGGCACGTACGAGCGCTCGGGATACCCCGTATATAGCTGACGCGGGCGCCCGATGCGCGATTCGGGGTCCTGCATCATCTCGTTCCAGTGCGAGATCCAGCCGACCGTGCGGGCCAGGGCGAAGATTACGGTGAACATGTTCAGCGGGATGCCCATCGCGCGCAGGATGATGCCGGAGTAGAAGTCGACGTTGGGGTAGAGCTTGCGCTCGATGAAGTAATCGTCCTCCATCGCGATGCGTTCGAGTTCCATGGCCACGTCGAACAGCGGCTGGTTGTCGGCGCCCATGTCGCCCATCTCTTCCAGCAGTTCGTGGCACATCTTGCGGATGATCTTCGCGCGCGGGTCGTAGTTCTTGTACACCCGGTGGCCGAAGCCCATCAGGCGGAAGGAGTCGTTCTTGTCCTTGGCCCGGGCGACGAACTCCTCGACGCTCTTCCCGCTGTGCACGATCTCCTCGAGCATGCGGATGACCTTCTCGTTCGCGCCGCCGTGCAGCGGACCCCACAGCGAGGCGATGCCGGCGGAGATCGCGGCGAACGGGTTGGCCTCGGAGGAGCCGGACAGGCGCACGGTGGAGGTCGAGGCGTTCTGCTCGTGGTCGGCGTGCAGGATCAGGATCAGGTCCAGCGCGCGCACGAACACCGGGTTCGGCTGGTACGGCTCGCTGGGCACGCCGAACATCATCGACAGGAAGTTGGCGGTGTAGGACAGGTTGTTGTCCGGGTACATGAACGGCTGGCCGTTGGCGTACTTGTACGACCAGGCGGCGATGGTCGGCATCTTGGAGATCAGCCGGTGCGCGGCGATGCGCCGGTGTTCCGGGTTATGCACGTCCACGTTGTCGTGGTAGAAGGCCGACAGCGCCCCGACCACGCCCACCATGATCGCCATCGGGTGCGCGTCGTGGCGGAAGCCGTCGAAGAAGCGGCGCACCGCCTCGTGCAGCATCGAGTGCTCCTTGATGATGCGCGAGAAGTCATGCAGCTCGTCGGACGAAGGCAGGTCGCCGTTGAGCAGCAGGTAGCACACCTCCAGATAGGTGCTTTGCCCGGCCAGCTGCTCGATCGGGTAGCCGCGGTAGAGCAGCTGGCCGGCGTCGCCGTCGATGAACGTGACGTCCGAGCGGCAGCTGGCGGTCGACATGAAACCCGGATCGTAGGTGAAGTAGCCGAGCTCCTTGTACAGCGCGCGGATGTCGATGCAGTTGGGCCCGTGCGAACCCTCCTGCAGCGGCAGCTCGATGCTCTTGCCGGTGGAGTTGTCGGTCAGCGTGACGGTCTTGCTCATGGAACGGCCTCGCGTGGAATCGATGATGGCGACCAGACCCGAATGGTAAACCAATCGTTCCGCGGCCACAGCCGCACATGTGCACGCTCGCGTTGGCACCCCGGGTTTTCCGAGACAAGGCGCGTCGCGCAGCGGGTAGTGGTTCTACCCGCAAGCGGCGCAACGCAGGATCGGGGAACCCGGGGCGCCAACCCCGAAGGGGCTCGGCCGCTTTTGCGCGCGCACGGCGTTGCGGCTCCCTTGTGCAGAATGACTGCACGGCGGTCGCCGCGCCTTGTTCGCACGCAAAAGCGACTCGAGCGCGAGCGTGCACATGGTTCTGCGTTTCCCTAGAATCCGGGACATGGAACGAGATGCCGAACACCAGCGCCTGCAGGGCGTGCTGCAGACCCACCCCGAGCTGGAGCTGGTGATGCTGTTCGGCTCGCTGGCCCGCGGCACCGCGACCGCCGACAGCGATCTCGACATTGCCGTAAGCGCCGGTGCCCCGCTGGACGTGGAAGCCCGCATCCGGCTCATCGACGAGCTGGCCCTGGCCACCGGTCGCCCCGTCGACCTTGTTGATCTCACCCGCGCCGGCGAGCCGCTGCTCGGGCAGATCATGACCACCGGGGTGCGCCTGTGGGGCAGTGACGAGGCCCAGGCCCGCTTCCTGACCCGCCATCTGTTCGATCAGGCCGATTTCCTGCCGTACCGTGATCGCATCCTCGCCGCGCGGAGGGATGCATGGATCAACGGGTAATCGAACAGAAACTGGAGACCCTGCGCTACTGCGTCGAGCGCGTGGCCCCGTCCGGCGGGGGCTATGTCGCTGGGGCAAATCGACTCCTTAACACCGGGAATACCTTGCCGTGAGACTGCAGCTGGCGACGTTTGACAATTTTCGCCTGTGGGAGCGGCTCGAAGTTGAACTGGGCTCGCGATTGACTCTTCTGATGGGCGAGAACGGTTCCGGGAAGACGGCCATACTGGATGGTGTCGCCATCGGGCTTGGCGAGATCCTGAAGCATCTTCCCGGGGTCACGGGCATTGATTTCAGTAAAAGAGGCGAGATTCACCAAAGTGGCAACCGGGTGCGGCCCTATGCGCGAGTGACGCTGAAAAGCACCATCCCGGGGCTGGAATGGGAACGGGTTCAGCGTCGGGATCGAAGCCGCACCACTGCGGCTGCCGTCCCGACCGGTCCCGGAGTTCGGTTCCTGCGCAACCACCTGGACGAGAAGGTGATTGACCCCTCGCAGGAGGACCGGGATTTCGAGATGCCGGTCGTGGCCTACTACGGCGTGTCCCGTGCCGTGCTGGATATTCCGCTGCGGCGTCGCAACTTCCCTACCGATCACAGTCGGTACGATGCCCTGGTGGGTGCCCTGGAAGCCAGCACCCGGTTCAAGTCGGCTTTCGCGTGGTTCTATTTCAAGGAAAACGAGGAACATGCGAGGCAGAAGGCTGCCCGAAGCTTCGACGTGACCCTGCCGGAACTCGATGCAGTGCGTCGAGCCATCACCCGCGTGTTTCCCGATCTTTCCAACCCGCGGATCGAGGTAAACCCCTTGCGGCTGGCGGTCGACAAGGAAGGCGAGACCTTTGATATCGCGCAGCTGAGCGACGGTTACCAGACCCTCCTCGGGCTGATCATGGACCTGGCCGCTCGTATGGCCATGGCCAACCCGGATCAGGACGATCCGCTGGCTGCGGAAGCCGTGGTGATGATTGACGAGGTGGATCTGCATCTGTATCCGGCATGGCAGCGTCGCGTCGTGGGTGACCTGCTGGCCACGTTCCCCCGCACCCAGTTCATCCTGACGACCCACAGCCCCTATATCGTCGAGGCCTTGAACAACCACCTGCAGCGATATCGGATCGAGGGACTGGTGCGTGATGAAGGGGAGGCGGAGGTCCGGGATTTGATGGCGCTGGATCCGGCGGACGTCGCGGCCTATGGCATGCAGGGGCGCGAGGCGGTTGAGCTGCTCGACGGGTCTTCCGGACTTCTGGATGATCGGCTGCTGCAGCATTTCAACGAGATCAATCAGCTCTATGACCGTATGCGGGATATCGAGTGGGAGCATGGGGGGGAGGCATGACGTCCGGCTACGCGGATCAATGTAGCTGCCGGCGCATGCGGGCACATCAGCCCTCCACGCTCTGTGCGGATCAGTACACCTTTGCCGAGAATGGCAAACAGGTTCGTTACGCGCCGCGTCAGCAGGAAGAAACCCGGGCCATCGTCCTGGATGACTGTGTCTTTAACGACAACGAGATGCGCTGCGATGGCCTGTTCCTCTGGTGGCAGGTTCGCGGGGGCCGGAAGGTTGCTGCGCTGGTCGAATTGAAGGGTGCCGGTGATATTTCGCGCGGCTTCGAACAGTTGGCGCATGTGCGCAGCCAGCGCCCGGAGTATCGGGAAATGGTCTCGAGCCTTGGCAAGGACGTTCCCGGTGGGCCGGCCCTTGAACGAGCCGTGATTGTTACCAGCGGCCAGATGACCAAGCCCGAGCGTGTGCGCCTGGAAACGCAGTACGGGATTCGTGTGAGAGTGATTACGCACAGCGTGCCTACCCGTCCCGTTCCGGACCTGCGGGACGAGTTCTGAAGGACTTGTGACGCCTGATTCAGCGGGTGTGGCGCTGGCGCAGGAGGTCGCGTTCGGCGAGGTGGGGAGTGTGCTGCAGGCCCTCGCCCGGGTGGCGCAGGGCGCGGCCGGTTTCGATCGCGGGGTGATGGTCCCGCAGGGCCGTGCGGATCTCGGCGTAGCGTCGTTCCAGGGCGTCGGGGCCGGTGTCCACCAGGAGCAGGCCGAACCGGTTGCCGGCGATACGCGCCACACGGTCGCCGGGGAGCAGCAGGCCCTGCAGGATCGGTCCGAGCTCTGCCAGCAGCCGGTCGCCCTGGCCGATGCCCGCCTCCCGATTGATGGCCTCCAGATCGGTGACCTCCGCGAGGACCACCGCGCAGGGCTGCCCGTTGCGCTGGCAGCGCTCTTCCTCGCCTTCCAGGGCCATGTCCCAGCCGCGTCGGTTCAGGGTGCCGCTCACCGGATCGGAGCCGGGCAGCAGGGCCGTGGCCTGGCGTTCGCGGTCGAGGATGTCGTTTTCGCGCTGCAGGGCCAGCAGGTGGCCTGCGGTGTCGGCCAGGGCCTCCAGGGCGGTGTAGCGGTCGTGGAGCTGCGGGTCCACGGGCTCGGGGTGCACACCGCACAGGGTGCCGAACAGGTTCCCGTCGCGGTCGTGCAGCGGAAAACCGACATAGGCGCCCACCGGGAGCTGGTGGTTCACCGGCGCGTCGCGATAGACCGGGATCCCGCTCGTATCCGGGGCGATGGACGGGGCGTCACCACAGGCCATGTGGATGCAGCAGGAGCCGTGCCAGTCGAGGACGACGCCCGGGGCGATCGTGTCGCCCTGGTCCAGGGCGTGCAGGATGATCCAGTCGCGTCCTTCGACCCGGGTCAGCAGCCAGGTGTCCAGCGGGGCTATGGCGTACAGCGCGTCCATCAGCGAACGGACGGCGCCGGAGAAGGCGTCGGTGCCGGGCTCGGCGTGCTGCGGCGGGCGGGGATTCGGGGCTTCCATGCGCGGATTCCGGGTCGGGTTGTCGGGGGGATCGGCCGTGATGATCAGAACCGGGGCAGGTCCGGGTGCGGTGGTTGCGCCGAGCGCACGTGCTGGCGGCCGAATTCGGCGCAGCGTGCCAGCGTGGGCACCGCCTTGCCGGGGTTCAGCAGGCCGCGGGGGTCGAATGCGCGGCGCAGGGCATGGAACTGCTCCAGCTCGGCGGAGGCGAACTGCACGCACATGCCGTCCAGCTTTTCCACCCCCACGCCATGCTCGCCGGTGACCGTGCCGCCCACCGCCACGCACAGCTCCAGGATCGCCTCGCCGAAGGTCTCGGCGGTCTCGATCTGGCCCGGCTGGCTGGCGTCGTAGAGGATGAGCGGGTGCAGGTTGCCGTCGCCGGCGTGGAACACGTTGCACACGCCCAGGCCGTGTTCGGCGGAGAGCGCATCGATGCGTTCGAGCACGTACCCGAGCTGGTGACGCGGGATGGTGCCGTCCATGCAGTAGTAGTCGGGCGAGATGCGGCCGGCGGCGGGGAAGGCAGCCTTGCGCCCGGCCCAGAAGCGCGCGCGCTCGGCGTCGTCCTGCGCGGTGCGGACCTCGCGGGCGCCCAGCCCCAGCAGCTTCTCGCGCACGAACATCACGCTCTCGGAGACCTCGCTGTTGCTGCCGTCCAGCTCGCACAGCAGGATGGCCGCGGCATCCACCGGATAGCCGGCGTGGACGAAGTCCTCGGCGGCGCGGATCGCGGCGTTGTCCATCATCTCCAGACCCGCGGGTATCAGTCCGGCGGCGATGATGCCGGCCACCGCGGCGCCGGCGGTCTCCACGTCGTCAAAGCTCGCCATCAGCACCTGGGTGCGTTCGGGGCGCGGCAACAGGCGCACGGTGACCTCGGTGACGATTCCCAGCATGCCCTCGGAGCCGATCAGGAAGGCCAGCAGGTCCAGGCCTTCGGTATCCAGGGTCTTGCCGCCGACGCGGATGACTTCACCGTCCAGGGTCACGAACTCCAGCCCGGTCACGTTGTGGACCGTGAGGCCGTATTTCAGGCAGTGCACGCCGCCGGCGTTCTCGGCCACATTGCCGCCGATGGAACAGGCAATCTGCGACGAGGGGTCGGGGGCGTAGTACAGCCCGGCAGGTGCCGCGGCCTCGGAGATCGCCAGGTTGCGTACGCCCGGCTGGACCACCGCGCAGCGGTTGTCGGCGTCGATCTCGAGGATGCGGTTGAAGCGTGCCATCGACAGCAGCAGGCCCTCGGCGCTGGGCAGCGCGCCCCCGGACAGGCCGGTGCCCGCGCCGCGTGGCACCACCGGCACGCCGTGCTCGCGGCAGGCCGTCAGGCACAGCTGGAGTTGTTCCATGCTGGCGGGCAGGGCGACCGCGCCGGGGACCTCGCGAAAGGCCGAGAGGCCGTCGCATTCGTAGGCACGGCGCTCGCTTTCCTCGACGATCAGCGCCTCCGGCGGCAGCTGCTCGCGCAGGGTGTCGATCACGGCGGCCAGACCGGGCTGAGGGGTGGTTACGGCGCTCATGCTCGTGATGGTAGACCGTTGCCCGCCGGCCGGGACAATTCCGCAGTTTCCGGAGGGCTCACGCGAGCCGGTCCAGGGGGAAGGCGCGGGCGTCGCGCAGGGCGGCGGCCAGGTGGGTGGCGTAGTGGTCCACCAGGGCCGCGCCCTCGGCGGCGGTGGCCGCTGCCGCATTCCCGGTGGTGCCGGCGGGGTTGAGGTCGCCGGCCAGCCAGGCGAATCCGGCCGGACCCTCCGGGCGCAGGACCTCCAGCGAGGCCTCCAGCTCCTCGCCCAGCGAGCCCGCGTGGCGGGCCTCGGCGTCGCGCACGCTGGCGGGCGCCAGATGGCGCATCATCGCCGTCTCGATGCGCCCGCCGTGCAGGCCATGGCGTTGTTCGGCGGCCGGAATGCCGGCCTGCGCCGGCGGATCCTGGAGAAAGTAATGATGGCGCACGATCAGCATGCGGTGGCGGCGGCGCAGTTCCAGCGCTGCGGTGTCGGCCACCGCCCGGTTGCCGCCGTGACTGTTGTGCAGCACCAGGCGGCGCACGCCGGTGGCCGCGACCGCGCGCCCGGTTTCCACCAGTACGCGGATGGCGGTCTCCGGTGTCAGGCTCAGGGTGCCGGCGAAGCGGGCGTGCTCGGGGCTGGCCAGGATCGTCAGTGGCGGCAGGGCCAGCAGGGGGAAATCCGCGGGAAGCTGCGCCCACGCCGCCTGCAGCAGGCCCTCGCCGATGCGCAGATCGGTGTCCAGCGGCAGATGCGGCCCGTGCTGTTCGATGGCTGCCAGCGGCAGCACGGCCACCGGATCGCGGCCGGCCAGTTCGGCGGCCTCGGCGGTGGTCAGGTCCTGCCAGCGGGGCAGGGGGCGGGGCGCGTCAGGATCGGGCATGCGGCATGCGCAGGCGGGCGTAGAGATCGCCGGAGCCGTAATCCGCGGCGTGGGCCTCCAGCCACAGCCGCACCCGGCCCCGGTCCTGCCAGCGGGCGAAGCGGTATTCGCGCTGCTCGCCGGCGATCACGTTGAATTCGTAGTCGCCCAGCTCGGCCAGGCGTTCCATGCCGGCGATTGCGATGTCCAGCGCGCCGGCGACGAACTCCAGCGACAGCGCCGGGATCGGCTGTGACAGCCCGGCCAGCACCTCGACTTCATAACCTTCGGCGTCGATCTTGCAGAACGCCGGCATGCCGTATTCGGCGATCAGGTCGTCGAGGGTGATGACCGGCACCTGCACATGATCTTCCCAGCGCACGCGGCGGAAGCCGTCGTTGCGCCGCGGCAGCTCGTCGGTCCAGCGCGGGGACAGCGTGGAGACCGTGGGGGTCCGGTGGCTGATGTACAGGTCGGCCGTGCCGGGTTCGGCGCCCACCGCCTCGCCGCGCACGGTTACGTTGCGCCGCCGGCCGGGCCCGCGCTCGAGCCAGCGGCGCAGGGCAGGCTGTGGCTCCACCGCGATCACGTGGCCGCCGAGGCGGGAGAAGGCCAGCGTGCGATCCCCCAGATGGGCGCCGATGTCGAACACCCGGTCGTCGCGCCCGATGAACGGACGGTACAGCCGGCGCAGGGCCCGCTGGCGCCCGGGGCGCCGGTAGATCGCCAGCGAGCGCAGCAGGCCGAGGGTGGCGTTCAGCCGCTCGCGAGCGGCCGGAGACGGGTCGGGATTCGGGGGCGCGTCCATGCTTCCCAGCTTAGGGAAACGCGGATCCATGTGCACGCCCGTCCGGCCCTGTTCGCCTGCAAGCAGGCTCTTACGGGCGCGCAGCGGCTGGGTCGGGAGGGTTCGGCAGCAGATCCTGTGCAGCCCGTTCCAGTTTGCAGGCGAGCCGTGTAGCGGGCCGCCATCGCCGCCCGGTTTTCCACCGGGCGGGGCGTTTCCACCAGCAGGTCGATATCGCCACCGCGGGCCGCATCGTCGACGCGCGATCCGAACAGATAAACGGTACAGTCCCCGAACAGTTCGCGGGCGGTGTGGTGGATCGTTTTACGCTGGTCTTCGCTCAATCGCATCGTGGTCCTCCGGGTCCCGGATTGGGTTGTAGGCCGAGCGCGGGCCGGAACGCTCGGGTGCGGGGCCGGTCCCAATGGACATTGCGTATTCTGCCTGGAGAAGCTTGATGAGGCTGTTTCCGAAGTGTGAGTGGCGGACCCTCGTGGCGCCGTCGTTGCTGGCCCTGACGGCCACCGTGTTCGCTCTGGGGCCCTCTGCACCCCATGCAGATGTGCCATCGGGCGCGGATTGTGTGCAGCCCGGACAGTGGGCCACGCCGGAGGGCGGGGACGTGGATGCCGCGGCGCTGTTCGCCGAACTGGCCGGCGCCGATGCGGTGCTGCTGGGCGAGACCCATAACCGCATGGATCACCATCGCTGGCAGGTCGGCACCCTGGCCGCGCTGCACGGTCAGCGCCCGGACATGGTGATCGGCCTGGAGATGCTGCCGCGCTCGGCGCAGCCGGTGCTGGATGACTGGGTGGCGGGTGAACTGGACGAGGAACAGTTCCTGCAGGAAAGCGACTGGTACGAGCACTGGGGCTTCAACCCGCGGCTGTACTGGCCGATCCTGCATTTCGCGCGGGTGCACGACGTCCCGCTGGTGGCGCTGAACGCCGAGCGCGATCTGGTGCGCCGTCTGGGGCACGAGGGCTGGGACAGCGTGCCCGCCGACGAGCGCGACGGGGTCTCCGCCCCGGCCGAACCCGCCGATGCCTATCGCGAATACCTGGAGGAGGTGCTGGCGCGCCATCCGGCCGCACCGGGGGGCAGCGATGCGTTCATCGGCACCCAGCTGGCCTGGGACCGGATGATGGCCGCGGCCATCGCCGGGGTGATCGAGGCGGGCGGTGACCAGCCGCCGCTGGTGGTCGGGATCATCGGCTCCGGCCATCTGGAATACGGCCACGGCGTGCCGCACCAGCTGGCGGACCTGGGCGTGGCCAACGCTCCGGTACTGCTGCCGCGCGAGAGCGACGGGGCGTGTACGGGGCAGGACCCGGAGCTGGCGCGGGCGGTGTTCGGCGTGCAGGGCGGCGAGCGCTTCCAGCCGCTGACCCCGATCCTGGGGGTGCAAATGCAGCGCCCCGAAGAGGGCGACGGGGTGGAGATCCGCGGCGTGATGCCCGATTCGGTGGCCGGCGCCGCCGGCATCGAGAGCGGCGACCGTCTGGTCGAGGCCGGTGGCCGCGCGGTGGAGACGCCGGCCGATCTGCAGCGCATCGTTCAGGCCGTGACCCCGGGCACCTGGTTGCCGCTGGTGCTGGAACGCAACGGCGAGCGCCAACAGGTGATCGCGCGCTTCCCCTGGCAGGAGAGCGCGGGGGCGCGGCCGGCCGCGGGGAACGGTCACTGATGGCCCGCCTGCGGCGTACCCCGGGGCACAATCGTCCCGGCACCACCGCGCTGGCGTGCCTGCTGAGCGTGCTCCTTGCGGGGTGGGCGGCACCGGTCGTCGCCGGCGAACCGCCCGCCCGCGAGCTGACGATCGAACTGTTCCCCGCCGAGCAGCGGCTGCAGGGTCGTCTGAGCCTGCCCGCCGCGATGCTGGAAGACGCGGACGGGGATCTGCGCTTTCGCTTCGCACGCGGTTTGCGGGTGGACGCCGTGGAGCGGGGCGGGCACGCGCTGAACCACGAGCACAGCGACGCGGGATACCTGCAGGTGACGCTCGATGGCGACGGGGATGTCGCCGGGGACGTCGCACGCGGGCCGCTGGTCATCGAATACCGTGCCCGGCTGCAGGCCCCGGAGGACGCCGGCCCCGGGGGCGGATTCCTCGGCGCGGCCGGCGGCTTCCTGCCGGCGGGGGCCGCCTGGTACCCGCGGCAGCCGCAGGCCGAGCCGGCCCCGGTGCGCCTGGAGGTACGGGTGGCGGACGGGCACCGGGTCGTGGCCTCGGGCTCGTGGCGCTCCTCGGACGCAGACGATGACGGCATGCGCCGCGAGGTGTTCGAGCACCCGGGCGGGCGCGCGCTGGCGCTGGCCAGCGGCCCCTGGGAGGAGGGACGCAGCGAGACCGCCGATGGCGTGGAGGTACGCACCCTGTTCCCGGCGGAGCTGGAGGGCGCGTTCGGCGCGACCTACCGCGAGAAGACCGTGGAATACCTCGAGCGCTTCAGCGACCTGCTCGGGCCATATGCCTTCGACAGCTTCACCGTGGCGGCCAGCCCGGCGCCGGTGGGGCTGGCCTTTTCCGGATTCACCCTGCTGGGCGAGCAGGTGATCCCGCTGCCGTTCATCCCGCACACCTCGCTGGGGCACGAGGTGTTGCACAACTGGTGGGGCACCGGGGTGTACGCCGATCGCCGCCAGGGCAACTGGACCGAGGGTCTGACCACCTTCATGGCCGATTACCGGTTCGCCGAAGAACGCGGCGAGGCGCGCGACGAACGGGGCCAGTGGCTGCGTGACTACGCCGCCCTGCCGGAAGGCGAGGACTACCCGCATGGCGAGTTCGTCGGCGGCAATGCCGGGGCCGACCGCATCGCCGGGTATCACCGCGGCGCGATGCTGTGGCGGATGCTCGAGGACCGCATCGGCGAGGCGGCGCTGCACGCGGGGCTGGCCGACTTCTACGCCGAATACCGGCATCGCGAGGCCGGCTGGCCGGAGCTGATCGCGGCCGTGGACGCGGCGACCGAAGATGATCTGGAAGCGTTCTTCGAGCAGTGGATCGGCCGGGCCGGCGCGCCGCGCCTGGCGCTGGAGAACCCGGCCGCGCGTGAAGACGCCGACGGCTGGCGTGTGACCGCGCGGCTGGCACAGGCGGATACCGACGATCCCTGGCGGGTGCGCGTGCCGCTGGTGGTCGAGTTCGCGGAGGATGACGGCCGGGAGACGCGGGAGACGCACTGGGTGGATCTGCAGGAGGCCGCCACCGAGCTGGAGCTGGAGCTGACCGGCGACGCGCGGCCCGCGCGCATCGCCGTGGACCCCGACTGGCGCGTGTTCCGCCACCTGATGGCGGAGGAGTACCCGCGCATCCTGCGCGAGGCGGAGCTGGACCCGGCGACCCGGGTGATCCCCCTCGGCGGGGCCGCGCCCGCCGAGCTGGCGCCGTGGCTGGGACGGGTGCCGGAGACGGCGGCCCCGGATACCGATCCCGATTCCGATTCCGGGGCGGGAGCCGAAGCACCGCGGGTGCTGCTGGGTTCGCGCGCGGCGGTCGCTGAATGGCTGGGCGAACGCGGACTGCCGACGCGCCCGCAGGAGGCGCACGCGGATACGGACGACCTGCCCGATGCCGCAGCCGATGTCGGGGCCCTGGCCTGGACCGTGCCCGAGACCGGCATCACCGTGATTGCGGCCGACTCGGCCAGTGAGCGGCGTGCACTGGCGGGTGCGCTGCGACACCGCGCGCAGGAGAGCTATCTGCTGCAGGACGATGGCGAGCTGGTGGCGCGCGGGCTGTGGCCGGTGCCGGGGCCCTGGCGCTCGCTGGCGGATTGAACTCCCGGCCCGATCAGTACGGCAGGCGCTGGTGTTCGAAGTCGAACAGCCCGCCGGAGTCCTCGGGACCGAGGGCGTCCAGCACCTCCAGCAGTGCGCCGGTCGCGCGTTCCGGCGTCAGCACCTCGGGGGCGCGGGCGCGGTACGGCTCCGACAGCGGGGTTTCCACTGTGCCCGGCTGCAGTGCGGCCACCACCGCGCGGCGATGGCTGAAGCGCATCTCCAGCGCGGTGGTGCGCACGATCTGGTTGAGTGCGGCCTTGGAGGCGCGATAGCTCAGCCAGCCGCCGGAGTGGTTGTCGGCGATGGAGCCCACGCGCGCCGACAGCGTCGCTAGCACCGCCTTGCGGTCCTTCGGCAGCAGCCCCACGAAGTGCTTGAAGATCAGCGCCGGGCCGATGGCATTGACCGCGAAGGCCTGCGTCATCACCGCCGGATCCAGCTCGCGCAGACGCTTCTCCGGCCGGTGGCCGTCAATGGTGAGCACCCCGGTGGCGTCGATGATCAGGTCCCACTCGGGGGCCTGATCCGCCAGCCATGCGGCCGCGTGGCGGATGCTGTCCTCGTCGGTGAGCTCCAGCGGCGGGTCGGTGGAGCGGCCCAGCGCCACGACCTGCGCGCAGTTCGGGTCGTTCTCCAGATGGGTGACGAAGGCGCGGCCGAGGCCGCCGGTGGCGCCGATCACCACGGCGCGGAAGGGGTGTGCGAGCGAGTCCATGTGGCTGTGACCACAGGCATCGCGATTCGATCCGTTCGTTTGCGTATGGCCTGTACCGGGACCGGGTCGTGTATGCTCTGCGCCGAGTGCAGACGGGAATGCGCGCATGAACTTCCTCCACACCCTCGGCCACGCCGCCCGCAACCTGGCCCCCATCGTGATCGTGGTGGCGGTGTTCCAGATGTTCGTGCTGCAGTCCGTGCCCGAGGGCGTGCTGTCCATGGCCATCGGTCTGGTGATCGTGGTCTTCGGCGTGGCGCTGTTCCTGCAGGGGCTGGAGATGGGGATCTTCCCCATCGGCAAGAACCTCTCCAACGCGCTGGCGCGGCGCGGCTCGCTGATCCTACTGATGGCCTTTGGTTTTACCCTGGGCTTTGCCACGGTGATCGCGGAGCCGGCGCTGATCGCGGTGGCGGAGCAGGCCGAGGTCATCTCCGAGGGGCACATCCAGGGCTTCATCCTGCGCCTGATCGTGGCGCTGTCGGTGGGCACGGTGGTGGCGCTGGGCATCCTGCGCACGGTGCTCGGCCATCCGCTGCACTGGTACATCCTCACCGGCTACGTGCTGGTGGTGCTGGTCACCTTCTTTGCGCCCGAGGAGATCGTGGGCCTGGCCTACGACTCCGGCGGCGTCACCACCAACATCGTGACCGTGCCGCTGGTGGCCGCACTGGGGCTGGGGCTGGCCGCATCGCTGGCCGGGCGCAACCCGCTGCGCGACGGTTTCGGCCTGGTCGCGCTGGCGGTGATGGTGCCGATGATCACGGTGCAGCTCTACGGCATCGTGGTGTTCGCCGGGGCCGACATCGACGGCCCGGCACCCGGCGCCGGCGACGGAGCGGCCATGGATACCGACACGGATCTGCCCGGGGCGGGCGAGGAACGCCACTTCCTCAGCGCCATGGGCATGGACCTGCTGCTGATGCTGCGCGACGTCGCGCCCATCATCGGCGTGATCGTGGTGTTCCAGTACTTCGTGCTGCGCAAGCACATTCCGTATCTGCCGCGGGTGCTCTTCGGCTTCGCCCTGGTGGTGTTCGGCCTGTATGCCTTCGTGGTCGGGCTCAAGCTGGGCCTGTTCCCGATCGGCGAGAGCATGGCGGAGCAGCTGATCGCCAACGACCGGTTCGTGTGGGTGTACCTGTTCGCGTTTGCGATCGGCTTTGCGACCACCATGGCGGAACCCGCGCTGATCGCCATCGGCCAGAAGGCGGAGGAAGCGGCCAAGGGCTCGCTGAAGGGCAGCGCCATCCGCATCCTGGTGGCGCTGGGGGTGGCCGTGGGCATCACCATCGGGGTGCACCGCATCCTCAGCGGGGATTCCATCCACCTGTACATCATGGCCGGCTACGTGCTGGTGATCGTGCTGACCATCCTCGCGCCCAAGGACATCGTGGCGCTGGCATTCGACCTGGGCGGGGTGACCACTTCGGAGGTCACCGTGCCGCTGGTCACCGCGCTGGGGATCGGCCTGGCCACGCATCTGGAGGGGCGCAACGTGCTGATCGACGGCTTCGGCCTGATCGCGTTCGCGTCCATCTTCCCCATCGTGACCGTGATGCTCTATGCCATCGCGGTCGATCTTTACGAACGCTTGATCCGCAAGGACAGGAGGGACACGGCATGAGATTCTCGGCCCTGGTGGCGGTGCTGCCCGACGAACTGGAACAAAAGGCCGTGGATGCGGCGCGCGAGGCCGGTGCCGCCGGCGTGACCATCATGGATGCGCGCGGCATCGGCGCGGAGGCGCGCAAGACCTTTCTCGGCATGACCTACGAGGGCAGCCAGTCGGTGTTGCTGTGGATTCTGGAGAAGCGCCTCGCGCTGACGGTGCTGAAATCACTGTTCCGCGAGCTTGGGCTGGACGAAGACCCGCGCGGGGTGGCCTTCATCACGGACATCTCGCATCTGGCGGGCATTGACCGGCGGCAGATCGACCGCTTCGAGGAACAGGTCAAGGACGAAATCTGACCCCAACTCCGACCGGAGGGAGACTTCATGCTGGTTCGCGACATCCTGACCGAGAAAGTCATCACCGTGGCCCCGCTGGCCCCGCTGCGCGAGGCCATGCAGCTGATGCGCGACAACAACGTGCGCTCGCTGGTGGTGGACAAGCAGCACCCGCACGATGCCTACGGCATCATCACCTACACCACCATCCTCAAGACCATCGTGGCCGAAGAGGGCGACATCGACCTGGCCAACGTGTACGACGTGGCCACCAAGCCGGTGATCACCGTGCCCGCGGAGATGGACGTCAAATACGTGGCGCGGATGATGGTCAACATGGACGTGCGCCGCCTGGTGGTGCTGGAAGGCAACCAGCTGGAGGGGATCGTCACCACCAGCGACATCGTCGGTTCCATCCTCGGCATGCTGGACGAGGTCTGAAGCCGGTGACGCCCCCCGGTTCACTGGATATCCCGCAGGGTCTCGCGCGGCTCGAGCTGCTCAATGCCGCGATCGAGGACACCGCGCACAGCGTGCTGATCACCGATGCCGACCTCGAAGCGGGGCCGCGCATCGTCTATGTGAACCGCGGCTTCGAGCAGATGACCGGCTACCGCCGGGACGAGGTCCTCGGCCTGACGCCGCGCATCCTGCAGGGGCCGAAGACCTCCCGCGCGGTGCTGGACGACCTGCGGGCGACCCTGGAACGCGGCGAGGGCTTCGACGCCGAGACCATCAACTACCGCAAGGATGGCGAGCCCTACAGCGTACGCTGGCACATCTCGCCGGTGCGCGCCCGGGGCGAGCACGAAAGCATCACGCATTTCGTCTCGGTGCAGCGCGACGTGACCGAGGACCGGCGCCGCGAGGAGCAGCTGCGGCTGCTGTCCGCCGCGCTGGAGGCCTCCGGCGACCCGGTGCTGATCACCGATCCCGAGGGCGTCATCGTGTTCGCCAACACGGCCTTCCTGGATCTCAGCGGCTTCGATGCCGACAGCGTCATCGGGGCGACACCGGCGCTGTTCAAGTCCGAGGAGCACGACGACGAGTTCTTTACCACGATGTGGGAGCGGCTGCGCCGGGGCGAGGGCTTCCGGGGCGAGTTCGTGAACCGGCGACCGGACGGCGAGAAGGTCCATCTGGAGCAGACCATCACCCCGATCTTCGATGACTGCGGCGAGATCACGCATTTCGTGGCCTTCGGCAAGGATGTGACCGAACGCGTGCGCATGGAGGACGAAGTGCGGCGTCTGGCCGAGACCGACTGGCTGACCGGGCTGGCCAACCGCCTGACCCTGGGCAACCGTCTGGAGGCCGAGCTGGACCGCTGTGATCGCTATCAGCGGCCGATGGCCTTGATCATGTTCGACATCGACCACTTCAAGGCGGTGAACGACAAACACGGACACGAGGCCGGTGATGTGGTGCTCAAGGCGGTGGCCCGCACGGTGGATGCCCAGCTGCGCGAACAGGACCTGCTGGGGCGCTGGGGCGGAGAGGAGTTCCTGATCGTGCTGCCGGAGACGGACGGCGAGGGTGCCGCCGCGGCGGCGGAGAAACTGCGTCGTTCGATCGCGCAGCTGGATCTGCCGGATGCACCGGCGGTGACCGCCAGCTTCGGGGTGACCGAGCGCCAGCCGAACGACACGCCACGCGCGATCACGCGGCGGGTCGATCAGGCGATGTATCAGGCCAAGGAGGGCGGACGCGACCGCGTCGTCCTCCTGTAATGGCCCTTGCTAACAGAACGGCCTCGTGCCCCGGTGACCCGGGGCGCGAGGCGGGGTATCAGGCCTTGCGGCGCAGGACCCAGATCTCCAGCAGCGCCCATTCCTCGCCCGGATAGTTTTCCTGTTCCAGCTCGGACATGCGGCGGTGACGGCTGGCGGTGCTGCCCACGAACTCGAAGCGGTCCAGCAGCATGCGCTTGGTCTCGTCGGCCTTCTCCAGCGCGAAGGGGTTGAGGAAGTTCACCAGCAGGTAACCTTCGCCCTCGCCACGGCGGAACGCATCCAGCAGCGACGCGATGGCCGGCGGATCCAGGTACACCAGCGACGCGGTGGACAGCAGGATGTCCGCCTCTTCCAGCGACTTCTCGATCGCGTCGCGGGTCTCCGGGGCCGGATTGTTCAGGTCGGCCGCGTGGGTCTCGTCGAACAGGCCGGCACGCTGACCGTAGGCCAGGGCGTTCTCGGAGATGTCGATGCCGGTGGTGTGCATCGGCAGGCGGCGCGGCTTGCTGATGGTGTTGCAGACCGTCTCCGAGGCCCAGTTCTCGCGGATCTCGTCCACGGTCATGTTGTGCACCGCCGCCATCGTGGTGTTGCCGAAGCAGCAGGCCAGGTCGACGTAGTTGAGGGTGCGGCCGTCGGCGGCCTGCTGCTCGGCCCACGGCAGGATGAGCCGGTCGAAGGTCTGGCGGTTGAAGTCGTCGGAGATGTAGTCCAGCGCGTCGATGATGCGCTCCTTGAACGGCACCGGCGTCTCGGCGACGTAGATGTCGTCAAAATGCTGTTTCTTCTCCTCGGTCTTCACTTCGGACTGGCTCATCGGGGCAAACCCTCATCATTGGAAAGTCCAACAGTCTCCGGCCAAGCCACCCGACCGTCAAGCAAACACGCCCCGATCCGCCCCGCACCCGATCGGTAGGAGGCCGGCCCTCCGGCCGATTCCACGTCCGGCCGATCTCCTGCGCCCGATCGGCCAGAGGCTGGCCTCCCACGGCCCCCCGCCGCGTAGGAGGCCGGCCCTCCGGCCGATTCCGCGTCCGGCCGATCTCCTGCGCCCGATCGGCCAGAGGCTGGCCTCCTACGGCCCCCGGTCGTGTAGGAGGCCGGCCCTCCGGCCGATTCGGCGTCCGGGCTGTCTCCGGCGCTCGATCGGCCAGGGGGCTGGCCTCCTACGGCCCCCGCCGCGCAGGAGGCCGGCCCCCCGGCCGATCCCACGTCCGGGCGACTTCCTCCGGCGTGGTTGACCCCGCCCCCCGTCCGCCCTAAAGTCCGATACAGTGCGACAAATTGTCGCAGCCATCCACGCTTGTCATCGCGTCGAAGGGCGCAGGAGATGCCACCCATGGCCCGAAGCGTTCGTCTGGACGACACCCTGGTCCGTGATGCACAGGTCTATGCGGAGGCCAATCACCGCAGCCTGCCCAAGCAGATCGAGCACTGGGTGCAGATCGGCCGCACGGCCGAAGACAACCCGGATCTGCCCTATGAATTTATCAGGGACGCGCTGACTGCAACCGCCGAGATCGACGCAGGACGGGTCGAGCCGTATGTCCGCCGAAAGAAGGATTGAGTTACGGCAGACGCCGACCTTCCGCAAGGCGTTCAAGCGTTTGAGCGAAAAGCAGAAGGACCGGGTGGACGACGAGATCGCCCGGCTGGTCGAGAATCCGGAACTGGGGACGCGGGAGCGGGGCGATCTCGCACATCTGTGGGTGCATAAATTTCGGCTGGAGGGGCAGGAGATCCTGCTGGGTTACGCATGGGACGAGGGACAGCTCGTCCTCACGCTGATGAATCTGGCCCCGCACGAGAATTTCTATCAGGCCGCCCGCAAACGCAGGGACGCGGACCTCAAGTTCCTGCACGAACCGGACCCGGGCACATGAACCTGGACTGTTTCAAGGCGTACGACATCCGCGGGCGGGTCCCGTACGAGCTCAACGAGCGGGTGGCGTACAACATCGCGCGGGCCGTGGCCGAGGAACTGGGGCCGCGCATGGCCATCGTGGGGCGGGACGTGCGCCTGACCAGCCCGGCGCTGGCGGCGGCGGTCATCGACGGACTCTCCGCCGGCGGCTGCAACGTGGCCGACATCGGCCTGTGCGGCACCGAGGAGGTCTACTTCGCCACCGCCTACTACCGGGCCGGGGCGGGGATCATGGTCACCGCCAGCCACAACCCCATGGACTACAACGGGCTCAAGATCGTGCGCGAGGGCGCGCGGCCGGTGAGCGCGGACACCGGGCTGGAGGCGATCCGCTGGCGGGCGGAGCAGGGCGGGTTTACCCCCCGGGTGCGCGGGCGCACCGGACGTCTGTACCACCGCGAGGCGTACATCCGCCACCTGCTGAGCCTGGTCGACCCCGAGGTGATGCCGCCGCTCAACCTGCTCGTGAACCCCGGAAACGGCGGAGCCGGCCCGGTCCTGGACGAGCTGGACGCGCATCTGCCGATCCAGCTGATCCGCGAGAACGCCGAACCCGACGGCAACTTCCCCAACGGCATCCCCAACCCCATGCTGGAGGAGAACCGCCGCTTCACCAGCGACGCGGTGCTGTCCTTCGGCGGCGACCTCGGCCTGGCCTGGGACGGCGACTTCGACCGTTGCTTCTTCTTCGACTCGCATGGCGAGTTCGTCGAGGGCTACTACATGGTTGGCCTGCTGGCCGAGGCCAGCCTGCGCGCGCAGCCGGGAGGCGGGCAGGGGAACCGGGTTGTGCACGACCCGCGCCTCACCTGGAACACCATCGAGATGGTCGAGGCCGCCGGCGGCGTACCGGTGCAGAGCAAGGCCGGCCACGCGTTCATGAAGGAGACCATGCGCCGCGAGAACGCCGTGTACGGCGGCGAGATGAGCGCCCATCACTTCTTCCGCGACTTCTACTACTGCGACTCCGGCATGCTGCCCTGGCTGCGGGTGGTCGAGCTGATGGGCCGGCGCGAGCAGTCCCTGCGCGAGATGGTGCGCGAACGCATGGAGCGCTTCCCCTGCAGCGGCGAGATCAACTTCCGTGTGGACAACATGATGTCCGCCATCCACCGCGTGATGGTCGCCACCGACGCACAGTCCGGCCGCATCGACCGCACCGACGGCATCAGCGTCGAATTCCCCCAATGGCGCTACAACCTGCGCGGCTCCAACACCGAACCCCTGCTGCGCCTCAACGTCGAGACCCGCGGCGACCGCCACCTCCTGCGCCGCCAGGTCGAACACATCTCTGCCATCATCGAAGCCGGGGAATAACCCCTGATGCCCGATCGGCCAGGGGGCTGGCCTCCTACGGGTGCCCCGGCCGGGTCGGCGGGCCCCGGCGGATCGGCGGGCACGGCCCGTAGGAGGCCGGCCCTCCGGCCGATTTTGCGTTCGGGCAACCCCCGACGCCGGGTAGGTCAACGCCCGATCGGCATTCAATCAGGCCGCAGCCGAGTCCGCGCCATTTCGGGTGACCGACGGCAATCGAGCACGGCAAGAATCTGAACCCGCTCCGGCTCCGGCATTCGATAATACACGGCATACGGGAACCGACGAGCCAGCAGCCGGTAGAAGCCGAACCGGGTCTCATGGATGCCGGCGTAAAGGGCGAGGGAGTCGATTTCGCTGGCCAGGCTTTCGAGAAAATAGAAACCGACCCCGGGACAAAGCTTTTCGTAGAAATGAAAGCCGTCAGTCAGATCGCGTTCGGCTTCCGAGAGGAGCTCAATCTTCATTCAGGGCGATTGAGCAAGCGTTCCCGCGCACTGCTCCAGGGGGTGAATTGCGAGCGCCCCTGTTCTATCTGCACTGCCCGGTCGTCCAGGACCTCACCGTGCCACTCCGGAGCAGGAACCTGCTCGGGGGTGCGGCTCAGGTCCTCCCACAGGGCTTCCATGGTTCGCAGTTTCTCGGCGACCGACATTTTTTCGATGGTTGGGTCCATAGCCTGGTACCAGAATGTCAAGGGATTATGGCCAGCATATCATCGAGCAGGGGATCGGCCAGGGGGCTGGCCTCCTGCAGGGCGCGGGAACGGTAGGAGGCCAGCCCTCCGGCCGATTTCGGGCTCGCCTCCTGCAGGGCGCGGTTACAGCCATATCGCGTCCCAGTGCGGATAATCGCCGAGGTTTCGCACCAGCCCCGCACGCAGCGGATTGGCTGCGATATAACGGGCGATCGGCAACAGCTCCTCCTCCCGCCGCAACGCTCGGTCATGGAACCCCGGCTGCCACACCGCATGTCCCAGACGCCTGGACGTGACGGCCTTGATCGACCGAACCACCGTGGATAACGATTCCACCTCGCCCAGCGACATCAACCAGTGCAGATGGTCGGGCATCACCACGAAAGCGAGGGTCTCCGCGTGGTTCTCCCTGTCCGCGTAACGCAGCGTACCGATCAGGGCGCGGGCGGCCCACAGATCCTGAAAAACCGGTTTGCGGTCACGGGTAACCGTGGTCACCAGATAGATACGGCCGGGTTCGGAATACCGGCCCCGGCGAAGGGCCTCGGCATGAGGGCGGCCATCCATGGCGCGTTACTCCAGCTTGTGTCCCCTGAGCCAGAAAGCCTATCGCGCTCCCGGATGCCCGCCAACCCCCGACCCGGCAGGAGGCCAGCCCCCTGGCCGATCCGGCGTTCGGGCATCCAGCGCGGCCCCATCGGCCGGAGGGCCGGCCTCCCACAGGGCTGGCCTCCTACGGGTCCGGGGTGGGGTGGTGTTCCTTCAACCATTCCTTCAGGGCCGCGTCCATGCGCGTCTGCCAGCCTTTTCCGGTTGCGCGGAACGCGTCCACCACCTCCGGTGACAGGCGGATCGTGATTCGTTCCTTGGTCACTTCGGACCGTGGGCGACCGACCGGACGAAGGTTCGCGAACTCCTGTTCATCGGGCTCATGGGTGTCCGGATCCGCAGCGATGCCCTCGTTGACCCGGGTTTCCTCGTCGGCATCGTTCAGCGCGACCCGGCGGCCGTCACGTAGCGTCATAAATTTGGGCATAGCGAAGGATCTCTCGGTTGTTGGCCTTGCGCAGGCTGATAATGCGGCGAGCGGATCCCCGGTCCGTGAAGACGACGCAGTACAGCCGCTCTTCTCGGAGGGCGCACCCCGTGATCCGGCATTCGCCGTAATCGGCCCTGCGGTCCTCCATCGCCAGCAGCGTGTCGCAGTCGAGATGCGCGGCGTCGGCCAGGGAGACACCGTGTTCGGCCAGGTTCGCGGCGTCCTTGTCCGCATCAAATTCGATCTCCATTTGAATATTGTATGTACAAAAAACATGTGCCGCCAGCGCCACCCGGCGCCGGAGACAGCCCGGACGCACAATCGGCCGGAGGGCCGGCCTCCTACCGGTGGTAGGGTTCGGCCTGTGGGAGGCCAGCCCCCTGGCCGATCGGGCGCCGGAGACAGCTCGGACGCACAATCGGCCGGAGGGCCGGCCTCCTACCGGTGGTAGGGTTCGGCCTGTGGGAGGCCAGCCCCCTGGCCGATCGGGCGCCGGAGACAGCTCGGACGCACAATCAGCCGGAGGGCCGGCCTCCTACCGGTGGCAGGGTTCGGCCTGTAGGAGGCCAGCCCTCTGGCCGATCGGGCGCGGGATGTCGGGGCCTGCGGTTGGCCATGGTTCGTTGCGCCTTGCTGTGCCATATTGGAGCTGTATGTGGCAGAGGATGAGAGCCGTGGCACAAAACGAAAACGAGGTGCAGGTTGGCGCACAAGGCAGGGTGGTGATCCCGGCGGCACTGCGCAATACCCTGAAACTGCGCCCGGGCGACCGCCTGGTCGCGCGTCTGGTCGGGGAGAGCCTGGTGCTGGAACGGCGTGAGATCGTCGAGCAACGGCTCCGTGATCGATTCAGGCACATCCCGCGGGACGTCAGCCTCTCGGACGAACTCATTGACGATCGGCGGCGCGAAGCCGGGCATGAACACGGTGAACCATGACCACCGTGCTGGATGCTTCCGCCCTGCTGGCCTTTTTGCATGACGAGCCGGGCGGAGACAGGGTGGCGCGTGCCCTCGACGGCGGCTGCGTGTCCACCGTGAACTGGTCGGAGGTTGTCCAGAAATCCCTGCAGAGCGGGGTGGACGTCCGGGGCATGCAGCAGGAGTTCATGGATGTCGGGCTGGTGTTCGAGCCATTCACGGCGCAACAGGCCGAGCTGGCCGCACAGCTGTGGGAATCCTCCCGCCGACATGGCCTGTCAATGGCCGACCGTGCCTGCCTCGCGCTGGCCAGAGACAAGGCCCTCCCGGTCCTGACCGCCGATCGGGCATGGAGCCAGCTGGACCTGGACATCGAGGTTCGCTCGCTGCGGTAACCCCGCCAGCCGCTCGTATCCGGGGCCTGTCCGACGGGGCAAGACTGGCACCGGGCAGATCGGCCGGAGGGCCGGCCTCCCACAGGGAAGGGAGGGGTAGGAGGCCAGCCCCCTGGCCGATTCGGCGTTCGGGCATCCAGCGCGGCCCCATCGGCCGGAGGGCCGGCCTCCTACCGGTCCGGGCGAGGGGTTTGTAGGAGGCCAGCCCCCTGGCCGATCGGGCGCCGGGGCTGTCGGCCGGAGGGCCGGCCTCCTACGTTCCCAGGATCTCCCTGGCACGTTTGGGATCGTCCAGGCAACGGTAGAATTCCTGTGGCTTCAATCCCGTCTGGTCGATCATCGCGCGCAGGATGCCTTTCGCAAATGGCTGATTGTGTTCACTGACCAGGACCACGCGTTTCGCGCCGCGAAACTCGGGATGCACCCACTTCTCATGTGCGCCCTTTCCCTGCTTCCTGTTCACCTCAAAACCGAGGTGTCGAAGCACGCGGGTGAATTCACGATGGCTTACCTGCCGTTTGTTGGCGCCGAATCCCATGGCACATGGAGCGGTGGGTCACGCGAGGGCGCTCGGGATATCGGCATCCTCTTCGAAGCGTTGTCGATCGCGCGGCCCCTGGCCGTTGTGTCGCAACCAATCCAGGAGCCGTACCCAGTGAAATTTCAGAAAAACTCCGGGTCGTGCCTTGCGCCGGAGAAGCTGCTTCGCTTCTTCAAGATTACCGGCCTCGGCGGACGCGGCCACCTCTTCCAGGTGGTTCTGGATCATGGCGTGGAGCTGTTCGCGTACGTCCTCCAGCGAATCCCCTTGAGCAGCAATCGCAAACTCGAGGGAATATCCCGCATACAGGTTGTCAGCCCGCCGCTCCAGCAGGCAGCGAACATGAATACGCTTCTGTTCCATGGTTATCGGCGCTCCCTGTCCCCGATTCAAGTTCAAAATGCTACGCCTCCGCAACGGGGCTGTCATCACGGCATTGCCTTCCCCGACCCGTGGGAGGCCAGCCCCTGGCCGATCCGGCCCTGGAGACAGCTCGGACGCACAATCGGCCGGAGGGCCGGCCTCCCACAGGGCGGGATGGGGTCGTAGGAGGCCAGCCCCCTGGCCGATTCGGCCCTGGAGACAGCCCGGACGCACAATCGGCCGGAGGGCCGGCCTCCTACCGGGAAGGGAGGGGGTAGGAGGCCAGCCCCCTGGCCGATCCGGCCCTGGAGACAGCTCGGACGCACAATCGGCCGGAGGGCCGGCCTCCTACCGGTCGGGTGTAGTAGGAGGCCAGCCCCCTGGCCGATTTGGCGCCGATTCGGCCCCGATCCGGCCCCGATACGGCCCCGATACGGCGGTCGGAGGCCCGCACTGGGGTATGATGCCGACATGGACGATACCGTGATCCAGCCCGTGATCCTCGCCGGCGGTTCCGGGACCCGCCTGTGGCCGCTCTCGCGCGAGGCGCATCCCAAGCAGTTCCTGGCCCTGCCGCATGCCGATGGCCCGACGCTCCTGCAACAGACACTCGCGCGGGTGGCCAGCGCTTACCCCGGTTCGACCACCCCCCGCGGGAGGCCGGCCCTCCGGCCGACCAGCTCCGGCGCCCGATCGGCCGGAGGGCCGGCCTCCTACCGGGCAGGGTTTGGTTGTAGGAGGCCAGCCCCCTGGCCGATGCCCCCGGAACCTGCTGCGGAGCCAGATCCGGGGCCAGCCCCACACCCCGCGCCAGGCTTCGCCCCCGCCCGCGTCCTCGTCGGCGCCGAACACCGCTTCCTCGCCGCCGAACAGCTCCGCAGCGCCGGCCACACCGACCTGCCGCCGCTGGTGCTGGAACCCGAGGGCCGCAACACCGCCCCCGCCATCGCCCTGGCCGCGGCCTGTGAAGAGGCCGCAGGCCGCGACCCGCTGCTGCTGATCCTGCCCGCCGACCACCACATCGCCCGCACCCGCGACTTCCACGCGGCCGTGGCCCGCGCCACCCCGCTGGCTGAAGCCGGCTACCTCGTCACCTTCGGCGTCACCCCCGAGCGCCCCGAGACCGGCTACGGCTACATCCGCCGCGGCGAGTCACTGGGTGATGCGGGCGCCCGCGTGGCCCGCTTTACCGAAAAACCCGACGCCGCCACCGCCCGGCAATACCTGGAAGAGGGCGGCTACCTGTGGAACGCCGGCATCTTCCTGTTCCGCGCCTCGCGCGTACTGGCCGAACTGGAACGCCACGCCCCCGACATCCCGCGCGCCGCCCGCGCCGCCATCGCCGATGCCCGGCACGACCTCGACTTCCTCCGCCCCGATCCCGACGCCTTCCGCCAGGCCCCCGCGCGCTCCATCGACTACGCCGTGATGGAAGCCACCGAGGCCGCCGCCGTCACCCCGCTGGACGCCGAGTGGACCGACATCGGCTCCTGGGAAGCGCTGGCCGCCCTGCAGGCCCCGGACGCACAGGGCAACCATACCCGCGGCGACACCGTGCTGGAGGACTGCACCCGCAGCCTGGTGGAAGGCCACGACACCCTCGTCGCCGCCCTCGGCCTGCAGGAGCTCGCCGTGATTGCCACCCCGGACGCTGTATTCGCCGCACCCCGCGACCGGCTCCCCCAACTGCGCGTCCTGGTCCAACGCCTGCGCGAGCAGGACCGCCCCGAGGTGCACCAGTACCCCACCGTGCACCGCCCCTGGGGCCATTACCGCAGCATGGAGACCGGCGAACGCTACCAGGTCAAGCACCTGCACGTGCGCCCCGGCGCGCGGCTCTCCCTGCAGCGTCACCGCCACCGCGCCGAACACTGGATCGTGGTCGCCGGCACCGCCCGCGTCACGCGCGGGGAAACCGTATATGATGTGTGGGAAGACCAGTCGACCTACATCCCCCTGCACGAGATCCATTGCCTGGAGAACCCGGGCGAGGGGCCGCTGGAGGTGATTGAGGTGCAGACTGGGGATTATCTTGGAGAAGACGACATCGAGCGGCTGGGAACCGGTGGGTGAATGGTTTGCGGTCCCGGTTCCGCCAGCTTGCGTCTGGAGCCCGTAAGCTTCCCCTCCACGAGGACCAGTGGTTATTAGAGTCCTCTGGCACAATCGAGGTCGAGCAGCCGGGAGGGGAGCCATGCGGAAGTCACGCTTCAGCGAGAACCAGATCCTGTCGATCCTGAAGGAGGCGGATGCCGGGCAGTCCGTGAAGGAGATCTGCCGCAAGCACGGGATCAGCCAGCCGACGTTCTACAACTGGAAGTCGAAGTACGGCGGCATGGCCGCCTCGGACCTCAAGCGCCTCAAGGAGCTGGAGGAGGAGAACCGCCGGCTCAAGCAGATGTACGCCGATCTGTCCCTCGAGAACACGGCGATGAAGGACCTCATCGACCGAAAGCTCTGAGGCCGACCGAGAAGCGGGAAGCCGTGGCTTTTCTCCACCAGCGCCACGGCCTGTCCATCCGCCGCAGCTGCGGCTGTGTTGGGCTTTCCCGGTCGGCCTGGTATCGACGTCCTCAGGCGCCGTCACCGGCCGAGCGTGACGAACCGGTGATCGACGCCCTCAACGAAGCGGTGGACGACGCGCCCCGGCGCGGCTTCTGGAAGCTCTACCGGCGGTTGCGCCGGAAGGGCCACCCCTGGAACCACAAGCGGGTGCACCGCGTGTATCGGGCCATGGGCCTCAACCAGCCGCGCCGCACCCGGCGACGACTGCCGCCGCGGGCCTATAACCCGCTGTTCGTACCGGATGCGCCGAACACGGTCTGGTCCGCCGACTTCATGAGTGACGGGCTGTACACCGGCAAGCGCTTCCGGACCTTCAACATCGTCGACGACTTCAACCGCGAGGCGGTGGCCATCGAGATCGACACCTCCATCAATGGCCACCGCCTGACCCGGACCTTCGAACGGGTGAAGGCCGAGCGCGGTCTGCCGCAGATCCTGCGCGTGGACAATGGTCCGGAATTCCTGTCCGACGCCTTTCGCGCCTGGGCGGAGGCGAACGCGATGTTCATTCAGTACATCCAGCCCGGCAAGCCGAACCAGAACGCCTTCATCGAGCGTTTCAACCGCATCTACCGCAACGAGGTCCTGGATCTCTACCTGTTCAACGACCTCGAGGAGGTCCGCGAGATCACCCACTGGTGGGTGATCGACTACAACGAGGAGCGGGCGCATGACGCCCTCGGCGACCTGCCGCCGGTCGTCTACGCCCAGCTCCATTCAACCGCTGAGGACTCTAAGAATGAATGGTCCTCTTGACGGGGAAGCTTACGTGGTCTGCGCGTTCCAGATGTTGGAGCACGTGCCATACGAAAAGAGTCTGGCCATCTTCCGCGAAATGGCGCGGGTGGCCCGCAAGGGTGCGATTATCTCGCTTCCGGATGCAGCAGAGCGGTGGCCAATGGCGATCCACATTCCTTTGGTAGGTTTGAGGTGGATCTCGATTCCCAAGCCACGGATCGGGGCGCGCGAACATCAATTCGATGGCGAACATTACTGGGAGATAAACAAAGCTGGTTATTCGTTAGCGCGGGTGCAATATGATCTCTCGAACGTAGTGTCTATGAAGATGATTAGAAATTATCGTGTTGGCGAAAACCCGTATCATAGATTTTTCGTGTTTCGAAAATTATGAAATCCATCAATTCACGAGAGAAAGATCCCGAGGATGGATGTGGCTCGCCAGCATGATCCGGTGGCCTCCGACGTCGAGCGCTGGATAACTTGCGTGTCAGGTCTCGCCTGATCACATCCCGCGAGAGAAGGTCCCGTTTGCTGTATGCCCAATGGTAAATGACTGTTGTGTTCGAGGAGCCAACGGGAGGTTGTTCGCATTGCTACTACGGTCGATTCCAACGCACGCACCACGCCCCGGACCCGGCATGAGGTTCAGGAGGCGCCGGCTGGCGTCAGCGATCCAGAAGTGGCTGGGCGCTAACGCATCAGCGGCATGGCGGCGCAAAAATTGCGCCGTCGGCACATCGATGTGGAAGACCGGGCTCATCGTCAGAAGGCGATGCACCCGACTCGCGCCGCCAAACAGTACACGATCTTGGTCTAGGCTCGGAAGGTTGCACCGCTGTCGCTGGACGTCCTGCCGATGGTGGCGCGTCAGTGCCTGAACCCCGATCTTTGCCGGTCGGCGCTGGACCGCTGCATGCGCCGTCACGGTGTCAACAACCAACCGGGACTTGAAAACTAGCCGTAATCTGAAAAATTGAGCATGGAGCAATTCGCTTGGTGGAAATTGATTGAGAGGTGGTTGTGAGAAAAATCAAATACTCCGTAGTGATTCCGCATAGAGAAGATTTCGCAAGATTGTGTCGATTGCTGGATTCTATTCCTTTATCACGAATGGATCTAGAGTGCCTTGTGGTGGATGATTCCAGTGACAATCAAGGTCATTTGTTGGAGTTGATGCCGCGTTATCCAGGCGTTGTTTGGGGGAGTACAATTTCACCGTCCGGGGCAGGTTCTGCAAGAAATGTAGGATTGGCTATGGCTAATGGACAGTTTGTGATCTTTGCGGATTCAGATGACGAATTTATCTCCGGGGCATTTGATATATTTGATCGGTCTATTGAGTCAAAAGATGAGCTCGTATATTTTCTATTAGAGGGTGTTTGTGAAGGCGATAGCCATGGGTCGGCGAGGGCGAGTAGGTTGAATGATTTATGCCTGAATTATTATGCGAATCCGACACCGCGGAACTTAGGTTTATTGCAAATTGGTCACGTTAATCCGTTTGGTAAAGTCTACTCGAAGAGTTTTATTGATAAACAGGGCCTGAGTTTCGAAGAAACAATGGTGAGTAACGATGTAGTCTTTAATGTTCTTGGGGCAATTAGGGCAAGCCAAATACGGGTGGTTCCTGCGCCGGTGTATAGGGTTTTTCGGCGGTCAGGTAGCTTGACGGTTACGCGCGATTCGGAAGCGTATATCGAGAGGGTTAGGGTGTGGGTAAGGATGGCGGAATTGATGCATATAGAAGGGGTACGGGTTAGAAGGTCGGGTTTGGGGTTTGTGGTGAGAGCGATGTCGTACGGGCCTAAGGTTGCATTGCGTGTCGTTGGGCTGGTGTGGCACTCAGGTTTGAGTTGGAGTCCGTGGGGTATCAAGGGTGGATCGTTAATTTGGTGGGTCAAAGACGGTTTGGAGAAACGGAGGGCGCGTGTGGGAAAGTCTGGGGGTAGCGGGGAAGCGTAAAGGGCGTTTTTCGATACTATTTAGCCGTCTACTGGGAGTTAACGGCTATGGTTCTGGTAATATAATCAGAAACATTAATTGTATCTCGAAGTAGCCGGGCCCTTCGTTCGTGCCAAGTGGTCTGAGGGATGTTGAGGGTGTTATCGATGGCATCCCTGATAGTAGTAAAGCGGAGGTCAGTTATGTGCCGGGCGAGGTTGTAGCGGTCTTGCTGTTCGGTAATGTACCCCCGGCCGGTGTGGGCGGCATATATTGCCGGGACACCTAGGACAGCACATTCAGAAGCCATCGTGGCGCTTTCTCCGATGTATAGATTGGAAAATGCCATCAAGTGGTGGATTTTTGATGGGCTTCCGGTGTATGCGAATTGTTGGAGTGCTGGCGGAAGCGGAGTTTCAGAGCTGATGAGGACATTTCCTTGCCTAGAGAGATAGTTTGCCAGCGCATTGGTCAATTCCTGCGTCCATCCGGTTTCGCCTAGATCGTGATTTGCGTGCCAGCCGACTGTGCGGAGTATGAAATTGGGGCGGTCGGGGGCCAGGCCGTTCTCGTGTGCCGTTTGGTAGTCCGGGGTAAATTGATACGGGTGAAGGTAACTTAGTTCGTGGTATCCGGGGTATCTGGTGGCCTTTTGGGGTAGCTTGGCCTGGTAAGCACGAGGGACGTGGATTTGATCGGCGAAGGGATATGTCATTGTGTTCTGTAGGCGTGCGTTTTCGGTGTCGTAGAACACGAGGGAAGGTGTCCGTGTGAGACGTCCAACGTGGGCGATGAATGTGCCGCCAATTGCGGCCATGACGTCGGGGGCTTCGCGTTTTACCACTTGCAATAGGGCATAGTCCCGCTGGATTAGTTCTCGGGCGAGACCAAAAACACCTTTGCCTTTGGGAGCCGGCAAGGGGTGGTGAGGGATCTCGAGTCCTTGCAGTACCGCAAGGTTGACGTCCTTGTCGCGGCTGGTAACCAGAACGGTATGCCCTGCATTGGTCAGGCTGCGTATGGGGTGATGGAAAAAATGAGCATGGGCAGGGTGGCAGATGTCAACCAGGATCTTCATGGGCTGGCTCCGGAGTAGCAATATGCGGAGTGATCATTGAAGTGTGGGTCCACAAGTAGCGTGTGGGAGGTGGACAAGCGTTGTCAGTCGGCAAGCTATTCCGTTTCTTGATACGCATCCTTGTACATCAGGTGGGTGATCTGCTCGGACACCAGGCCGATCAGGAAGATGGTGACACCGGCGGTGAGCATGAAGATGGTTGCCAGTGAGAGCCGCCCCTGGGTGAGAAAGGTGAACGCGTAGTACCCCACGCCCAGCAAGCCGTGCAGGAACGCCACGGGCACGAACAGCTTGAGCGGCGAATAAAGCGTGCCGATCTTGAAGATGATCAGCAGGAAGCGGATGCCGTCCTGGATGGGGCGGATATGGCTCTGGCCGATGCGTTTTGCGGCGTGGATGGGCACGTAGCAGACCGGGTACCCGGCGCGGAAGAACGCCATGGTGATGGTAGTCGGATAGGAAAAGCCGTTGGGCAGCAGGTGCAGGAACTCGCGGAACAGCCGCGCGCGTACCGCGCGGAATCCGGAGGTCAGGTCCTCGATGCGCTGCCCGGTCATGAAGCTGGCCAGGCGGTTGTAGAAGCGGTTGGCCAGGCCGCGGCCCAGGTTGGCCTGCGAGCCGCGCTGGCGCGCGCCCACCGCCATGTCGTAGCCGTTTTCCAGGCGTTCCAGCAGGCGCGGGATATCCGCCGGGTCGTGCTGGCCGTCGGCGTCCATGAACACCAGGATCTCGCCATGCGCCGAACGCGCCCCGCGCTTGATCGCGGCGCCGTTGCCCATGCTGTAGGGCTGGGTGACTACCCGGGCGCCGGCCTCACGGGCCACCTGTTCCGTCTCGTCGGTGGAGCCGTCGTTCACCACCAGCACCTCGCCCCGGGGGAACTGCTCCACCAGCGCCGAGATGACCGGTCCGATGGCGGCGGCTTCGTTCTTGGCGGGGAGGATGATGCTCAGCTGCGGATCCATGCGCTTCACTCCATGTTGGCCTGCCCGGTCCTCGGGGCCGGGATCGGGTAATCCGGTGCAAGCAGGTCCTCGAGGATGGCCCCTCGCAGGTGCTCGCGCTCGCGCTCATAATACCCCGTTCGTTCGGTGTAGCGGGCGCGGATGCCGTCGATGTGCGTGCCTCGGGCGCGGGTGTCCAGCGGCGTGGTCTCCAGGAACGTGAGTGCATCTTCAAGATGGCCGGCGCTGGCGATGCGCGCGGTCACGGCCAGGACCCGTCCCGGCCGGGGTTCTTCGCCCAGGGAGCGCCGGTAGGCAGCCACCGCGGGTTCGATCTCGCCCTGGTCCAGGTGCACATGGCCGCGCCACAGTTCCAGAGTGGAGCCCAGCCCGGGGCGGTTGCGGGCCCGGTCGTCGGCCTCCAGCCGGTCGATGATGGCGAGCACGTCTTCGGGCTGGTCCAGTCCCGGGCAGCCGCCGCCGTGCAGGTGTTCCAGCAGGGTGTCTACCTGCGAGCGCTGTACCGAGCGTACGGCACTCATGGAGGCGAGGGCGGCCAGCGTGCCTTCCAGTGGCTCATGCGGGTCGCGGCCGCGTTCGCAGGCGATGCCCACGGCACGGATGCGCCAGGCAATACCGTCCGGGTTCAGTTCGATGGCTCGACGGATCAGCCGTTCTTCTTCCTCATAGTGCCCGGTCTCGCGCCAGAAACCGGCCAGGTAGTGCTGGGCGCGGGCCGAGTCCTCGCGGGCCTCGGCCCAGGCGCGGGCCTGCTGGAAGGGGCTGCCCCACAGGTCCGCGCGCAGCGCGGTTACCAGGGCCAGTGGGGCGATGACCAGCAGGGGCACCAGCGTGCGGGTGAGCGCATCCGGACGTTCCCAGCGTAGCCAGGCCAGCGCCAGCGGCAGGCCGAGCAGGGCGGCGGCCAGGTGGTTGCGGTGCTCGAAGTAGAGTTCCAGCTGGATGAAGCTGGATTCCAGCAGATGCGCGGCCAGAAAGAACAGGATGGCCGCCGCCAGCGCGGGGAAGCGCAACCGCCACACAATGGCCATCGCGCCCAGGGCAATCCAGGCCGCCCAGGCAAGCGCCGTGGTCCACGGGCTGAACAGGCCGGTAGAAAAGGTAACATGATCCTGAAACACCCCGCCCGTGACCGGACGGGGCAGGGCCAGGTGGCCCACGTAATCCCACAGGATGCGGCCCTGGGTGAGCAGGCGCTCCAGCGCGGTGTAGGGGCGGCTCCCAGGATTGTCGCTGAACAGCGCACCGGCGCGCGTGGCCAGATAGGCCAGCAGCAGCGCGACCGGAACGCCCAGTACGATCCGCCGCCACCAGACAAACCCGCGGGTCGGCTGCAGGCCATGTCGACGCGCATGGGCGGCCAGGATGGTCCCTTCCAGTACCAGCGCGAGCAGCGGCAGCAGGGCCCCGTTTTCCTTGGAGAGCACGGCCAGCAGGCCGAACCCGCCGATACCGCCGGCCATGCCGAGCACGGTGGCCGGGCGGACCTCGGGCGGGTGTGCCAGCCGCGTCCGCACGTACAGCCACAGCCCGGCCAGCACGAACAGCGTGGCGAGCTGCGCCATGCGCTGCACCACGTACAGCGTGGTGGAGACCCACAACGGGTGCAGCAGCCACAGCGCCGTGGCCAGCAGTGCGACCAGCGCGGCGGTGCGGGCGTCCGCCTCCAGTGCCCGTGCCAGCCGGTGCAGCAAGCCAAACAGCACCACGCCGATGGCCAGATGGATGAGCACGTTGGTGTGCTTGAACGGCTCGGGGTCCGCCGGCCAGTTGCGCGCATCGATCAGGAACGAGGCCAACGCCACCGGCCGGCCGGTGGGGCCGGCAAAGCCCGACAGCACGTACAGCCAGAACGCCTGCAGGTTGTCGATGGTGCCGTAGAAACCGAGCAGGGCCAGGTTGGTCAGATCATCAAAGATGAAATCGCCGGACAGGCCCGGGCGGTAGACCAGCCAGGCGAGGGCCAGCAGCACGAGGAGGGCCGTCAACAACCCAAGTCGGGCCGAAAGCACGGAAGTTTTTGGCAGGAGCCTAGCCATCGATTGGTTCCACAACACGGGTAGAAGCCTGCTTCCTCAAGGAGCGGATCAGGGGATCATGGCGAGAATGACGATCGGTGGCAGCGGCTCTTTCAAGGCTTGCCCGTGCATTCTGGTGCTTGCCTAATCCCAGTTGCGTCCGGGCCAGCTGGACCCATCCTGCAGGGTCGTCTGGCCTTTCCAGTGTGTATTGGAGGAATACCGATTCCTCGGTAGCTAAGTCTTCCTCGACGTTGGATAGGTATTCTCCGTATATGAAGGATACCGTCCGTCGGCCGGAGTGATTTTTATAGGCCAGGCGGAGTGTTTGCCCCAGTTCCTGAACGTCAATCTCTATACCGCCTCGCACCTTTGCTCGCACTAGGCCTCTCAGGGATCCTTGATCCTGGGCAGCGAGTGGTTTCTCCCGGATATGTTGCCGCATGGCCTCCCACCATGACTCGTTCACATCGAGGCCATGGCGGGCGTGTTCGTAAATCAAGGCCTGATAAGGCAGTAGTCCAGGTGGCTGCAGTTGAGACGCTCGCTCAAACTGCTGTATTGCCAGGGAATAAGAAGGGTCCCCGGGTTCTGCGCCTGAAACGATCAGCATCTGGCCTAATTCATATGCCGCGCGTGGAGAGTCGCCTTGGCGGGTAGCCTCGAAGTACGCCAGTTGGATAGGGTCACTCCATTCGTTCGCGCGCAGAAAGGTGAGAAACCCGTAGAGCACGATCAGGCCGATTACGGCTGCCTTGCGCGCGAACGCGAGCGAGTCGCCTGGCCGCCCCGAGAGCAGCACCCCGAACACCGCCATGATCAGGCCGGCCGAGGCCATGTGATTGCGGTGTTCGTACACCAGCTCCAGGCCGATGATGGTGGACACCAGCAGGTGCGGGATGAAGAAGAACAGTACCCCGAAGGTGATCAGCGGGTAGCGGCGCCACAGTGCGAAAGCGCCGGCGACCAGTCCGAGCAGGCCCAGGGCCGCCGGCAGGCTGGTCCAGGGCTCGTTCCAGCCCCGCGCAAGCGGGAAGGCATCGTGGTACAGCGTGAGTGCGCCGGGGTCGGGTGCCACGATGTTGCGCATGTAGAACCACATCGCGTGGGCCTGAGTCCACAGGCGCTCCCACAGGTCGAACGGCCGATGGGGGAATTCCGGATTGTTCGGCAGCACTGTGGCCAGCCCGGCCACGCCGGGCAGCACCAGCACCAGGCCGAACAGCCAGTATAGCCCGCGCCGGGTCGCCGTACCGGCCGCGCCGAAGCCGAACAGCAGCCACTCGGCGAGCAGGGCGAACACCGGTAGCATCACCCCGCTTTCCTTGCTGAGCACGGCCAGGGCCGTGCCGAGGCCCAGCCCGCCCAGGACCAGGGCCCAGCCGCTGCGCAGTCGACCGCGTTCGATCCGCAGGCGCCCGAGGATGTACACAATGAGGCCGGCCAGCATGAACAGCGTGGCCAGCGCCTCCATGCGCTGGACCACGTACAGCACGCCGGTCAGGTTGATGGGGGCCAGCGCCCAGGCGGCGGCCACGGCCAGGGCGAACATCGGCAACGGGATGACCAGACTCAGGCCATGCCCGTGCCGGTCGGTCAGGCGCTGCTCGAGCCGGCGCGCCACCAGCAGCGCCAGGGCAAACACGAGCAGCGTGTTGATCAGGTGGATCACCACGTTGGTGATCTTCATCGGGAACGGGTCCAGCCCGAAGAAATAGCGTTCCAGGGCGAAGGTGCCCATGGCGATGGGACGGTTAAGACGGCCCGCATCGGAAGAATAGGCGGCCCGGGCGAATTCGTCGCTAGTAAATTCACTCATTTCGAGGGCTGCGTTGTCGACGATGTTGTGCATATCGTCAAAGACATACCCCCCAGTGGTTCCTGGCATGTAGACCAGCGCAATCCCCGTGAGCAGCGCAACCAGGAGGGTGGTGCGCAACGCAATTCCGTAAGTGGTATAGGGGCTTTCGTTCACCTGCGCCTCTTGCTGGACAGTTGGACTCGTGGAGAGGAGTCTAAAAAGAACACCCCGCCGGGGCGGGGTGTTCAGGGCCGGTTTCAGCCGATGAACGGCTGAATGATCTCGTAAAGATCAGTCACGGCAGTCGGCCGGCAGGTATTTGTTTTCCATATTTGTGCCGGGCTTGCAAATCCAGTTCACGGAACCGCCGGAATCGGTGTCCGCCGAGAACACCAGTTCAGCGTTGGTGATGTTTGCGTTGGCGCTCGGGCCGTCGTAGCTAACAGTGATGAGGCCACTTCCAGCAGAGACGTCGCTGACGTAAGAACCGGTGATCGATCCCGAGGAGGCCAGACCGTAATCCGAGTTATCGCCATCGATGAACGTGCCGCGGCTATTGTAATACTCGGCCATGGCAGTGCGGGCACCGGCGGCCAGCGACATGCCTTCCGAGACCTGGGCGCGGACGGTGTAGTCCTGGTAGGCCGGCAGGGCGATGGCCGCGAGGATACCGATGATCGCGACCACGATCATGAGTTCGATGAGGGTGAAACCCTTCTGGACTTGCTTGCGCATGGTGTTGCTCCTTGCTCTTGGGAGTTGGTCAGGGTCCTGCTAAACCCTGCCTGAAAGTATGCAATCGTAATGCCAGGTATTGCAATACGCCGGGCAGGGAAATTTCGGAGGTCAGTCTTCGCGGCAGCCCGACGGGAGGAGGCGAGTGGGCACATCGTCGCGTCCGCTGCACCGCCAGACGACGCCGGAGGTTGCGGTGGAGGCGGAGAACACCATGTAGCCGCCTGCCACGCGCGCGCTGGCGTCGTTGCCGATTAGCGCGCGGATGGTGCCGTCGTCATGGACCTCGATGGATTCGGTGTAACTTCCATTGTAGCTAGCAGGGCTCATAAGCCCTGCCGCGGCGTTGTCGGGCGGGAAGGCTCCCCGTTCGTTGTAGAACTCTTCCACGGCATTCCGCGCCGGACCCACCAGCGAAACGCTTTCGGCGAGCTGTGCCCGCACCTGGTAGTCCGCGTAGGCAAACAGCGCGAGGCTCGCGAGGATGCCGATGATCGCGACCACGATCATGAGTTCGATCAGCGTGAAGCCCTTCTGGATGAGTTGTCGCATGTGGATGCTCCTTTGTTTTTTGTGCGGGCAATCACATTCCGTGCCAACTCACTCACCCCGAGTGTGACGGCGATTGTCAGTCTCGGGTGACGAAATTGGTCACCTCCGAGTGACAACCTTGGTCAGTTTGCGGGTATGCCCGAGTGTGCCCATCGGGATTGTCGCCCAGGCCGGTAGTCGCTCTTGTATGCCCCCGCTGCCCGGCCAATAATCCTTCCCCCAGCCCTCTGCGCGTGGGGGTGCTGGACATGCCTGATCGGCCAGAAGGCTGGCCTCCTACCGGGCGCGCTGCCCTCGGTAGGAGGCCAGCCCTCTGGCCGATCGGGGTCTGGATGCGCCCCATCGCGCAGGGGTCTGCTCGCAGGCGAACAGCCGGAGCCCGGGCGCACGCACGTCCGGTTCGCGGCCGAGGCCGCTCCTACGCGGCCCCCGCCACACCGGTCTGTGGGAGCCTGCTCGCAGGCGAAACGCCAAGGTTGTATACAAAGAACAATGATTAAATTCCGGGAAACACGCTACGTCGCTCGCCTCGCCATGCTCGCCGCCCTCGCGCTCTCCGGCGTTTTCCCCGGCGCTGCGGCCGCCGACATCACCGTCCACGCGGTGTTCGACGGCCGGGCGGTCCTGTCGGTGGACGGCGAGCGGGCCGTGGTGGCCGAGGGCGAGAGCGGTCCCGGCGGGGTTCGGGTGCTGCAGGCCGGCGGCGGGCGTGTGCAGGTGGAGTTCGCGGGGGAGACCCGCTGGCTGGAGCGCGGGGCGGGGGAACCCGCTTCCACAGGGGCTGGCGATGCGGATTCGGCCGATGGTGAAGCCGCGGGCCGTGAGAGAGAGGCCGCCGACCCCGGGATCACCGTGTACCGTGATTCGCGCGGGGTTCACAGCCTGACGGTTGGAGTGAACGGCCGGGCCATCACCATGGAGGTGGACCGCGAGGCCGAGTCGGTGATGCTGCGCGAGCGCGACGCCGAACGCGCCGGGGTGGACGCCGACGCCGGCAATACGGTGCACCTGCGTACCGAGCGCGGCCGCGTGAACGCCCGCCGCGTGACGCTGGATGAAGTGCGGGTGGGCGGCATCCGCCGCAGTGGCGTGAGCGCGGTGATCGTGCCGGACGATCACATCGACCGGGCGCGCCTGGGGCGGACCTTTCTCGACCGGGTGGAGGTGGAACCCAGCGGTGATGCGTTAATCCTGCGGTAGGGGCTGTTCGCCCCGGTTCGCCGTTCGCCTGCAAGCAGGCTCCCACAGGCGGGCGGTGGCGGCGGCACCGCAGGAGCGGCCTCGGCCGCGAACAGACGTGCGTTCGCCTCGGGCCCAACCTGTTCGCCTGCGAGCAGGCTCCTGCAGGCGGGTGGGGAGGCTGTTCGCGTGCGGGCACGCTCCCACGATGGGTGATGTGTCCTTGCCGGTCCACGGGGGGTATGATCCAATACGTCCCGTTCGTTCAGGGGGTGAACGGCGCCGGCCGTGCGTCGCCGTGCGGATGCATCCGCGTGTTCGCGGGTCGCCCCTCCCGGCGCCGACGCGCCGAAAGCCCCTCGAAGGCGGTGAATTGCAGCGAGACGAGATCCAGTACCGCATTCTGAAGATCCTTCAGGACCATCCCGAGCTGAGCCAGCGCGAACTGGCGGAACGGCTGGGGGTGTCGGTGGGAAGTGCGCATTATTCCCTGAGGGCGCTCATCGACAAGGGCTGGGTCAAGGCGGGCAACTTTGCCCGCAGTGAGAACAAGACCCGCTACCTGTACAAGCTCACCCCTCATGGCGTGGCGGAAAAGGCCCGGCTGGCCCGTGCGTTCCTCAAGCGCAAGCGCGAGGAGCATGCCGCCATTCAGGCGGAGATCGCGGCGCTGGAGGAAGAGCTGAGGCGGGGCCGGGAGGAGGGGTGATCGGCCGGAGGGCCGGCCTCCTACGGGGTGCCGGGTTGTCGTAGGAGCGCAGCCCCCTGCGCGATTGGGGTGTGCCCCGGGGGCGATCGGCCAGAGGGCTGGCCTCCTACGGTGTAGGAGCGCAGCCCTCTGCGCGATGGGCGTGCCCCGGGCCCGATCGGCCAGGGGGCTGGCCTCCCACGGTGTAGGAGCGCAGCCCGCTGCGCGATGGGCGTGTCCCGGGCCCGATCGGCCAGGGGGCTGGCCTCCTACGGGGGCGGGAAATCAAGCAGATCAGGAAGGATGACGGAATGAAGATTGCGGTGGCCGGAACCGGTTATGTGGGCCTGTCGAATGCCGTGCTGCTGGCGCAGCACCACGAGGTGGTGGCGCTGGACGTGGTGCCGGAGAAGGTCGAGAAGATCAACCGGGGCGAATCGCCGATCATCGATGCCGAGATCGAGGAGTTCCTGGGCAACGGCTCCCTGAACCTGACCGCAACTCTGGATCCGCAGCAGGCGTACCAGGGCGCGGAGTTCATCATCATCGCCACGCCCACCGACTACGACCCGCAGACCAACTACTTCAACACCCGCTCGGTCGAATCCGTCATCCGCGATGTGCTGGCCATCAACCCGCATGCCACGATGGTCATCAAGTCCACCGTGCCCGTGGGCTACACGCGCGAGATCAAGGCGCAGATGGAGACCGACAACGTCGTGTTCTCGCCCGAGTTCCTGCGCGAGGGACAGGCCCTGCACGACAACCTGCATCCGTCGCGGATCATCGTCGGTGAACAGTCCGATCGCGCCGAAACCTTTGCCAATCTGCTGGCCGAAGGCGCCGTGGACGACGACATCCCCATGCTGTTCACCAACTCCACCGAGGCCGAGGCGATCAAGCTGTTCGCCAACACCTACCTGGCCATGCGCGTGGCGTATTTCAACGAGCTGGACACCTACGCCGAGACCCACGGCCTGGACACCCGGCAGATCATCGACGGCGTGTGCCTGGACCCGCGCATTGGCAGCCACTACAACAACCCGTCGTTCGGCTACGGCGGCTACTGCCTGCCGAAGGACACCAAGCAGCTGCTGGCCAACTACGACGAGGTGCCCAACAACATCGTCAAGGCGATCGTCGACGCCAACCGCACGCGCAAGGACTTCGTGGCCGATGCCGTGATCGCCCGCAACCCGAAGGTGGTCGGCATCTACCGCCTGGTGATGAAGAGCGGGTCCGACAACTTCCGCGCCTCCGCCATCCAGGGCGTGATGAAGCGCATCAAGGCCAAGGGCATCGAGGTGATCGTCTACGAGCCGGAGCTCCCGGATGACGAGTTTTACCGCTCCCGCGTCATCCGCGACCTCGAACAGTTCAAGCGCGAGGCCGACGTGATCGTCGCCAACCGCATCACCGACGACATCCGCGACCAGACCCACAAGATCTACACCCGCGACCTCTTCAACAGCGACTGACCGAGCCGGCCCCGTAGACATGATGGATTGACCTGCCCGACCTCGAGAGCGTGGGTTATGTTCTCGGGGTTGGGACAACCACCTTCAACACAGAGCCAATATCGAGGGGGCAGGTCATGAACCAGTTTAGCGCGGAAGGGATGAAGGATGCAGGGCCGGCGTCGGGTCTGACCGGCGTGAGGCAGGCGGTGGAGCAGGCCGCCGATGTGTACGGCGCCTACATCGGGCTGGACGTGCACAAGGAGACGATCGCGGTGGCGGTGGCCGAGTGCGGTCGTGGAGCGCCGGAGT